>NZ_JBBCYT010000002.1:0-785068 GCF_037144715.1 Arthrobacter sp. USHLN218
CGCCGAAAAGACCCTGGTCGCCGCCGGCCAGTGCACCAAGGTCGACGCCGACGCCGACCCCGCCGCCGTCGGCCTGCTCGGCTGCGGCGTCATGGCCGGCATCGGCGCCGCAATCAACACCGGCGACGTCAAACGCGGCGAATCCGTCGCCGTGATCGGCTGCGGCGGCGTCGGCATCGCCGCCATCGCCGGCGCCAAACTCGCCGGAGCGACCACGATCATCGCCGTCGACATCGATGACAACAAGATCGACATGGCCAAACGCCTCGGCGCCACCCACGGCGTCAACTCCCGCCAGCAGGACCCCGTCGAAGCCATCCAGGCGCTGACCGGCGGCAACGGCGCCGACGTCGTGATCGAGGCCGTCGGCCGCCCCGAAACCTACAAGCAGGCCTTCTACGCCCGCGACCTCGCCGGCCGCGTCGTCCTCGTCGGCGTCCCCACCCCGGACATGACCCTCGAACTGCCCCTGCTCGACGTCTTCGGCCGCGGCGGCGCCCTGAAGTCCTCCTGGTACGGCGACTGCCTCCCCTCCCGGGACTTCCCCATGCTCGTCAACCACTACAAGCAGGGCAACCTCGACCTCGACGCCTTCGTCACCGAACGCATCACCCTCGACCAAATCGAAGAAGCCTTCAACAAAATGCACGAAGGCAAAGTCCTCCGCTCCGTCGTGGAGCTCTAGCCACCGGAAACGCTGGAGCTGATGACGGCGGCAGCCGACCGCGCCGGGAACCTGCGGGTTCCGGACGGGGCGGCTGCCGCCGTCGTCGTTGCTTGCGTTGGATTACTCCGGGGAGTAGCCCATCCGGGAGCTGATTTCCAGCCCGGCCTGCTTCAGGTCCTGGACCAGGTCCGGCATTTCCTCCGGCTTGAACCTGAAGGCGGGCCCGGAAACGCTGACGGCTCCGATGACAGCGCCGGCGTGGTCATGGACGGGGACGGCGACGGCGTTCAGTCCGATCTCGAATTCCTCGTACACGGCGGCGTACCCGGCGGAGGCGACTTCCATCAGCTGCTTCTCCAGCTCGCGCCGCGAGGTGATGGTATTGGCGGTCTGCGTCGGCAGCCCGGTTTCCTTGAGGATCTTCTCGCGTTGCTCCGAACTGAGTCCGGCCAGCAGGATCTTGCCGCTGGAGGTGGCGTGCAGCGGGGTGAGGCTGCCGATCCAGTCGTGCGTGGCCAGCGACGAGGGGCCCATGGCCTGGTCGACGTTGACCGCATAGTTGGAGCGGAGGACGGCGAGGTTGACGGTCTCCTTGTACTGCTCCGCGAGGGCGTCCAAGAGCGGGCGGGCCTCCTGGACCAGGCTGAGCCGGCCGGGGATCGAGTTGGCCAGCCGCAGGATGCCGAAGCCGAGCTGGTACTTGCCGCGCTCGGAGTTCTGCTGGACCATGCCGCCCTGCAGCAGCGACGCGAGCAGGCGGGAAGCCGTGGACTTGTGCACGCCCATCTCGTCGGCGATCTCGCTCACGCCGGCCCCGCCGCGCCGGCGCAGGATTTCCAGGACGGCGATCGCGCGGTCTACAGACTGCACGCCGCGGCTCAGCTGCCCGGCGGCATCCTCCTCGTCGAAAATTTCAAGCTCTGCCATAAGCCCATCGTCTCAGAACCTTTGCGGAAGCGTGCATTCCTGCGTTCCAGGCCGCGGTCATTGGCCTGTCGGCGTGCCGTCGGCAGGGTTCCGGGCGGCGTTGGCGGACCGCCAGGAGCCGAAGGACGAATAGTCGGCCGTGCCTGGTTCGCCCCACACGACGAGGACGCGCAGCGGGACCGTGCCGGTATTCGCCAGGTCGTGTTCGGATCCGACGGGGGCGAGCAGGGCGTCCCCGTCGGCGAGGTCATGGCTGATGCCGTCGAGATGCATCCGCGCAGTCCCCTCCATGATGACGTAGAGCTCCTCGAGCGGCCGGTCCTCCCGGGCGTGGGCATGCATTCCTTCGGTCCCGCCCGGCGGAAGCTCCCAGACCTGGACGGCAACGGGCAGTTCGGACCTGCCGTGGAACAGCCATTGCATGCGCACGGGCGCGCTGCCGCCGTGGAGGTCGTAGTCGAAGGCGTAGCTGCCGCGGCGTTCGAGCATGATGGGTCCTTCCATCCGTGGTTATGGCCGGGGGCTGTCTTCCGGCCGGTGCACTGGGCAAAGTACGACGGCGGATGGTCCCCCTGGAGACCATCCGCCGTCGCGGTGCGTTGCGTTACCGGCCGGGGCCGGAGGGATCAGGAGGCGGGAGCCGCCGAGCGGGCCTCCTCGCGGCCTTCGCCCTCGGTGCCGCCGGCTACGGTGGCCGGCACCTCTTCGTGCCGGGCTTCCTCGCAGTCGCCGTGCTCTGCAAGGAACTTCTCGTCCGAGGTTCCGGCATGGATGCCCAGCGGTACGCCGCTCTTGATCCGGGAGCGGAAGCGCGGGTAACCCAAGGCGAAGTACAACGTTGCGGAGGTGAGGGCACCTGCCAGCCAGGAGAGGTCGACCCCGCCCATCGCCGTCGCGATCGGTCCCTGGAAGACCGGCATGGCGCCGTACATGAACATCCAGGTCATGACGATACCCGCGAGGAAGGCAATGATGGCGGACGGGTTGACCGCCTTCAGGTGGGTGTCGCGCGGCGATACGAACAGGTAGCTGAAGTTCTTGTGCTTGCGCTCGAAGATGAAGTAGTGGACCGCCATGATGCCGCCCCAGGTCGAGACCCACGCCGCGATTGCGATGACCCAGCTGTCGAGGAGGGTCGCGAAGTCCTCGGCGAAGAGGAACAGGATCACCGCGCACATCGAGAAGCAGCCGACGATGAGCGAGATCTTCTTCCGGGAGATGCGGACGTCGAGGGCCTGGGTGGCGACGCCGAAGGTGTAGAGGTTGATGATGTTGGTGGCGATCGGACCGTGGATGACGAGCAGGATGACCGGAATGGCGAGGCCGCCGAAGCTCTTGACGACCAGCTCGCCCGGATCGGCGCTACCGTTCATCGTCGCGAGGCTCGCGCCGAGCAGGCCCAGCCACACGACCGGCAGGAACTGTCCGAGGACGGAAGTGAGGTACAGCTTGCGGGGAGCGATGCTCTTCGAGACGAAGCGGGAGTAGTCGGGAGCGTAGGTGAACCAGCCGATGCCCCAGCCGATGCCGATGGCGGTCATGATCCCGGACATTGCGGCGATGCGCTCGCCGCCGGTGAGGACTGCGCCTTCCGGACCGGCGTAGCTCCAGTCGATCGGCAGCTGGGTCCAGGCGATGAGGGACATGGCGATGAGGACGAGGACGGTCGGCGGCATGGTGATGCGCTCGAACTTCGCGATCGCGCTGTAGCCGCGGTAGCAGATGGCAACCTGGATGCCCATGATGACGGCCGCCACGGCGATCTTCCAGACCAGGTTCGATTCGTTGGGATCGACCCAGCCGATCATGGCGAACAGTGCCATGACCAGGTCGAGGATGACCCACGTGTTCACCGCGGACCAGCCGACCGCGACAATCGCCTGGATGGCCGCGGGAAGGTAAGCTCCGCGCCGGCCGAAGGCGCCGCGGGCGAGCAGCATGCCCGTCGCCCCGGTCTTCTGCCCGAGCAGGACGAAGAAACCGAAGCCCACCATTCCGATAATGTTGCCGACGACGAGTACCGTCATGGTGTCGGCGAGGCCGAGGCCCAGGTTGATGCCCAGGGCGCCGAGGATCCAGTTGATCGGTGCGACGTTCGCGCCGGCCCAGATCCAGAACTGCCCGGACAGCTTGGTGGTGCGGGACGATTCGGGGACGGGCTGGAGGACGTCTTCGACGTCGTGCGTAGCGCTCTCTGAGCTGGTTGCTGATCTAGTGCTCATTGCATCTCTCTCTTCAGGAGGCTGTGGGAGCTAAAGCCTTCAAACAGCATAGGTGTGATGTGTGCCATACCATATAGACGGTATGAGCATGTTTCTCCGTTTTCGATTGACGGTTTGTCAAAGCGTTTTGACAGCGCGCCCCATTATCAACGAACGATCGGCGTAATTCCATGGTGATCCGCTTAACTGAGGTCCTGGCGACCGAACTGGTGCAGCAGGCCAATCCGCGCATCCGGGCCGGCAAAGAGCTGGTGGAGACGGCGCAGGTGCGCTGGGTGCACTCCAGCGAGGTGCTCCAGATCGCGCCGCTGCTCAGGGGCGAGGAACTCCTGCTGACCGGAGGCAGTGCCCTGCTTGCCTTGAAGCCCGCCGCGCAGCACGACTACATCCGCAGCCTCGCTGAACGCCACGTCACCGCGCTGGCGATCGAAACGGCAAGCCTGGGCAGGCCCTTGTCGGCGGACCTGGTGCAGGCCGCCGAAGAGGCCGGCCTGCCCTTGATCGAATTCCAGAAGGTCGTGCCCTTCGTCGACGTCGCCGAGGAAGTGAACCGTCGGATCGTCTCCCAGCAGGTCACGGCCCTGCAGACAGCCGATGCGGTGTCCCAGCGCATCGCGGAGCGGCTGGCCTCCTCCGGCCCTGCCCTGCAGCCCCTGCTGGAGCTGATCACGGAAGCCCTCCAGGTCGGGGTCCAGCTCGTAGATGCGAACGGCGAGGTGCTCGAATCCGCCGGCGAACTCCCCGACGATTCGACGCCCGACTATTCCGAAGTCGACGTCGTGGTGGGAGGCATCGTCGCGGCCAAATTGAGGATGCACAGCCGTTCGGGCACGGACCGGGACTATCTGAAGACCGTGGGGGAGAGGCTGACCAACATCCTTGCCCTTGCCATGTCCCAGCGCCATCGACCCACGCTGGCGCAGATCGCCGATACCGCCCTCATGCGCGCCATCGTCGCCGGAGCCGGTCCGACCCAGATCCGGGAGCTCTGCCGAACAGTCGGACTGGACATTGGCCGGCCCGTGTTCATTCTGGTGTTCCGCAGCTTCGGTATGGCCCAACTGCAGGGAGTTACCGAGCAGGCGCTGCGGCGATGCTGTCCCGGCGTGCGAACCCATATGGATGGCGAGAACCTCTACGCACTCGTCCCGCTGCGGCCCAACGGGACCAGGACCAAGCGCTCGGAACTGCTGGAGGACCTGCGGGCTGCCCTCGTGGACACGCCCGTGGCAGGCGTGATGGGGCCGACCGTTACCTCGCCGGTGCAGGCCGCATGGTCCCTCGCCGAGGCAAAGCTGGCCCTGTCCCTCGGGCCGGCCACCGAGTTCCGGGGCAATATCCAGGACAGCGAGAACCTGGTGGTCGAACGCCTCGGCGCCCATGAATTGCCGGGAGCCGTCATCGAGAGGCTGACCCAGGAAGTGCTGGGCGAACTGCTGGCCTACGACCGGCGCAAGGGGACCAGCCTGCTGGAGACCCTCGACCAGTGGCTGACCTTTGGCTGCAATTCCACCGAAGCTGCCAAGTCCCTCTTCCTTGAGCGGCAGACCATGCACAACCGGTTGACCAGGGCGTTCGAGCTGCTGGGCGGAGACCCCCGGGGCAGCGGCAAGATGGCGGGGCTGCACTTCGCCGTGCGGCTGGCCCGGACTTCGCTGGTGCCGGAGTTCGTGGAATGATCGGCTGCAGCCGCCGATATCCGGCATGGACATGCGATGAAGGGACAAGCAGATGATGGATCCGGGTTTTGAAGCTGCCGTCGAGGCCGCGCAGAAGAGCCTGCGCGAAGGCGGGATACCTATCGGCGCAGCCCTGGTCCGGGATGGAAAGATTGTCGCTACCGGGCACAACGAACGCGTACAGCACTCGGATCCGATAGCGCACGGCGAAATGGCAGCGCTGCGCGCCGCCGGACGGCAGAAGACCTACCGGGACACCACGCTGTATACGACGCTTGCGCCCTGTGCCATGTGTACCGGAACCATCATCCAGTTCAAGATTCCCCGCGTGGTGGTCGGGGAAGCGGAGACGTTTGAAGGAGAGTTCGACCTGCTGCGCTCCCGCGGCGTTGAGGTCACGGTCCTGGACGACCCGCGCTGCAAGGAAATGATGGCTTCCTTCCAGCACGAGCACCCGGAGCTGTGGGCGGAAGACATCGCCGAATAGCCCCTCCGTGCGGATGGGCGTGCTTGGCTCCGCTACTTCGGAGGCAGGCCGCCCATCCGGACGGTGATCTGCGCCGCCGCGGCGCAGCAGGCTTCGGCCAGCAGCTGCAGATGCTCGGCTGTGGTCCGGTAGCGGGGAGCGGCGAGCATGACGGCGGCCACGATGCTGCCGCGGTGGTCATGCACCGGCGCGGCAACGCCGACCTCATCCATGCTGGTCTCGCCGTAGTTGGAGGCATGACCTTCGGTCGCCACGGTCTTCAGCCGCTCGATGAATTCGTCGACGCGGGCCGGCGTCGGCGATGGGTATTCAATGACGCCGCTGGTGAGCAGCGCGCGGGCGCGCTCTGGATCCTCCGCTGCGAGGAAAACCTGGACGCTTGCACTCAGGGCGGTGCTGTAGCGGGTGCCGAGGGGCGAGGTGTGCTTGACCTGCTGGGGGCTGGGAATCTGTTCCACGCAGACTGAACTGGAGCCCGTCCACGTCAGCAGGGCGCTGGTTTCCTGGGTCCGCTCGGTGAGCTCCCGCAGCACGGGGTAGGCCACGCGGCGCTCGTCCAGTTCGGCCAGCAGGGGCCCTGCGACGCCGATCAGCCCGAGGCCCAATTTGAACCGTCGCGACGTCTCGTCCCGTTCCACCAGGTCCTCCTGCTCCAGCGTAGAGAGGATCCGCGAGACCGTGCTTTTGTGCAGGCCCACCCGGGAGGCGATTTCGGTCACGCCCAGAAGGGGCTCGTCCACGCTGAAGCAGCGCAGGACGGCTATGGCGTTGACTAGGACGGAGGCTCCGCGGGAATCGCCGTTGGCCGATTCGGAACCGTTTGCGGCTGCGTTGTCTGGAAGGCGGTTCATGATGTCTACTATCTTCCCGGATATGGCTGCGGGTTGCGGCACGACCCGTGGCCGTGCCGCAACCCGCAGCGAGTCGCCTAACTGATTAGGCATCGACGATGTTGTGCTCCGGACCGAAGCCGAACTTGGTGATGTTCTCGACCTTGTCCTCGCCGATGACAAGGATGTCATGCTCGCGGTAGCCGCCGGCACCCGGCTGGCCGTCGGCGACGGTGATCATGGGTTCCATCGAGACGACCATGCCCGGCTCGAGCACGGTGTCGATGTCCTCGCGGAGTTCCAGGCCGGCCTCTCGGCCGTAGTAGTGCGAGAGGACGCCGAAGGAGTGGCCGTAGCCGAATGTGCGGTTCGGCAGCAGGCCGTAGCCGATGTAGATTTCGTTGAGCTCGGCGGCGATGTCCTTGCAGACCGCGCCGGGCTTGATGAGTTCAAGGCCGCGGCGGTGCACCTCGACGTTGATGTTCCACAGGCGCAGGCTCTCCTCGTCCGGCTGGCCGAGGAACATCGTGCGCTCCAGGGCGGTGTAGTAGCCGGAAGTCATCGGGAAGCAGTTCAGGGACAGGATGTCTCCGCGCTGCAGCTTGCGGGTGGTGGCCCAGTTGTGTGCGCCGTCGGTGTTGATGCCGGACTGGAACCAGACCCAGGTGTCGCGTACTTCGCGGTGCGGGAAGGTCTTGGCGATCTCGTGCACCATGGCTTCCGTGCCGATGAGCGCGACCTCGTACTCGGTGATGCCCTCGCGGATGGCGGCCTTGATGGCCTCGCCGCCGAGGTCGCCGATGCGCGCACCGTGCTTGATGACCTCGATTTCCTCGGCGGACTTGATCATGCGCTGGCGCATGGCGTCCTGGGAGACGTCGAGCAGTTCGGCGCCGTCGAAGGCTGCCTGGATGCGCTGGCGGGTCATCAGCGGCAGGGCGTCGTCCTCGACGCCGACGCGCTTGGCCGTGACGCCGCGCTGGCGCAGGGCTTCCTGCAGGCCGAAGTAGAAGTTGTCGCGCTTCCAGTCGGTGTAGACGATGTTCTCTCCGTAGCTCGTGCGCCACGGCATGCCGGCGTCGATGTTAGCGGTGACCGTGACCGAGTCGTCGGCGGTGACGACCAGGGCGTAGTTGCGGCCGAACGTCGTGAACAGGAAGTCCGAGTAGTACTTAATGCCGTGGTAGCTGGTCAGGATCACCGCGTCGAGATCCTTCGCAGCCATGATCTGGCGCAGGCCGCCCAGGCGGCGCTCGAATTCAGCGTCGGAGAAAGTCAGCTGCTGCTTCGTGCCGTTGTGCAGGACCTTCAGGCGCTCGAGTTCGGAAACGCTGGTTGCGGCGGTGTTGGCGATGGTCATCGTCAGTCCCTTCTGAATGGGGTGGATTGCTTGTCGTGCTGGGTGAAAGTCTGAAAGTTGCGTTCACTGCAACCTTGTTGCACCAGATTATGTGTGAGTGGATTCACTGTCAAGGGCTTTTTGTGGCGCTCGTCGCATTTTCTTCCCGCGGTGCAACAGTGTTGCTCTTGGCCCCCGAAGCCGTCCCGGAAAATGAAAATCGGACGGCCCCCGTATGCTCGGGGACCGTCCGACAGGGGCGCTGGGGTTAGCGGCCGCGCAGGCTGAATTCCGATGTCAGCGCCGTCGACATGGCGGCCCGGGCGCGCTTCAGCAGGGTGATGCCCTTGTCGGCTGTCGCGGCCGCCGCCGAGGACAGGCAGCCCGACTCCGGGGTCAGCTCGGGCCGGACCGGAAGCACGTCATAGTTCGGCATGACCGCCGGCGGAGCATCGACCACCTGGGCCATGTCCACCTTTTCGGGGAACAGGTGGAGCATCAGCGAGGTCTCGAGGACGCCGCCGTGCTCCAGGTCCCAGCCGGTGAAGCCGTCCGGGTAGAGCTCGGCGATCGTGGCATCGTCGATGAAGTCCCAGTAGGAGAGCAAGACGACCTTCATGTCCTCGATCCCGGCCAGCTGCAGCTCGCGGAGGGCAAGGTCGACACCTTCGTAGAGGAACTGGTAGTTCTCGAAGTGGCCGTTGATGAACGCGATCTTCCGTGCGCCATGGCGGGCAAACTCCAGGGTGAGGGTCTTGGCAATCGAGATGATCGTTGCCGCGTCCAGGCTCGTGGTTCCCGGCAGGTGGTTGCCGCCGCCGGATCGCTGCTGTGACTTGTAGCCGTAGACCACCGGCGCGGCCACCAGTCCGCGCAGCTCCTCCGCCACCTGGCCGGCCATGGCCCGGGACAGCAGGACATCGACGTTCAGCGGCATGTGCGGGCCGTGCTGCTCGATGGAGCCGACCGGGATCAGGACCACCGTCTCTTTCCGGGCGACGGCTTCGCGGTAGCTGAAGGCGTCGAGGTCTTCCATATAGACGCTCTGTCGCATCGTTGTTCCATTCTGTTCTGTTGGATCTGGGTGAAGGATAAGAGAAAAGTGCCGTCGGCGGGAGTGCCGCGCGCAGTCACTGGTGCCGCAGGGGCATCCGGCTGGTCTCCCTGGACAGGGCAACGGCGACCAAGGATACGAGCGCGGCGGCCGCCAGGTACCAGGCCGGGGCGAGCGCATTGCCACTCAGCGAGATGAGCAGGGTGGCGACGAACGGGGCTGTTCCGCCGAAGAGGGCGTTGGAGAGATTGAAGCTGACCGCGAAGCCGCTGTAGCGGATCTTCGTGGGGAACATCTCGGCCAGGAAACTGGGCAGCGTGCCGTCGTTGAGGGTGAGCATACCGCCCAGCAGGACCTGCACGAGGACAATGACCAGGAAGCTGCCGGTTTCCAGCAGCATGAATGCCGGGACGGACAGCGCCACGAAGAGCAAAGATGCGCTGATGAGAACCTTCTTCCGGCCGAACCGGTCCGAGAGCATGCCGGTGCCGAAGATGAAGCCGATGTAGGTCAGCAGCGCGATCGTCGTGGCGAGGTAGGACTCGGTCGTGCCGAGGCCCAGCTCTTCCGACAGGTAGGTGGGCATGTAGCTGAGGATGACGTAGAAGCCGACGGCGTTGAGCAGCACCGCGCCGACCGCCAGCAGCAACTGCCGCCAGTGGTTGACGAGCAGGCTCTTCACCGGTGCTGCCTCGGAATGCTCCTCGACTTCGAGTTCGCGGAACGCCGGGGTGTCCTCGAGCTTGGTGCGGATGTAGCGTCCGATCAGGCCCATCGGGGCGGCCAGCAGGAAAGGCAGCCGCCAGCCCCAGGAATGAAGCTGGTCTTCGGAGAGCAGGCCGGTCAGTCCGGCGGCCAGCAGCGAGCCCAGCAGCAGGCCGGTGGCAGTGCTGGCCGGAACCACTGCGGCATAGAGGCCGCGGCGGTGGGCCGGCGCGTATTCGACCAGGAAAGCGGAAGCCCCGGCGTACTCGCCGGATGCGGAGAATCCCTGCACCACGCGGACGATCAGCAGCAGTGCCGGAGCCCAGAGGCCGATCGCATCGTAGCCCGGGATCAGGGCGATGCAGAAGGTGGACAGGGACATGATCAGGATCGACAGCGAGAGCGCGTTCTTTCGGCCGACGCGGTCGCCGATATGGCCCCATATGAATCCGCCCATGGGGCGAACGAGGAACGAGATCGCGAACAGGGCGAAGGTGGAAAGCAATGCCGTCTGGGGATCGGCTTCGGGGAAGAATACGACGGCGATTGTGGCGGCAAGGTAGCCGTACACGGCGTAGTCGAACCACTCGACGAAGTTGCCGATGAAACTGGCGCCGACGACACGGCGGCGGACCTGCAGATCAACGGCCGGACCTCCATTGGTCCGGGTCTGTCCGCCGAGGTCGGCCTGGGAAGGAAGATTGGTCATGTTTCTCACGGAGGTTGAAGGGGCGGCGCTGTTGGCCGGATTATCACGGTCTGTCATGGGGAGAACCACCAAATTGTCAGTCGTTGCGATAAATGCAACCTTGTTGCAGCAGACTAGAGTGTGGCTCTCGTCACTGTCAATGGATTCGGCGTCGATCGCGTACCGGAGCGGCACATTACGACGGCGTTTGGGCCCCGTTCCTGAGGACGCGGCCGCAGGGAACCGCGGTGCTGCCTGCCGCAACTGCGTCTCACACAGCGCGACGAACGGATCTCCGGGATGCTGGCTCAGCGGGGGATGCGCTCGCCGCTCGAGTGCCGCCGGCGTGTTCCCAGGGGTGAGCGGCAGCGCAGGACTTTCGAATATCCGCCGAAGCTAGGTTGGCTGGTCGGCGCTGGGCTTCGCGCGGAGTATCGAGCTGCAGTAAGCGGTTGCGCTTCTAGGCGTTGGGGACCCGGCGGCGTTCCCCGGGAGCGGGAACGAGGTAGCGCCGGTGGACGCCGGGGCCGAAGATTGCGTAGACGGCGGCGCTGGTCAGCCCGCCGGCCAGCCAGGACAGGTCGAGCCCGTTGAGGGCGACCGCGATTGGTCCCTGAGTTGCCGGCAGCAGCCCGTACATGAACAGCCAGGTGGCGCAGATGCCCGCGAGCAGGGCCCCGATGCCTGCCCAGTTCATGACCGGAAGCCGCGGGGTGCCGACCGGGTCGAAGAGCCGGGCCGTGTCCGCCGGGCGCCGGCGGTCGATGTAGTAGTAGTGCACCAGCATGATCCCGCCCCAGGCTGCGACCCAGGCAACAAGGCCGATCAGCCAGGAGTCCAGGACAGCGGCGAAGTCTTCCTGGTAAATGAAGAAGACGACCGCGACCAGCGCAAAAACGCCGACGATGAGGTTCAGGGCCTGCCGCTTGGCGCGAACGTCCAGCGCCTGGGTCGCGACGGAGAACGTGTAAATGTTGAGGATGTTGGTCGCGATGGGGCCGTGCAGGACCATCAGCAGCACGGGGATGGCCAGCGCACCGTAGTTCTCCACAATCAGCTCGCCGGGGTCGATGCTCCCGCTCTTGGTGGCAAGGCTGGCACCGAGGACGCCGAGCCAGACCACCGGGAGGAACTGGCCGAAGACGGATGCGAAGTAGAGGCGCTTCCGCGGCACCTCGCGGGATACGAAGCGCGAGTAGTCGGCCGCATAGGTAAACCAGGTGATGCCCCAGCCGATGCCGATGGCCGTCATAACGGCGCTCATGGCGGCGATCCGGTCCACGCCGGTCAGGACCTCGCCGGGAGGGCCCGCATACGTCCAGTCGATGTCCATGCCGAACCATGCGACGGCGGACATGGCCGTGAGGACCAGGATGGTCGGCGGGACGGTCCAGCGCTCGAAGGCGGCGATCGATTTGTAGCCGAAGAACGCGATGAGGACCTGGAGGATCATCAGCCCCGCGGCGACCGCGATCTTCCATCCGTAGTTGGGCTGGTCGGGATCCACCCAGCCCAGCTTGCCGAACAGTGCCATGACCAGATCCAGGATGATCCAGGTGTTGATGGCGCACCAGCCGATGCCGAGCGCCGCCTGGATGGCGGCCGGAAGGTAGTTGCCCCGTCGGCCGAACGCCGCGCGGGCCAGGACCATGCCCGTCGCCCCTGTTCGTTGGCCGAGCAGGACGAAGAAGCCGAACAGTGCCATGCCGATGAAGTTGCCCAGAACCAGGACCGTAATCGTATCGGCGAAGCCCAGGCCAAGATTGATGCCCAGCGCGCCCAGGACCCAGTTGATCGGGGCGAGGTTGGCGCCGGCCCAAATCCAGAACTGGCCGGACACTCTCGAGGTGCGGGCGTTCTCCGGGATGGGCTGCAGCTGCTGCTCGATGTCCGTGCTGGTTGCGGCGGCCGGGGCCTCGTGGTCCTGGGGCATGGCATCCTCCTGGTCCGTGACGTATCAGCAACGATAAGTGATCTGCCTCACACTGGCCACAGGGGGAGCTCTGTTTTTTGCTACAGCACCTTGCGGATGGTCTCTTCGAAACTGCTGATGTGCTCCAGGGCGAGGTCCGCGGCCTGGTTCGCATCGCCGTCGACAATGGCCTTCAGCAGCCGCACATGCTCGGTGATATGGCCGGTCACCGACGGCACTTTGTCGAGGACCAGGCACCAGATGCGGGTGGCAAGGTTGTCGAGCCGGATGAGGGTTTCTTCCAGATGCGGGTTCCCGGCTGCGTGGTAGATGCTGCGGTGCACGCTCAGGTCGTAGCGCATCAGGTCGGCGGCTTTGCCCAGGCCCTGCTCGTCGAGGCGCTGGATGTCTTCCGCCAGGACGGACAGCTCCTGCCGCATGATCGCGTTTGCGCTCATGGCCGCCTTTCGGGCGGCCATGGGTTCGAGCACGCGGCGAAGTTCCGAGACGTCGGCCAGGGCGGTGATGTCCACGATGGTGGCGAAGGTGCCGCGGCGCGGATAGGAGACAACGAGGTGGTCCATCTCCAGCCGCTTCAGCGCTTCGCGCACGGGGGTGCGCCCGATGCCCAGGGCCGCTGCGAGCTGGCCGTCGTTGATCGGTTCGCCCGGCCGGATGTCGAGCATGATGAGCCGGTCCCTTAGCTCGCGGTAAGCGCGTTCGGCCAGCGACAGGGCCGCGTCAGTTGCTTCTGCAGCGGCGGTTGCGCTCATGGTTGCTCTCCTCGGGTGCCTTATGACGGGTCGTTTCGAAGTCACATTTTATTGCTGTTGACTCCTTGTGATCTACAGCATACCATTTCAACCAGCACTGATATATCAGTCAAACATTAGTCTTTAGTTCTTGAAGGAGAGGCCGGATGACGAATCTGTCAACAACCTTGGCCGCGGCGGACCCCGAGGTCGCAGCCGCCATTGGACGCGAGCTTGAGCGGCAGCAGTCGACGCTGGAGATGATTGCCTCGGAGAATTTCGCCCCGAGCGCCGTGATGGAAGCGCAGGGCTCCGTCCTGACGAACAAGTATGCCGAGGGATATCCGGGCCGGCGCTACTACGGCGGCTGCGAGCACGTTGATGTGATCGAACAGCTGGCCATCGACCGGGTGAAGGCCCTCTTTGATGCAGAGGCCGCCAACGTGCAGCCGCATTCGGGCGCCCAGGCCAACGCGGCCGCCATGTTCGCGCTGCTGAACCCGGGGGACACGATCCTCGGACTGGATCTGGCCCACGGCGGCCACCTGACGCACGGCATGAAGATCAACTTCTCCGGCAAGCTCTACAACGTCGTCTCCTACGGCGTCTCCGAGCAGGACCACAGCATCGACATGGCCGAAGTGGAGCGGCTGGCCGTGGAGAACCAGCCCAAGCTGATCGTGGCCGGCTGGTCCGCCTACACCCGCCAGCTCGACTTCGCCGAGTTCCGCCGGATCGCCGACAAGGTCGGCGCCTACCTGATGGTGGACATGGCGCACTTCGCCGGCCTGGTGGCAGCGGGACTGCACCCGAACCCGGTGCCGTTTGCCGACGTCGTAACCACCACCACGCACAAGACCCTCGGCGGTCCGCGCGGCGGCGTCATCCTGTCCAAGCAGGAGCTGGCCAAGAAGATCAACTCGGCCGTTTTCCCGGGCCAGCAGGGCGGGCCGCTGGAGCACGTCATCGCCGCCAAGGCCGTGGCATTCAAGGTTGCCGCGTCCGAGGACTTCAAGCAGCGCCAGCAGCGCACCCTTGACGGCGCCCGGATCCTCGCGGACCGGCTGCTGCAGGGCGACGTCGCCGAGGCTGGGATCAGCTTGGTGAACGGCGGCACCGACGTACACCTGGTGCTCGTCGACCTGCGCCACTCGGAACTGGACGGCCAGCAGGCCGAGGACAGGCTGCACCGGGTCGGCATCACGGTCAACCGCAATGCCGTCCCCTTCGACCCCCGCCCGCCGATGGTTTCCTCCGGCCTGCGGATCGGCACCCCGGCGCTGGCCACCCGCGGCTTCGGCGCTGCGGAATTCGCCGAGGTCGCCGACATCATCGCCACTGCCCTGACGCACGAACTGACCGATGAGCTCGCGACCGAGCTGCGCGGGCGGGTAGGCGTCCTGGCCGACAAATTCCCCCTCTACCCGAACCTGAACGGAGCCGAGTAATGGCCGATCTGCTGCCTGAGCATCCGGATTTCCTCTGGCGGAATCCCGAGCCCAAGTCTTCCTATGACGCCGTCATCGTCGGCGGCGGTGGCCACGGCCTCGCCACGGCCTACTACCTGGCCAAGAACCACGGGATGACGAACATCGCCATCCTGGAACGCGGCTGGCTGGCCGGCGGGAACATGGCCCGCAACACCACGATCATCCGTTCCAACTACCTCTGGGACGAATCCGCCGCGATCTACGAGCACTCCCTCAAGCTCTGGGAGCAGCTGCCGGAGGAACTCGAGTACGACTTCCTGTTCAGCCAGCGCGGCGTGCTCAACCTGGCCCACACGCTGGGCGATGTCCGCGAGTCGGTCCGCCGGGTCGAGGCCAACAAGCTCAACGGTGTTGACGCCGAATGGCTGACCCCGGAGCAGGTCAAGGAAGTCTGCCCGATCGTCAATATCGGCGACGACATCCGCTACCCGGTCATGGGCGCCACCTACCAGCCGCGCGCCGGCATCGCCAAGCACGACCACGTCGCCTGGGCCTTTGCCCGCAAGTGCGACGAGATGGGCGTGGACATCATCCAGAACTGCGAGGTGACCGGCTTCATCAAGGACGGCAACCGTGTTGTCGGCGTCGAAACCTCCCGCGGCCGGATTCTCACCGACAAGGTCGGCCTGGCTGCCGCCGGCCACTCCAGCGTGCTCGCCGAGCTCGCCGGCTTCCGGCTGCCGATCCAGTCCCACCCGCTGCAGGCGCTCGTCTCGGAGCTGTTCGAGCCGGTCCACCCGACGGTGGTCATGTCCAACCACGTGCACGTCTACGTTTCCCAGGCCCACAAGGGCGAGCTGGTCATGGGCGCGGGCATCGACAGCTACAACGGCTACGGCCAGCGCGGTGCCTTCCACGTGATCGAGGAGCAGATGGCCGCCGCCGTCGAGCTCTTCCCGATCTTCGCCCGGGCGCACCTGCTGCGCACCTGGGGCGGCATCGTGGACACCACCCTGGACGCTTCGCCGATCGTGAGCACGACGCCGGTCGACGGTGTGTTCGTCAACTGCGGTTGGGGGACCGGCGGCTTCAAGGGCACCCCGGGCGCCGGCTACACCTTCGCGCACACCATCGCCACCGGTGAAGCACACCCGCTGAACGCCCCGTTCGCGCTGGACCGCTTCGAGACCGGCCACCTGATCGACGAGCACGGCGCCGCCGCCGTGGCCCACTAAGACGTAAGGATTCCTCACCATGATCCTCATTGAATGCCCCAACTGCGGCCCGCGGGACGAGACCGAGTACCACTACGGCGGCCAGGCCCACGTGGCCTACCCCGAGGACCCGAGCCAGCTGACCGATAAGGAATGGGCCGAGTACCTGTTCTACCGCGACAACCCCAAGGGCCTGTTCGCGGAGCGCTGGGTCCACACCGGCGGCTGCCGCCGCTGGTTCAACGCCGTGCGCGACACCGTCACCTACGAATTCAAGGCCGTCTACCGCACCGGCGAACCCCGCCCGGACCTGGCATCGCTGAGCCAGGCAGGAAACAACAAGGAAGGAGCCGCGAAGTGAGCACCACCCAGTCCCACCGCCTGGCCGAAGGCGGCCGCATCGACCGCGGCGCCGAGCTGACCTTCACCGTGGACGGCAAGTCCTACGCCGGCTACCAAGGCGACACCGTGGCCAGTGCCCTGCTGGCCAACGGGGTGCTGCGCTGCGGCAACTCGATGTACCTGGGCCGCCCGCGCGGTATCATGAGCGCCGGCGTCGAGGAAACCAACGCGCTGATCCACGTCTCCGCGTCCGGACCGGCCAACCCGGTCGACGAGTCCATGCTGACCGCGACCACGGTTGCGCTCCGCGAGGGCCTGGACGCCCGCTTCCTCTCCGGCCTGGGCACCATGGACCCCCGCGACGACACCGCACGGTACGACAAGAAGTACGTACACGCCGACGTCGTCGTCGTCGGTTCCGGCCCGGCCGGGCTGGCCGCCGCCCGCGAGGCTGTCCGCGGCGGAGCCCGCGTCATCCTGATCGAACAGGATGCCGAGTTCGGCGGCTCGCTGCTGGCGCAGCCGCAGGCCCGGATCGAGGGCAAGCCCGCGCAGGAATGGACTGCCGAGGTGCTGGCCGAACTGGCCGCCGCCGAGGACTGCACGCTGCTGAAGCGCACCGTGGCTTTCGGTTCCTACGACTCCAACTACCTGCTGGCCAACCAGAACCGCACCGGCCATGCCGGCGAAGCGCAGGCAGGCGTCTCCCGCAGCCGGCTCTGGCACATCCGTGCCGCGCAGGTCGTGCTCGCCCCGGGCGCGCTGGAGCGGCCGATCACCTTCGCGAACAACGACCGGCCGGGCGTCATGCTCGCCGGCGCGGTGCGCACCTACGTCAACCGCTACGCGGTTGCGCCGGGCCGCAGCGTAGTCTTCTTCACCACCAATGACAGCGTCTACGACGCGGTGGAGGATCTGGCCGCCGCCGGCGTGCAGGTTGCCGCCGTCGTCGACGCCCGTGCCGAGCTGTCCGCCCGGGCCGCGGCAGTCCGCGAGGCCGGCGTCGAGGTCATCACCGGATCCGCCGTGGTGGACACCGAAGGCGCCGAGCGAATTTCCGCCGTCAGCGTCAGCGCCCTCGACGAGGCCGGCGCCCCGACCGGCGAAGTCCGCCGCATCGAGGCCGACCTGCTGGCCGTCTCCGGCGGCTGGACCCCGACCATCCACCTGCACAGCCAGCGCCAGGGCAAGTCCCGCTGGGATGACGCCCTCGCCGCCTTCGTGCCGGTGGCCCCGGTGGCCAACCAGCACGTGGCGGGCGCCCTGAACGGCACCTACGACACGGACAGCTGCGTGCTCGAGGGCCTCGTGGCCGGGCGCACCGCGGCACAGGCCTCGGGCTTCCCGGTCTCCGGGGATGCCGTCGTCGCGCCGTCCGAGGAAGTCCGCCGCGCCGCCGCGGGCGTGTTCCGCCAGCTGTGGCTGGTGCCGGGAACCGCCGAGGACTTCTCCGCCCACTTCGTGGACCTGCACCGCGACCAGAGCGTGAAAGACGTGCTGCGCGCCACCGGCGCCGGCATGCGCAGCGTGGAGCACGTGAAGCGCTACACCTCCATCTCCACCGGCGACGAGCAGGGCAAGACGTCGGGCGTGAACGTGATCGGCGTGATCGGGCACGCGCTCAAGAGCGGCGACATCGGCGGCATCGGGACCACGACCTACCGCGCCCCCTTCACCCCGGTGGCCTTCGCCGCCGTGGCCGGCCGCAAGCGCGGCGAGCTGTTCGACCCGGCCCGCATCACCTCGATCCAGCCGTGGCACGTGGCCCAGGGCGCCCTGTTCGAGGACGTCGGCCAGTGGAAGCGGCCCTGGTACTTCCCGAAGCCGGGCGAGGACATGGACACCGCGGTGCTGCGCGAATGCGCCGCCGTCCGCGATTCCGTCGGCTTCATGGACGCCACCACGCTGGGCAAGATCGAGGTCCGCGGCAAGGACGCGGCCGAGTTCCTGAACCGCATCTACACCAACGCCTACACGAAGCTGAAGGTCGGGATGTGCCGCTACGGCGTCATGTGCACCCCGGACGGCATGGTCTTCGACGACGGCACCGTGATGCGGCTGGCCGAGGACCACTTCCTGCTCACCACCACCACCAGCGGCGCCGCGAAGGTCCTGGACTGGTTCGAGGAGTGGCTGCAGACCGAGTGGCCCGAGCTGGACGTCGTGGCCACCTCGGTGACCGAGCAGTGGGCCACCGTCGCCGTCGTCGGGCCGAAGTCCCGCGCCGTCGTCGCCAAGCTGGCACCGGAACTGGACGTCACCAACGAGGCGTTCCCGTTCATGGCCTTCCGCGACGTCACGCTGGCCTCCGGAATTCCGGCCCGGATCGCCCGGGTCTCCTTCTCCGGCGAACTGGCCTACGAGATCAACGTGCCCGCCTGGTTCGGACTGAACGTCTGGGAAGCGGTGGCGGAGGCCGGGGCCGAGTTCAACATCACCCCGTACGGCACCGAGACCATGCACGTGCTGCGCGCCGAAAAGGGCTTCATCATCGTCGGCCAGGACACGGACGGCACGGTGACCCCGCAGGACGCCAACATGGAATGGATCGTCTCCAAGGCCAAGGACTTCGTGGGCAAGCGCTCCTACTCGCGGATGGACAACGTCCGCGAGGACCGCAAGCAGCTGGTCGGCGTGCTGCCGGTCGACAAGTCCTTCCGGCTGCCGGAAGGTGCGCAGCTGGTCAACCAGGGCACCCGGATCGCTCCGGCCGAAGCGCCGGTAACGATGGAGGGCCACGTGACCTCCAGCTACCACAGCGCCGCGCTGGGCCGGTCCTTCGGCCTGGCCCTGGTCAAGAACGGCCGCAACCGCATCGGAGAGACGCTGCAGGCCCCGCTGGACGGGCAGCTCGTGGACGTCGTCATCGCAGAACCCGTACTTTTCGACCCCGAAGGGAGCCGTCGTGATGGCTGAAGTAATGACCCACATTTCCCAGCTGCGCCGCAGCCCGCTGGCCCACCTGGAAGACGTCCTCCGCGAGGGGACCGTGGCCGGTGAACGCGCCGTGTCATTGCGCGAGATTCCGTTCCTGACGCAGGTCGGCCTGCGTGCGGAGCCGGGCTCCGCGGCAGCCAAGGCGCTGGAGAGCGCCGCCGGCGTGCCCCTGCCGACCAAGGTGGGGGAGACCACGGGCGATACCGACGGCAGCGGCGGCATCGCGGTGCTCTGGCTGGGACCGGATGAGTACCTGCTGATCGCACCCGATGGTTCCGACGCCGTAGCCAAGCTGACCGCGGCCCTCGGCAGCCAGCCGGGCGCCGTCGTCGACCTCTCCGCCAACCGCACCACGCTGGAACTGAGCGGGCCCTCGGCCCGCAAGGTCCTCGAGACGGGCTGCCCGGCGGACCTGCACCCGCGGGTCTTCGGTCCCGGCACTGCCGTGACCACCACGATCGGGCTCGTGCCGGTGCTGCTCTGGCAGACCGGCGAGGAGAACGGCTCGCAGACCTACCGGATCCTGCCGCGGGCGTCCTTCGCGGACTTCGCCGCACGCTGGATCCTGGATGCGATGACGGAATTCGCCGGGCCCGAGGTCGACTGATGGCACTGAGTGCCCTTGACCTGTTCTCCGTCGGCATCGGCCCCTCCTCCTCCCACACGGTGGGGCCGATGCGTGCGGCCCGGCAGTTCACTGCCGGGCTGGAGCGGGACGGCCAGCTGCAGTCCGTGGCGCGCGTGCGGGCCGAACTCTTCGGTTCGCTCGGCGCCACGGGCTGGGGCCACGGATCCGACAAGGCCGTGATCCTCGGCCTCCAGGGCGAAGACCCGGAGACCGTGGACACGGACACCGCCGATGCGCGGGTCAAGGAAACGGTGGGTGGCCGCAAGCTGCTGCTGGCGGGCACCCACCCCGTGGAGTTCGACGGCGATGCGGACGTGATCCTGCACCGGCGGCGTTCGCTGCCGGCCCACCCGAACGGCATGACCTTCTTCGCCTATGACGACGGCGGCGTGCTGCTGCGCGAGCGGACCTACTATTCCGTGGGCGGCGGCTTCGTGGTCGACGAGGACGCCGCCGGTGCGGACCGCGTGGTGCAAGACGAGACACCGCTGCCGTACCCGTTCACCACGGGGAAGCAGCTGCTGGATCACTGCCGCCGCGAGGGCAAGTCCATCGCGCAGATCATGCTGGCCAACGAGTTGTCCTGGCGCAGCGAGGAGGAGCTGCGCTCGCGGCTGCTGCACATCTGGGCCGTCATGCAGGAATGCGTGGAAAACGGCTGTACCCGCACCGAGGAAAGGCTGCCCGGGGGACTGAAGGTCCGCCGTCGTGCCCCAGGCCTGCGGACCAAGCTCCGCGAGGCGGAGGCCGCGGCCGCCGCCGGTGGCGCGGCGCAGTCGGACCCCCTGTGGGCGATGGAGTGGGTCAACCTCTACGCGCTGGCCGTGAACGAGGAGAACGCTTCAGGCGGCCGGATTGTCACCGCACCCACCAACGGGGCGGCGGGCATCATTCCGGCTGTGCTGCACTACTACACGCGCTTTGTTCCGGGCGCCAACGACGACGGCGTGGTGGACTTCCTGCTCACGGCGGCGGCGGTGGGCATCCTGTTCAAGGAGAACGCATCCATCTCCGGTGCCGAGGTGGGCTGCCAGGGCGAAGTCGGCTCGGCCTGTTCCATGGCCGCCGGCGCGCTGTGCGCGGTCACGGGCGGAACCCCGGAGCAGGTGGAGAACGCGGCGGAGGTCGGTATCGAGCACAACCTCGGCCTGACCTGCGACCCGGTGGGCGGTTTGGTGCAGATTCCGTGCATCGAGCGGAACGCCATCGCCAGTGTGAAAGCCATCAACGCGGCACGGCTGGCCCTGCAGGGGGACGGCGAACACAAGGTGTCGCTGGATCAGGCGATCAAGACGATGCGCGAGACCGGCAAAGACATGAAGATCAAATACAAGGAGACGTCCCGTGGTGGCCTTGCCGTCAACGTTATCGAATGCTGAACTGAACAGCGTGAAAACTCCAAATAGCGCCAACGAACTGGTCCTGACCCTCGATTGTCCCGAGGGGGCCGGCATTGTCCACGCGGTCAGCGCCGTCCTGCTCGAGCACGGGTGCACGATCGTTGAACTCAAGCAGTTCGACGACCGCCGCTGGGGCCACTTCTTCATGCGGGTCCACGTGGCGTCCGCCTCCGGCGAGCCGCTCGACGAGGAAGCCCTGCGGCGGGACTTCGTGCCCGTGGCCGAGCAGTTCAAGATGAACTGGCAGCTCGGCCAGCACGCGGCCAAGAAGCGCGTGATGGTCATGGTGTCCAAGTTCGGGCACTGCCTGAACGACCTGCTCTACCGTGCCCGCACCGGGGAACTGCCGGTCGACATCGTCGCCGTCGTGTCCAACCACCTGGACCACCAGCGGCTCGTGGAATGGCACGGCATCCCGTTCTTCCACATCCCGGTCACCAAGGAGACCAAGCCGGAGGCCGAGGCGAAGCTGCTGGAACTTGTGGACAGGTTCGAGGTGGAACTGGTGGTGCTCGCGCGCTACATGCAGGTGCTGAGCGACCAGCTCGCCACCCGCATGGCCGGCCGCGTCATCAACATCCACCACTCCTTCCTGCCTAGCTTCAAGGGTGCCAAGCCGTACCACCAGGCGTACGAGAAGGGCGTGAAGACCGTCGGCGCGACCGCGCATTACGTCAACGCCGAGCTGGATGAGGGGCCGATCATCGCCCAGCAGGTGGTCGCTGTTGACCACACCTTCGGGCCCGAGGACCTCGTCGCCGCGGGCCGCGATACCGAGTGCAAGGCACTTTCCGACGCCGTGAAGTGGCACTGCGAAGGCCGCGTCATCCTGCACGGCAACCGGACCGTGGTCCTGCGGTAGGACAACGCATCTCCCGGCGGGTCTTCCGCCGCATTTCGTCTGGCGGCGGCCACCGACAAGGTGGCCGCCGCCGTCGTTAATCCACCCTTTGGGTCCTGCTGGTGGTGCCTCCTCCAACCGGGCGCCTTTTCCCGCCCGATCCTCTCATGCTGTGCGCCTTTCCCCGTCCGCCGGCCCCTCCCACGCCGTTGTTTCTTCTCCTGAGCCTTTTTGCCGCGAAACGGAGATCTGCTCGTGTTCTGAATCGCCGGCAGAATTCCATTTCGCAGCAGAACTCTCAGCGTCCCCCGGCCTTCCTTTCCCCGCTCGCCCCTCCCGTGCCGGGCACCTTTCCCCGGGCGGAACCTGCCGTTCTTTCTTCTCCTGAGCCTTTTTGCCGCGAAACGGAGATCTGCTCGCGTTCTGAATCGTCGGCAGAATTCCATTTCGCGGCAAAACTCTCACCTGTCCCGGCCTCCCGCGCTTCTATACGGCCAGCGCCGCTTCGTCGCCCTCCCCGCACTTCCGCGCGACCGGCCGCCCGCTTCGTCGTCGGTCCAGGCCCGCGCTCCGCTTTGGTTCTTCCGCTCCGGTTCGGTGACCCAATGCTCCGTTTTGGCTCTTCCGCTCCGCGTCGAGCCGGAGCAAACCGACCAAACCGGAGCGGAATCATGCGGGACCTCGCAGAATCGTCCGGGACGGCGCGGGACGGCGCGGGACGGCGCGGGACGGCGCGGGACGGCGAGGGACGGCGAGGGACGGCGCGGAATCGCGCGGGACCGAACAGAACAGGGCGGGGAAGCGGCTGGCGGCTCCGCGGCGCCCAAACCGATGTGATTTCTTGCACTAATGTAAGTTTGCACTTGTGAAAAGTTTGCCGGGCTGACAACATAGTTCGGTGAGTCAACCAATTTCCCTGCGTGAACGGAAGCGTGCCGAGACCTGGTCCGCGCTGCACGCCGCCGCTTCGGAAACCGCGCTCGAGAAGGGGCTGGAGCACGTCGGCGTCGAGGCCGTTGCGGCCGCCGCCGGTGTCTCGACCCGCACCTTCTTCAACTACTTCCAGTGCAAGGAAGATGCTGTACTCGGGCTGCAGGAGCCGTCCGTCGACGATTCCATGCTGGCCAGCTTCAACGTGGAGGGCGATCTGCTGGAGCAGGTCAGCCACCTGATGCTGAGTGTGCTGCAGTCCATCCAGGGCGGCGCCTCCGGCGAAAACCGGCACGCGATCCTGCACAAGTACCCGCATCTGGCGCACCGGCGGTTCCAGTACGTCGTCAAGGTGGAGCAGCTCGTCACGGGGATCGTCACGGAGCAGCTCGCCTCCTCGCAGCGCTGGGCCAGCCGCCGGGACGAACCCTACAGCGTCGAGGACGTCGCCAAGACCATCGTCATGGTGGCCGGCGCCGGACTGCGCAACGTTATGCAAAAGACCATTTCCCGTCCCACCCGCGAATCCCAGTTCGATGCCCTTGATGAGGGGCTTGCGCTGATGCGATCGGTCCTGAAGGAACTTCTATGACAACATCCCCGAACGCCACCGGGACCAAGCACGGCAACCTGGCGCTGGTCTTCGTGGCCCTGGTGCTGGCCATGCTACTGGCCTCGCTGAACCAGACCATCCTGGGCACGGCCCTGCCCACCATCGTCGGCGAACTCAACGGCGCCACGCTGATGCTTTGGGTGATCACCGCCTTCATCCTGGCATCCACGGTCATGATGCCCATTTACGGCAAGCTCGGCGACCTGATGGGGCGCAAGTGGCTCCTCGTCGGCGCCATCTCGATTTTCCTGGTCGGCTCGGTCATGGGCGCGCTCGCGCCGGACATGGGCTGGCTGATCGCGGCCCGCGTGGTGCAGGGCCTGGGCGGCGGCGGGCTGATGATCCTGTCGCAGGCCATCATTGCCGACGTCGTTCCTGCCCGTGAGCGCGGAAAGTACATGGGCGCGATGGGTGGCGTCTTCGCGTTCTCCTCGGTCGTCGGCCCGCTGATCGGCGGCTGGCTGACGGAGGGACCGGGATGGCGCTGGGCCTTCTGGTTCAACGTGCCCCTCGGCGTGCTGGCGCTGTTCGGCGCCATCTACTTCCTGAAGTCGCCTGCGCGCCGGGGCCGTCCAACCCTCGACATCTGGGGCATGATCCTGATGGCGCTGGCGACCACTGGCCTGGTGCTGATCAGCAGCTGGGGCGGCAGCACTTTGGAGTGGAACGACCCCAAGACGCTCGCCCTGATCGCCGCGACCGTGCTGGCCGCCGTCGGCTTCGTCATGGTGGAGCGCCGGACGGCCGAGCCGATCATCCCGATGGAGCTGTTCAAGGACCGGAACTTCAACCTGGCGACGATCTCCGGTCTGCTCGTCTCCGTGGCCATGTTCGGCGCGATCGGCTACATGCCGACGTACCTGCAGATGGCAACCGGAGCGTCGGCGACCGAAGCCGGCCTGCTGATGATCCCGATGATGGCCGCCCTGCTGGGCGCCTCGCTGACCTCCGGTTCGCTGGTGTCGAAGACCGGCCGCTACAAGTGGATGCCGATCGCCGGCACCCTCATCGTGGCCGGTGCCCTGCTCCTGATGGGAACCGTCCACGCGGAGACCGCGGTCTGGCACATCTGCGTCAACCTCGGCGTACTGGGCCTCGGCCTGGGCCTGAACATGCAGATCCTGGTGCTGATCGTGCAGAATTCCTTCCCGCTGCGGCAGGTGGGAACGGCGACGGCGGCCAACAACTTCTTCCGCCAGATCGGCGCCACGCTGGGGTCGGCCGTCGTCGGCAGCCTGTTTGCGCACCGCCTGGTGGAGCTGCTCACGGAGCGGCTGCCCGCGGCGGGATCCGGGGGCGCGGGCGGCGCGAACTCGCTGACGCCCGAACTGGTCCACGGGCTGCCGGACCCCGTGCGCAGCCTCGTGGTCGAGTCCTACAACGGCGCGCTGATGCCGCTCTTCGCGTACATGGTTCCGCTCGTGCTGATTGCCACCGTGCTGTGCTGCTTCGTCAAGGAGAAGCCGCTGGCCACCTCGCTGGAGCCGGATGTAATGCCGGAGTCCCTTTCCGAGGGCAACGTGCTGATCAACTCGGATGAAGCCAGCCGCCGCTAACCAAAGGACAACTGCTGCAACGAGCCCACCGGCCGGGCCCCGCAAGGGCGCTCAGCCGGTGGGCTCGTCCATAGCCGGATCCGTGATGCACTGGCTGTCGATCGTCAGCGCACTCCCGTGCGTTCCCGGCTTGTAGACAATGTGCGGGGCGTCCTCGGCCACTAGGGAGAAGATCAGGTAACGATTGTCCCCAAGGGTGGATTCGAAGCGGTTGTCTTCGATGAAGCCTTGGAGGTGTCCGCGGGAACCTGGCTCGTACCTAATAAAAGCGTCCAAGTTCCACCTGCTGCCATCCCTATGTCGAGGTCCGCCACTTGAGGACTCTAAAGGAGCGGCTGCAACGGTGCGATGGGCAGGACTGCCCATGCGGGGTGCCGCACGAAGGTCCTCTCCGTGCGGCACCCCGCCGGTTGCATCAGGCGATGCTGGTGCCGAACAGCAGGCCCAGCAGGTAGGTGGCCACGGCCGCGCCGATGCCGATCGCCAGCTGCCGGAGACCGCGCTTGGCGGGGGAGGAGCCGGAGAGCAGGCCGACGACGCCGCCGGTGAAGAGCAGTGCCACGCCGACCAGGACCAGCGAAACGACCAAGGCGGCCAGGCCTTCCAAGCCGAAGATGTAGGGAAGGATCGGGACCAGCGCGCCGGTGGCGAAGAAGAGGAAGCTCGAGACGGCGGCATTCCAGCCGGTGCCGATTTCCTGGTACTCGTTCTCGTAGACGTCAGGCGTCTGGAGCGACAGGCTGGGATCGCAGTCGCAGTCGAGGTAGCCCATCCGCTCGGCCGCCCGGTGTTCGGCCGCCTCCTGCGACATGCCGCGAGCCCGGTAGACGAGCACCAGCTCGTTGCCGTTCAGGTCGAGGTCCGGCGCCGCCGTCAGCGTAATCTGGGTGGGCTTGGTTGCGGCCAGCAGCTCGCGCTGCGAACGGACGGAAACATACTCGCCGGCGCCCATGGACAGCGCTCCGGCGAGCAGGCCGGCGATGCCGCTGAACAGCACGAAGGAGCTGGACACCCCGGTGGCCCCGATGCCCATGATCAAGGCCAGGTTCGAGACCAGCCCGTCGTTGGCGCCGAAGACCGCCGCGCGGAAGTTGCCGGAAATCCGGGCCCGGCCGCGCGTGGCCAGGCCGCGGACTACCTCTTCATGGATCAGTTCGTCCGCGGCCATGGCGTCCGTCGCCGCCGGCTCGGAGCTGTAGGGGGAACGCCCCTCGGCACGCTGGGCCAGGGCCATCACGAAGATGGAGCCGAAGCTGCGGGCCATGAAGCGCAGCAGGATCCGTCGGAACGACGGGCGGATGGGCTTGTTGGCGTGATCGCCCAGCAGGTCGCGCCAGTGCTGTTCGTGCCGGCCTTCGGCGTCCGCGAGTTCGAGCAGGATCTCGCGTTCTTCGCCGGTCCGGCGGCGGGCCAGGCCCCGGTAGATCGCGGCTTCTGCCCGTTCGTCGGCAAGGTAGCGGCGCCACCGCTTGATATCGGAGTTCGACGGCGGTGCCTGGGTGGGGTTGGTGAATCGTTCGGGGGAGGGGCTCGTGTTCACGGTGCTCCTGGTCATGGGCCGGAGACCTAGGGGCCTCCGGCCAGTTGGGCATCAACTGACCGAAGGTCTCGCTCGCCCGATCCTGCAACTGCAGGCCGGGTGGACTGCCGGGCCGCAAACCGCGGCCAGTATGTCGACAGCCCTCCGCGCCGGTCCGTGGCGGACGGCGGTGGAGCTACTCCCCTTCGCAGCCTCCATCATACCCGGCGCCCGCCGCAGTGCGCGGTTCGTATGGCCGGGATCACCGCCGTCCGCCGTTAGGATGAAGCCGTGCCAACCTCAGTTCCCCCCTCCGATCCCGCTCCCGACTCCGGCCGCAGCAAGTTTGCCGCCAGGCTGCTGCGGGGAGGCGCCGAGCCCGATCCGCGTTTCACGCTGGCCAACGAGCGCACGTTCCTGGCCTGGATCCGCACGTCCCTGGCGCTGCTTGCCGGCGGGATCGCGGTCGAGGCCTTCACCAGCGACCTGCTGGGGCCGGAGATCCGCAAGACGACCGCCATCCTGCTGCTGGTGCTGGCCATGGTGATCGGCGCCGGGGCGTTCTTCCGCTGGCTGGGCGTGGAGCGGGCCATGCGGCAGAAGGCGCCGCTCCCGCTGCCTGTGCTTGCGCCGATCCTGGCCATCGGCGGGGCACTGGTGGGGGCGATCTTCGTCGTGTTCGTTGTGCTGCGGCCAGCCTGATGGCGCCCCGCAACCACTTCCCGGCACATCTGGATCCCGGCCTGCAGCCCGAGCGCACCTCGCTGGCCTGGGGCCGCACCACGCTGACCATGGTGGTCGCCGCGGCAATCTTCCTGCGCTGGACGCCGCATCACGGCCTGTTCACGGGCGTGCTCATCGCGCTCACCCTGCTGGCGGCCCTGGTCATCAACGGGACGCAGCGCGTGCGCTACCACCGGGCCGTCCACGGCATCGCGAACGAAACGATACATGCCGACGTCGTTGCCGTCCTCTTCACGTCCCTGAGCGTGGTGGCCCTGGCCGCCCTGGGAATCTTCACCGTGGTCTTCCTGCCGGTTCCCGGGTAGCCCGGCAAAACGTGTGCAGATCAGGACCGTCCAAGCCTGCGATACCGTCCTGATCTGCACACACGATCGCGGGCTCAGCGGCGGCTGAGCTCTTCCGGCCCTTCCATCGGCACCTCTTCGGCGACGCGTCCGGCCACGCGCTGCTCCCAGGCCGCGCGGACTTCCGGATCCGTCGGCCGCGTGGCCAGCGAGACCGCGATGTAGGTCAGCAGCGACGCGGCGAGGCCGTAGTAGATCGGCTCGTTGGCGTAGATGCCGTCGTACTGGTTCTCCGCATTGATCTCCAGGACGATCATGGTGGTCAGGGTGACGATGCTGCCGACGGCCATGGCGGCCGCGGCGCCCATGCCCGTACCGCGCTTCCACAGCAGGCCGCCGAGGATCGCGATCAGCAGCCCGCCGACCAGGATGTCGTACGCGATGGTCAGTGCGGCGACCACGTCCTGCACCATGATGGCCAGGAGGATGGACACCGCGCCGAGCCCAAAGACCCACCAGCGGTTGCCGGCGACGTCGTGCTCTGCGTTGTCGTGGTCGTAGTGGACGGTCTTGCCGAACCAGGACGCCACGAACGGCACCACGTCGGCCTTCGCCACCGTGGCCGCGGCAATGAGCGTGCCGGACGCGGTGGACATCATGGCGGCAACGGCCGCGGCCAGCACCACGCCGCCGATGCCGAGCGGCAACAGGTTCATCGCAACGTCGGCGTAGACGTCGTCCGGCACCTCGATATTGGGAAGTACGACGGCGGCAGCCATGCCGATCAGGGCGCCCGCAGCGCCGTAGAGGATGCAGTAGGTTCCGGCGGCCGCCCCGCCCCACCGGGCCACCCGGGGCGTCCGCGCGGTGAACACCCGCTGCCAGATGTCCTGGCCGATCAGCAGGCCGAGCGTATAGACGACGAAGTACGTGATGATGGTCTGCACGCCGATGCCGTCGATGGAGAAGAACTCGGCATCCACCCGGCCCCGGATGCCCTCGATCCCGCCGGCGGAGGACCAGGTCAGCGGGAGCATCAGGAAGAAGACGCCGATGGTCTTGATGATGAACTGGGCCATGTCGGCGAGGGTGATGGACCACATGCCGCCCACGGTGGAGTAGATGAGCACGATCGTGCCGCCGACCAGGATGGACAGCCAGCGTTCCCATCCGAAGAGCACCACCATGATGGTGGCGTAGGCGCCGGTGGAGGTGGCGCAGAGCATCAGCGTGTAGGCGAGCATGACGATGCCGGAGAACTTCGTGGCGTGCACGCCGTAGCGCAGCGTCAGCATCTGCGCCACGGTGTAGATCTTCAGTTTCTGCAGCGTCGGCGCGAAGAACAGGCTCAGGATGAGCACGCCGGTGCCGATTGCCACCACCAGCCACATGCCGGAAATGCCGTACTGGTAGCCGAGGCCGACGCCGCCGACTGTGGAGGCCCCGCCCAGGACCACGGCTGCCATGGTGCCGGTGTACAGCATGGGCCCGAGGCGCCGGCCGGCCACCAGGAAGTCGCTGGTGTCCTTGGTGCGGGACTTGCCCCACCAGCCGAAGAGCAGCATCGCAGCCAGATAGGCCACGACGATGACGATGTTGATGACTTGACTGTTCATGTTGGAACTCCGGGGGAGGGGCCGAGTCGGAAGAATTGCCTAGTAGGCAACAAGTGTTGAGTGCTAGGCTAATTGTGGCGGGAGTCACCGTCAACCGCCGCGGACCGGCATGACGTCTCAGGGGCGGTGGTGAACCGTTGAGTGGTTAAGCTCTAGTGAACTTCCGTTGTGAAAGAGGACGCCGTGAAAGCACTGCCCGTCGAGCCCAGCAATGCCCCGGTCGCCATCGGCTCGCGCATCCGTGCAGCCCGCCAGGGCCAGCGCATGACCATCGAGCAGGTTGCCGACTCCACTGGGCTGACCAAGGGCTTCCTCAGCCGCGTCGAGCGGGACCTGACCTCGCCGTCCGTGGCCTCACTGGTCACGCTCTGCCAGGTGCTGGGAATCTCGATCGGCGATCTGTTCACCATGCCGGAGACCCATCTGTCCCGGCGGGGCGAGGGGCCGCGCGTGAATCTCGGCGGCGAGGGCATCAGGGAGGAACTGCTCACGGCCCGGCATGAGCACCGCCTGCAGGTCATCCGGGCGACCATCGAGCCGCACGGCCGCGGCGAGGCCGAGCTGTACTCCGTGGATTGCGACGTCGACGTCCTGCAGGTGATCTCGGGGCGCATCACCCTGATCTTTACGTCCGAGCGCTACGAGCTCGAAGCCGGCGACACGATCTCCTTTCCCGGGCGGGAGCCGCACACCTGGATCAATGAGAGCGGCGAGGCTGCCGTGGTCACCTGGACCCTGGTGCCGGCCGCCGCCCGCTAGTCGTCACCGAACATTGCACTTCCTTGACTGAGACGCCGGCCACAATTAGCGTATTGAAAAACACTTGATGCCTACCAGGCAACTTTTCGAGGAGACCATGATGGAAGAAATCAGGATCCAAACCAACGGCAAGCTCGGCCCCATCGACTCTTCCCGCGTGCCGCGGTTCTCGGGCGCGGCGACCTTCGCGCGGCTGCCCAGGCTGGACCAGGTGGACCGCGCGGACGTCGCCCTGGTCGGCGTGCCCTTCGACGCGGGCGTCTCCTACCGGCCCGGCGCCCGTTTCGGCTCCAACGCCGTGCGGGAAGCGTCGCGGCTGCTGCGCCCGTACAACCCGGCGTGGGACGTGAGCCCGTTCGAGGAGCTGCAGGTCGCGGACGCCGGAGACATGGCGGTCAACCCGTTCAACATCAACGAGGCCATCGAGACGATCCAGCAGAACGCCCTGGACCTTACGGCCGGCGGCACCCGCCTGGTCACCCTGGGCGGCGACCACACCATCGCCCTGCCGCTGCTGCGCGCGGCGTCGGAGCGCGCGGGGGAGCCGGTGGCCATGCTGCATTTCGATGCCCACCTGGATACCTGGGACACCTACTTCGGAGCCGAGTACACCCACGGAACACCATTCCGGCGCGCGGTCGAGGAGGGAATCCTGGACACCGAGGCGATCTGCCATGTCGGCACCCGCGGTCCGCTCTACGGCAAGAAGGATCTGGAGGACGACCGCCGCTTCGGCTTCGGCATCGTGACGAGCTCCGACGTCTACTACCAGGGCGTGGCGGAGGTCGTGGCGAAGCTGCGCGACCGCATCGGAGACCGGCCGCTCTACATCTCGGTCGACATCGACGTACTGGACCCGGCCCACGCCCCGGGCACGGGGACGCCCGAGGCCGGAGGCATGACCAGCCGCGAACTGCTCGAGATCATCCGCGGCTTCCGCGGCATGAACCTGGTCGGCGCCGACGTCGTCGAGGTCGCTCCGGCGTATGACCATGCGGAGATCACAGGCGTCGCCGCAAGCCATGTAGCCTTCGACCTGGTGACACTGCTGGCCGCCAATGCCGCTGATCGGCAGGACGCCGGCGGGGCCAGGACGGCGGGCCAGAACGACGGCGGTGCCTCGGTTGGCGCCGGGGCCCACGGTGTGCTGCAGGACGGCTCGCGCAAGCTGCACGGTGACCCGCTGGCCGGGAACGCCCTCGGCGCTCCGGAAGGACGGTGAGCCGCAAGTGACCGCGCAGCCCTCTGAAGGTGCCGTCCGCAATGGCGGGGACCTCGTCGTCGAAACGCTCAGTGCGCTCGGCGCAACCACCGTCTTCGGGATCCCGGGGCAGCACGCGCTCGGGCTCTTCGACGCGCTTTCCCGTTCCAGCTTGCGCTTCATCTCCTCCCGCGTGGAGAACAACTCGGCCTTCGCGGCTGACGGCTTCTCCCGCGCAACCGGCGAGGTCGGCGTGCTGTTCCTGTCTACCGGTCCCGGGGCACTGACCTCGCTTGCCGGGCTCCAGGAGGCATATGCCACCGGCGTGCCGATGGTGGTGGTCGCCAGCCAGATTCCGCTAGAGGGCCTGGGTGCGCGGCGCAAGGGCATGCTGCACCAGCTCGATGACCAGAAGGCGTCCGCGGCCAACGTCACCAAGAGCCAGCGGCTGATCCAGCATGCGTCCGGAATCCCATCGGCCATCCAGGATGCGTGGACCGAGGCCATCTCCTCGCCGCAGGGGCCCGTCTGGATCGAGGTCCCTCAGAACGTGCTCCTCGATCCCGTGATGGTCCCGCCGGTGGAAGATGCGCTCGCGGAAGCCTTCGACAACCCGCCGCGGACCGAGCTGGTCAAGGAGGCCGTGAAGTGGCTCGCCGCGGCGCAGCGCCCGGCGATCATCGCCGGTGGCGGCGTCCGCCGCGGCAAGGCAGAACCGTGGCTGCTGTCCCTCGCGGAGAAGCTGCGGGCACCGGTAGTCTGCTCGCCCGGCGGCAACGGGGCGTTCCCGTGGCAGCACGAGCTGTCGCTACAGTCCTGGGTGGAGGACCGGTATGTCACGGAGGTGCTCGAAGATGCGGACGTGCTCCTGGTGCTGGGCTCTTCGCTGGGCGAGGTGACCAGCAACTACTTCACCCTGGAGCCGCGAGGCCGGATTATCCAGGTCGACGCCGAGCCGCGGGTGCTGGAGTCCAATCGGCCGGCGCTCGGCATCCGGGCAGACGCGGGACAGGCGCTGGCGGCGCTGGACACTTCGCTCGACGCGGTACTGGCCCCCGGGGCCAACGTCCCCGATTGGCACGGCAAGACCCCGGAGCAGCTGGTCAAGGAGACGCTCACCAAGGTCCAGGAGCGGCTCGACGGCCAGGACCTGGGCCGGGAACGGGCCTTTATGGCGGACATTCGCGCGGCCGTTCCGGACGGCATGCAGACGTTCTGGGACATGACCATCTCGGCCTACTGGGCTTGGAGCTGCTGGGACTCGCGCGAGGGGCAGTTCCATTCGGCGCAGGGCGCCGGCGGGCTCGGCTTCGGATTCCCCGGCGCAATCGGCGGATCGGTGGGCCTCGAGTCCAAGGGGCTCCCCGCGCGCGTACTGGCCGTCTCCGGCGACGGCTCGGCGATGTACTCGATCAGCGAGCTCGCCACCGTCCGGCAGCACAACCTGCCGGTCACCTGGCTGATTGTCGACGACGGCGGGTACGGCATCCTGCGCGAGTACATGCAGGATGCCTTCGGCCAGGCGACCGCGACGGAGCTGGCCCGGCCGGACTTCGTCAGGCTCGCCGAATCGTTCTCGGTGCCGGCCAGGCGGGTGCGGCCGGAGGACGTCCGGGAGGCGCTGGAGGAAAGCCTCACCGCGGACGGGCCGAACGTCGTCGTTGTTGAAACGACGCTGCAGATGTTCGCCCCCACCCACCTGGCCACCTGATCGACCGGCCTCGATGGGGAGGGCTCCCCATCGAGGGCCCGGCCGGGGCTCGGATAGACTGCGGAAGGCGCTGCACTCGCATCGCGCCTGATCACACGCACTTTTATTCCGGGGGAATCCGTGTCCAACCAGTTTGAATCGTCGTCCGCCAACCCGCAGGGCACCGCCGCGCAGGGGGACGGGCAGCCGCAGTATTCGGCAGGCCAGCCGGGCAGTGGCAACGCCCAGCCGTACGGCCAGAATGCACCGCAGGGCTCGCCCTACGCCGCCTACCCGGGCCAGGCCGGCTACGGCTACGAGCAGGCGCCGAAGCCCAAGAGCGGGCTGGCGGTCACCGCGCTGGTGCTCGGCATCGTCGCGATCGTCCTCGGCGTCATTCCCGGCATCGGTTTCATCAGCTTCCTGCTGGGCCCGCTGGCCGTCATTTTCGGCATCATCGCCCTGGTCAAGAAACAGAAGAAGGGCATGTCCATCACCGGCATCGTCCTCGGCGCGCTGGGCGCCATCATTGCGGGCATCATCACGGCGTTCATTGCGGTAATGGTGAGCCAGGCCGTTGGTGAACACACGGTGCAGTACAGGGTGACTGCGGACGGTCCCGCCACCGTCGTCTACAGCGACGGGGTGGAACCGGTGCAGGAGGAAATCACCGGCGACTGGGAGCAGGAGCTGACGTTCACCGGACTCCCGGGAGCGGCGCTGTCCGCTGTCTCCGAAGGCAGCGTCAGCTGCGAAATCATCATGGACGGCGAGTCCGTAGCCACCAACTCCGGCGCCGGCAAGGCCGACTGCGTCAGCGGGCAGGCCCAGCTGTAATCCCGCGCAACGGCTTCTGCGGCGGCCCCTTCCCCTTGCCCAGGGGAAGGGGAAGGGGCCATGCCGGGCCTGGAACTATCCGCCTGCCGAGTGCTGGCCTCGCCGTCCGCCGCAGCTGGGCGGCGCTCGGCTCAGCCCAGGAAGCCGACCAGCCGTTCCTCCAGTTCCTGGAGGTCTGAAGTCTTCTTGAACTCGCACTCCCATACCGTCAGTACGGTCCAGCCGGCCTGTTGCAGCTGCTCCCGCTGTGCGGCATCGCGCGACGCTGTCCGCGCCCGCTTCGCGGACCAGAAATCGGCGTTGGACTTGGGTGCGTGCTGCCCAGCCCGGCAATCGTGCGAGTGCCAGAAGCACCCGTTGACGAAGATGACCTTGCGCCGGCCGGCAAATACAAGATCAGGCTTGCCCGGCAGCTTCCGCCCGGCCGCCGAGCCGTGAAGCCGGAAGCGGTACCCGCGCGCATGCAGCAGCCGGCGCACCAGCAGCTCCGGCTGGGTGTTCTTGCCCCTGATCCGCGACATGTTGGCGCTGCGCTGCTCCGGAGTGAGCTTGTCCGCCATGACTCCAGTTTAGGCCGGGCCGCGAGACTCCGGCGGCCTCTTGGAAACTCACTATGAAGATAGGGAAAGGAGGCTAGAATCGTGCTTGCCCACCTGCTTCATGGACGAAGCAACGGGCATGCCGGCGTTCGGGCCCCGCAGGGGCATCCGGAAGAAGGGACCTATCGGTACATGGCTGGACAGACCCCCCATCGGGCCGCGGAGCGCGCCCTGCTCGAAGATTTCTCCCTCGAGATGACTGGCAAGGACGTGCCCGGCCTGGAGGAAGCGGCCGGATCGATTCCTGCCGGCACACGCGTCAACGTCACCTTCCTAGGCAATGAGGACCTGCTGATGCGCGTTGCCGCGGCGGCGGCGGCCAAGCGTCTCGGCTTCGTCCCCGTACCGCACATATCCGCCCGCCGCCTGGGCTCCCAGGCTGAGCTGGAGCAATTCCTCGGCGCGCTGGAAGCCGAGGCCGCCGTGGAAGACGCATTCGTGGTAGCCGGCGATCCCGCCGAACCGATGGGCCCCTACGACGACTCGCAGGCCCTGATCGGCAGCGGGCTGCTCGGCCGGTACGGCATCCGCAATGTAGGCGTCAGCGGCTACCCGGAGGGCCATCCCGCCGTCGACACCGCCCGGCTCTGGGCCGTGCTGCTGGAGAAGTGCGCGGCTCTGCAGGCGCAGAACCTGCAGCCGACGATCATCACGCAATTCGGATTCGACGTCGATCCGGTGCTGGACTGGCTCGCCGAACTACGGCGCCGCGGCGTCGATGCGCCGGTGCGGATAGGCGTGCCGGGGCCGGCCGGCGCCAAGCGGCTGCTGGCCTTTGCCCGCCGGTTCGGCGTCGCCTCCTCGGCGGGCATCGTCCACAAGTACGGTTTCTCCCTGACCAACCTGCTGGGCACGGCGGGTCCGGACAGGTTCATCGGCGAGCTTGCCCGGCGGCTGGACGCGGCGGACCACGGCCAGGTGCAGTTGCACTTCTACACCTTCGGCGGCCTCAGGGCCACGGCCGAATGGGCGCGCAAGTTCGCCGCCGAGTAAGCGGCTGTGCCTTTCCCGCGGACAGGGATACCCTCGCCGCGCGGAGATTGTGATGGCTTAGGCTGCTTAGGCCTTGCTGCCGGTGCGCCAGCCGCCGCGGTAATCCTGCCGCGCCGCCGCCGCGTACGGCACCGGGCTGACGACGGCCCTGACCTCGAGCTGTCGGTGGGGCTCTACCGTCGTCTTGCGCGTGCCGCCGTCCGGCTCGCCCCAGACCACCTTGAGCTCGGTGCCCTCGGGAACGTCGGCTTCCACGGTGGCCAGCGAGAGGGCGCGCTTCTCGTTGGCGCTGTAGCCGGTGAACATCGACAGGCCGACGGTCTTTCCGCCTGCGTCCACCACGGCGTCGTAGTTGGATGAGCCGTAGTTGGCCAGCGGCAGGTCGAAGTACTTGTATGGGGTTCCGTCGGTGTCGAAGAGCGAGGCGAAAATCTTCGTGACGTCCTCGGGATTCCAGGCCAGCGTCACCTTCTTGCGCTCGCTCGCAGGATCGATCTTTTCGAGGGCCTCGCGGCCGATGAAGTCATGGTCGAATTTCACGAACGAGCCATACCCGAGCGCCCATGGCGTCAGGTAGTAGTCTTCGATGTTCTCCGAGGCGAAGCTGCCGGCGACGGCGTTGGTGGCTTCGTAGCTGTCCGCGCCGAGCCACTCGCGGTACGGCCGCAGTTCCTCGCCGGTATAGATCGCCGGGAGCGGCGACGGAATCCAGCCGGATTCCAGCGTATTGGAGGGGTACGCGCGCGATCCCACGGCCAGCATTCCGAACTCCTGCCCGGCCTCCAGAATGGCATCACGGGCCCGGTCGTAGGTCTCGTAGGGGCCCCACAGCTCCAGGCCCGGAGCGCCGGCCATGCCGTGCCGCAGCGTGTGGACCTGGGAGCCGGCCACATGCATGCGGTCCATGGTGAAGAACTTCAACTGCTCTACGGGCCCGCCGTTGACCTTCTCGATGATCTTCCACGCGTTCGGGCCCTGGATCTGGAACCGCCAGTACTTGCGTTTCACCGGCTGGCCCATCGGACGCGACGGAGAGCGGCGGTCGACGACGATTTCCACGTCATAGCCGCCGGTCTCCCCATGGAAGAGCAGCCAGTTGGCGGCCGGCGCCCGGCCTACATAGACGTACTCGTCCTCGGCCTCGTGGAACAGGATGCCGTCGCCGATCACGTGGCCTGACGGCGTCGTCGGGACATACTGCTTCGCCTTATTGACCGGGAAGCTGGCCACGGAGTTGATTGCCGTGTCCGAGATCAGCCTGAGCGCGTCCGGACCCTTGATGAACAGGTTGTCCATATGGTGTGACTGGTCATAGAGCACGGCCGTTTCGCGCCAGGCCCGCTGCTCGCTGCGCCAATTGGTGAATTCGGGGGCCACGACGGGGTAGATGTAAGCGCCGATCTGCGAGTTGCGCAGCAGGTCGACGGTGTTGCCGGCTTGGTCCAGGACATCCTGCAGGTTCTTGGCGGTCATCGGGTCGGTCACGGGACAGCTCCTTAGTGCAGACGAACGGCGGTGATGTAGCTCACGCTATCCGAGATGACTCACTATGACTATAGGTAGCTAGGGTGGACCGCCCGGCCCGGCACCCGGTGAAGCGCGAGAGGGGACCGTGCGGGCAAGCCGCACAGCCCCCTCTCGCGGGAAACCCAGATCGAAGATGACCTAGAAGAACTTCGCGGGGTCTATCTCGGACCCGCCCTTCAGGACCTCGAAGTGCAGGTGGCAGCCGGTCGAGTTGCCGGTGGTGCCCAGAACGCCAATTTTGTCGCCGGCCGAGACCTTCTGGCCCTTGTGGGCGCCGATGCTCTGCAGGTGGTTGTAGGTGGTGGTCATTCCGCCGGCGTGCTTGATCACGATGCGGTTGCCATAACCGCCGGCGCTGGAGGAAGTCTTCGAGACGGTTCCTGCCGCGGCAGCGTTGACGGGCGTCCCGCAGCCCAGGGCGAAGTCCAGTCCATTATGGAACTCTCCGGCCGCGCCCGTGACGGGGTTGATGCGGTAGCCGAAGCCGGAGCTGGTGACCATTTTCTGCACCGGGGACACGAGGCCCTTGGCGGCGGCTTTTTTGGCCGCTTCCTTCTTCTGCTTGGCCGCGTCCTTGACCGAGGCGGCCTTGACCTCCATCTTGGCCTCCTTCGGGGCGGCCTTGCTGATGACCTCGACCCGCTTCAAGTCGGCCTTGGCATCCTCGGGGACGGTCACCGTTGCCGGAGTGACGTTGGACGCCTGGGTCGCGGCAAGCTGTTCGGCGCCGGCCTGCGCGGTGGGGACGGCGGCGAGGGCCAGGATGCCGGCTGCCGCCAGGGCGACGCTGAACTTCTGGCCACGGGTGGCGGATGCGATCTTCTTGTCGCTGCGGTCGGCGGCCCGATTGCCGCGGACGATAGCGATCAGCGAGGTGTCGGTGTTGCGTCGGCGTCCGCGCATGGGGGAGTTGCTGTTCACAAGGATTCCTCTCGGGGCGCCGGCGAAGTTAGCTGTCGGATTCGAGCCAGAGAGTTCTGCTCGGTTCGCTGGCAGGCAGGACAGAGGTCTCTGCGGCCGGGCGAACTTCACCCCAAGGCGCTTCGAGCGCCAGAAGTGGTTCCTCCGCCCCTGTCGGGAAGGTCATTGAACGGTACCCGTCGGCTGCTGACAGGGTTAGGCGGGCAGCCGAGGCGGCTAACACTCGTTACGTGCAAGCGCAATCAAAGTTACCGGGCGTCCCGGAGCTGTTACAAATTCGTTATGGGTGTTTGTCGACACATCAACGTTTAAGCGGCGTGTCGATTTGCTTTTGCCGGGCGGGGAGGCATCGTCATGCGGGCCGTTTGTCATGCGGGCCGTTTGCCGCGCGCGCCGCCGCGGGATGCAGGAGTAATCTGCTGCCCCGGGCCGCCGCCAGGGCGCCGGAATAATCTGCTGCCCCCTGCGGTTTGAATGGGTGAATGCAAATGCATGAAGATTCGAGCGACCAGGAGAACAGCATGTCCGAGCGCAAAATTGTCGTACTGTCCGCGGGGCTGGGCGTCCCGTCTTCCAGCCGGATGCTGGCGGACCAGCTGGCGAAGTCGGTTGCCGGCCGTTTTGCCCTGTCCGAGGAAGGCGTGGCGGTCGAAACCTTCGAGCTGCGTGAATATGCCGTCGATATCGCCAACAATATGGTGACCGGCTATGCGGGACCGAAGCTGGCCGCAATGATCGACGCCGTCGCTTCGGCGGACGCGCTGATCGCGGTCACTCCGGTGTTCAGCGCGTCCTACAGCGGCCTGTTCAAGTCCTTCTTCGATGTCATCGATAAGGATGCCCTCGCCGGCAAGCCCGTACTGGTCGGGGCGACCGGCGGCACGGCCCGGCACTCGTTGGCGCTCGACTACGCAATCCGGCCGTTGTTCAGCTACCTGCGTGCCCGGACAACGCAGACCGTCGTCTTTGCCGCGCCGGAGGACTGGGGGTCGGACGAAGGAACCGGCGGCAGCATCGCGCGGCGCGCCGAACGCGCTGCGGCCGAACTTGTGGCTTTAGTCCGCGAAAGCGCTGCCCCCGAAACGGGGCGCGGCGGCGTGGAGTCCATGAGCTTCGAAGAGATCCTGGCCAGCGTCGGCCACTGAGCCGGAAAGCCCGTCTCCGGGCCGGGGCACTCCGGCCGGAGGCGGGCTGGGGCCGCGGCGCCGCCGGGGCGGCTTTCCCGGCCAGCTTGAGCTAGAAGCGCTCGGGCTGCTCTCCGAGGATGAAATGGCGGCCGCTGATTCGCGTCGGCTTGACCTCGATATAGAAGTCCTTCAGCGTCGGCACCCACGTCTTGAGTCCCAGCTGCTCAGCCGCCGCGATCTCCTCCCCGGACTGCAGCACCCTGGCGGTGCCTTTGACGACGACGCTCCACGCCTCATCGCTACCGATGCCGTCCGTCTCGAAGACGACGTTCTCGTTGATCGTGATCTCAGCGAGTTTGGTGCCCGGCGCGCTGCGCATCAGCAGGAGATTGTCATGGGCGAGATAGTTGATCGGGAAGATGTCTGTCTCGCCAGCCGCCGTCAGGACTATCCTCCCGTGCTGGGTATTGCCGAGCAGCTTCCAGGACTGCTCGTCGCTGAGTTCAAGGACCGGCTCATCGTGTTCGAACATCATGCCCCTATTGTTCTACAGGTTGTAGAAGATTGGGAAGGGTTGCATTCACAAAGCCCGATGAACGCACCGAGTTCTTCCAGGCCATGCGGGCGGGCGGGGAAATAAGCGGTCAGGGCCGTCGATCGGATGATGACCGCCCGCCACTGGCCCCTCGACACGGCCACGTTCATCCTGTTGCGGTTCAGCACGAATTCCATGCCCCGCGGCGCTTGGGAGACATCCGATACCGTGGTCGAGACGATCACCACCGGCGCCTCCCGGCCCTGGAATTTGTCCACCGTTCCGACCCGCACGTCGGGGTAGCCGGCGGCTTCCAGACTGTGGCGGACCAGTTGCACCTGTGCGTTGTACGGAGCGACGACGAGCAGGTCCTCCTGCGTCAAGGGGCGTGGTGCCGGCCCATGCTGCGGATCCGACCATTGCAGACCCAGATGGCTCCCGACCTGCCGCACTACCTCTGCGGCCTCTTCCGGCGATGAGGTGGCGTTTCCTTCGTGCTGCACGAGCACGCATTCGACGCCGGGAGGGGCGCCTTCCAGGAGCCGGCCGACCGCGGCGGGCGCGCTCGCAAGGCGTCCCTCGTAGGACAGGCCGGAGACGGCCCGGCACAGCTCCGGATGCATCCGCCAGCTCCGGGCCAGGAAATAGCCCAAATCCGACGGCAGGGTGGCGTGGCCGGCGGAAAGCCAGCCGAGGGCCGACTCGTCCACCGGTTCCGGGTGGGTGCCCTGCGAGACCTGCGGCAGCTGCTGCGGGTCGCCCAGGAGCAGCATCCTTCGGCATGCCCGGGACACGGCGAGAGTATTGGCCAGCGAGAACTGCCCTGCCTCGTCGATCACCAGGAGGTCCAGGGCGCCGGCGGGAACGCTGTTGCCGGTCATGGTCCACGCCGTCCCGCCAACGAGGGCGCCCCCGGGGCCGTCGAGGAGGCGCGCGACATCCGCGTCGGTCGCCTGGCTCCAGGGAACCGGGTTGCCGCTGGACTTCTTCGCCACCCGGTCCGCCGGGACGCCGCCCTTGTCCACGGCAGCCGTCATCATGTGTTCGACGACGGCATGGGACTGGGCAACGACTCCTACCTTCCAGCCGCGCTCCACCAGGCGCCCGATGACGTGGGCCCCTACATGCGTCTTGCCGGAACCGGGTGGGCCCTGGACCGCCAAGTAGGAGCGGTCGAGGTCTTCCACCGCAGCCAAAATGGCCTCGATATAGGCGTCCGGCCCCGCGCCGACGGCCGGCAGCTCCGGCAGGGTGCCCAGCCGCGGAGGGAGCCGCCGCAGGAGGTCAAGCGCGGGCTGGGGCGGAAGCTGCCGAAGGTTGCGTCCCACCTCGGCGGCCAAGGCGGCCAGCGCGTCCCGCAGCGGCTTGGTGCCGGGAGGCGGGTCCGGAGTGAGCGCCAGAGGGAAGTCCTGGTACTCCTCGGCGCCCTTGGGCAGCCGGTCAAGGAGCAGCAGGATGTCCTTTCCGTCCTCGGCGTCGAGGCCCAGGACCTCGCTGCGAAAACAGTAGGTACGGTAGTTGACGCCGTTGTCCTGTCCGTCCAGATGTGCAGGGGCCGGCGGGTCGTAGACGCGGCAGACCGTCGTCCCCTCCTTGATGGTGGAGCCCGGCGCCAGCCTGCCCGTAAGGCGCAGCCGCCGGACGGGGTTTGACCTTGCGGTTGGCTTGGCCCAGTCCTGCAGTACCTCGCCGGATTCCACCGTGAAGATGTCCCGGGATTCCCACCAGTCCGCCAGCGGCGCATTCAGCCGGTCGTAATGTCCCCACCAGAACTGCTTGTCTTCCCTGCGGTGGTATCCCACGGACGCCGCCACCATTGCGACGGCCTGCTCGTCCGGCGTCAGCTCTCCGCCGGCGTGCAGCGCGCGCTCGGTCGCTGCCGCTACGTGCCTGAGCAGCCGTGCCTCGTCCGGTGAGGGGTCCTCGGATTCCGGGCCGGGACCGGCCTCCGCGGCCCGTGCCCGTGCTATCCCGCGCTCGTCGGCCCGCTCCAATAGCCAGTCACGAAGGCGGAGCGTCGAGAGGCAGTCGTACTCGTTGTAGTCGCGGATGCTGGCCAGGATCGCTTCTGCTTCCTGGGGCCGGCCGCTGTCCCGGGCTTCGCAGTAGAGTGCGTAAGCGACGACGGACCCGCCGGCATCTTTGACATCCCCCGAGCGCAGGTGCGATCCCATATACAAGGGCTCGAGCTTCTTGATGCTGTAGGACTTTTCCGAGATCCGCAGGCTGTTGCGCACCACGTCGTAGAGGTCGATCAGGACGCCTTCGCGCAGCAAGGCGTCCACGGCGTCCTCGCCGATCACGTGCTGCAGCGAGAGGCGGCGCAGCGCGGCCTTCTCGTAGTTGGCGTAATGGTAGATGTGCAGGTCCGGATACTGCTTCCGCCGCCGGCCCACATAATCCAGGAATTCGGCCAGAGCTTTGCCTTCTTCGGCGCGGCTGTGGGCCCAGAACGGAAGGAAGGGCGGGGCGGCTCCGGGGGCCGGCGGGTTCTCCATGACCCCGAACAGGTACTCCAGTCCCCAGGTCCCGGCCTGGTCCTGCCAGAGCGGGTCCCCTTCGAAGTCGAAAAAGATGTCTCCCTCACTTGGTGCGGGGAGTGTTCCGAGCGCGTTTGCTGCCAGCACCCGGTAGGCGAGGCTGTGCCGGGTTCCGTCGCCATCCGTGTACTGCACGGCCCCGTCCGGTTCCTCCATGCCGGTCTGCATCCTCGCCTGGTCGCGCAGCCGGGCCAGCACGCCGTCCGGTGCCTCACCCGGGGGCAGCTCCATGGCCGCCAGCTGGTCGATCGTGGTGACGCCCAGGTCCCGCAGGCGGCGGCGACGGACCGGGCTCATCCGGGAAACCAGCAGCACGTCCCGGTGGAGCGCTACCTGCTCGGCGCAGTAGTCGCAGCGCCCGCACGCTGTATGCCGGTCATCTCCCCATGCCACGGGGGCACGTTGGGCCCGGTGGGCGGACGTGAGCTCCAGGAAGCGGCGGCGGCGCTCCCGGAAGACCGGCAGCAGGTCGCGCAGGCTATGGTCGCTGCGGGAACGGTCGCCCAGCACGAGTGTCACGGTGGGCGAAGGGTCGATACCGGCTTTTATCAGCTGGTCGCCGTACGCCGCCAGCTGCAACAGCGCCGTGACCTTGGCATGCCGGGCGAGCTTGGAATCGTACACGGCGTAGCGGGCCGAGGAGCCGTCACCTTCCCTGACGAGGAAGTCTGAACGGCCGTGGAAGCTGCCGTCGAAGAAGGAAGCCTGGAACACCACGTCCGCACCGGAGCGCAGCGCCGCGATCGATTCCCGGTGCTTGGCCTCTAGCAACGGCCTGGTGTAGTCCGCGATTCCGGCGATTTCCACCACGCCGGCCCCGAAGGTGTCCCGGAAGCCCTGAAGCACGCGGTGCTCGTGGACGTCGCCCAGTTCAGCCGTGCGGGCCAGCATCTCGTCCGGCGGGAACTCCGCCTTCGGGCTGCGCCCAAGTTTCTCATCCAGCTTCCGCAGCAGTTCGTACTCGCACTGCGCCGCCACCACCAGGTCGCTCGCGGTGAAGATCAGGTCCCGTGGCGCGCCGGGCAGCAGCGGGTCGAGCAGGAACACGGTGCCTCCTGGAGGAGAAGTTGGTCCCGCCGGCTCCGAGACCCCTGTCGGGGCCCCGGGCCGGCGGGCGGCTCTTTATGCTCAACTTCTATCAGCCGTGTCCGACAGTTTGCGCCCGTCCGGCCGGACCGCCCGAAACCGGGCAGGCGGGCAAGGGCGCAAACCAAGTAACGGACAAATCAGCAGACATCCCAGAACGGACACCCCACCGCAGCGCCAGGCGCGCTAGTGGCAGTCCGGTGCTCCGCCGTCGTCGTTCAGCATCCGCCGCAGCGAGAAGAAGCGGTTGCCCGCGCCCGGACGGGTGCTGGGAATGAGCAGCTTGGAGTACTTCTCGCACCACAGCGCGGAGCCGTCCGAGTCCATGGCCGCTTCCAGCACGGCGCCGATGTCCTCGGAATACAGCATTTTCTGTACGCCGTCCCGGCACAACTGGACCAGGCTCAGCTCAGCCTCGATATGTACGGCTACCTCGACCCACTCGTCCAGAACGCTGTTGTCCCAGAGACCGACGGTGCGCTCGCGGTGGCCGCTGCGGCTGTCTTTTTCTATTGGATATGCACTCATCATTCTTGTTCTCTCCGGTTGTTCTTGCCCGCACCGAGTCCCCTTCAGAACCTCGTTGTCCTGTGAAATGCAGGCCGCTTCGTCATCCGAACCACCCGCGAACATGGGGTTGGTGCGTGATCGGTCGGAGCCTTGCAGTACCCGGCGAGCCGGTGTGCTGCGGATCACATCTCGTGAAGCATTTCCAACTATAGGGTCCCGCATGCACATAGCCAAACGGTTGCTGCGAAGTAAACATTTTGTTGTAGGCCCGTTACTCGCCGTGACAGCCCGTTAGGCCTTCGTGACGGACCGCTAGGCCTTATTACTTCCGGTGACGAGGCGGCCCGTGACTGGCGGCACAAGCTCTGGTTATACTCGCTTCAGCTTCAGGAATTGCGGTCGCTAAGCTCCGACTTGGCCGCGTACCAACCCCACGCTCTCTGGGTGGTTCGGATGACGAAGCGGCCTGCATTCGCCTACTGGCAAATGGTGCGGGCAAGAGCACGTGAAAGGACCGGTGCCCGGCACCGCTTCCATGAGTACAGCTAATACTGCCCACGCCGGCCTAGGCGTGATGAGCCTTTCCGACTACGAACAAGTTACGGCCGCACGCCAGGAATTCGTCGATTTCCTGCTCGGGCCCGCTGGCCTCCCGGCCCGGCAGGATGCGCGGACGCCACGCGCGGCGGGCCTGTGAGGGGTCCTTCGGGCCTGTTGCTGGACACCGACGTCGTCGCCGAAGTGCGCCGCGCCGAACCGCATCCGGCGGTCGTCGATTTCCTGCAGCGCCGCCGGCACCTGGGCATCTACATTTCCGCGCTGTCAGTGGCGGAGCTCCATCTGCTGGGCAGCCAGGAGGGCAGGGGACCGGACGACGGCGGCGCCTGGCTCGGCGAACTGGCCTCGCGCTTCTCCGGGTTCATCCTGCCGGTGGACCTGGGCGTGGCGATGTCCTGGGCGCCGATGGCGGGGAATCCCGAGGTCACCGCCGTGGATTCCCTGATAGCGGCGACGGCCGTGCAGCACTGCCTGACGATCGTGTCCCGGAACGTCGATGGCTTCCGGAAGCTGGCTGTTCCTGCCATCGACCCGTGGCAGGTGGGGCAGTTTGCCGTCGAGGTGGCGCCGTCGAACTGACCGCCGCCCCCTTACTTTCCGGTAGAACCGGCGCGACAATAGGAACAGTGGCGCGTTGGAGGAGAGCAGCGATGGCGACCAAGCGGAAGAGAATTTTTGGAGCAGCACCGGAAGAACGCATGGGCCCGCTGCCGCTGCACGGCTCGGGAGACGATCCGGTGATGCCGAACCTCGCGGCTGCCCAGATACCCGGGCCCGGCACCGGCCACGTCAGGGCGGGCGAGGACGGAGTGCTGCCGGACGATGTTTCCGACCCGTTCGAGCAGGAAGGACACCAGCACGCCGGCCGGTCACTGACCGGCAGGTTCCGGCGCTGGCGGCACGGGCTGCGGCGAGCATGACCATTCCTTCGGGCGCCGGTCCATAGACTGAGGTCATGCCTGAAGCTGCAAACCCCGTGGACCGGACCTCGATCGCCTACGACATCACGGGGGAGGGACCCGCCGTCGTACTCCTGCACGGTTCCGCGCTCTCGCGCGCGATTTGGCGCGGGCTCGGGTACGTGGGGGCGTTGGCCGCCGATTTCACCGTGGTCCGGATCGACCTGCGGGGCCACGGCCGTAGCGGCAAGCCGCACGACGCCGAGTCCTATCGGATGCCGCTGGTCGTCGGCGACGTCCTGGCAGTCCTGGACGCGGAGGGGATCGCCAGTGCCGCGGTGACGGGATACTCCTTCGGGGCGCGGGTGGGTTTCGCGCTGGCCGCGGCGGCCCCCGAGCGCGTGGAACGGCTCGCGACGCTGGGCGGCACCTACCGGGCCCAGCAGGGGCAGGTGGCCAGGATATTCTTCGACGGCTACCTCGAGGAACTGCGCCGCGGCGGGATGGAAGGCTTCATCGACGGCCTGGAAGCGGCGGGCAAGCCGCTGGATGCCGCCGCCAAGGTGGCCTTCAAGGCCAACGACCCTCAGGCGCTGGCGGCCTATTTCGAACGGACCGAGGAGGAACCCGGGCTCACCGAAGCCGAATTGGCCTCGCTGGGGATGCCCGTACTGCTCATGGCCGGCACCGAGGACACGGCCAGGTTCGACGACTCCAGGCGCGCCGCCGCGCTGATGCCCGCGGCCCGCTTCGTCCCGCTGCCGGGGCGCACGCACGCCTCGACCCTCTTCCCGGCGGATGAGGTCCTGGCCGAGCTGATGCCTTTCCTCGGGGCCCGGCAGGCGGTTGCCTAGGATGGCAGCCATGTTCCGCGAATCGATTGCGCCGTCCGCCCCCTGTCCCTGCGGCAGCTCGGCGGCCTACCGCGACTGCTGCGGACGCCTCCATGCCGGCCTGGCAGAGGCGGCGACGGCCGAGGAGCTGATGCGCTCGCGCTATTCGGCATTTGTCGCCGGGGACAGCGCCTACCTGCTGCGCAGCTGGTCATCGGAAACAAGACCGCGCTCGCTGGAGCTCGATCCGGAGCAGCAGTGGGAGGGTCTTGAGGTCATCCGGGTGGTGCGGGGCGGTCCGGACGACACGGCAGGAAAGGTCGAGTTCCGCGCGCGCTTCCGGGCCGGCGGAGCGGCGCAGGACCAGCATGAGGTCAGCACGTTCGTGCGCGAGGAGGGCCGGTGGGTCTACCGCGGGGCGCTGGCGCACCGCTGAACGCCCGGTCCAGCCCGGGCGCTCAGTTCTCCAGCAGGCCGCGGATGTCCTCGGCGGTCAGCTTGGAGGAGAACATCGCGTCGTCGTCCATCACCGACGAGAACAGCTTGGCCTTGCTTTCCTTCAGGGCCATGACCTTCTCTTCGATCGTGCCCTTTGCGACCATCCGGTAGACCATGACGTTCTTGGTCTGGCCGATCCGGTGCGTGCGGTCCACCGCCTGGGCCTCGCTCGCGGGGTTCCACCACGGGTCGAGCAGGAAGCAATAATCCGCCTCGGTAAGGTTGAGTCCGAAACCGCCGGCCTTGAGGCTGATCAGGAAGACGGGCGCCTTGCCTTCCTTGAAGCGGTTGATCACTTCTGCCCGCCGGCGCGTTGTGCCGTCCAGGTAGCTGTACTCAACGCCTTCGACGTCCAGCCGTGCGGCGGCCTTCTTCAGGAAGCTGGTGAACTGGCTGAAGATCAGGGCGCGGTGGCCTTCGCCCAGCACGTCCTCCAATTGTTCGAAGAGCACGTCGAGCTTGCTGGAGGGCACGGACGAGTAATCCTCGTGGACCAGCGAGGCATCCAGGCTGAGCATCCGCAGCAGCGTCAGCGACTGGAAGATGGTGAAGCGGTGCCGGTCCATGTCCTCGACCAGCCGCAGGATCTTCTGGCGCTCCCGCTGCAGGTGCGTGTCATAGATCTTGCGGTGCTTCGGGCTGAGGTCAACCTCCAGCACCTGTTCCTGCTTCGGCGGGAGGTCCGTGGCGACGGCTTCCTTGGTGCGGCGCAACATGAGAGGGCGGATGCGTCGTCGCAGTTTGCCCAGTAACTCCGCGCTGCCGGAGCGTTCGATCGGCCGCTGGTAGTGGTCCGCGAATTTCTGCGCCGAGGGGAACAGCCCGGGAGCCGCGATCGCGAGGATGGACCACAGTTCCATCAGGTTGTTTTCCATCGGCGTGCCGGTGATGGCCAGCTTGAACCCGGTTTTCAGGTCCCGCGCGGCGTGATGCGCCTTGGTGGTGCGGTTCTTCACGAACTGGGCCTCGTCGAGGATGAGGCCGGCCCACTCCTGCGCCTGGTACTCCTGGGCGTTGATCCTGAAAATCGCGTAAGAAGTAACGACGACGTCCGCCCCCGCCGCGGTTTCGGCCAGCGGCCGGCGGCTGCGCGCCTGGGTCTCGGCTACCGCGGCTACCCGCAATCCGGGGGTGAAGCGGGCGGCCTCGTGGACCCAGTTCGGCACCACGGAGGTCGGTGCGACCACCAGGAACGGGGCCACGGGCGGATCCGCGGACTCCTTGGCGTGGCTGATCAACGCCAATGTTTGCAGGGTCTTGCCGAGGCCCATGTCATCCGCGAGCACGCCGCCCAGGCGGTAGCGCCAGAGGAAAGCCAGCCAGTTGAAACCCTCGCGCTGGTACGGCCGCAGGTCGGCGTGCAGGCCCCGGGGCAGCTGCGTCGGCTCCACGGAGGAAAGCTGCAGCAGGCCGCTGACGGAGTCCTGCCAGGCCTTGGCCTGTTCCGTCTCGACGGCCAGCTCCTCGAGGTCCTCCCAGAGCCCGGCCTGGTAGCGGCTGATCCGGAGCTCGCCGCTGTTCCGGTCCTGTAGCGCCATCGCCTCGTCCACCAGGGCGCGGAGCCGGTCGAAGACCGGCTGTTCGAGGGAGAGGTAGGTCTTGTCGACCAGCAGCAGCTTCTTCTGGCCCCTGGAAAGCGCGCGGAATATGTTGCCGAAGGGAATTTCGCGTCCCTCGATCTTGACCATGACGCCCAGGTCGAACCAGTCCGTCTGTTCCGTTTCCACGGTGCTGATGGTCAGCTCCGGCGTGGCGGTCAGTTCCCGGTAGTCCGGGCGCTCGCCGACGATGTCCACCCTGACGCCGTCCAGCTTCTCCAGCTGCGGGAGTGCGTCCTGGGTGAACTCGACGGCGGCCATGTCCCGCAGCGTTGATTCCGCCTGCGCGGGTTCGGAGCCGAGGATCCGGCGGACCGCGGCGAGCAGCGCGGTTTCGGTCTCCGTGTCGCGGTACCCGCCATCCGACGCGGCCGCGTCGAGCGGTTTGCGCACCGCGGCGTCGCCGGAACGGTACTCGAACCCCCAGCCGAGCTTCAGAGTGTTGGCCTTGCCATACGTGGCAGTGAGCACGAGCTCCGGCGGGACGATTTCGGGCAGTTCGACGGACGCGTCCGTGCTGGTCAGGCTGATCGTGCGCTGCAGCCGGGGGTAGACCCGTTCCAGGAATTCCGGGACGTCCCCGGCCGGCACGGTCACGGTCGCGGGGCGCTGCAGCAGCTCCTGCTCCGCCCGGCTCAGCTTCCGGTCCACCGGAGCCAGCGTGATTTGCCGCAGCTCCGCCTGGTAGCTGTAGGCACCGTGGTTGCCGATGGCTCCGGCGCTCTCGAGCGGCTGGATCTCGCCATCGATGAACAGCACCGGATCGAGCCGGAGGCCGGTGCCCTCCTCCGGGGAGCGCGCGTCCAGCCGCAGTTCCGCGTGCCGGCCGATGACAAGACTGGTGTCCGCCTTGGCGCCCATCAGCTCGATCCCCAGCTGCCTCGCCTCGTCGAGGAGCCGCCACAGCAGGGGGCTGCTGAACTCGTCCAGGTATAGCCAGTCATTGTCCTCGCCGAAATGCAGCTGGCCGTTGGCGCGGTGCAGCGGCACGAACTGGGAGAACCAGCGGTGCTGTTCGGGGTCCAGGTTCAGCCCGTACGTCTTGAAGCTGATCGAGTTCCAGCGCAGGTTGCTGCGCACCCAGCGGCCGTTGTCGCTGCGGACGACCGGACGGACGCCCAGCTGCAGGCGGCTGGTGGGCACCCGGCCGCTGTGGCTGACGCCGGAGCCCGGCCGCCACTGCTGATGCGCCTGCAGAGTCTGGTCACGTACTTCGAACTGCAGGCCCAGCGGCTGGACCTTGCCGGCGGCCCGTTTGCCGGCGAGCCGGGGCGTACGTGCGGAAGCCGCCGCCGCAGGCTCGAGCAGGGGACCCAGCGCCTGCTGCCACTGCGGTACTCCCGAGGGGGAGGCGGCCGGGGCGGGCAGCTTGAGTTCCTCCCGGGACTGGAGATTGCTGAGGTTGGCGAAGAGCAGCGTGGCCGCGACGTGTTTGCAGTCCCAGCCCACCGGGCAGCTGCACGAATTTTCCTCGAGCCGGTAGCCGGCGCCGGTCTGCTTCAGCCGGATGCGGCAGCGGTAAGGCACGGCCGCCGTGCCCTGGACGCGGCTTGCCAGCACCCCCGTATCCGGGTCCCAGCTCAGGTCCTGGACCGAACGTCCGCTGGAGTACGTCTTCCCCCGGGCAAAGGCCGCCCCGCCGACGTGGCGGATGATTTCGCCGGCGTCGACCTGCGGGAAGGAAAGCTGTGGCACGCCTTCCATCTTTTCATGCGCGGCCGACGGTATGCCCTGCGCGCGTGCCGCTGTGGAGGACAACTACGGGGCCTCGGGGTCCAGTTCAGCGCCGGCGGGTATCCTTTGGTCTCCCGGCACGGACGCGCCGCTGCCCAGGACGGTGATGTCGCCGTCGGAGGCGCCCGCCATGGCGCCGGCCCCGGCCTCGGAAGAAGCGTCGGCCACGACCCGCACCAGCTTGGCGCCGCTGCGTGCCTTGGCGTCCTGCAGCAGTACCGATTCGGCCACGTAGGCTCCGGCCTCGACCACCGCGCCGGGCCCGATGACGCTGCGCACGACCGTGCCGCGGACCGTGGCGCCCGCGGAAACCAGGCTGTCCTCGATCCGTGCCCCGGCGGCGACCCGCGCGGGCATCAGCTGCGGGCTGGCCGTCAGGATGGGCCAGCCGGCATCGTGCAGGTCGAAGCCGTCATCGGTAAGCAGATCCATGTGCGCTTCCCAATAGCTGCGGACGGTGCCGACATCCCGCCAGTAGCCGTCCAGCCGGTGTTCGGCCACGGTCTGCCGCTCGACGAAATCCGGGACCAGGCTGTCGCCGTAGTCCTTCAGGCCGCCCTCTGCTTCCGCCAACCGGTCCATCGCTTCCAGCAGGGCGTCGGCGTCATACAGGAAAATCTCGGCGGCGACCAGGTCGGATTCGGGCCGCTCCGGCTTGTAGTCGAATCCGGTCACGCGCCCGCGCTCCGCCTGGACCACGCCGTAGCGCGACGCATCGCCTTTTATGGTCGTGGTGACCATGGTCAGCGAGGCCTCCGCCGCCAGGTGGGTGTCGACGACGTCGCGGAAGTCGAGCCGGTAGAGGTGGTCCGCGCTGAGCACCAGCACCAGGTCCGGATCGAATTCGCGGATCAGGCCGGCCTGCCGGTGCAGCGCGTCCGCGTTCCCCTCGGCGAAGCCTTCGCCCTCCGCGCCCTCGTACGGGGGCAGGATGCGCAGCCCGCCGCTGGTGCGGTCCAGGTCCCAGGGCCGGCCGTTCGAGATGTGGTCGTTGAGCGAGTACGGGAGGTACTGCTCGACAATCCAGACATCGGGAATGTGGCTGTGCTTGAGGTTGGAGAGCGGGATGTCGATGAGCCGGTAGTGGCCGCCGAAGGACATCGCCGGCTTGGACCGCCGGTCCGTCAGCACGCCGAGCCTGCTTCCGGCACCTCCGGCCAAAATGACTGCAAGTATGGTCGGACGCTTCATCCCTCTACCCTACTGACCTTCCGCCGAAGGCCGCGCCTGTGCTCCCTTTACCGGCGGCGCCCGGCGGATTAGCGTGGGCTGTGCGCGGCCGGTGGCCGTGCACGACAGTGCCGAGGTGAGGAGCGTGCGATGAGCGAGGAACCGGAAGCAGCAGGGGAACGGGCGGCGCCGGATGGCCGGGACCAGGGTCAGCAGGAGCCGGGGTCCGGGCAGGAACGGGAGCGGGCGCAGGACGCCGCGCCGGAGGGCGGCGACCGGGCGGCCGAGGCTACGTACCCGGGGCCCGAGCCGGTGGCATTTGAGCAGCAGGCGCCCGAACTCGGGGCGGCCGAGGTCGCCTCCGCCGACGATCCGCTGGCCCGTCCCGGGGACATCACGTTCCCGGAACCCGGGGTCACTCCGGGGCCTGCGGAGGAACTCGACCGCGAGACTCCGGACGACCGGGGCCTGACCACGGAGACGTCCTCCAGCGGGTAGCCGGCGCTCGCGGCCATGGGGCTGTCGCCTGCCCACGGCCGGCGATGCAGGGGACCGGACTACCCTTCCGGGAAACGGTCCCGGCTTCCGGCCGGGGGCTCCGCGGCGGCCCCGGGTGTGCCCGTATCGCCGGCTCCCGCATCAAGGCGGCGCGCTTCCGGGGCCGGTGCTTCAGCTGCGTCCCGTTGGGCCGCGCCGGAGGCCGGGCGGCCAGCCTGCCGCTTGGCTTCCCGGCGCGCCTTGATCCGCAGCGCCGTCACTCTGGCGACACCGGACGCCGCCACTAGCAGCCCGCCGGCGACGGCGGCGATGAGCAGGGCGACTCCCAGGGGCAGTTGCCCCTCCAGCCCGAAGTAGCGGACCATGACGGCATCCTGGTTCTGCAGGATGAAGACGATCAGCAGGACGAGCAGGAGCAGGGCCGCGATGGTGAAGATCCAGATCATCGCGGTGCGGCTGGCGCTCGCGCCCTCGCGGTTTCCGGGTTGGTTGGTGGGGGTTCGGTCTGCCATGGCACGTTTCCCTTCTGTCCACGGGATCAGGTAAGCCTGCTGACCAACGTGTGGTTCCGCTGTTAGCGTGGAGTCTACGGCCCCCGGGCCGTGTTCTGCACCCGACGGCACAACTGATATGACGCAACCGATATAAGGAGACGGCCATGAGCGAAGACAACGGTTCCCAGTCCCGCGCCGACGACAAGGCCGGGCCCGAAGGCACCATCCCCAATACGAAGAACGGCGTCGGCGTGGGCGCGGGCGGTGCCGACTCCACCTTCGAACCGGAGGAGACACCGGAAGCGGCCCCGGACACCGCTGGCGCGGATGCGGGCTCTGCGGAGCCGGACGAGGCCGCCGGCCCCGCAGAGGAAAAGGACCGGCAGACCTCGGACGACCGGGGACTGACCACGGACACCACGCCCAGCGACTGACAGGGTCAGGGCCGGAATTTGGCCAGCGGGTTGGCCAGGTTCCCGGCGAACTGCAGGCTTCCGGAGGGATCGGCGAGGTCCAGCATCTGCTGGTTGTTGCGCAGCTGCAGCCGGTTCAGGCAGGAGAGCGCGAACTGCGGGGCAAAGAGGTCGTACCTGGCGAACGCCGGGCGCAGGTCCTGATGTCCCGCTTGGTAGTCCGCCACCGTCCCTGCAACGGTGCGCCAGAAAGCGGCCTCGCCAAGCTGCCCGTCGCCATCCAGAGTGGCGGCGAGGAAGCGGAAGAAGCAGTCGAAGACGTCGGTGAAGATGGACAGCAGCTTGTCCTCCTCCGGCACCTCGACCCGGATGCGGGCGGCCTCGTCCGGCAGCCGGACGGTGTCCGCCATGAGCACCACTTCTTCGCCGATGTCCTTCAGGATGGCCCGCACCGGAACCCCGTCCTCGAGCACCAGAATGATGTTCTCGCCGTGCGGCATGCCCACCAGCTGGTACCGGTAGAAGCAGTGCAGCAGCGGCACCAGGTAGGCCTCCAGGTACCGCTGCAGCCATTCGGCGGCGGGCAGCCCGGACCGCCGGATGTATTCCGAGACCAGCGGGCGCCCCGCGCTATCGAGGTGCAGCAGTGAAGCCATTGTGGCGAGCTGCTGCCCCGGGTTGAGCTGCGGCAGCGGACTTTCCCGCCACAGCGCGGCCAGCATCTTGCGGTGCCCGGAACCGCTCGGTGCGCCCTCGTCGTAGTACCGGTTCCGGTAGCCGATCGCCGCAATTTCGCGGAGCACGCCGAAGCCGTGCCGCCGCAGCGTGGGATCGGTAGAGACCAGTTCGTGCAGCCACTGGTTGATCGCCGGCGTCGCGGCCATGTACTCCGCCGAGAGCCCCCGCATGAACCCCATGTTGAGCACGGACAGCGCCGTCTTCACGTAGCACTTGTGCGGCGCGCTCCGGTTGAAGAAAGTGCGGATCGACTGCTGGGCCTGGTAGCTGTCCGCCGCCTCGCCAAGCAGGACGATCCGGGACTGGGCGATCTCAGCAGCGAAGGTCACCGCGAGCTTGTTCTCCCACTGCCACGGATGCACCGGCATCATCAGGTAGTCCTCCGGGGCCAGTCCGCGGGCTCCAAGTTCCGCTTCGAAGGCGGCCAGCGTGTCGCTGCCCAGCTCGGCGGCCAGGTGTTCGCGGATACCGAGCCCGGGCAGCGCGCTGAACGCCGCGTTGCCGCGGTGGACGGCGATCCAGACCAGCCGCACTGGTTGCCCGGCCTCGGGCGCGTAGGCCAGGTAGTCGGTGAGCCCGAAGCCCAGCCGGCCGTTGTTGGCGACGAAGCAGGGGTGCCCTTCCGACATGCTTCGTTCGATCTCCTGGAAGTCCGACGCCGGGTCCTGGCCGGCGCTGGATCCTGCGGCGAGCCGGGGAGCACCGGGGTCCCGGGCGGTGAGCTTGTAGGCGTGCCCGGCGAGCGTGCTGCTGATCTCCTCAAGGTACACCGGCAGCATCTCCTCGCCGATACCCAGGGCGTGCCGGAACTCCAGGATGAAGTCCAGCGCATCCGGCGCAAGCTCCGTGCCTTGGCGCACCCGATGGATGCTGGCGGCGGGGATGCTCCAGTGGTCCAGTTCCAGCCGGTCGGCGGCGAAGTGGTAGACCGAGGCGCCGTCATCGGAGGCGAGCCGGTAGGCGCCGCCGCCCAGGGGCTCGGGCCGCAGGAGGCGCTCGTGCGAGAACTCGGCAATTGCCTTGCGGACCAGCAGGCGGTTGGCCGCCACCCAGGCGTCGGGCTGCAGATGGGCGGGTTCCGGAGTGGACGAGCGCTCGGGGGCTGCGGCGCCGGATGCTGCGGTACCGGGGGCTGCGGCGCGGGGGAGTGCTGCGGCGGTCATAGGGTGGCTCCTTCGGACGTGCGGGTGGAAGTTCGGGCTGGGGTTTGGACCGAGGTCGGGATTGCGAGGGAGAGGCTGGCGCGGGCGAAGTCCTCGCGGGTGCAGAAGCTCAGCCAGGCCTCCTTATCCGGCAGCCGGAGACGGCTCTGCCGGCGGAACCCCAGGCGCCGGTTCAGGTCCAGGATTTTGGTGTTGCGGACGTCCGGTTCGACCACGATGCGGCGGACAGCGGGGGAGGAAAAGAGGAATTCGAGCACGCTGCGGAAGACCGCCGTGGTGTACCCCGACCTCGGTGCGTCCGGCGGTCCCACGAGCAGGTGCATCCCGATGTCGCCCTCCGCGGCCGGATAGAGCCCGGCCAGGGGCGAGTGCTGCGGCAGGTACCGCTCCATCAGAAAGGCGGGGACACCGCCGTCGTACCCCAGCCACGCCTCATGGTGCGGATTGGCGGCGATGCCGGCGAGTTCGGCCCGGACGTCTTCAGGGGACGCCGTGAGCATGCCCCAGAAGCGCGCGTAGTCGCGGGTGACCCACCCGTGCAGCAGGACGGCATCGGCCTCGGGGTCCGCCGGGACGAAGCGGAATTCCGGCAGCGCGCTCATCGGAGGGCCTCCGCGCCAGCGGAAACCGGAACCGGCTCTGGATCCGGCCCCGGCAGCGGCGCCCCGAACTCCTGGAAGGCGATCCGCCGCTCCACCGGGTAGTACTCCCAGCCGAGCATGTCGCGGATGATGCAGGAATTGCGGTAGGCGGCCATCCCCAGGTCCGGAGTCACGAAGCCGTGCGTGTGCAGTTCGGCGTTCTGCACGAAGATTTCGGCCGGCATGGTGCCGATGCTGTAGTTGCGGGTGACGTCGAACCGGCCGTCGGGGCCGCGCCGGATGCGGTGTCCGATACCGGCGAGGAAGTCCGGTTCGCGGTACTGGTAGCCGGTGGCGAGGACGACGGCGGCGCTATCCAACCGGTGCCGGCGGTCCTGTTCGCCGTGGTGCAGTTCCAGCCGGTGGAGGCCGGAGGCCTGGTCATAGGAGGCGCCGGTCACGGCGGAGCCGGGCAACAGCCGGGTGCGGACCGGTCCGGAGAGGCTCTTCGCGTAGAGCAGGTCGTAGATGGCGTTGACCAGTGTCCCATCGATGCCTTTGTAGAGGTTCTTCTGCTCGGCGTTGAGCCGCTGCCGGGTCCCGCCGGGGAGGGCATGGAAGTAGTCCACGTACTCGGGCGAGGTGAGCTCAAGGGTCAGCTTGGTGTACTCCAGCGGGAAGTAGCGGCCGGAGCGGGTAACCCAGTTGAGCTCGTAGCCGCAGGCATCGATGTCCTGGAGCAACTCGTAGTAGATTTCCGCGGCGCTTTGGCCGCTGCCCACGATCGTGATGCTGGGGCCGGCCTGCAGCTCGGCCTTCCGCGCCAGGTAGGCGGAGTTGTGCAGGGCGGCGCCGCCGGCGCCGAGGATTTCCCGGCAGGCGTGAGGCACGTAGGGCACGGTGCCGGTGCCGAGCACCAGCCGCCGGGCAGTGCGCACGGTGTCCCCGCAGCGGTTCCGGGAGCGCACGCGGTAGAGGCCGCCGCTGTAGTCGATGCCGGTGACGTGTTCTCCGAACAGTACGTTCGGCAGCCGCCCGGCGACCCACTGGCAGTAGGCGTTGAATTCGGCACGGAGCGGGTAGAAGTCCTCGCGGATGTAGAAGCGGTAGAGCCGGTCGGCCTGCTTCAGATAGTTCAGGAACGAGTAGGGCGACGTCGGATCCGCCATCGTGACGAGGTCCGCCATGAACGGGACCTGCAGGTGCGAGCCTTCGAGCATCATGCCGGGATGCCAGTCGAACCCGGGGCGGGACTCGAGGACGAGGCCGTCGAGCTCCGCGATGGGTTCGGCCAGGGCCGCCAGTCCCAGGTTGAACGGGCCGGCGCCGATGGCGAGGAAGTCGTAGACGTGGTCGCTCATGCTTCGCCTCCGTTCAGCCAGGCGTCGCCGGTACGGCTGACGAGGTCCAGGATCCCGGCCAGGTCGGCCAGGGTCGTCTCCGCGTTGAGGAGCGTGAGTTTCAGGAAATGGCGGCCGTCCACGGTGGTGCCCGCGACGACCGCGTCGCCGGAGGCAAAGAGCGCGCGCCGGATATGGCGGTTGAGGTCGTCTGCGCAGTCCTCGCCTACGCCCGCCGGGCGGTAGCGGAAGACGATGGTGCTCAGTTGCGGGGGAGCGGCGAGTTCGAAATCCGGGTCCGCTTCCAGCAGCCGTGCGGTCCGCAAGGTCAGATCGATCGCAGCGTCGAGCAGCGTGCCGATGGCGTCCGCTCCCATGGTGCGCAGCGTCAGCCACAGCTTGAGGGCGTCGAAGCGCCGGGTGGTCTGCAGGCTTTTGTCCACCTGGTTGGGAATCTGCTCGCGGGCCGCGCTCGCCGGGTTCAGGTAGTCGGCATGGTAGGCGACGTGGCGCAGCGTCGAGCCGTCGCGGACCAGCATGGCGCTGGAACTGACCGGCTGGAAGAACGTCTTATGGAAGTCCACGGTGACCGAGTCTGCGGCCGCAATCCCGTCCAGCAGGTGCCGGTAGCGAAGCGATGCCAGCAGTCCGCCGCCGTAGGCGGCGTCCACGTGCAGCCAACTGCCGGCCTCGCGCGCCAGCCGCGCCACCGGTCCCAGCGGATCGATGCTGCCGAAGTCGGTGGTGCCCGCGGTGGCCACGACCGCCATGGGATGTTCGCCGCGGGCCCGGCTTTCCGCGAGGGCCGTGCGCAACGCGTCCGGAGCCATCCTCCGGTGGCGGTCGCACTCGACGGGGATGACGGCGTCGTACCCCAATCCCAGCAGCGCGGCGGACTTGGCGATGCTGAAGTGGCTGGCGCGGGATGCGAAGATCCGCAGCGGAGCCAGGGCCTGGGGCAGCCGGCGGGGGCCGCCGGTCCCGTGCAGCCGTTCGACCGCGTGGTTGCGGGCCAGGAGCAGCGCCTGCAGGTTGGACTGCGTGCCGCCGCTGGTGAAGACGCCGTCGGCCGCGGGGCCGAGGCCCAGCCGCTCCGTCGTCCAGTCGACCAGCCGCCGCTCAATGAGCGTGGCGCCCGCGCTCTGGTCCCAGGTGTCCAGCGACGAATTGACTGCGGAGAGCACCGCCTCGGCCACCAGCGCGGGGATCACCACCGGGCAGTTCAGATGGGCTGCGTACTTGGTGTCGTGGAAGTAGACCGCGTCGCGCAGGTAGACGGTCTCGAGTTCTTCCAGGGCCGCGGCCGTGTCGGGGAGGGGACGGTCCAGATCGATCGCGTCGACGGCGGGACGCAGCCGTGCCGGCGAGGTTCCCGTAAACGGCTTGTCCGTCGCCGCGATCTTGGCCGCCACGGCATTGACGGCCTGCAGCACATCAGCGGCGTACTGCGCCGTGTTCCGCGCATTGAGCAGCTGCCCGCGCGGTTCAGGCGGAAATCCGACGGCGGCGTCGAACTCCAGGTCGTCGAGGTGGGGCGAGAGGGTCATGGGGGACTCCTTGTAGGCCGGTCAGAACAAAGGTAAGCCTTACTTAGGTAATCCTTAACGTCAAACTTTTGTGTCGTAATTTTGGAATGTCGCCGCGGGTTCGAACGGGGCCCCGTTCGGCACTTCACACGGGGGTCACGCGGTGGTAAATTACGCCGCCGTTCTGCCTCGCAGGCGAATTACCGACTGGCCGGTCGGATCTTGTGGGAGAATACACGGGGCCCTGTGACGGCCGGGACACGGCGGCCAGCGGCTCTCGCACTCTGATAGGTAAGGAATTCCCCACAAATGTCCTCTGAACACATCCCCGCGGGGACGGTGAACCACGCCGACCGTGTCGACAACGACGGCGGCGCACCCGCGAAATGGAAAATTATCGGCCCGGGCCTCGTGGTCGCGGCCACCGGCGTCGGTGCGGCGGACATGGTGGCCACGCTCGTGGCCGGATCCCAGTTCGGCTACCAGCTGTTCTGGGCCGTGATTGTCGGCGTCATCCTGAAGATCGTCCTGGTCGAGGGCGCCGGCCGCTACACCCTCGCCACGGGCAAGACGATCTTCGAGGGCTGGCGCTCGCTGGGCCGCTGGACCACCTGGTACTTCGGCCCGTACATCCTCATCTGGGGCTTCGTCTACGGCGGTACAGCCATGTCCTCGGCGGCCTTGCCGCTGGCCGCCCTGTTCCCGGTGCTGCCATTGTGGGTCTGGGCCGTCCTGATGGGCGTGGCCGGCTTCGTCATGGTGTGGTTCGGCAAGTACGCCACGTTCGAGAAAATCACGGCCGTGCTGGTCGGCATCATGTTTGTCACCGTCGTCGGACTGGCGGTCATCGCGCTGCCCAACATCCCCGAAATGCTGAAGGGCCTGGTCCCGTCCATCCCGGAAAAGGGCGGCCTGCTGTCCACCCTGGCCCTCGCCGGCGGCGTCGGCGGCACCATCACGCTGGCGGCCTACGGCTACTGGCTCCGTGAAAAGGGCTGGTACACCCCGAAGTGGATGCGCGTCATGCGGATCGACAACTCGGCCGCCTACATCATGACCGGCGTCTTCGTCCTGGCCATGCTGGTCGTCGGCGCCGAGGTAGTCCGCTCCGCGGGTGTCTCGATCAGCGGCGGCGACGAAGGCCTGCTGGACCTGGCCGAGGTCCTGAACGCCCGCTACGGCGAGGTCATCGGCACCGGCTTCCTCGTCGGCTTCTGGGCTGCATCGTTCTCCTCCATCATCGGCGTGTGGAACGGCGTGTCGCTCATGTTCGCGGACTTCTGGGGCCACATGCGCAAGAAGGAATCGGGCCACCCGGACACGCGCGTGGGCGGCAAGTACTTCAAGTTCTATGTGCTCTGGCTGACGTTCCCGCCGATGATCCTGTTTGCCCTCGGCAAGCCGATCGCGCTGATCCTGGCGTACGGGGTGCTCGGCTCGCTGTTCATGCCGTTCCTCGCGCTGACCCTGCTGGGCCTGCTCAACGGCAAGCGCATCCCGAAGGAATGGGCCAACCGGATGCATACCAACATCGCCTTGGGTGTCTGCGCCCTGCTCTTCGGTGTCCTCGGCATCCAGCAGCTGGTCAAGGCGATCGCTCCGGCCTTCGGCGGCTGACCGCCCCCAACGCGGGTCCATGCGGACCCGCTGCGCTGCCTGTGCACCATCGCGGTGCGCAGGCAGCGCGCTTTAATGACGACAGCGGACTAAGAGGCACGTCGTTGCTTCGGCTCAAGGGTGGCCCGCAACGTCTCGAGGGCGCCGCCTCGGGCGCGGGACCGCGGGCGCGGCGGCGAAGGCGGCTGTGCCTCGGCCCGGCCGCCTTTGGCCTCGATCTAGGTCGCAGTGCGCTTGGAATGCTCCAGCCCGGGCTCGCCGACCATCGAGGCCAGGAACTCGTCGGCTTCCGTCAGCCCGCGGGCGGCCTGGCACAAGATGGCCCGCGCTTCGGCTTCCAGCGTGCGCCCGTGGGACTCGGCCAGGATGCGGAGCCCCTCCATGATCCGCGGCTCCAGGCCGGGTATTGTCAGCGCTTCCATGACCGCCACCTTCCTGCGTGAAGTCCATGCTAGACCTGCCGCAGGCGGCTGTCATCGCCGGAACTTCCGGCCGCCTCGCGGGCGGCCGGAACCTCCGCGTGCGGATCGCTAACGCAGCGGATCGAAGGGCTTGAGCTCCTCGGGGACGGTGCCGTTGACGATCTGGCCCGCGAGCAGCTTGCCCGTGGCCGGGCCGAGCACGATGCCCCACATGCCGTGGCCGCCGGCAACGAAGACGCCGGGGGAGCGGGTGGCGCCGATGACCGGCAGCCCGTCCGGGGTCACCGGGCGCGGACCCACCCAGAGATCCTCGAGCTGATCCAGGTCCATGCCGGTGAAGAGCGGCCGCACGGCGGCGAGGATCGCCTCGATCCTGCCGGTCTGCAACGGCTCGTCCGGTCCGCGGAACTCCATGGTCCCGGCGATTCGCAGCCGCCCCTGGTACGGGGTGCACGCGACACGGCGGGCCGGGAAATAGATCGGGAACTCGGCCGGCTCCTCGGTCGCGACGCTGAAGGAGTACCCGCGTCCGGCCTGGATCTGCGTCCGAACGCCGAGCGGCTTGGCCAGCTTCGGCAGCCACGCGCCGTTGGCCAGGACCACGACGTCGGCGGATAGCGGATCATGCCCGTAACTGTCCACCGCGATCCCGCCCGGGCCGTGCCGCAGCCCGCGCACGTCGGCGCCGGAAATGATGGACGCGCCGCGCGCCCGCACGGCGTCCGCGAGGGCCTCGACGAACGGCCCGGGTTCGATGAAGCGCTGGCCTTCCATCTCGAGGACGGTGCTGACGCCTGCGGAAAGCTGCGGCACCTTCAGCCGCGGGCTCTCGAGCGGCCGCAGCGGCACGCTTTGCCCGGCGCGCTCCACCTGCTGGATCTCGTGGATGAAGGGCTTGCTCTCCCGCTCGTTCTCGAAGCCGACGATGAACGGTCCGCTGCGAGTCCAGGAGTCGACGCCGTTCGAGGTCAGCTCGTCGAACGCATCGAGCGCCATCCGGTCGATGGGCGTCAATGCATCCATCGTGCGCTTCCACGCCCTGGATGTGGCATGCAGCCCGAAGCGCGCCAGGAACATCCAGAGCCTGACGTCCAGCCGCGCCGGGATGTGCAGCGGGGCGGTCGCGTCCAGCAGTGCCTTGGGTGCGTAGGACCACAGCGTCGGGTCGGCCAGCGGCATGGCCATGCCAGGCGTCAGCCATCCAGCATTGCCCCAGGAGGCGCCGGCGGCGACACCGGACCGGTCCACGACCGTCACCTCGATCCCGTGCTCCTGCAGGTGCCAAGCGGTGGACAGGCCCACCATTCCGGCCCCGACAACGACGGCGGTCTGCGGCTTCCGGGCGCGCGTATACATACACTCTCCTTGGTCGTGATCTACGACACGTACTCTAGCTTCATTGTGAATATTTGGAGAGCTTGACTCAATAGAATCGAATATCATTCGTCGGAAGGGCGACAACACATGAATACTTCGGAGACGCGCAGGAAAGTGCCCGCCGGAACGAAGAACCTTCGGGCGGCCGAGCTGGATGCCACGGACCGGCTGATCCTGCGCCTGCTGCAGGACGACGCGCGCCTGCCGAACAATGCCATCGCGGCCGCAGCCGGCATTGCCGCCTCCACCTGCCATGCAAGGATCAGGTCGCTCGAGGAACGCGGCATCATCCGCGGCTACCACGCCGACGTGGACCCCGCCGCCGTGGGCCGCGGACTGCAGGCGCTGATATCGATCCGGCTGCAGGCCCACGCGCGCGCCAACCTGACGCGCTTCGAGGAGTACCTGGGCGAACTGCCGGCAGTCGAGGGTATCTTCTTCGTGACCGGAGACCGGGACTTCCTCATCCATGTCGCCGTTCCGGATTCGGCGGCGCTGAGGGAGCTTGTGGCCAGCAATCTCAGCGTGCGGCCCGAGGTTGCGGGCACCAGCACCGCGGTGCTCTTCGACTACGTCAGGCCCGGTACGGCCCGCCCGGCGGACTAAGGTTCGCGGGCCCGGCGGTGCAGGCCCGATGGGCGCGGCAGCGCGGTCCGCTGAAGGCAGGGCGACGCTGCCGCGGCGGCGGCTGCGCGGGTTCCCGGCCCCTCCGGATCGGGCCTTGACCGGGGTGCGGTGGCGGCCCGATGCTGAAATCCGGAACGGGGCGGCGCCGCGAGCGAGGGGTTGGCAGCATGCAGACGTTGGATCAGGACGAACTGACCATCCACATCGACGCGCCGCCGGATGCCGTCTACGACCTGGTTGCGGACGTTACCAGGACGCCCGAATACAGCCCCGAGGTCAGTGAAGCCAAGTGGGTGACGGGTGCACGGGGGCCGGTGGCCGGAGCCAGGTTCAGGGCGACGAACACCAGCGGAAAATTCTCGTGGCACAACACTCCGATAGTCACGGCGGCCGAGCACGGCCGGGAGTTCACTTTTGCCCGGACCGAGCCGTTCTGCGGCACGGTGCAGTGGCGGTACCGGTTCGAGCCGGAAGCCGGCGGCACCCGGGTCACGGAGTCCTACCTCCTGATCCGCCCGATCACCCGTATCGGTTGGGTTATTGTCAGCGGCTTCGGCACGGACAAGGACCGCCGCCGGACCATGCATGAGGACATCCTGACCAGCCTTGAGCGTCTGCGGGCCATAGCGGAAAGGGAGTCCTCCGCCTAGCGGACCGCCAGTATTGTTGACGTGTCAATTAGCTTCTGCCACAATGATTGAAACGTCAACCAACCTGGAGGGTCGAGATGTCCTGGTTCAAGAAGTTCTTTTCGTCCAAGGCGCGCACCGAGAGCGCGCCCATCCCCGCTGAGGCTCCTGCCGGCAGGCACGCTGCGGCTCCCGTCGCTGAAGTCCCCGAGCAGGTAGCTGGGAAACCTTTGCCGCGCATCGCCGTCGTTACCGGCAGCACGCGGCCCGGGCGCGTCAACAACTCCGTGGCCGACTGGGTGATCGCCGAACTGGCCGAGCGCAGCGATGCCGTGTTCGAGCTCGTCGACATCAACGACTTCAACCTGCCGCTGCTGGACGAGCCGGCTCCGGCCGCCTACCAGAGCTACCAGAACGAGCGCACCAAGGCCTGGTCCGCGAAGGTTGCCGCGTTCGACGGCTTCATTTTTGTGGCCAACGAGTACAACCACACGGTGGGCCCGGCCCTGACCAACGCGCTGTCCTTCCTGAATGCCGAGTTCAACAACAAGGCCGCCGGCATCGTTTCCTACGGTTCCATGGGCGGCGTCCGCTCCGCGGAGCACCTGCGCAACATCCTGGCCGAACTGCAGGTTGCCGTGGTCCGGAACCAGGTCATGTTCAGCCTGTTCACCGATTTCGAGAACTTCTCCGACTTCAAGCCGACCGAGCAGAACGCGGGCACCCTGGCCCCGATGGTGGACCAGTTGGTCCCCTGGGCCAAGGGCTTCGCGTCCGTTCGCAGCGAAGCGGCCGTCGCGGCCGCCTGACCGGCCTCCGGCTGGACTGGCGGAACCGCCCTGCAGTCCCGCACTGCAGGGCGGTTTTCCATTGGTCCTTACCAACGGAACGCCGCGCTGTTAATGTGGAAGTACCGGCAGTTGGGCAGGCCGGCCGGCCGGGGGAAGTCAGAGGCGCCAGCCTGCAGGAGGCGGACAATGCGAACGCAGGACCAGATGCAACATAGCGCGGACCAGCCGGTCCCGGAGCCCGGAACCACGGGAACTCCAGACCAGGACAGTGCGGAACTGGACGAGCCCCTCGGGCACGAGGACGGGCCCAGCAAGGAGGCGGTCCCGGAGACGGACTGACCTTCCGCACCGAAGGCAGCCGCTTGGATGAGGATGTGCCCCGCATGGATGCGGGGCATTTTCCGTATGTGCCGGTGACCGCCGGGAGGCGGCGGCCGGCTCCTGTCGCCTGATTCGGCGGATCCGGGCGGCGGGGCCAATGACGACGGCGGATGCGGGCTTTGGGGGCCCGGAATGCCCATGGGCCCTGTCGGGCGCGCGGCCCGATCACTAGGCTTCGAACCGTAAGCCACCCCCGATTCAGGAGCCGATAATGGAGCGCAAGTACGGAATCCAACTGCTCGGTGCCGCGGCGCTGGCCATGGTCCTGGCCGCCTGCGGGCCGGCCGAGCCGGACCAGGAACTGCCCGATAATCCCTCCCCGCAAACCGCTGCCCCGACCGCCTCCGGTGCCACGCCCGGCGGAACGGCGGAGAGCGGCTCGCCAAGTGCATCGGCCGGTGCCGAAGGCCAGGAGGTGTCGGCCAAGTTCGAGGAGTACTCCGCCGGTGCCACCGCCATCACCTATGATCTCCAGCGCGTGCCCGTCGGGGCCGAGGCCGAGGTGGAAGTCGAAAACGAAGACGGGGGTACCAAGGTCAAGCTGAAGGTCGAGGGGCTGGAGCCGGACACTGCCTTCGGCTCGCACGTGCACGTCGCGGCCTGCGGCGAGAATCCGGACGACGCCGGTCCGCACTACCAGAACAAGGCGGATCCCCAGAAACCGTCGACCGACCCGGCGTACGCCAACCCGCAGAACGAGATCTGGCTGGACTTCACCACGGACGGCAAGGGAGAAGGGGAGGCCGAAAGCGAGGTCGCCTGGAAGCTGCGCGACGGCGAGGGCCAGTCCGTGGTCATCCACGCCATGCCGACGGCGACCGAGACGGGCAAGGCTGGGACCGCCGGCGATCGGCTGGCTTGCATAAACATCCGGCAGTAGGGCCGTTGCAGGCCGGTGCCGGAGGCCGGAACCACCCTGGGGTGGCCCCGGCTACCCGAAAGGGCTTCGGTTTGCGCCGCTGCGGCCCGCGCGTGGCAAACTGTCGGTATGTCATCGCGGACGGAACACAAGGCCGAGATCCAGGACAAGGCCGCGCACATCGGCATGCGGATCGAGGACCGGTGGCAGATCTGGCGTGAACGCCGTGCGCGCGAGCGCGGGGACCTGGCGACCGTGCTGCCCTTCACCGGCTACGGGTCGGCGGGCTGGGTGCGCGTCCTCGGACGGGTCGTGATGGCCAAACCCGAGGCGTTCGAGAACGGCCGGGTGTCCTCGAAGCTCATCGCGGACGGCATCCGCGGGTGGCGCAATTTCATCAGCCCGCCCGTGTCCAGTGCCAAGGTCAGCATCAAGGTGGACGGCGAGGAGCACGAGGTCACGGCGGATCGGGGCGGCGTCATCGACGCGCACGTTCCTGCGGACCTGCCGGAGGGGTGGAACACCGTCCGCCTCAGCTGCGAAGGCTCCACGCCGGTGGAAGCGCCGGTGTACATCGTCCCGTCCGCGAAGAGGTTCGGCGTAGTGTCCGACGTCGACGACACCGTGATGGTCACCGCGCTCCCGCGGCCGATGCTCGCCGCCTGGAACACCTTTGTGCTGGATGAGCACGCGCGCAATGCGACCCCGGGGATGGCCGTGATGCTCGAACGCGTCACCCGCCAGCACCCCGGCAGCCCGGTGCTCTACCTATCGACCGGCGCCTGGAACGTGGCGCAGACGCTCACGCGCTTCCTCACCCGGAACATGTACCCGGACGGGGCGCTGCTGCTGACGGACTGGGGGCCGACGAAGGACCGGTGGTTCCGCAGCGGGATGGAACACAAGACCACGCAGCTGATGCGCCTGGCCGAGGAGTTCCCGCAGGTGAAGTGGCTGCTGATCGGGGACGACGGCCAGCACGACGAAGCGATCTACGCCGGCTTCGCCCAGCGCTATCCGGACCACGTGGCGGCCATCGCGATCCGCCAGCTTTCGGCCAGTGAGGCCGTGCTCGCCGGCGGCCGCTCGCAGGCCAAGCCCGGTAATGCCACGCCCGGCATTCCATGGATCTATGCGCCGGACGGGGCCGGCATCACCGTCCAGCTGCGCGAGCTGGGGATCATCGCCGAGGACTGACCCCCGGGCCGAGGACCGGCCCCGGCTGGTCCCGCCGGGCGGTCAGCTCGCCTTGGCGCGCTTCGCCGTCGTGCCTTCCTGCTGCACGTCCTCGGGGAGCAGGATGTCGTCGATGATGGCGCCGGCGCCCTCGGTGTCCGTCTGCTCGGAGAGGGCCAGTTCGGACACCAGAATGCGGCGGGCCTGGTCCAGCTGCCGCTTCTCGCCGGCCGGCGCCAGCCCTGCCTGCAGCCGCCGGGTGAGGTCGCGGACGACCTCGGACACCTTGTAGACGTCGCCGGTGGTGATCTTCTCCTGGTTCGCCTTGAAGCGGCGGGACCAGATTTCCTTCTCCATCGAGGCCGGTTGGCGCAGGATGCTAACCACCTTCTGCACGCCCTTCTTGCCGATAGCCGGGCGGACGCCAAGGTCCTTGGCCTTGTCCGCGGGGACCTCGATCGTCAGGCCGTCGTGGTGGACGCGGAACTGCACATAAGTGGTCTCGGCCGCTTTGAACGTCCGGTTGGTCAGACCCGTGACCGTGACGGCGCCGTGCGGCGGGTAGACAAGGTTTTCGCCCACTTTAAGTTTCATTTTGTCCTCTCATGCCATTGTGGCAGATACTGTCATATTGACAGGGAAGGCGCAAACGTGCGATATCGTGGAAGCTCACGGCTGCCCGGACGTTCCAGGCGGCCGGCAGGAGGAATCGGAAGGGGCCCATGAGCGCAAGGACCGCGGAATTACGCGCTACCAGGCCGGCCGGGCAGGGCCTGCGGGAGCGCCGGCGGCAGCAGACCAGGGCCGAGATCACGGATGCGGCGCTCGAATTGTTCGCTCAGGGCTCAGTCGCGGCGACGACCGTGGACGATATTGCCTCGGCCGCGGGAGTGTCCGCGCGGACCTTCTTCCGCTACTTCGCCAGCAAGGAAGAAGCGGCCCTGCCGGTGCACCAGGAGTTCAACGCCGCCCTCGCCGACGGGCTGCCCGCCGTGGACCCGGGTGGCGATCTGCGCCGGGAGGTGAACGGGCTGTACGGGCTGATGGTCCGGCCGTACCTGGACAACGATTCGCCGGCGGCCCAGCGGATGCTGCAGGTCAGCCGGCTGATCCGGAAGGAGCCGGCCTTGCGGGCGGCCATGGTGCGGCAGAACCTTGAGCGCACCGAGGAGGTGCAGCAGGCTTTGGCGGCCAGGCTCGGGCCGGAGCGGACGGATCCGCTGGAACTGCGGCTGGCCATCGATATCGCCTCGGTCGTCGTGCGTGCCTCGCTGGACACCTGGGCCTCGCAGCTGGAAGCCGGCGGACCCGCGGATCTGGCGGCGATATACGGGCGGGCCCTCGAGTTCGCAAAGTAGGTCTGCCGAACGGCGCCGCTGGCTGGCAGAATGTCGTTCATGCGAGCCGCCGTGAAAGCCCTCGATCTGCATATCGTCCTCGCCGGGACGGCCGAGCCGATCTGGCGCGACGTTCGCGTTCCGGCCGGGCTGACACTGCCCGAAATGCACCGCGTCATCCAGCTCGCGTTCGATTGGGAGGACCGGCACCTCCACCTGTTCAGGACGGGCGGTCCCGGCGGCCGCGAGCGGATCTTCGCCGGGGACGAGGACACCGCCCTGGAACTAGGGATGGAGTCCGCCGAAGGCTACACGCTGGAAGACATCTTCTCCGCCAGGAATACTCGGCTGGTGTACGAGTACGACTTCGGTGACTGCTGGCTGCACGAGATCGAGGTGGCCGGACACGCCGTCGTGCCCGCGGGAGTACTGATCTGCCTGGCAGGCGCCAACCGGGGGCCGGTGGAGGACTCGGGCGGGATGGACGGCTACGCCCGGCTCTGCGCCGCAGCCCAGGACCCCGCACACCCGGAACACCAAGCTGTCCAGGAGTGGCTCTACGGGGTCGCGGGGGAGCTGTCCTTCGATCCGGCGCACTTCGACCGCGAGCAGGTGAACCGCAGGCTCACCCGGCTGGGGCTGCGCTGGTCCGACGCGCCGCCGACGCCGGAGGAAGTCGCCGAAGTAGTCCGGCCGGTCAAATGGCTGCTGCAGCGCGTGGGGCCGGACGGGCTGGAGCTGACCAAGGACGGCTACCTTCGCCCCGCCGTGGTGCAGGAAGCGGTCGTCGCGCTGGGGCTGGCGGGACGCGTCTACGGCAAGGGGAACCGCGAGGTCAACACCCGTGAGGTCCTCGGGCTGCGCCGTCAGGTGCAGGAATGGGGACTGCTGCGTAAGTACAAGGGACGGCTGCTCCGCACACCGGCGGGCCGTGAACATTGCGACGACGACGAAGGGCTCTGGCACTACCTCGCGTCGCGGATGGCCAAGCCGGGCAGCCTCGGCGAGGACTTCCTGCACCGGCTGTTCACCGAGTGGCTCGTGGAGAACCAGCTGCCCCCGGTGTCCGTGCGCGGCGAGATCCTGGTGGAGATCATGACGGCGGAAGGCTTCCATGGACCCGACCAGCGGCCCATCGCGCTGCCGGCGGGCCGGGACCTCGCCCGCCGGATGGCGGACACGTTCGGGCAGCTGAATATCTACCTGCCCTCGAACCGGCCGTGGCTGAGCCAGGAACTCTCCGAGGCCGGCATGAAGTTCCTGCTGGAGGTCCAGCGGCGGCAAAATAGTTACCGATGACTGATACAACGGCTGTGAACCGCAATCCCGGCGGTCCGGCGGCAGGCCTGCGGCTGAGCTGCAACGTGCCGATGCGCTGGGGAGACATGGATGCCTACGGGCACATCAACAATGTGGAGATCCTGCGCATCCTCGAGGAAGCGCGTATCCACGCCTTCGGCCCGCCGGCCGGCACCGGCGGGGAAGGGTTGGAGGTGGATCTGCCGGTCTTTTCCGACCTGCCCGCGGATACTCAAGCACTAGTGGTGGAGCACCGGGTCAGGTATGTCCGGCCGCTCAATTACCGGAATATCCCGGCGCACGTCGAGGTTTGGATCAGCGCGTTGAAGGCCGCGAGCCTGACCATCGCGTATGTGGTCAAGGATCCGGTGACCCTTGAGGAGTGCGTGAAGGCGGAGACCACGCTGGCGTTCTTCAACGAAGCCACCGGCCGGCTGCTCCGGGTGACCGCGGACCACAAGGAGCGGCTGGCGCCGTACGTGGGGGAGTCCAACTTCCCGTAAGGACCCGGAGCCTGGCGTTGCGTTGGCGCCCGGTGCCCGGCCGGCCGCTGGACAGTGCCGACGCCGGCGCTGAGACTGGGCAGATGGCACCCTCCTCGGCGACACGGATCTTCACCCTCGGCCACGGGACCAGCAGCCCCGCCGACCTGGCCGGAATGCTGGCCGCCGCCGGGGTCGAGGTCCTGGTGGATGTGCGCCGTTTTCCCGGGAGCCGGAAGCATCCGGAGATGGCCAGGGAGGCCCTGGGCGAGTGGCTGCCTCGTGCCGGCATCGGCTACCGCTGGGAAGAAGACCTGGGCGGGCGCCGGCGCATTCCGGCCGGGGAGCCGGAACCTGATACCTGGTGGAACGTCGAGGCGTTCCGGGCGTACGCGGCCTACACCCGCACGCCGCCGTTCGAGGCGGGACTCGGACGGCTCCTGGAGCTGGCTGCGGGCGAAGCTGTCGCAATCATGTGCAGCGAGACGGTGTGGTGGCGCTGCCACCGCCGGCTCATTTCCGACGTCCTGGTCCTGCGGCACGGCGTGGAAGTCGTCCACCTGATGCCCGGCGGAAAGCGGTCAGGGCATCGTCCTTCCGAAGGGGCTCGCATGACGGACGACGGCCTCGTGTGGGACCGTGCCGCTTGACGCCGCCGGTCGAAGCACCGCATTCGGCGGCACCCTGACGCAGGCACCCAAAAAAAGGGGCGCCGAATAAAGGAGCCCGCAGCCTCGGCCCTGCCCGGCTGCCCAGACGGGCGGCGGGCGGATCGAGGCTGCGGGCGCAATTCCTGAAGGAAGCGACCTCGGTGCTGGCTACGCGAGGACGCTCAGCTTGGAGTCCTTGCGGCCGAACAGGGCGTGGTCCACGGAGATGCGGCCCGGGCCGACCATGGCGATGGCCAGCGAGGCGGCCGCCAGCAGCAGTACCAGTTCGTAGCCGCCGTTGGCGGCAAAGACGCCGGCGCTGATGTGGACCAGGAACATGGCGCCGAGCATGTTGAGCATCAGCAGGATGGCCGCCGGGCGGGTGAGGAGGCCGAGGATCAGGGCGATGCCGCCCGCGACTTCCAGCACGGCCACAACGGGGGCGGCGATTTCCGCAGCCGGGATACCCATCTGGCCGAAGGCGGCCTGGGTGCCGGCGATGGTCCATTCGTTGAACTTCTGGAAGCCGTGGGCGGCAAAGAGGAAGCCGAGGACAACGCGCAGGACGGTGCGGGCGGTCGTGTTCAAAGCGGGGTTCTTCATGATGTTTTCACCGTTTCGTTTGGTCATTGGAGCGGCCGTCTGGAACGAGCTACAAGCATCAATTGTTGACGCTTCAATAAAAGGCTGACAGCTGATAGGTTGAAATGTCAATTTTTATGCCCTGTCGTGCCTGTCACACCGCCCGAAAGGCGGCGGCGGGGTGCGTCGGGCGGTCGTACAGCTCGGCCTGCTACAGTCCGCAGCGGAACAATACAGGCTCTGGACAAAGGGAACGATGGATCTGAACGACCTGCAGGGAATCGCCGCCGAATGGTGGAGCAGGATCCTCGCCGGCTTCCACCGGGACGCGGGCCTGGAGCCGACGCTGCTGGAGCTCGGGCTGATCCTCGCGGTTGCGCTGGCGGTGTCCGTTCCGCGGGCCAGCTGGCGGTACTTCGGGCTCTTCGTCACCATGGTCCACGAGCTCGGCCACGCGTTCGCCGCGTTGACGACCGGCCGCCTGGTCAAAGGGATCCACCTCAGGTTCGACCAGTCAGGCGCCATGATGAGCCGCGGGTCCGGCCGCGCCGGCGCTGTCTGGGCCGGGTTCTGGGGCTATCCCGTGCCGGCCGTCGTCGGCTGCGTCCTGGTCCTGGCGGCCTTCAGCGGCTGGTCCTCCTTGGCACTCTCCGTCAGTGCGCTGCTGCTGCTGGCCACGCTGCTGTTCATCCGAAACGCGCAGGGCGCGGTCATCGCCGTCGGGCTGGCCCTCGCGTCCAGCCTCCTGGTCTGGTTCGCGCCGGCGGCTTTGCTGGGCCATCTGACCCTGGCGCTGGGGATCGGGCTGCTCGTGGGATCCGTGCGGGACTGGCTGAACCTGCTCGGTGTGCACACCCGCCGACGCCACCAGCTGGCCAATTCGGATGCCCACATCCTCTCCCGCCGCACGGGTGTCCCCTCGGCCCTGTGGCTTGCCGGTTTTGCGGCCGTGATTATGGCGTGCTGGGTACTGGCCGGAATGGCCGTCGCGGCGGTGGCAGGCTTCCCCGCCTGACCGGGTCGGCCAGCCCGTTTGGCCGCGGATCCGACCCCGAAAATAGGCCCCGGCAATGGGAATTACTGGCCCCCGCCGCTCGTTATCATCGCGACGAGGAAAATAGATGTTGATTATTCAGTGCGAGACGCTAAAATGGGCCGACACCTCGTCAATACGACAACAGCTTCAGGAGTTTTAAACCCGCATGGCAACCGACTACGACGCACCCCGCAACAAGGACGAAGACCAGAGTAACGAGTCCCTGGAAGCGCTGCAGTCCCAGCGTGGGGGCGGCGCCAAGACCGCAATCATCGATGTTGAGGATTCGGACACCGCTGAAGGTATCGACCTCCCCGGTGCCGACCTTTCCGGCGAGGAACTGGTAGTCCAGGTCGTCCCCCCGCGCGAGGACGAGTTCACCTGTTCTTCCTGCTTCCTGGTCCGCCACCGCAGCCAGGTGGCGCGCGAAAAGAACGGCGAACTGTACTGCCGCGACTGCGAAGGCTAAACAGCCCGCGTACAGCAACATCAAACCCCGCGCCCGCCAGCGCGGGGTTTTTTGGTGCGCGGGGCTCAGCCGCTGCTGGTCAGGTGGATGCCCGCCTCCGGCGTCGCCACCCGGAAGGAGAAGGACTCCTCGATATACAGGTACACGTTCTCCGCGTCGTGATGGTCGTAGCCCAGCGAGAGGTACTGGCCGGACTCGAACAGGAAGTCGCCGCCGCGCATGCTCATCACCACGGCCCCGCGGACACCGGGTGCCCACACGATCGGGCCGTCGAGGATCCGGCGGAGGTGCTCGGCCAGCAGGTAGCCGCCGTGTTCGGCCGTTTCGACGACGGCGGTGTAGTGGCCGGGGCCCAGCGCCAGCCCGAACGGGCCGCCGATGCCCGCCTTGAGCAGCACCGCCACGGCCTTGGCGATCCGCTTCGGGTAGTCGTTGAAGTCCTCCACCCGCGGCACGGGCGCCAGCGGGGTGGCCTCCGTGACGCCGGTGATGCCAGCGCCCCGCCAGCCGTGGAACACTGCCACGTTCTCGGCGCTGGCGATCCGAAGGGCGGCCTCATCCAGGTCGGTCAGGTCGACGTCCGCGGCGCCCCGGTCGTGGTTGAGCAGTTCGCGCCGCGAGACCACGAAGTCCGCCCGTACTTCGACCAGCGGCAGGGTCCGCCGACGCAGCGCCGAGACGCCCTCGGCGGGGGCTCCGTCCACGCCCTCGGTCCGGCCGAGGTTGGTGGCGGAGTATTCCCAGCCCAGCGGGCCCTTGAAATCCACCAGCTTACGGGCGCCCAGTGCGACGGTGAGCCGCTGCCGGGCCTCTTCGTCGAGCAGCCGCCATCCGCCGTCGGAAATCGGCGCGTGCTCGCGCAGGAGATGGTTCATCGCCATGACTGTTGCCCCTTCAGGCTCCCGATGCCGAGCGAGGGATCGGAAGCCGTCGGCTCTTGGGCGGAGCCGCTCGCGGCGGCCTCCGCGGCCTCGCCGTGCTCCACGATGTCCCCGTCGCGGAACAGCACTCCGCGGGCGGTCTCGCGCCATTTCGGCTTGCGCCGCAGCAGGAATTCCAGGTCCATGCTGAAGTGCTTGAACTCCTCGCCCATGGAGTCCTCCATGATGGCGCGGGCGGCAGGATCGGGCTCCAAGGAGATCCGCTGCTCGTACCAGCCGATCGCCTCGGCTTCCTCCGTCAAGTTCGCACACATGCGGGCGAAGGTGCGGGTATCGGCCGAGAGTTCCCCGGCCGGCTCGTGGTATTGGTCAAAGCCCATCGGACATCCTTTGACGTAGGTCGTCGGAACCGTGCACAGTGCCTATCCGCCAGCCTAGCGAGCCTTCCTGAGGGTGGCTACCCTACAGCCGGGTCAGCCGTCCCAGCCCAGGTTGCGCGCCATCCGCTGCAGCACATCGAGGGCCGCGTCGTACTCGTCCGCGGACACGCCCTCGGTGATCCGTTGCCGGTTCCGGTCCACCACGTCGCCTAGCGACGCGAGGCTGCTGCGGCCCAGATCGGTCAGCGAGAAGCGGTCGCCCTCGTTGGATACCCAGCCGCTCTCCAGCAGTTCGTCGAGGTGCTCGGCGGACGACTCATCCGCGGTCTGGCTGAAGAACGGCTTCAGTGCGTCGTTCAGTTCCGCCGCGGTCGAGGGCTGCTCCGCCAGCACGTTGAGGATCTGCCACTGGCGGCGGGTGACGCCGTGTTCCTCGACCATGGTGTCGAACTGCTCGTTGATCAGGCCGTCGACCAGCCGGAGCCAGAATCCAAGGGGACGTTGTTCTGCCATGCACCCACCATACAAAGCCGGTCAACACCTAGGGCAAGGGGCGCAAACAACGACGCCGGCGCCCGGCTTGGGCAGGTGCCTTGCCGCGGTGCCGGGGCGCTTATAGCGTGAGGAACGGGCCCGCACGGGCGAACAGCGGGCCCGTCTGCACCACCTGACAAGGAGGACAGCATGAGCGAGGCGCCGCACGGGACGCTGGACGGGGAGAATCCCCGCGAACCGAAGGTCGATGTTTCCACCGAGACCCAGGAGTATCCGGGCTTCACCGAGGAGATGCAGCCGCGGCCGGACCATGGCGAGGACAGCTATCGCGGCAACAACCGGCTTGAGGGCAAGAAAGCGCTGATCACCGGGGGAGACTCCGGCATCGGCCGCGCCGTGGCGCTCGCGTTCGCCAGGGAAGGCGCCGACGTCGCAATCTCCTACCTGAAAGAGGAGGAAGAGGACGGGCAGGACTGCCTCGAACTGATCCTCGCGGAGGGACGCAAGGCCCTCGCGGTCCCGGGGGACGTGCGGGAGGAGGACTACGCAACCAAGGCCGTCGCCGAGGTGGTCGAGGAGCTGGGCGGGATCGACATCCTGGTCAACAACGCCGGCTACCACTTGGAGCAGCCCAACGGGATCGCCGACATCAGCGCCGGGCAGCTGCGCCGGACCTTCGAGACCAATGTCTTCGGCACCTTCTGGATGATCCAGGCCGCGCTGCCGCACCTGTCGGCGGGCTCGGCCATCATCAACACGACCTCGATCCAGGGCTACCACCCCTCGACGGGCCTGATGGACTACGCCGCCACCAAGGCCGCGCTGAACAACCTGACCTTCAGCCTGGCCGAACTGCTGGGACCGAAGGGCATCCGCGTCAATGCCGTGGCGCCGGGACCGATCTGGACGCCGCTTCAGCCGGCCACCACGTCGCCCGAAAAGCTGGAGAGCTTCGGCGACGCGACGCCGCTGGGCCGTGCCGGCCAGCCGGCCGAGGTCGCCGGGGCCTTCGTCTACCTTGCCTCGAACGATGCGCGCTACGTCTCCGGCGAGGTCATCGGCGTCACCGGCGGCATGCACCTGGCCTGAGCGCCCTCCATATACAAACGACAGGCAGCGAAATAGCCTAGTCCTAGCCCCACCCCATCGGTCTTCGAAGGGACCCAACCATGGCTTCAGTCAATTCATTCGGTTCGCAGGGCACGCTGGATGTGGCCGGAACCGGCTACCGGATCTTCCGGCTCAACGCGGTGGACGGCGCGGAGCGCCTTCCCTATAGCCTCAAGGTGCTGCTGGAGAACCTGCTGCGCACCGAGGACGGCCAGAACATCAAGGCGAACCACGTCAACGCGCTGGCGCAGTGGGATCCGGAGGCCGAGCCTTCCACCGAAATCCAGTTCACCCCGGCGCGCGTGATCATGCAGGACTTCACTGGCGTCCCGTGCGTGGTGGACCTGGCCACCATGCGCGAGGCCGTCGTGGACCTGGGCGGCGACCCCAAGCGGGTCAACCCGCTGGCGCCGGCGGAACTGGTGATCGACCACTCCGTGCAGATCGACGTCTTCGGCAATGCCCAGGCCCTCGAGCGGAACATCGAGATCGAATACCAGCGCAACGGCGAGCGGTACCAGTTCCTGCGCTGGGGCCAGACGGCCTTTGACGATTTCAAGGTGGTGCCGCCGGGCATGGGCATCGTGCACCAGGTGAACCTGGAGTACCTGGCGCGCACCGTCATGACCCGCGAGGTGGAGGGGACGCTGCAGGCCTACCCGGACACCTGCGTCGGCACTGATTCGCACACCACCATGGTCAACGGGCTCGGGGTGCTGGGCTGGGGCGTCGGCGGCATCGAGGCGGAGGCCGCGATGCTGGGCCAGCCGGTGTCCATGCTGATTCCCCGGGTGGTCGGCTTCAAGCTCACGGGGGAGATTCCCGCCGGGGCGACCGCGACCGATGTCGTGCTTACCATTACCGAGATGCTGCGCGAGCACGGCGTCGTCGGCAAGTTCGTCGAGTTCTATGGCGACGGCGTCGCGGCCGTGCCGCTGGCCAACCGCGCCACGATCGGCAACATGAGCCCCGAATTCGGCTCTACGGCCGCGATCTTCCCGATCGACGAGGTGACCCTGGAGTACCTGCGGCTCACCGGCCGCTCCGAGCAGGACGTGGCGCTGGTCGAGGCCTACACGAAGGAACAGGGGCTCTGGCACGACCCCTCCAAGGAGGTCAAGTACTCCGAGTACCTCGAGCTGGACCTCTCCACCGTGGTTCCCTCCATCGCCGGGCCGAAGCGCCCGCAGGACCGCGTGGAACTCACCAACGCCAAGATGCAGTTCCACCGGGACCTCGAGAACTATGTGCACAAGGAGGTGGAAGCCGAGGGGCCGAGCGTGGACGAGGCCATCGAAGAGACGTTCCCGGCCTCCGACCCGCCGACCTACACGGACGCCGGCAGCAAGGTCAAGAACCCCTCGCACCTGACCGTGAAGAAGACGGATCCGGATTCCGGCCGCGCCACCCACCCGGTGGAGCTGACGATGCCGGACGGGCGGAACTTCTGGCTGGACCACGGCGCCGTGACGATCGCCTCGATCACCTCCTGCACGAACACGTCCAACCCCTCGGTGATGCTGGCGGCCGCGGTGCTGGCGCGCAACGCCGTCGACAAGGGCCTGGCCTCCAAGCCGTGGGTAAAGACTTCTGTCGCCCCCGGCTCCAAGGTCGTCACGGACTACTACGAGCGCTCCGGCCTGACCCCGTACCTGGAGAAGCTCGGCTTCTACCTGGTGGGCTACGGCTGCACGACCTGCATCGGCAACTCCGGGCCGCTGGAGGAGGAGATCTCGCAGGCCATCGGCGACAACGACCTCGCCGTCTCCGCCGTGCTGTCCGGCAACCGCAACTTCGAGGGCCGGATCAACCCGGACGTGAAGATGAACTACCTGGCCTCGCCGCCGCTGGTAGTTGCGTACGCGCTGGCCGGTTCCATGGACTTCGACTTCGAGGATGATCCGCTGGGCCAGGATCCGGACGGCAAGGACGTCTTCCTCAGGGATATCTGGCCGGATGCGACCGAGGTCCAGCGCATCATCGACTCGTCGATCGACAAGGAAATGTTCACCTCGAGCTACGAGACCATTTTCGACGGCGACCAGCGCTGGCAGTCGCTGCCGACTCCGTCGGGGGACACGTTCGCCTGGGACCCGCAGTCCACGTACGTGCGCAAGCCTCCGTACTTCGAGGGAATGCAGGCCCGCCCGGAGCCGGTGACGGACGTCAGCGGGGCCCGCGTCCTGCTGAAGCTGGGGGACTCGGTCACGACGGACCACATCAGCCCGGCGGGCTCCTTCAAGTCGGACACCCCGGCCGGCAAGTATCTGCTGGAGCACGGCGTGGAGCGCAAGGACTTCAACTCCTACGGTTCCCGCCGCGGCAACCACGAGGTGATGATCCGCGGCACCTTCGCCAACATCCGCATCAGGAACCAGCTGCTGGACGGCGTGGAGGGCGGCTTCACCCGCGACTTCAGCCAGGAGGGCGGCCCGCAGTCCACCGTCTACGACGCGGCGATGAACTACCAGGCCGCAGGCATCCCGCTGGTCGTCCTGGCCGGCAAGGAGTACGGCTCCGGCTCGTCCCGCGACTGGGCGGCCAAGGGCACCGCGCTGCTGGGTGTCAAGGCCGTGATCGCCGAGAGCTTCGAGCGCATCCACCGGTCCAACCTGATCGGCATGGGCGTGCTGCCGCTCCAGTTCCCGGCGGGGGAGAGCGCGGCGTCCCTGGGCCTCGACGGCACGGAGACGTTTGCGATCGAGGGCGTCACGGCGCTCAACGACGGCGCCACGCCCCGGACCGTGCGGGTCACCGCGACGGCCGCGGATGGATCGCAGAAGCAGTTCGACGCCGATGTCCGGATCGACACTCCGGGCGAGGCCGACTACTACCGCCACGGCGGCATCCTGCAGTTCGTCCTGCGCCAGCTCGCGGTGTAGGACGAACTGCAGGACGGTGCAGGAGAGCCGCAAAAGTGAGCGGGTTCGGCGGCCCGGATATCCGGGCCGCCGCGCCGGTATTTTCCCGGCGAGTCTCGCCTCGCCGGGCGGCGGGATCTCGTAATCTGTTGCAGGCCACAACGGTGGCAACAGGCCCGCACGGGAGAAACATGGAATTTTCAGCGCAAGGACGCGTGCGTCCCGACTTCACAGGAGTCGGAGACGGCGATGCCGCTTTCTGACTACGAACGCGAACAGCTTCGGCTGCTGGAGCAGCAACTCAGGACAGAGGCCCCGGAACTCCATGACGTCCTGGCCGCGCCGACCGCGTCGCATCGAAGCCGGCTGCTCGCCGGGTGGCTGCTGGCCTTCCTCGGCGCCGTGGGAATCCTGCTGGGCCTGTATGCCTCGGCCGTGCCGGTGGCGTCGATCGGACTGCTCGGCATCGCGGTCGGCCTGTTCCTCGCCCACGGCGCAGGGACCGGGCCCGCCGGCGTCACGCCGGCGCGCTAGTCGATCGCGGCCACGAGCCAGGCTCCGATCCTTTCCTGCCAGGCCATTTCCACGGTTGCCTGCGCGCCGGTAGGCAGGGTGGATCGGACGGCCACCTCGACCCCGCCCCGCTCCGGATGCGTGGCGCCAGCCAGGTAATCCGGCTCGGGAATGGCCTCCACGATCCGGGCAGCCGCGCTGAAGTCGCCCCAGCCCGCGAGCGACTCGGGCACCACCAGGCTCTCCAGCGTGGCCCGGTAATGGCGGCGGTCCAGCAGCGCCTCGCAGAACAGGGCGGCCACTTCCACCGCGTCCCGGACCGCCGGCTCGTCCGGCAGGGCGGGACCGCCGGCTGCGTCATCGCCGCTGCGGCGATGGCGCAGCCAGTGCACGTCCGGGGGCAGGTTCGGATCCATGCCAACACCTTAGCCACCGCCACTGACAGGCGGGCTCCTGCCGCGCCGCACACGTGAGCAGGCACTGAAGGAGGCACGCTCCTGCCGCGCCGCACACGCGGGCAGGCGCGGAAGGCTGACCTCGTGCGAAAGGCGGGCGCCGACGTCGTTGGCCGGTCCCCGGCAGCCTATCGAGTGGCCAGGGAACGGGCGGGAACGGTCTGGCGGCGGGCCAACAGGTGGTGGTACTCGGGATGCTCCACCATGGTCTTGCGCACCGTGCGATCGAACGGGCGGACCGCAAGGTGCCGGCGGTGGGCGCTGTCGAGGGCGTTCATCACCAACACGGTTTCGAGATCCCGGTTCCTGAAGCCACGGTCGATCGTGGTGCGCAGGAACCAGATTTCGTTTCCTTCGAGCCGGTAGCGCAGTGAACCGGCAACTACTCCATCCCAATAAATCGTGAATTGTGCGCTCAGATGGTCGTCTTGGACGGCAGGCATTGGAATCCCCCCTCTGGCAATGCCCGGCACGAGGAGAACGCGCCGGATACTCCTTAGACGTAAGCGTGAGGCATCGGGTTCAATGGGTCAAGGAAAATTTTCAGGAGGCGCATGCACACCCCGACCGACGGCCAGGACCAGCGGCCGCTGCACCTGCAGCCCGGCGCAATCCTGCTGGTGGTGGCCGGCGGCGCGCTCGGAACGCTCGCCCGCTTCGGCGTTTCACAACTGCTTCCGCCGGCGTTCGGCTGGCCGCTGGGCACGCTGGCCGTCAATCTGACCGGAGCGTTTGCGCTGGGCCTGCTGCTGGAGTTCCTGCTGCTTCGGGCGCCGGACGACGACGGCCGCCGGGCCTTGCGGTTGGTGGCGGCCACGGGGTTCATCGGGGCTTTCACCACCTACAGCACCCTGGCGCTGGAGGGCAACCAACTGCTGGCCGCGTCCGGGCCAGGCCTCGCTACCGGCTATTGGCTCTTCACTCTGGTCGGAGGCTTCCTGGCGAGCCTGGCTGGAGTCGCTGCGGCGTCGCACTTTCGTGGCCGCCGGGCATGACGCTGCTGCTGATGGCACTCGCCGGCGGTGCCGGCGCCGGCACCCGATTCCTGGTCGACGGTCTCGTCCACCAATGGGTGGAGCGTGCCGCGTTTCCGTTGGGAACCCTGCTGGTGAACGCCACAGGTTCCTTCCTGCTGGGACTTCTCACCGGCGTCGTGCTTTCACACCATGCCGCACCGGAACTGCAGCTGATCCTGGGGACGGGATTCCTCGGGGGCTACACGACCTTCAGCACCGCCAGCGTGGATACGGTCCGGCTGGTCCAGCAGGCGCGCTGGGGCTCCGCGCTCGCCAACGCGCTCGGGACCCTCCTGCTAACCGCGCTTGCCTGCGCGGCCGGGTTGGTGCTGGCCGCCTGACCCGGGGCCGGCTTCAGCCGGCAGCCCCCGCGCTTCCCGTCAGCGCAGCACGATCTCGGTGGCCGTCGCGGGGGATTTGCCGGAGACCACGAAGCCGGAGACGTTGGCGTCCGGGTGCTTGATGATGTCGGTGATCGACCCCAGATGCCGCGACAGGTCCACCTTGTCTTCGGGCGCGGCCAGCAGCAGCTGGAAGCCGAATTCCTGCAGCGCGTTGATGCCGGCCCCGGCATATTCCGAGTTGGCCTGGATGAAGGCCTCGTCGATCATGACCGTCCCGTAGCTGCTGTAGCCCTGGCTGGCGATGCCGAGCTGGTAGGCCAGCGCGGCGCCCATGATGAACGAGGTGAAGCGCTGGCCTTCGCCGCCGGAGAGCGTGCCCGGCTCCAGGCCGGTCTCGGTCTCGCCGTTCGGCCGGTGTTCGTTGCAGCTGATGGTGACGTGCTGGCGGACGTCCAGGACGGTGTCGCGCCAATGCTGCCGCGCCGGATCGTTCAGCGCCTCGACGATGCGCTCCAGCGCCCGGTAGCTGGCCGACATCTGCTCCGGCGTCTGCTTCACGTAGGCGTTGCCGAGCGCCTCCTTCAGCTGGGTGCGGAAGGTCCGCGCCTCCTCCGGAATGGTGGTCCTGACTTCGATCTTGAGCCGGCTGCCGTGGTCGAACGGCACGTCGGCGAGGATCTGGTTCAGGGGCAGGATCCGCTCCTCGATGGCGCGGCGTTCCTCTTCCAGCAGCTGCAGCAGGTCGGAGAAGCGTTCGTAGGAGCGGTTGTTGAAGTACTCGCGGAACTCGTCCTCGCGCTGCGGCAGGCCTTCGTCAATGATGCTTTCGTAGAGCGCCTCGTACTGCGCGGCGCTTTCGACGCCGGTGCCGAAGGATGCATTCAGGTGCTCGCCGAAGTCGCGGGCGAAGAACTTGAAGGTGTCCGTCAGCGCGGTTTCGGTGCGGTGCAGTTCCTCGCGGAGCGCGGCGGCTTCTTCGTTCAGCTTCAGGTGCGCCGCGTGGAACCGGGCCTCGAGCGCGTCCAGCCCGGCGGCAGCGGCAGGGCCGGCCGGATCCGGCGCCGCTCCGTCGGACGCGGACCGATGGTCTTCCGGCACCGGGGCATAGGCGGCCAGGGCATCGGCGGCCCACCCGGCCGGGGCGTTGGCCGCAGCCTTGGCTTCGGTCTGTTCCCAGGCGGCGCGGGATTCCTCGAACCGCCGGTCCAGGCCCTGCAGCTCATTGCGCTGCACCGCCAGCCGGCCGACGCAGGCCTCCAGTTCTGCCTTGACCGCCTTGAGTTCGGCATGGATGCCGGCGAGGGTTGCGCTGCTGTCCACGGTTTCGCGGAGCCGATCCTGCAGCGTTGCCAGCGCGGCGCGCAGCGGCGAGGCATCGACGGCGGCAAACTCCCGCCGGTCAGCGGCCACGTGCTGCAGGGCCTCCAGCCGGCCGGAGAGGGCGTCCTTGGCCTTGCTGCGTTCGTCGGCGAGCTCCGCGGCGTCCTCCTGCTCCTGCCGGATGCCCTCGGCCTGCGCCTGGAGCTGGGCGATCTTCTCCGTGTTGTTGAAGCCGAGCAGGTAGTCGCCGGGGTTGACGGTGCGGGTGTCCCGCTCAAAGGCGCTGCGGCCGAGTTTCAGGGTGCCGGCCAGGCTGATGGCCTTGTCCTCGTCATGCAGGCCCTCGTCCGATTCGACGCAGGTGAAGGCGTAGTCGGCGGTGATTTTGCCCCGCAGCCAGGCACCGGCGTCGGAGTTCTTGAATTCCAGCTTGGTGACCAGGTCCGCCGGGCCGGCGGTGGCCGGACGCGGCTCCGAGGCGATGTTGATCCAGCGCAGCTTGCCGTGCGCCTGCAGCCCGTCGATGGCGCGCGTGACCGCGCGGAGGTGCTCGCCGCGGACCAGCAGCGTGGTGGCCAGCGAACGCAGCGCCTTCTCCGCCGCGGGACGCCATGCCAAGTGTTCCGGCCCGATGTCCACGAGCTCGCCGGCAAACGGCATGTCTTCGGCGGCGATACCGGTGGCGGCGCTGATCTGCCGTCGGGCCGCCGCGCTGGCGCCGTCGATATTGCTCCCGCGCCGCTGGTAGGAGGCGATCTCCGCCCGCAGTTTCTTCTCCCGGTCCTTGGCGTTGATGCTCGCCGCGACGGCTTCGTACTCCAGCGTCCGTGCGGCCTTGGCCTCCTCGGCGAGGGAATCGACGGTCCGCGCGGCCTCCTCCCGGGCCGCAGCCAGACCCGCCGCGGACCACTCAAGCCCCAGTCCGGCGTCGTCCATCTCCCGCCGAACCTGCGATTCGATCCGTTCGCGCTGCTCCAGCTCCACACCGGCGGCGCGGATGTCCCGCTCCAGCGACTCGATCGCGCGGCCGCCGTGGCTGGCATGGCGCTCCTCGAGCGAGACGACCTGTTCTTCCAGGCTCTCCTTCCTGGCGGCCTCGGCCTCGATCTGCGCCGCCGTTTCCGCGCGCTGCCCCTCCAGCTTCTTCGTCCCGGCCGCCAGCACCGCCGCGGCCTGCTGCTGCCGCAGCAGCGGCAGCTGGACGGTGGCCAGCTCGGTGTTGCGCCCGAGCAGCCCGGTCAGTTCCCGGTACCGGCGGTGCTGCTCCGGCACCTTGGCCAGGGCGTCGCGCTGCCCGCGGGCGTCCTCCAGCTGGCGGTAGATCCCGCGCAGATGGCTGAAGTCCTCCGCCGCGCCCGCCGCCGCGGCGAGGGTCGACGGGATGTCCAGCACTTCGTAGCGGAAGAACCTGTTCACACCCTTGTCGAGGCCCTTGCCGTTCTGCAGCGTGCGGAGCAGGCTGAAGGCCTTGTCATTGTCGATGCCGAGCCGGCGGCGGAACCGCTCGGCGAACGCCTTGTGGACGTCGAAGGCTTCGCAGCCGGGCAGGGCCGCCTGGAGGGAGGTGGGGGAGAAGCGGCGCCCGCCGTGGTTTTCCAGGGCGGCGGTGTCGAGCGGGCGGTTGTGGATGACGTAGTGCTTGCCGACCTGGCCCTCGAGACCGTTGGCCGGCAGGTCGAACAGTGCCGCGATGCTCACCTGGCGGCCCAGGCCGTCGTCGTACACCAGGGCGATGGCCGACCACGTGGCGCCCGGGCGCTGGTAGGTGACCCCGGCGTTGGTCTTGGCCTTGCGTCCGCGCATGTAGCTGTACGTGGTGCGCCGGTCCTGCCGGTTGCTGGCCTCGTTCGCGGACTCGTTCAGGCGCGGTGCCGCATAGAAGATGTGCTGGATGCCGTCGAACAGGGTGGACTTGCCCACGCCGGGATGGCCGGTCAGCAGGGTGCCGGCGCGGTCGACGTACATCGAGTGCCGCCCGTGGAACGTGCCCCAGTTGATCACCTGGATGCTGCTCAGCCGGTACTGGCCCGGATTGATCTCTTCGCCCAACGGCAGGGTCTGCGCGATGCTCACAGCTCGTCATCCTCTTCTTCGGCCGCAGCCATCAGGTCGGTCTCGTCCGCCGCGGCGCCGGCCGCGTCGTCATCGTCGGGGTCGCCATCCCCATCGGCGGGCAGGGTCCCGGCACTCCGGGTCAGCGCTTCCAGGTAGGGCGGGATTTCGTCGATGTGGTCGAACGGCAGCGCCATGGCCAGCGCGTTGCTGACCCGGTAGACGCCCTCCAGCTCCGTCGGCAGGAGCAGCCGCAGGGACAGGAGCCGGTGGATCGAGGCGTCGGTGAGTTCCTCCAGCCGCTTGTCGTCGGCCGAGCCGGGCTGCCGGTGCTCCTCGAGGATCTCGCGCGCTCCGGCCCGGGAGATGGTGGCATCCGTCCCGGAACCGGCGTGCCGGTCCAGCAGCAGGCGCAGCCGCAGCGCCAGCAGGGTCTCCTCGCGGCGCAGCGGCTTGCGCGGCTGGATTGCGGTGGTATGGACGGCGTCCACCTCCGCCGGGGCGAGCATGGCAATCTTGCGCTCCGGGTCGAGGCTCAGGACCAGGAAGATCTCGCAGAAGTAGTCGGCGATGGCGCTGCGGTTGTCGAGGATAGTGCTCCAGAGCCGCGGCTCGGCCACGCCGTCGATGTACGGCCCCCGCAGCAACCGCACGATCGCCTGCCGCAGCGCCAAAGCGAAGGCGCCGGTATCGCCGTCGAAAAGCTGCCGCTCCGCGCGGTAGCCGTTCTCGACGTCGGGTGTGAGGTCAGTGGCGGTCATGCGGATTCCTTCGTGAACGTGATGAGCGGCAGGTAGGCCTTACGGCTGGCGCCGCCGAGCTCGGTGAACTCGACCTCTTCGAAGCGGTCGCCGGAGATGTCCTGCCCGGTGTTGCGCGCGGTGAGCACCAGTCCGCGGACGGTGTTGATATGCCGGTGGCCTGCCGGCAGCCGGTCCAGCACCGCCCCGAGTGTGGCCCGGCCGCCCGGTCCGGCCGTCGTCGCCTCCGCCACCGCCGCCTTGATGGCGGCGAAGTCCCCCTTCGGGGTTGCGGGGGTCCGCTGGATGTCCTCCTCGCCCAGCTGCGGCGGGTCCGCCAGCTTGGGCGGCGGAACATGGTCATCGGGATTGAACAGCCCGATCCCGGCGAGGGTCTCGAACTCCGGGGCGAACAGGTGGAGCCGGGCGACCGGCGTGCGGGTGCGCAGCGCGGGGGAGCGGGCGACCGAGAGTTCGGCGGCCCGGATCGCCCGGCGCAGCAGCATCGACTCGCGGAACTCGTCGCTCTGGACGTAAGTGTGCAGGCTCTCCGACAGCCGGCCGTAGATCGCGTGCACCTCGGAGGCCTGCCGGCGCAGCTCGCGGACCAGGTTCGCGAGCGTGTGGCGCTCGTCCGCGGCCAGCTCTTCGACGAACTCCCGCTCCAGCACCTCGCGCACGGCCTGCCGGAAGCGTGCCTGCTGCTGCGGATCGTTGAGGAATTCGGTGAAGCCGCGGAACGTCTCGCCCTCGGCGGTGCTGCGCAGCTGCCGGTCACCTTCCAGGACCTGTCCGACGGCGACACCTTTGGCCACGCTCGATTCCATGATTTCCTGCCGGATCGCGTGCAGCATCCGCTCGACGCCGTCGCGCATCCGCTTGAAGTCCGCCGGCAGGCTGGAAGCGAGGTCCAGGATGCTGCGCGCGGCCGCCACGGCCGTGTCGTGCGGGAGCACGTCGGGCTCCGCGCCGGCTTCCAGCGCGCGGATCTGGGCCTGGCGCTCTTCGATTTCCGCCTCGAGCTGCCGGATCCGGGCGTCCGCATCGGGGTCGGTTTCGTGGGCGAGCGACTCGATGCTCGTCAGCAGCGTATTGAGCCGCGACGAGTTCAGGTTGGTGCGCTCCCGGGTCAGGCCGTCGATGAAGTTCAGCACGCGCTGCGTGGAAGCGGTCGGTTCATAGACGAACTGGCCGTCGATCATGGGGCGCGCCAGGAACTGCTGGCGGACCCACGAGTCCGCGTAGTTCGACGCCTGCCACTGTTCGTTCAGGCTCAGGTGCTCCTCGCGCAGTTCCGCGATGAAGGCGGCCAGCGCCGCGTGGAACTCCTCCATGCCTATCCGCGGCCGGTTCGCGGTGAATTCGGACCGGAAGAAGGCGACTGTCCAGGGGGCGGCCGACAGCAGCTTCCACGCGGGAGAGAGCTTGAACTCCTTCTGGGCATGCCAGTTGGCGACGGCTTGCTGAGTGGAACGCATCAAGAACTTTCTGCCAGCCGCTTAGCTGCGGTGGGACTCTGGCTAAGGTGGGACCCGACCATCGATCTTAATCGATGCAGCGCCGGTCCTCCTATCCGGCGCCCGCTGTCCTGTGGCGCGCCGCCGTTCCCTGCCTCTTGACTTTCCCCGCGCGCGAAGAGGCCGACGCGCGGGCCGGGAAGAGTGTGACGGCGCGAACTTCAGGGCCGGGGAATAGACCTGGTCCGGGCTGGCGTTTATGATGTTTGCCTGTGCTTTACTGATTGAGATATGCCGATCACTCCGGCAGGCTCCGGTTCCGCCTCATATTCTTCTCTCGTTCCTTAAGGAAATACTGTGCCTGAAAACAAATCGACCCTTGCGTCCGGGCAGGCACCGCCGCAGCCGCCCCAGGGGCCCGCTGAATCCTCCGCCGTCGTGGACAGGCTGTCCCCGCGCGACCGCTCGGTGATCACGCTGCTCCTGGTTTCCGCGTTCGTGGTAATCCTCAACGAGACCATCATGGGTGTGGCGCTGCCGCGCCTGATGGAGGACCTGGACATCACGGCCGGCGCGGCGCAGTGGCTGACTACCGCCTTCATGCTGACCATGGCGGTGGTGATCCCGGTGACGGGCTTCCTGCTCCAGCGCTTCAACACCCGCCCGGTCTTCGCCGCCGCGATGAGCCTGTTCAGCCTGGGCACCCTGATATCCGCACTGGCACCGGGCTTCGAGGTCCTGCTCGCGGGCCGGGTGGTCCAGGCGACCGGAACCGCGATCATGATGCCCCTGCTGATGACTACGGTGATGACGCTCGTGCCGCCGTCGTCCCGTGGAAAGGTCATGGGCAACATCTCGATCGTCATTTCCGTGGCTCCGGCCATCGGCCCGACGATTTCCGGTTTCATCCTCAGCATCCTCGACTGGCGCTGGATGTTCTGGCTGGTGCTGCCGATCGCCCTGGCCGCCCTGACCATGGGGCTGCTGCGCATCCAGAACGTCACCGAGCCCAAGCACAAGCCGATCGACGTGCTGTCCGTGGTCCTATCGGCCTTCGCCTTCGGCGGCCTGATCTACGGACTAAGCCAGCTGGGTGAAGCGGCGCACGGCGGGGGAACGGTACCGGCGTGGCTGCCGCTCGTCGTCGGGGGTGTGGCGCTGCTGCTCTTCGTGCTCCGGCAGCGCCGGCTGCAGCGCACGGACGGGGCACTGCTGGACCTGCGCACCTTCGCCTCGCGCTCCTTCACGATCTCCATCCTGACGGTCGTCGTGCTCATGATGGCGCTGTTCGGCATGATCATCGTGCTGCCGATCTACCTGCAGTCGGTCCTCGGGTTGGATCCGCTGGCCACGGGTGCACTGCTGCTGCCCGGCGGCCTGGTCATGGGCCTGCTCGGGCCCGTGGTCGGACGGATCTACGACGCCCGCGGCGCCCGCATCCTCGTGCTGCCCGGCACGGTCCTGGTGAGCCTGGTCTTCTGGGGCCTGGCGATGATGAATGAGACGACGCCGGTGTTCCTGGTCCTGGTCGCGCATGTGTGCCTGAGCGTGGGCCTGGGGCTGACGTTCACGCCGCTGCTGACCTCGGCGCTGGCCTCGCTGCGTCCGGAACTGTACTCGCACGGCTCCGCGGTGGTCGGGACGGTGCAGCAGCTTGCCGGTGCCGCCGGCACGGCGCTGTTCATCTCGGTAATGACGCTGCAGTCGGCAGCGCTCGCGCTCGCGGGGGCGGGAGAACAGCAGGCCCTGGCCGGAGGCATCCATGCGGCCTTCCTCTGCGGCGCCGTGATCTCCGTCCTGGGCGTCGTCGCCGGCTTCTTCGTCAGGCAGCCGCAGGCGGCCGCGGCGTCGGAAGCAGGCGTGCCGGTCCACTGACAGGTAGGCTGGTCAACGATGCGCCGTTACTCAGCCCTGATCCTCGTGCCCCTTGCCCTCCTTGCTACCGGCTGCAGCGCCGTTGAGGATGCCGCCTCCGACGCCGCCAACCAAGCGGTCGACGACATCACCAACGCGGCCGTCCAGGAAGTGACAAACCAGATCTGCGGTGTGCTGGACGACGGCGCAGTCAGCGCGTCCGAGCAGCAGTTCCTGGCCGGCCTGGTCTCGGCCGCCGAGTCGGCGGGAGCGCCGGAGTCCGTGACCGGGCCGCTCAACCAGGTCGCCCGGGCCGGCGACGAGGTTCCCGCGGAGGCCGTCCGGCAGCTGAGCGCCGGCTGCTCGGGCTCCTCGCAGAACGCGGAGGAGTCCGGCAACTCGGATAACTCCGGGAACGCTGAAGAGGCGGAGAACGGCGGGAACTAGGTCAGCCGTTCCGGTATGGCCGGTCCGGGCCGGATCAAACGGTTTCGCATCCCCCTGGGTGCGTTTAATCCGCCCCGTCAGCCGAGCTGGTCCAGCCGCTTCCGCGCCCGGTAGGCCTCGGCCTGGAGCTTGCCGAGGCCTGCCTCGGCTTCCTCATGGACACCCTGGGCAATATCAGCCTCCCGGTCCGCGGCGGCGATTTCCTTGTCCAGCTCGCGCATCCGCTCCTTGAGCTCCGCCAGGTCCCCGGCCAGCTCTTCCCGCCGTGCCTCTACGTCCTGCAGCCGATGCTGCGCCTTCTCCGCGTCCGCCTCGGCCTTGGCCACCCGCTTCTCGGCCCGCTCCAGTTCCGCGCGGGCCTGCTGCGAAGCACGCGCCGCTTCTTCGGCCTTCCGCTGCTCGGCGCGCTCTGCCCGGTCGGCTCGCCGTTTCCCGGCGGGGGCCGGTTCCTCGACCACCTTGGGCCGGGTGGATTTCGCCGGCCGCCCGGTCCGTGCCGAACGCACGGAGGGCAGCGGTCCTGCCACGGCGCCGTCGAGCTCCACCGGCTCCAGCCCGCTGGCGGTCAATGACCTGACAAGCCGGCCGCTGGCTACCGCGGCGGCCGCGTCGGCATCCGTCATCGCCGCCCGCAGCGTCTGCTCTGCCTCGTCGCCGATCGCCGTGCTGACCGGATGCCCGAGTTCCCCGGCGAGTGAACGCCCCTCCTTCACCACGGCGGCCAGCAACTGGTGACGCTGCCGGCTGAGTTCCTTCAGCTGCCGCGGATCCAGCTCCTCCTGCGCCTCGCGGAGCGCCGCCCCCAGTTCCAGTACCTGGTCCGTTTCCTCGCGCCGCCGCGAGACCAGCATGTTGACCAGCCACGCCGCCGCGGACGGTTTGGGCAGTGCCCTGACCTGCTTGGCCAGTTCCTTCTCGCCGGCCGCGCCGACTTCCTTCGCTTTCGCGTTCCGCGCCGCCGTGAACTCGTCGGGCATCAGCGCGTAGAGTTCGACGGCGATGGTCACGAGGTCCACGGACCTCACCTTACCCGCGGGGCAGGCCGGGGGCGTTGCAATCGACGCGGCTGGGAGTAAGTTGGCTCGTGCCGGATACGGCAATGGCAGCCGGCGGCTCCCGGGTGGCCGGCACGATCCAAAGGGGAACCTGGCCATGGCGACTTGCGATACCTGCGGCAACACCTATGACAAGACGTTCACCATAACAAAGGGCGAGGAGACCAAGACCTTCGACAGTTTCGAATGTGCCGTGCAGGCCATGGCACCGACCTGCGCCCACTGCAGCTGCCGGATCCTGGGCCACGGTGTCGAAGCCGGCGGGCAGATCTACTGCTGCGCCCACTGCGCGCGCGAATCAGGGCATACCGACCTGGCCGACCGGGCGTAGGCCCGGGGCACAGCTAGCGGCCGGGACGGATGAACCCGGACTCGTAGGCGGCGATGACGGCCTGCGTCCGGTCCCGCACGCCCAGCTTGGCCAGGATGGAGCCGACGTGGCTCTTGACCGTCTCTACCCCGAGGAACAGGAGGCCGGCGATTTCCTGGTTGCTGCTTTCCTCGGCCACCTGCCGCAGGACTTCGGCCTCGCGGACGCTCAGCCCCGCCCGCGACACGAGGTCCTGCCCGGCGGCCTGTCCGCCCGGTCCGGCTGCCTGTCCCCGGTGCTGCCTCTCGGCCACGAGTTCCCTTAGCTTGGCCGGAAAGACGATGGATTCGCCCGCCGCGACGGCCCGCACGGTGCGGATGAGCTCCTCGGGGCGGGCACGCTTGAGCAGGAAGCCGTCGGCACCGGCCTTGAGGGCGTCGTAGACATAGTCGTCGCTCTCGAACGTGGTCAGGATCAGGATCCGCGGGATCCGGCTGAGCCGTCCCGGGTTCGCGACGAGCCGCGCGGTGGCTTCGATGCCGTCCATCACCGGCATCCGGACGTCCATCATGACGACATCCGGCTCCAGCTGCCGGACCTGGGTCCAGACCTCGGCCCCGTCGCCTGCTTCGCCCACGACGGCCAGGTCCTCCTCTAGGGACAGGATGGCGGACAATCCGGAGCGGATCAGGGGCTCGTCGTCGGCGAGCAGGATGCGGATCGGCTCACTCATGCTGGTCACTCCTGTCGGCGGAATCCGCCCCTCGCCGGGCGGCCGCGGCGGCGGCACCGGGATTCCGGGTGATGGGAAGGACGACGTCGAGGATCCATGTCCGGCCCGCCACAGCGGCGTGCGCGGTACCGCCGACCAGCCGGGCGCGTTCGCGAATGCCGTCCAGGCCGCGGCCCCCGGCGGAGGCAGCCGGGGGAGCGCCCGGAACAGCCGGCCGGGGCGAGGTGGCGGCGCCCGGGACCGCAGCCTCCGGTGCCGGCGCAGAACCGGCAGCCGCTCCCACAACTTCAGCCCGCGCGGCGACGGGGTTGCTGAGCCGGACCAGCAGAGTGCCGGCCTCGGTGCGGATCCGGAGCCGGGCCCGTGTCGGACATGCGTATTTCAGGGCGTTGGTCAGGCCCTCCTGCAGGATCCGGAGCGCGGCGGCGGAGACGTCCCGGGGAAGTCGGGTGAGCCCCTCGCCGTCGTCATCATGTTCCACCTCCAGGCCCTGGCCGGCGAAACCGGCGAGCACGCGCGGGAGCTCCTCAAGGCCGGCGGCGGGTTCCTCCGGGACGGGCGACCGGAGGATGCCGATGACGCGGTCCAGTTCGGCGAGGGCTGCCCGGCCGGTCTCGGCGGCGGCCTGCATTGCGCGCGCCGCCGCCGCGGGATCCCGTGCCAGCAGGCCCTGGGCGGCCGTGGCCTGCAACGTGGTTACGGTCAGCGCATGCCCGACGGAATCGTGCAGCTCCCGGGCCAGACCGTTCCGCCTCGCCTCGTCCCGGGCGAGGGCCTCGTCCAGGACGGCCAGTTCCGCGGGGCTCGGCCCGAGCAGGCCGCGGGCCCAGTGCGGCAGGGCACTGCCGGTCAACACCGTGAACACCAGCACGGCCAGTCCCAGTCCGGCGGCCCAGAGGGCGGCCGTCGTCGTATCCGCAAAGGGGACGACGGCGGCGGCCACCTCCGCGACGGCCTGTCGCCGTCCGGCGAGCCAGGAGAAGGTGATCGACAGAAGCACGGGGCCGGCCACCACCAGGGCGAGCAGCAGCAGGGATCCGGACAGCAGGTGGACCAGGTACCAGGCCGCGCCGCGCCAGCGCCGGCCGAAGGCTGGCCTGCTTGGCCGGCCAGCCGGAGCGGATACGTCCGGAAGGCCGGGCAGGTCCACCGCCAGCAGCTCCCGTACTGCCGTGCGCTCGAGTTCACGCGTCACGGGCAGCAGCGCGGGGACGGCCAGGAGGGTGCAGAGGATCGCGAAGGCGAACGACGCCAGGCCGGCACTCACCGCCGCCAGCTGCGTGGCCCAGATGAACACCGCGAAATACGGCACGGCCAGCAGGGCACCGATCATCATGAACACAAAGTGCCTGAAGATCAGCCCCGCCCGCCGTGCCATGGGGCGGCCCGACTCGGTCATGGCCCTATTCTTGCCTATCCCGCCGACAGGATGAGCCCGCACGCGGCTAGCCTTGGCCCCGCACCGGGTCAGCCTCCGCGTCCGCAGCGGAGGCAGCCGGTGCGCCGCTTCAGGTAGTAGGCCAGCGTGGCAGCCGCCAGCAGCGGGCCCCACACGACCCAGAGCAGGGTGGGCGCGCCAGTGGCCCAGTTGACCGCATCGAACGGAATTCCGGTGGAGATTCCCGAGGTGAAGATCCTCAAATAGGCGGCTCCGGCCGGGACTACCACGACGGAGACCAGGCCGGCCGGAATGACCGCGAGCAGGATCGGCACCCGGCGTCCGCCTAGCCAGGGGATCCAGCGGGGAAAGACGGAACCCCAGCGGCAAAGGAGCCCGAGCGTCAGGAGCGTGCCAAGCAGCGCCATCGAGGCCAGGGCGAGGCCTGCGTAGACCATGCCGGTCTCCTGCATCATGGCCAGGACCTCCGGGCTGATCCCCAGCGGGATCCCGGCCGCCCACGCGAACCGTGTGGCTCCGTAGACCGCGGGAATCGCAGCGGCGGCTATGGTCACGGGCGTGCCCCGTCGGCGGGTGGCGGCGGCGAACCGGCCGCCGCCGCCATTGCGGCCGCAGCGCAGGCACGCGCCGGAGGACTTCCGAAGGCTGGCGGCCGCGGTCATGGTCCAGAGCGCCACCCCGGCCAGCAGCACGAGCTGGTGCCCGACGATCGGCCAGCCGTAGTTTTCCGGCAGGGCAGCAGGATCGGTGAGCGCGAGCACCAGCAGGAAGGGAACATAACCCAGCATGGTCAGGATGCGGGTGTCCACGGCGAGCAGCAGGACCGCGGCCGCATAGAGGAGGGCAAACGCCACGGCGGCGCCTGCCAGCAGCCGGCGCGGGCGCCGGCGCACGTGGACCGCCAGCGCCAGCAGTCCGCCGAGCACGGCGCCCGCGGGCAGCAGGTACATGAGCACCTCGCCGAGCGGACCGTTCAGCGGGGCCAATTCCACGGGTACGGCGGGGTCGGCGAGCGGCAGCTTCCGGCCGGGAAGAACGACGGCGAAGGCGGCGGCGGCGTAGATGAGCGCGGCTACGGCGGTGAGCAGCGGCGCGGCGGAAACCGGTCCGCCCTCCCGTAGGCGGGACGGCTGGGGTGCGGCGGCCGGAACGCTATCCGACGGCGGCAGGGGACCGGGGGATGGTGCGGGTGAAGTAGTCATGGCTTCAGTCTGGCCAGGCCCGCCGCGCCGGAGATCCCCCGGACGGGCGGACCGGGTCCCCCGGAAGAGGGAATTCCGGGCTCCGGGGGTTAAAAGGAGCAGCTCCGCCGGAACGAATCCGACGGAGCTGCTCCGTGATCCCGGGACGGCCTATGGGGGAAGGGCCGGCCCGGAAGCCTAAGTTTTAGCGAGCGGTGTAGTAGCCGTCGACGCTCATCCAGCTGGTCGGGTGGACCAGGGTGCCGTCGCCCGGGTTCAGGGCGCTGACCATCTTGCCGCCGCCGAGGTAGATGCCGATGTGGCTTCCGCCGTTCTGCGACACCAGGTCACCCGGCTTCGGGTTGCTGGTCGGGGTCAGGAAAGCGGCCTGGGCCGCGGCGGTGCGGGGCAGCTTGATCCCGGCCTGGGCGTAGACCCACTTGGTGAAGCCGGAGCAGTCCCAGCCGGCCGGGGTGGTGCCGCCCCAGACGTAGGGGCTGCCGACCATCGACTTGGCGATGCCGGCAATGCCGGAGGTGGACGAAGCCGGGCTGATCTCGGCGCTGGCCAGGGAGACGTTCATGCTGCCGGCCGGGGCGGCCTGGACCTGCGGGGCCGGAGCCTCGGCAGCGGGGGCCTCTGCGGCGGGGGCGGGGGCGGCGTCGGCGGCGGCACCGGAGAGGGCGATGACGTCACCCGGGTAGATGATGGAATCCATGCCCAGGCCGTTCGCAGCGAAGACGTCTTCCAGGGCCACGCCGTGCTGGCTGGCGATGGCACCGAGGGTATCGCCCGGCTTCACGGTGTGGGAGGAAGCGGCGGACTGTGCAACTGCGGCCACGGCCTCGGAGGCGGCGGCTTCGGCGGCACCGGCCGGCGCCACGTAGGCGGCGGCGTGGTCCGGGGCCTCGCCGGCGGCGTTGGCAGCGGGCATGCCCGCACCGAGCATCAGGCCGGCACCGGCGGTGACAACGGCGGCGCCGCGGCCGACCTTGCCTGCGTTGGCCGAAACGGACTTGGTGGCCTCGCTGATGAGGAAGTTGCGGGCCGGGGTGGCGCGGTGGCGCGCCGAATTGTTCGTGAACACAGTTGTGCCTCTCCCAATGCCTACGAGGTGAGCTGTCGGGTTCGGATGGGAGTCACCCGGCCGTGGAGCAGTACGGAACGTACTCCTCGGCTTAACCCCAAGGGCTTCGTGGAAGCCCGAAAAACTTGGGTCCCCCGCCTCTGCCAGCGGTAACTGAACGGGCTCGAATTGTGGTGGCAGAGTTAGGCAATCCACTCGAGCTGGCCGGGTAGGGGCCCGACGCTTCGACAACACTACATAACGGTTTGGTAACCACCAACTCGAATCCGGGCAGATGTGGACAACTTCACATTCGGATTCTGTTCATCCACAGTTGGGAATTGATCGAGCAAATCCGGCCTGACTAGGACGGATGTACCCTCCGGGACGACGCCCAAAAGGGGGGTATTAAGACCGTAGAAAAATTTGAGATTGTCCGTTTCCACGAGGTCGGGGTCGGACGGCCAGCAGCCGATCACGAGACCGCCCACGCGCAGCTTCCTGGTGCCTAGGGCCTCGAGCGTCAGCAGCGTGTGGTTGAGCGTACCCAGGCCGCTGCGGGCGACGACGATGGTGGCCGAGTTGTCCGGGAAGCGCGCCGCCAGGTCCGCCAGGGTATGCCCCTCGCCGTCCAGCTCGACCAGCAGGCCGCCGGCGCCTTCGACCAGTACATGGGCGGCCGTTTCAGCCTCGGCCCGGATGTGCCGGACGTGGTCGTCCAGGCCGGGCAGGACCGCTCCCTCCCGGCGCGCGGCTGCGGGCGGGGCCATCGGGTGCAGCAGCCGGACGCCTTCGGAGACCCGGTCCACGCCGGAGAGTTCGCGGACCTCATCGATGTCTCCGGGCTCATCCGGAGCCACGCCGGTCTGCGCCGGCTTGTAGACCGCCACTGGCCCCTTCCGGTGGCCGGACAGCGCGGAGGCAAGCGCCGCCGTCGTCCTGGTCTTGCCCACGCCGGTGTCCGTGCCGGTGACGAAAATGATGCGTGGCAGCCCGCGGATTCCGGGGGCGGTGTCCGCTTCGAGGGGCTGTGGGCCGGGCTGTGTAGGGGTGGTCATGGGAAATCGGGCTCCTGCCGGACGACGACGGTATGGGGGCTCTGGAAGGACAGCAGGCGCAGCCACGCGGGGTCCGGTCCGTGCAGCCGCACCTCGGGCAGGGCACGGGCCGTCTCCTCGAGGACCAGCACGGTTTCCAGCTCGGCAAGCTTCGCGCCGAGGCACCGGTGCAGCCCGTGGCCGAAGGCCAGCGAGTAGGCCGTGGCGCCGGTGTCGGGCCCGTGGTGGCCGCTGAGTTCCAGCACGATCTCCGCTCCGGCGGGCAGCACGGTGCCGCCCAGCGTCGTGGCACGGGCGGCGGCGCGGCGCCAGGTGTGGACCGATGATTCGGTCGCGAGCACTTGCCGAACGAAGTCCCGGCCGGAACCGCCCGCCGCGAGCAGCCGCCACCGGTCCCGGTGCTGCAGCGTGCGGTAGAGCGCGGTGGCGATCAGCTGGGCCGTGGTCTCCTGCCCGGCGATGACCAGGAAGTAGCCCAGCGAGCAGATTTCGGCTTGCTTGAGGCCCGCGCGGTCCAGCACCCCGAACAGTGTGTCCGTGCCCCGCGCGGCGGCAACTTCGCCGCGCAGCCAGGTGTAGAACTCGGCTGCGCTCCCGGCCAGGGCCGGCTGGCGGTCGGCATCGGGCCAGCCCCAGAACAGCTCCAGCGAGTCGCGGCTCCACCGCTTCAGTGTGTCCAGGTCCGGCAGGCTGGTGCCGATCAGCTCCGCCATCACCACCGGCGGGACGTGCTTGGCGACCATGTCCGCCAGGTCGACCGGCCCGCCGTGCAGCGCCGCCGCGGCCTCCGCGCAGCGCTTTGCCGCCAGCTCGCGCACCCGGGGAGTGACGGCAGCGACCTTCGCGGGGGTGAAGAAGCCGGCGACCAGGCGGCGTACGCGCAGGTGCGCCTCGCCGGTCGCGGATGCAAGCACCGGCGGCAGCGCGAAGCGGGCGCGGCTGAGGATGCGCAGTGCTGCCGGGGTCAGGGGAACGACGGCGGTGAGCGCGTTCGTCGGGAGGAAATCTTCCGTGCGGCCCATGACCTCCCGGACCTGCGCCGGTTCGGTGACGACATGGAAGTTCATCGGATGGCCTGGGCGGTTTGGACCGCAGGCGCCAGCCGGCTCGCGACCAGCTCCGCGGCCCGGCGGGTCTGAGCGGCCGTGAGGTCTGCGCGGGCGGTCAGCCGCACCCGGGAGATGCCGTCCGGCACGCTCGGCGGCCGGAAGCAGCCCACCAGCACGCCCTCCGCCTCCAGCTCCTCCGCGATCGCGGCGGCGCGCCCGGGGCGGCCGACGGGGACCGACTGCACGGCGCCCGCGGCTTGGGCGACGCCGCAGGTCTGTGCCAGGACCGCGGCATTCGAGAGGACCCGTCCCGCCAGCTGCGGTTCGGCCGCGACGATCCGGCACGCCTCCGCCGCGGCCGCCGCCGCGGCCGGGGCCAGCCCGGTGTCGAAGATGAAGCTGCGGGCCGTGTTGACCAGGTGCCCGCGGAGAGCCAAGGAGCCCAGCACGGCGCCGCCCTGCGCGCCGAGCGCCTTGGACAGCGTCGCCGTGATCACCACGTGCTCGGCTCCGGCCAGCCCTGCGGCATGCACCGCGCCGCGGCCGCCGCCGGCGACTCCTATCCCGTGCGCCTCGTCGACCACCAGCAGGGCGTCGTGCTCCGCGCAGAGCCGGGCCGTTTCGGCCAGGTCCGCGGCGTCGCCGAGCACCGAGTAGATGGACTCGACAACGACGACGGCGCGCGGCTGCGTGCGCGCGGCCAGCATGGCGTGCAGGGCGGCGAGGTCCCCGTGCGGGAAGGCCTGGACAGGTGAACGCGAGAGCCGGGCCGCATCGATCAGCGAGGCGTGGCTGTGCTCGTCGCTGAGCAGCAGCGTCCCCGGGCCGCCGAGGGCCGTCAGCACACCGAGGTTCGCGGCGTAGCCGCTGGAGAAGGCGAGGGCGGCGGGCTGTCCGGCCAGCCGGCACAGTTCGGCCTCGAGCTCGCCGTGGACGGGCAGGGTCCCGGTGACCACGCGGGAGGCCCGGGCGCCGGTGCCGTAGCGGTCGATGGCCCGGGCCGCCGCAGCCTTCAGCCGCGGCTCGGTCGAGAGGCCCAGGTAGTCGTTGGAGGCGAGGTCGAGCACCGGGCGCGCGGTGCGCCGGCCGGCCTCGGGCGCAGGGCCCGCGGCGCCGGTCCGGACGGCTGTATGCCGGACGATCCCGCGCCGGCTCCGCACCCGGGCCTGGTCCTCCAGCCACCGCTGCATGGCGCCCATCAGCCGTGCACCTCCGCGATGGCGCCGGTGATGCCAGCGCCGATGGCGGCGACATCCGCCGTGGAAGAGACGTAGGGCGGCATGGTGTAGACCAGGTCCCGGAACGGACGGACCCAGACGCCGCGTTCCAGCGCGGCCCGAGTGAGCGCGGGGACGTTCACAGGCCGGTCCAGCTGTACTACGCCGACGGCGCCGAGCACACGCACCTCACGCACGGATCCCAGCGCGGAGGCCGGGGCCAGCGAGGCGGCCAGCCCGCGTTCGATCCCGCGCACCTGCTGCCGCCACCCGTTGGCCTCCAGCAGGTCCAGCGAGGCGGAGGCGACGGCGCAGGCCAGCGGATTCCCCATGAAGGTCGGCCCGTGCAGCAGCGCCCGGAACTCCGAGTTCGTGATGGCCGAGGCGACCCGGCCGGAGCAGAGCACGGCCGCCAGCGTGAGGTAGCCGCCGGTCAGCGCCTTGCCCACGCACATGATGTCCGGTGCGACCCCGGCCCACTCCGCAGCGAAAAGCCGGCCCGTGCGGCCGAAGCCGGTGGCGATCTCGTCGAAGACCAGCAGCAGGCCGTGCTCGTCCGCCACCCGCCGCGCCGCGCGCAGGCATTCCGGCGCGTAGGTGAACATCCCGCCGGCGCCCTGCAGCACCGGCTCCACGATGATTGCTGCGAGCCCGCCAGCCTGCCGGGCGACGGTCTCCTCGAGCGCGGCGATCCAGCCCGCCACCTCCGCCGCATCGGCGACCAGTTCGCCGTCGTTATTCAACCGCGCCGCGGGCGGGCGCGGCAGGAACTCCTGCCGCGCCACCAGGCCGGGGAAGGCCGAATGCATGCCGTCCACCGGATCACAGACGCTCATGGCCGCGAAGGTGTCGCCGTGGTAGCCCCCGCGCAGCGCGAGGAAACGCTGCCGCTCCGGCCGCCCCGTCGCCGCCTGGTACTGGACGGCCAGCTTGAGCGCCACCTCCACGGAGACCGAGCCGGAGTCGGCGAGGAACACGTGTTCCAGCGGCTGCGGCGCGAGCCGGACCAACTGCTCGGCCAGCCGCACCGCGGGCTCGTGCGTGAGCCCGCCGAACATGACATGGCTGAACCGCTCCGCCTGGTGCCGCAGCGCCTCGTCTAGCGCCGGGTTCCGGTAGCCGTGGATCATGGACCACCATGAGCTCATCGCGTCGACGGCGTCGAAGCGCTCGCCGTCCGCCGCCTCCAGCTGCAGCCGCACGCCGCCGGCCGCCTCGACGGCGTAGGGGGCCGGGCCGTCCAGCGGGGCATAGGGGTGCCAGAGCAGGCCGCGGTCGCGCCGGATCGTGCCGGTGCCGGGCGTACGCCGGCGCGTGGTTTCGGTCCCGGAGCCGGGGGCCGTGCCGGGAGCGACGGCGGCGGGGGAGTGCGGTGCCACGGCGCGCCTAGGCGTTCGGGGCGAGCTGGGTTCCGGCCCCGCGGCGTCGGATCGTGACGCGGCCGGCGGAATCGGCCTCGGCGTCCGCGCCGAGCACCACGAAGCCGTTGTCCGCGATCATCTCGAGGTCGGCCTTCGCCTCCTGCCCCTCGCTGGTCAGGTAGTCGCCGAGGAAGAGCGAGTTGGCCACCTGCAGGGCGAGCGGCTGGAGCGAGCGCAGGTGCATTTCGCGGCCGCCGGCCATGCGCAGTTCCGTGTCCGGGCAGGCGAAGCGGACCAGCGCGAGGATGCGCAGGCAGTGCGCGGGCGTGAGCAGCCAGGTGCCCTCGAGCGGCGTGCCCTCGAAGGGCATCAGGAAGTTGACCGGGATGGAGTCGGCGTCGAGGTCGCGCAGCGCGAACACCGCGTCGATCAGCTCGTCGTCGGACTCGCCCATGCCGACGATCAGGCCGGAGCACGGGGAGAGCCCGGCGCCCTTGGCGTGTTCCACGGTGCGGACCCGGTCGGCGTATTCATGCGTGGTGCAAATGTCCGCGTAGTTGGACTCGCTGGTGTTGAGGTTGTGGTTGTAGGCGTCGACGCCGGCGGACTTGAGCCGGTCCGCCTGGCCGTCTTTGAGGATCCCCAGGCAGGCGCAGACCTCGACCTGCGGGTGCTCGTCCTTCAGGCCCTCAACCATGCTGGCCACCCGGTCCACGTCCCGGTCCGTGGGGCCCTTGCCGCTGGCCACGAGGCAGACGCGGGAGGCGCCGGCGCGGATCCCGGTCGCCGCCTGCTCCGCCGCTTCCTCCGGCTTCAGCCACGTGTACTTGAGGATCTGGGCCGCCGACCCCAGCCGCTGCGAACAATAGGTGCAGTCCTCCGGGCAGAGGCCGGACTTCAGGTTGACCAGGTAGTTCACCTTGACGGTGTTGGCGAAGTGGGCGCGGCGAAGGCGGCCCGCGGCCGTCACCACGTCGAGCAGCTGATCGTCGGTCGAATGCAGGATGGCGAGGGCTTCTTCGCGGCTCAGGAGGCCGCCGCCCAGCTGTTTTGCGGCCAGGTCGCTAAAAGTATTGAACACCGTTCAAGTATCGGAAGGGGCGGAGGCGGTGTCAAGAGAATATTGAACAGCGTTCAAGGGTGCTCCGAATATGACGCGGCATGATGGACTGGAACCTGCCGCTGCGGCGGATACGACCCGAACAGGAGGACCCGATGGCGCTGACCCGCCGGCAGATCGAGGATGCGGCGATGGAGATCCTGCGCAGCTACGGACTGGCTGACCTGTCCATGCGGCGGCTCGCCCGCGACCTCGGCGTGCAGCCCGGGGCGCTGTACTGGCACGTCAAGAACAAGCAGGAGCTGCTGGGCGTGCTGGCCGGGCAGATCCTGGCCGCCGTGCCGGAGCCGGATGCCGGCCGTTTCGACGGGCCGGATGAGCAGGCGTCCGGCGCCGTCGAAACTCCGGATGCCGGGTCCTCCCGCGACGGCCGGGAGCCCGTGCGGCAGCTGGCCCTGGACATCCGCTCGGCCCTGCTGTCGGTGCGGGACGGCGCGGATGTCGTCTCCCTGGCGCAGGCGATGACCCCCGAGGCGCTCCCGGCCATCAGCACCCTGCGCCGGCTGCTCGAGCGCCGTGGGCTGAGCGCGCAGCACGCGGCTTGGGGCGCGCGCACGCTGACCCACTGCATCCTGGGCTCGGTGGCGGAGGAACAGACGCACGCCGACCTCGCCGCCGCCGGCCTGCTGCCGGAAGCGGCGGAGCGGAACAACGACGACGAGGCGTTCCTTTTCGGGGTGGACACCGTCCTGGCGGGGCTGGGGCTGGCCGCCCGGGCCTGAGCCGCTACGCCGTGGGCGGGTTGACTGGGAGGGCGACGCGCTTCGAACTGCCAACCCTATTCAGGCCCCGTGGTCGGGCTAAGGCCTTTCGGCCCGGCCAGGATGAGAGGCGGGTCCTAGCGCGGGGTTTCCTCGATATCCGGCCCCTCGGCCGCCTCCTGCGAATGCGGATGCGGTACCTGCACCGCCTGCTCCGCCTCGCCCTCTACGGCGTCTTCGCTGTGCCTGCGGTCGAATTCCTGCGGGATTGTTGGTTGTGCCATAGCTGCTGTCCTCCAACAGAAGCGTCCGCCGCACGGGGCGGACTGGTACTTCCACCGTACTCCGGTTACCTCCCGTCGTCCCGGATGGCGGTCTCGCGCAGGTACTGGTCCACTCGCACGTAGGCGTCGCGGGTCAGCGTTTTCCAAAGTTCGACGGCGAGCAGCGGGTCTTCCGCCTCGATCTCCGCCATGGCGTCCGCGGTCAGGACGCTGACCCGGACGGGGCCCACAGCCTTGACGGTGGTTTCCTGCCGGTCGTCGCTGGCCAGGGCGAGTTCGCCGAAGGTCATGCCGGCGCTGAGCGTGCTGATCCGGAGCCGGCCGCCGCCGGGCGCGGGGAGGGAGCTGGCCACCTTGCCGGAGAGGATGAAGTAGACCCCGCCGAAACGCTGGCCCACGCGGCGGATGACGTCGCCGTCGTCGTATTCCCTTGGCTCCATCCGCTCCGCCAGCGCCTTCGCCACCGCGGGGTCCAGCGTTCCGAGGGCGGGGGAATCCGGCACAGCCACCGTTTCCGGAAGGCAGAGCTCGCTGCCGTAGCGGGCGATCAGCCGGTTTTCGGCGTCTTCGACGGCGGCGCGCCGGGTGCCGAACGCGGGTGCGCTACCGGCACCGACCCCGTCGTCCCCGTCGTCCTCGCCGTCGCGACTGCCGCCGCCCAGGCTGCCGGCCAGCACGCCTCCGGGGTCGATGAGCAGCAGCTCGCACCCGGCATCGGCCAGGGCGTCGCGGAGCCGGGGAAACAACTTGGCCGCCACCCGGCCGGTTTCGTCCACCCGCCGCAAATCCAGGATGACCAGCTCCACGTCCGGGCCCTGCGCGCTGACCTCGCGGATGACGGACTCGGTGCCGGCGAAGAGCAGGTCGCCGTTGAGCTCGATGACCCGGGCGCGGTGGCCGTGGGAACGAAGCACCTCGGCGCCCTCGTCGTTGCGCCGGATGCCCGAGGGCGCGGCGGTGATGTCGTAGCTGGCATGGATCGCGGAGCGGCCGGTGCGGGCGGCATGGACGAAGTGCAGCCCGAGGTCGCGCGAGAGCCGCCGGCAGGCGGCGCCGCCGCGGACACTAGTGCCGTGCTCGTCCAGCGGCGGCGCGTAGATCCCCACGCCGACCTGGCCCGGCAGCACCGCGATGATGCCGCCGCCGACCCCGGACTTGGCCGGCATGCCGACCGAGCTCAGCCACGAACCCGCGTCGTCGTACATTCCGCAGGTGGCCATCACGGACAGCACACGCTCCACCACGTCCAGCTCCAGCACCTGCTTCCCGGTCGCCGGGTTGGCGCCGGCGTTGGCCAGCGTGGCGGCGATCATCGCGAGGTCGCGGCAGGTGACCAGGACCGAGCACTGCCGGAAGTAGTCCTCCAGCACCGGGACCGGGTCCTGCTCGAGGATATTGAACTGCCGGAGCAGGTAGCCCATCGCGTAGTTGCGGTAGCCGCTGCGCCGCTCGGACTCGTAGACCCGCGCGCTGTAGTCGAGGTCCCGGCCGGCGAAGTCCGAGTAGGTTTTCAGGATCCGCTCGAACCGGGAGCTTCCACCCCTGCCCTTGACCAGCGAGGCCGCCGCGATGGCGCCGGCGTTGATCATCGCGTTGGCCGGCCTGCCGGTGCCCTCGGCCAGCGACAACTCGTTGAATGCGTCCCCGGAGGGCTCGACGTCGATCTTCTCGTCCACCGCCCCGGCGCCCAGATCGGCCAGCGCCAGCCCGTAGGTCAGCGGCTTCGAGATGGACTGGATGGTGAAGTCCTCGCGCGTGTCGCCGACCTCATAGGCATAGCCGTCCGCCGTGGCCAGGCAGATGCCGAAGCGGTCCGGATCCACGCCGGCGATGCCCGGGATGTTGCTATCCGGCGTGCCGTCCCGGATGCCGGCGATCTCGTCGTGCAGGGCCTGCAGGTACGTCTGGATGGGGGAGTCCATACCGCCAGCCTAGGTGCGCCGCGGCGTGCGGCGCACCGGAGCGGCCTAGTTGGCCAAAGCCGGGTAGTCCGTGTAGCCGGAGGGTCCCTCGGTGTAGAACGTCTGCGGGTCCGGCGTGTTCAGCGGCAGGTCCTCCTGCCAGCGCCGGACCAGATCCGGGTTGGCGAGGGCCGGGCGGCCGACCACGACGCCGTCGGCCAGCCCGTCGTCGAGGATCGAGAGGGCTTCCTCGCGGGTGGTGACCACGCTGAAGCCGGTGTTGACCAGCACCGCGCCGCCGAAGCGGGCGCGCAGGTCCTGGACCAGCGGGCCGGCGGGGTCCTTGTGCAGGATGCTCAGGTAGGCCAGGCCCAGGGGCGCCAGCCGGTCCAGCAGGGCGGCATAGGTGGCGCGGGTTTCCTCCGGGTCGGTCTCCAGCACATCCTGGACGTTGTGCTCGGGCGAGATGCGGATCCCCACGCGGTCCGCGCCGATTTCCTGTACGACGGCGGCGGCTACTTCCGCGACGAGGCGGGCGCGGTTCTCCGGGGAACCCCCGTAGGCGTCGGTCCGCTGGTTGGACGAGGGCGCCAGGAATTCATGCAGAAGGTAGCCGTTGGCGGCGTGCAGCTCCACACCGTCGAGCCCGGCGTCTACGGCGTTCTTGGAGGCCTGCACGAACTCGCCGACGATCCCGGGCAGCTCGTCCATGTCCAAGGCGCGGGGGACGGGGTAGGGCTTCTTGCCCTCATAGGTGTGGGTTTCGCCGTCGATCGCGATGGCGCTGGGTGCCACCACGTCGCGGCCGCCGTTGGTCGCCGGGTGGCTGACCCGGCCGGAATGCATCACCTGCGCGACGATGCGTCCGCCGTCGGCGTGCACCTCCTCGGCGACCCGCCGCCAGCCGGCGATCTGTTCCTCGGTGACCAGCCCGGGCTGGTGCGCGTAGGCCTGGCCGGCGAAGCTCGGGTAGGTCCCCTCGGTCACGATCAGGCCCAGCGAGGCGCGCTGCCGGTAGTGCTCGGCCACCAGCGGGCCGGGCACGCCGTCCGTGCCGGAGCGCAGTCGGGTCAGCGGGGCCATAACGAGGCGGTTCGGCAGGTCGAGGGCGCCGACGGACAGGGGAGTAAAGAGGCTCACGTGGTTTTCCCTTGGTTGCGGATGGCTTGCCTAAGGCAACGGCCTGGCCCCGCCCGGTTATTCCGGCGCCGGTATCCAGCGTCGGATCCGGGCGGGGCGCACCCATGGGAGGAGCGGCCAGCGGGCCCTAGAACCCCTTCGCCACCGCGGCCGCCGCGCGCAGCCAGGCCCGCTGCGTGGCCGGCTGCAGCATCGCGTACCGGATGGGCCCGTTGACCAGCGCCGGATCGTAGGGAATCCGCACTACTTCGCGGACAAACGGGCGGAAGCCCTCCTCGATCCGTTCCGCCTCGATTTTGGCGCGCTTGCGGGCCTCGCCGGCCAGGCCGCGGCCGGCATCCGTGGACTCGGAGACCACCACGACGGCGTTGCGCGCGAGTTTCGCTTCGTGCTCGCCGCGCGACTCGAGTGTCTGCAGGGTCAGCCGTGCCGCCTCCGCGCGGTCCTCCATGGCCGTCACCGGCACCACCAGCTGGTTGCTGTGGTCGATCATCCGCCGCCAGTTGGCCGAGCGCGAGGTGTTGCCGGAGTCCATGACGATCAGCCGGTAGTACTTGCCGGCCACCCGGTGCGCGATGTCGACTTCCTCCGCCGTGACCTCGTGGTCGCCCTCGTCGTCCTCGTCCGAGCGCAGCACGTCGAACTTGTCGGCGGCCTGGTGATGGACATAGTGCGCCAGGTCCGCGGCGTTCGACTCGGGGGAGAGGAGCTTGACGGACGAATCCACCAGGTCCAGCACGCTGGAATTGTGCGGCCCCTGCTCGGTGCGCCAGCCCAGCGTGCCCTGCGACTCGTTGTTGTCCCAGGCCAGCACAGGACCGCCGCCGTAGCGCGCCAGGATTGCGCTCAGCATCACGACGGTGGGGGTTTTGTTCGCCCCGCCCTTGCGGTTGACGACGGCGACCGTCCTCGGCCCGGGCCAGTGCTGGCTGACCATGAGCACATCCTCGCGCTCGGCCAGCTCCTCCCGGGACGGCTCGATCCGCAGGCCCATCCGCGAGAGCACCCCGCGCCAGCCCTTCGTCGCCGGCTCCTGCGTGGAACCGGTCACCAGGAAGGACGTCTCGCGCAGGTCGCGGCGGCGCGCCGGGGGAGCGGACGGGATGGCAGCGGCCTGGACCTGGGCCGGGACCGCAGCCTCCGGGGCCCGGGAAGGCGCCGCCGGCTGGCCGGCCGCCGGTTGCGCGGCCGGCGCGGAGGGCACTGACGAGATCGGATTCGCGGGCCCGGAGGGCGCTGACTGGATCGGTTCGGCCCGCGCGGAAGGCACCGACGAGATCGGTTCGGCGGGAGCGGACAGCGGCCGCGGCGGCTGGGCCGGCTGCGCGGGAGGATTGCCGGACTGGGACTGCCGCAGGGCGCGACGGCTGGCTGGCTGCCCGACGGCCTCAGCCGTCTGGGACTCGGGAACGTGCTTCGTCATCGTCGCTGCCAACCTCCGCAAAGTGAAAGGGTTCACTGCTTATCATCCCCGCGGGCCCGTCCGATCAACAAATACGCCGTTCGGGCGCCGCCGCCGGAGGCCGCCCCTTGACGGGAGCGGGCCGCGTAGGCTGGGCCGGTGGTCAATTTCACGCTGAAGCAGCTGCAGTACTTCGTCGCCGTCGCGGACCACGGATCCATCTCGGCTGCGGCCGCTGCCAGCCACATCTCGCAGGCGGCGATGTCGCAGGCGCTGACGGATCTGGAGCGGGCCGTCGGCTCGCAGCTGGTGGTCCGCCAGCGGTCCCGCGGCATTTCGCTGACCGGCGTCGGACAGCAGTTCCTGCGGGACGCCCGCTCCCTGGTGCGCCACGCGGATGGCGTCCAGGACACCATCGTGGAGCGCCAGCAGGGGCGGTGGGTCCGCTGGCCATCGGCTGCTACACCACGCTCGCCGCCTTCTGGGTTCCGGTGATCAGCGAGAAGTTCATCAAGCCGAACCGCCGGCTCGAGGTCACCTTGGAAGAGGGCGAGGGCAGGGAGCTACAGCAGAAGATGCTGGACGGCTACCTGGACGCGGTGCTGACCCACACCCGGCATCTGCTGCCCGGGGTCGAAGCCCGCACGGTCAAGGAGGGGCGCCCCTATGTGCTGCTCGCCGCGGACCACCCGCTGGCCGGACGCAAGAGCGTGAGGCTGGCCGAACTCGCCGAGGAAGACTTCGTCTCACTGGACATCCCCACGGTCCGCGACAACCAGCTGGTCAACCTCCGGCTGTCCGGCCTGGATCCGAAAATCGCCTGGCGCTCCTCCAGCTTCGAAGCCGTCCGCGGCATGGTCGCGCGGGGACTCGGCTACACCGTGCTGGTCCAGCGCCCGCCGGTCAACACTAGCTACGACGGCCTCCCGCTGGCCACCGTGGAGATCGACGGCCCGGTCGGCCACAGCGACGTCTGCGTCGCCTATTCGTCCACGGCCCGGCCGAGCCTGCGCCTGCGCGCGTTCCTGGACTTCTGTGCGGATGCAGGCGGGGCGGCCGGCGGCCCGGCAGCCAGGACGACGGCGTAGCGCGCCCTCTCGGGGTCGGCGCGCCAGAGGTGGCACGAGGGACGGTGCGCAGGCACCGCCGTCGTTAGTGCCTGTCATCCCGGCTGCTGGGTCGACAGAGACGCGTCTCGGGCGCCGTGTCTCAAGGTTGCGCGAACATTGCCGGCGGGGTGCTACCACTGATGAGCCGGGTGAAGTAGCCACGTGCGAAGTCGGCGAAGGCGGCGGCTTGCGGGTGCGAGCCGGTGGACGGCCAAGCCAGGATTACTTCGACGCGCGGGGAGTCTTCCACTGGCAGGTAAGCGACGTCGGGGTCCTGATGGCTGTAAGCCGTCGTGGCGGAGGTCAACCCAAGGGCATCGCCGACGGAAATCCGCGCTAGCCACTCGTCGGTATTGGCCACGGTGATCGTATACGGCTTCCGGCCTGCGTTCTCCCACAGCCTCGCCGTGGCGGTCGGCGCGGTCCTGCACACGGCAATCGGGCCAGGGGCCAGGTCCGACAGCGACAGCGCACTCCTGGCGGCCAGCGGGCTCGTCCTGGCGACGGCGGCCACAAGGCTCTCGCTGAACAGCGTCGAAACGTTGAGGCCGGTTTGGAGCGGGTCCGCGGGCAGGGCGCGCCGGATGATGGCGGCGTCGATCTCTTGGTTCAGTAGCGCCGATTCGGGATCCTGGGGGCGGCTGGGTTCAACGGGCAAGTTGCTGGCATGCCGCCACTGTTCCAGGAGCGGAACCGTGTGGGCGCCTAGTCCTGCCCAGGCCCATCCGAGCCGCAGCGGCCGGCTGGCGTCGTCATGCAGGCCGGCCAGCGTATTGTCGAGCTGGACGAGCAGGATCCTGGCCTCGGCTGCGAGCCGCCGTCCCGCCGCGGTGAACCTGACCCACCGAGTGGAGCGGTCCACCAGCGGCACCTCGACGATCTGCTCCAGCTGCGCAATGGTCCGGGAAAGCGTGGGCTGGGTCGTCCCCAGGACGGCAGCGGCGGTCGTGAACGTGTCGGAGTCCTCGAGCGTGACCAGCGCCCGAAGATGGCGCAGCTCCACATCCATACGTCCAGCGTATAACAGCCTTCGCAGGGGCGTATTTCCCTACGGTGCACGGATTCCTTACGGTAGCGGCATGCAAATCATGATCATCGGAGCAGCAGGCAAAGCGGGCCGGGCGGTCCACCGGCACCTGGCGGGGCGGGGCCATGAGATCATCACGGTCGGACGCAGCTCAGGCGACATCCGCTGCGACATCACGGACCCGGCCCAGCTCGACCAGTTGTGGGCGCAGGCCGGACGCGTCGACGCGGTGGTCTGCGCCGCCGGCGAGGTCCCCTACGCCACGATTGATGAACTCAGCTCAGAGGATTATCAGGCGGCCTTTACCCAAAAAGTGCTCGCCCAGATAAACCTCGTCCGCACCGGGCTGGGCCATGTGGCTGAGCGCGGATCGTTCACTCTGATCAGCGGTATTCCTTCGCGGGATCCTGTGGTTTCCGCCGCAGCCGCGGCGATGGCTAACGGGGCCATCGAGGCGTTCGCGCGCACGGCCGCCGTCGAGATCGCACCAAGGCGGATCAACGTGGTCAGTCCCTCGGTGTTCACCGAGAGCCTGGATGACTACGCTGACTTCTTCCCCGGTTTCGTCCCGGTTCCTCTGGCCGAGGTGGCGCGGGGATTCCAGAAAGCGGTCGAGGGCGCCGCTACCGGACAGGTCATCACCCTGCCATGACACCGGCACGCTCAACCGCCATCGCAGCCTACGTGGTCCTAGGCCTCGTCTGGGGCTTCAACTTCGTCTTCATGCACATGGCCTCACCGTTCATCAGCGCAGAACAGACAACTTTGCTGCGGATCGTCTTCGGCCTGGTCCCCGTGGTCATCTTCGCACTCGCGAAACGCTCCTTCGCCTGGCGGCACCTGCGCCACATCCATCATTTCCTGGTGATGGCGGTCCTGGCCTCAGGCCTGTACTACTACGCGTACGCGGCCGGGACCTACCGGCTCGACAGCGGCATCGCGGGCGCCCTGAGCGGCTCGATCCCGCTGTTCGCCTTCCTGGCTGCGGTCGTGGCGCTGCGTACCGAGCCGTTTACCGCCCGTAAAGCCGCAGGGCTGGTAATCGGCGCGCTGGGGGTGTTCCTCCTTGCACGCCCCTGGGCTGCAGGTGCCGTCGACGTCACGGGCGTGCTGTTCATGCTGCTCGGCTCGGCGAGCCTGGGCGCCTCGTTCGCCTACGCCCGGCGCTTCATCAGCCCGCTGGGCATCCCGGCCGCAGCCTCGGCGACCTACCAAATGGTCCTGGCATCCCTCGGACTGCTGACGTTCACCGACCTGCACGGCATCACCGCCATCACCCAGGATCCGCCGACCATGGTCGCGGTGGTCCTCGGGCTTGGAGCGGTCGGCACCGGGGTGGCGTTCATCCTTTACTACATCACCATCGCCGGACTCGGGGCCCTGACCGCATCCACGGCCACCTACATCCCGCCCGTGATCGCCATGGTCATCGGCGCCATATTCCTCCACGAGCCGGTCCTCCCTTCGGCCATCCTCGCGGTCGTGCTCATACTCATTGCCGCGGTCGTTACCCAAACGCCAGCACACCTGCTCGCCGGCGTGCTGGCACGGGGGAGGAAGACCAGCGGCAGGCACTGAACCAAGACGAAGGCGGCCGCTGCGCTGGGCAGCGGCCGCCTTTGCGGGAGGGGCCGGCCGGGGCCGGCGGGAGGACCGGGCTACATCTTTTCGGCGGTCAGGTCCTGGTCCCGGCCCTCCTTCACGCCGAGCAGGCAGACCGCGGCGAGCACGAACGCGCCGGCCCAGGCAGCGGCGACCATCCACAGCTCCCCGCCAGCGGCGAGGACCAGGCCGCTGGCGACCATCGGGGTGAAGCCGGCGCCCAGCGTGGAGGAGAGCTGGTAGACCAGTGAGGCGCCGGTGTAGCGCACCCGGGTGGGGAAGAGCTCTGCCGTGAAGGCGCCGAACGGGCCGAAGATGGTGCCCTGGATGACGCCGTTGGCCAGGAAGAGTCCGATGGCGAACAGCCACAGGGCGCCGAGTTCAAGCATCCACATGATCGGGAAGGCCAGGACGGCGCCGGCCAGGATGCCGATCAGCATTACGGGCTTGCGGCCGATCCGGTCCGAGTAGCGGGCGGCGAACCAGATCGCGACGACTGTCAGCGCGGCGCCGAGCGCCTTGATGTTGAGCACGCCGGTGCGGTCCAGGCCGACGTGGTCCACCACGTAGGAGATGGCCCAGACGGTCATCAGGCCCTGCACCGTGTAGGAGCTCATGCCGACGAGGGTGCCCATGATGACGTTCTTCGGGTACTTCGTCAGCACCTCGAGGATCGGGATCTTGCGCTCCTGGGCCTTGTGCTCCAGCGCGAGGAAGAGCGGGGACTCGGCGACCTTGAGCCGGATGACGAGGCCGATGCCGACGAGTACCACGCTCAGCAGGAACGGCACGCGCCAGCCCCAACTGAGGAAGGCCTCGTCCGGCAGTGTAGAGACGGCGGAGACTGCCAGGGTAGCCATCACGGCGCCGGCGGGGCCGCCCATGTTGGCGAAGCTGGCGGCGAATCCGCGGCGTTCCTTCGGCGCGTGCTCGAGCGCCATCAGCATGGCGCCGCCCCACTCGCCGCCGACGGCCAGGCCCTGGACGATCCGCAGCGTGATCAGTGCGGTCGGGGCGAGCATGCCGATCTGCGCCGTGGTGGGCAGCAGGCCGATCAGCGTGGTGGCCACGCCCATCAGCAGCATCGAGGTGATCAGCACGCCCTTGCGGCCGAGCCGGTCGCCGAAATGTCCGAAGACGATGCCGCCCAGCGGCCGGGCGATATAGCCGACGGCGAGGGTGGCGAAGGACGCGAAGATCCCCACCGCCGGGTCCATGTTCACGAAGAACACCTTGTTGAACACCAGCGAGGCCGCCGTCGCGTACAGGATGAAGTCGTAGAACTCGATGGCGCTGCCCATGAAGCTGGAGGCCAGGATGCGCCGCATCTGCGGCGTGTTGAGGCTGGGAACCTTCAGCGGCTCGCCGTGGCCGCCGGCAGGGGTCTGCGGCAGTGGAGACGACTTCGGCGTCGTGCGTGTGCTCATCGTGCAACCGCCATTTCATGCTTGTCCGCGGCGGCGACCGGGTCGGCGCCGGAATATCGGGAAGAGAACGGGATGATGTCGAGGTCGTCGGGGATGTGGAAGCCGCCCTCGAACGACGTGCCGTGCGCACGCCACACCGCGTCCGGCGTGGTGCCGGGGACCAGGTGGTGCAGCGCCAGGCGCGCGGCACCCGCCTGCCGGGCGATCCGGATCGCGTCCTGCGGAGAGGAGTGCGACCGGCGGTGGTGGTCGATGGAGGCGCGGGCCTCGTCCGTGTCGATGCTGCCGTAGGCGCGCTCCACCCAGTCGAAGTCGATGGCCTCGTGCAGCAGCAGGTCGGTGCCGCGGGCGAGCCGGACCAGGTTATCGCATGGCGCCGTATCGCCCGAGATGGTGACCGAGCCCTCCTCGGTATCGAACCGGAAGGCGAAGGCCGGGGCGATTGGCGGGTGCTCCACCAGCGTGGCGGTGACGGTCACCAGTTCGTCCCGGTAGATCTCGAACGGCTCCATGCCGGCCGGGGTGGGGTTGACGTTGGGGTGGTAGCCCGACGACGCCGGGACCGCGATGTCCTCGGCCGCGAAGTAGTCCAGCGGTGACGGCCGCAGCGCGTCGATGACCCGGTCGTTGAGGTCGGTGCCGTAGGCCTGCATGAGGTGGTGGAACATCTCGCGGGTGCCCGGGGTGGGCAGGTCCGGGAACACCGGCGACGGCGGCGTCGTGGCGCGCGGGGAGGCAGGCGGGAGTTCCCCGCGGTTGCCGGGGCCGACGATCCGGATGGTGTGCTGGTCCTGCTTGAGCGTAAACATGCCGAAGATGGCCAGGCTCGCCAGGTCGATGGTGTGGTCCGAATGCAGGTGGGTCAGGAAGATGCCGCGCAGGGAGGAGATCGGCAGGCCGGCCTTCATCAGCTGGCGCCCGACACCGCTGCCGGCGTCCACCAGGTACACGGCGTCGCCGACGACGACGGCGGTTGCTATTCCGCTGCGGCGGCCGGCATTCTCGCCCGTCCACCAGCGCGGGCCGCCCGCGGTGCCGAGCGTGACGACATGCGGGTTCAGGGAAGTCTTCATGGAATGGGAAGTCCTTAGGATGAGCTGCTCCGGCTTCGGCCGGTTGTTCTGCATTCCATGATCCGAGTCACAGTCACCCTTGTAAAACTGAAATAACTGCCCTAGTTCAACGGTTTTGCTTATGAATGAAGATGGGTGCGGCAAGTGGCCGCAGGCCACCGTAACCGCCGGACCGGGCCCGGCGGTTACGGCACGCCGCAGCGGAAGCCGCCCTCGCCGTCGTCCTCGATCTGCGTGCGGAAAGGCAAGCAGGCGTCCGCGAGGGTGCGGCGCAGCCACTCCGCGTCCTGGAGTCCGGCGCGTTCCAGCCGCAGCCGCCGGGAGCGGACGGGCACCAGCCGCAGCCCGCGGAGCTCGTGCGTGACGGCGTCGAGCGTTACCAGCACCAGCAGGCGCAGGTCGTCGCGGAACTCGTCGTAGCCGCGGATGCCCTCGTAGTCGTTGATGAGGTCGCCGCAGCCGTACAGCACCGGCCGGCCGCGGTAGGTTTCCAGCGGCCGGGGGTGGTGCGAGGAGTGGCCGTGGATGATGTCGGCCCCGCCGTCGACGAGCCGGTGCGCGAAACGGGTCTGCTCGGGCGGGACGCCGTAACCCCAATTCGAACCCCAGTGCAGCGACACGATAACGGCGTCGCCGGGCCGGCGTTCGGCGCGGATCCGCTCCAGCAGCGAATCCGCTGCTGCGTCGGAGAGGTCGGGCAGGAAGGCCAGGCCCGGCCGTTCCCCTAGGGCGCTGTTGCCGCGGGTTGCTCCGCTGGAGGAATGCGCGGCGGCGAAGAGCAGGACCCGGCCGCCGGGCGTGCCGAGCTCGGCCGGCGCCCATGCGCCGGCGGCGTTCCGTCCGGCGCCGGCGGTTCGCAGGCCCGCGGCCCGCAGGACATCCAGCGTCTCCTCCAGCCCGCGCACACCGAAGTCCAGCACGTGGTTGTTGGCCAGGACGCAGGCGTCGATCCCGGCGGCGGTGAGGCAGCCGATGTTGCCGGGATGCATGCGGTAGTGGATGCCCTTGCCCGGAGCGAAGCGGCCGCTGGTGGTCACGCTGGTTTCGAGGTTGATGATGCGCAGGTCCGGGGCCGCCTGGTCGAGGAGCGCCAGCGCCTCGCCCCACGGCCACTCGGGCGTGACCGGGCGGGGGATCGGGCCGTTGACCGCCTCGGCCAGCGCAATGTAGTCCCGCGCGTCATGGACGAAGGACTCCCGGAGCCGCGGCGGATTCGAACCGGGCAGCAGCTGGTCTATGCCCCGGCCGGTCATCACGTCGCCGGCGAGGAAGATCGAGATCGAGTCGGAACCCATGGCGCCACCGGCCTCGGAGCTGCTTGCCTGCCTGGAACCAACTCTAGTCCGGGCCGCGCAGGCCGGCACCTCAGCCGGGCCTGCCGGGCGGGGCCTGCCGAACCGGACTAGGAGAGGTTGTAGCGGTAGGTCCGGGCGAGGCTGCCGTCACGCGAGGGATGCTCGCCCACCGGGATCCAGCCCAGCCGGTCGTAGAACGGGGCGGCGCTGCCCTCACCGAGCATCGCGACCAGCTCTGCCCGCGGGGCGCCGGCGGCGCGGGCTTCCTCGAGGAACCTCTCCACCAGCAGCTGTCCGGCCCCGGAGCCCCGGGCGGCGGTGTCCACGGCCACCGCGGTAATCACCGCGACCTGGTCGGCCGCCGTCGTTATTGTTTCCACCGCGGGCGCTCCGGCATCAGCGGAATCCCCAGGGTGCCGGTTGCCGGCGTTGGCGTTGCGGAGGATCCGGCTCAGGTAGGAGCGGGCCCGGGTGCGGATGAAGTGGGCGGCCAGCCGGGGCCGCCCGGCCAGCGCGACCAGTCCGGCGGAGGCCAGCCTCATGCGGTGGCGGCGGACGACTTCTTCCACATGGCGGACCTGGTCCGTCGAGCCGACGAGGAAACCGATCGGTGCGGCAGAGGTGCCGGTACCGGATGCGTCGGGCCGTTCGGCCACGAGCGCTACGCCGTAGGGGGTGTCCAGGAAACTGCCGTGCCAGCGCCGCACGAACCGCTCGCCCATCTGCGGGAAGAGGCCGTCGGGAACGTAGCGGCACTGCCAGGCGGCCATGGCCGGCAGGTCTGCCGCCGTGGCGGGGCGGATCGTGACCGTCGGGGCAGCGCGGGAAAGGGCTGGAGCTTCGGCGGAGTGGGGCAAGGGTCCTTCGGGGTCGGCAGGCGGGCTTGCTTCCTGGGAGGCTGACGGGCTTGCTTCCTGGGAGGCTGGCTGGCCCTCCAAGGGAGAGGACGACCCGCCCGTGGAAAGGGGGTCGGAGCCGAGCTGTGTCAAGTGCGGCCGCCTCTCCGTGGTTGACGAGTCATTGATGTCAGCCCAGTGTAGGGGACCAGCCTAGGCGGAAGCGGGGCAGACGCTCCGCGCGTCCAAAGGTTTCACCGCCGCCTGAGCAGGCGCAACTCCTGGCTGTTTACCCGCCGTTTACCTGCGCGGAAGGGATCGGAGTGACGCGGATCATCCGCTGGGGCGCCCGTTCCCCGTGTTCGACGCTTCACTGGCCGCCTGGCAGTCTGGTCCAGCGGCCGCGCTCGTTTGGCCAGCGGGCCCGACAGGCGCTCCTGGAGCCTGTGGCCCTGGTGATCGCCGAACGTGAACTTTGCCTGAACTTCGTCCACGGATGGCCGGGGCAGCCGAGGGGATACGGCTCTACACTTGGACCTGTGGCGCGGGCCGCCCGCGCCGACCTATGGCCGACCTTCGATGGAGCAGGTGAGCACAATGGCTGGACGAGTAGTGCACTTCGAGATTCCCGCCGATGACCAGAACCGCGCGCGGGACTTTTACCAGTCCGCGTTCGACTGGAACATCAGCGAGGTGCCGGACATCAACTACCACATGGTCATGACCTCGCCGGTCAACGACCAGGGCATGCCGGCCGAACCGGGCTCCATCAACGGCGGCATGTTCGCCCGCGAGGGGGACCTGGCCACGCCGGTCATCACGGTCGAGGTGGATGACATCGATGCCACGCTGGAGAAGATCGGCAGCCTGGGCGGATCCACCGTGCTCGCCAAGCAGGCCGTGATGGACATGGGCTTCGCGGCCTACTTCCGCGACACTGAGGGCAACGTGATGGGCCTCTGGGAGAACAAGAAATAGGGCGGCGCCGAAGTCGTCGGATTCCGTCGCCAGGCCCGGGGCCGTGGCAGAATCGCTGGCATGGACGTGCAGTTGCCGCTGGAATGGCCCAGGACCCCGCCGTCGCACGGTTCGGTGGTGCTCCGTCCGTTCCGGGAAACCGACGCCGCGGTGGTGACGGAACTGTCCCGCGACCCGTACGTTCCCCTGATCAGCACCGTCCCTGCGGATGCCTCGGAGGAAGAGGGCACGGAGTGGATCCTGCGCCAGAACGGCCGCTTCACGCAGGGAATGGGCTATTCGTTCGCCATCGCCGACGCCGCCACCGACGAGGCTCTCGGCCAGATAGGGCTGTGGCTGAAGGCCGTTGATACCGGCCGGGCGAAGGCGGGATATATCGTGGCGCCGTCCGCCCGCGGCCAGGGCGTGGCCGCCGCCGCCCTGACCGCTCTGACCAGGTTCGCCTGGACGCTGCCCGCCCTGTACCGCGTCGAACTGTACATCGAGCCGTGGAACGAGGCCTCGGTCCGCACGGCCCTTGCCGCCGGCTACGAGCGCGAGGGCCTGCTCCGCAGCCATCAGGAGATCGGCGGCGAGCGCAAGGACGTGCTGCTTTTCGCCGCCGTGCGCCCAACGGACTGAGGGGGCGCTCCGGACGCGCGGCGGGTCTGTCCCCGGACCGCGCCGCGCGTCCGAGGACAGCTCGGGTCAGCCGCCGAGGTAGCGGAACTTCTCCCACCGGCGCTGGAGCCGCTCATCCCTGGGAGCAGCCGCTGTGCGGGACAGCTCGTACTCGATGGCGGTGGCCATCCGGCGGCAGAACTCCCGGGGCTTGTCGTCCGGGTGCTCGTCCACGATGTGGTCCACCAGTCCGACCCGCCGCAGGCCGGCAACGTTGACCTCCTGTGCCGCGGCAATCGAGGGCGCGAACTCGGTGCTGCGGTGCAGGATGGCGCTTGCCCCTTCGGGCGGCAGCGGGGAAAGCCAGGAATGCTGCGCCGCGATGGTCCGGTCCGCGGGGAGGAGGGCCAGGGCCCCGCCGCCGCCGCCCTGGCCCAGCAGCACCGAGACGCTGGGGGATTCGAGCCCGATCAGGTCGAACAGCGAGCGGGCGATCTCGCTGGCCAGGCCGCCTTCCTCGGCTTCCTTCGACAGGTCGGCACCCGGGGTGTCGATGACAGTCAGCAGGGGCAGCTTGAGTTCCTCGGCCAGCCGCATGCCCCGCCTGGCTTCACGCAGCGACCCGGGGCCCATGGCAGGTCCGCCGGGATGCCGCGGCCGGTCATGTCCGAGGACCACGCAGGACTGGCTGCCGAACCGTGCCAGCGCGAGCAGCAGGCCGGGGTCGTTTTCGCCCTGGCCGGTGCCGTTCAGTGGCAACGCGTCGTCCGCTCCGGCCGCGAGCAGCCAGCGCAGGTCCGGCCGGCGGGGGTTGCGGGAGAGCTGGATGGAGGTCCACGCATCCACGGGGGAGGGCTCGACATCGACCGTGGCGGGGGCCGGCACGGCTTCGGCCGGTTCCGGGATCAGGATGCGCAGGGCCCGGTCGAGGATGCCTGCCAGCTCCTCGGGCGGCACCACCGCGTCGACCAGTCCCTTCTCGAAGAGGTTCTCGGCGACCTGGACGCCCGGCGGGAAGGGCTTTCCGTGCAGGGCAGAGTAGACGCGGGGGCCGAGGAACCCGAGCAGCGCCCCGGGCTCGGCGACGCTCATGTGTCCCAGCGAGCCCCACGATGCCATCACGCCGCCAGTGGTTGGGTGGCGCAGGTAGACGAGGTAAGGCAGCCCGGCCTGGCGGTGCCTGCGCACGGCGGCGGTGATCTTGACCATCGCGAGGAACGCCGGGGTGCCTTCCTGCATGCGCGTCCCGCCGGAGGCAGGCCCGGCCAGCAGCGGCAGGGCCTGCGCGGTGGCCCGCTCGATGGCGGCGGTGATGCGTTCGGCCGCGTCCCGGCCGATCGAGCCCGCGAGGAAATTGAACTCCGACGCGATGACCGCGACGCGTCGGCCGCGGATCAGGCCCTCGCCGGTGAGGACGGACTCGTCGGTGCCGGACCTGGCGCGGGCCTTGGCCAGGTCGTCGAGGTAGTCGGCATCCACCTCCCGTGCGGCCGCGGGGACGTCCCACGAGCGGAACGAGCCTTCATCGAGGACGGTGCCGATGAGTTCCAGTGCGTCCAGGCGGCGGGTCTTGTCCAGGGTGGGCATCTCAGGCGGCCTCGCCATCGGACTCGGCCCCGGAAATCCAGCGGCGGATGGACTCGCCGTCGGCGTCCAGCAGCGGCGGTGCCTGGTGCGCGGCCTTGGTTGTTTCGCTCGCGTCGGGGGCGAAGAACCGCAGGGGCGGCCCGGGCAAGGTGACCTTGCCGAGGACGGGATGCTCGACGTCGACCGTCAGGCCCTGGGACCTGACCTGGTCCCAGGCATAGACCTCGTCCAGGCTGCGGACCTTGCCGGCGGGGACGCCTGCCTCGTTGAGTTTGGCCAGCAGTTCTTCCGCGCCGTAGGCACTGAACGCCTTCTCGACCTCAGCGATCAGTTCCGGCCGGTGCGCCACGCGGCGGGCGTTGGTGGCGAAGTCCTCGCGGGCCGGGTCGATCCCGAAGGCCTGCGCGAAGGCCGTCCAGAGCTTCTCGCTGCCCACGCTGATCTGGACGTGTCCGTCGCCGCACTTGAACAGGCCGTATGGGGCGATCGACGGGTGCTGGTTGCCTTGGGCCCGCGGGGTTTCGCCCGCGACGGTGTGCCGGGTGCCCTGGAAGGCATGCACGCCGACCAGCGCCGCCAGGAGCGAGGTCCGGACCACCTGGCCGCGTCCCGTGCGCTCGCGCTCCAGCAGCGCGGCCAGGGCGCCGTAGGCCCCGTACATTCCGGACAGCAGGTCGGCGATCGGGACGCCGACGCGCTGCGGGTCGTCGGGACCGGAGCCCGTCAGCGACATCAGGCCGGCCTCGCCCTGGAGGATCTGGTCGTAGCCGCTGCGGTGCGATTCCGGACCGTCATGGCCGAAGCCGGTGATGGAGAGGATCACCAGCCCCGGGTTCAGTTCGTGCATCCGTTCGGGACTGAAGCCCAGCCGGTCCAGCACGCCGGGGCGGAAATTTTCCAGCACGACGTCGGCGCGCTCGATGAGTGCCGACAGGAGCCGTTTGCCCTCATCGGACTTGAGGTCCAGGGCGATGGATTCCTTGTTCCGGTTGCATGAGAGGAAGTATGTGGCGATCGGGTCCTCCTCGGGGCCGACGAACGGCGGCCCCCAGCCGCGGGTGTCGTCCCCGTGGCCCGGATTTTCGACCTTGATCACGCGGGCGCCCAGGTCGGCCATCATCATTCCGGCGTGCGGGCCGGCCAGCGCGCGGCTCAGGTCGATGACGGTGTAACCGGTCAGCGGTCCGGCGGCGGCCGGAACGGCCGGGGAATCGGTCTCTGGCATCGTTTCAGTGCTCAAAACGGCTCCTTCTGGTTCGATGAATGGGAAGCGTGCGGGCGGCTACAGCAGGCCGGGAAGGACGAGCGTGGCCCACGCGAGCGGCGGTCCGGCGACCACGACGACGCCGCCGTAGGCCAGGATCTGCTTGTAGAACCGGTCCTTGTCGGTGCCCTCGGGCGCATTGGCCAGCACGAGGGCGCCGTTGGTGGAGAACGGCGAGACGTCGACGATCGTGGAAGCGATCGCCAGGGCGCACACCACGCCGACGGCGCTGATGGCGCCCGAATCCAGGAACGGGATGGCCAGCGGAATGAGAGCGGCCAAGATGGCGGTGGAGGACGCGAAAGCCGACACCACGGCGCCGATGTAGCAGATCAGCAGCGCTGCCAGCAGCGGGGCGCCCAGGTTTGCCACGCCGTCGGACACATACTCGATGGTGCCTGCCTCCTGCAGGACGCCGACGAAGGTCAGCATGCCGCAGATCAGCAGCACCGTGGACCAGCTGATCTTGTTGACCGCGCCCTTCTGTGCCTTGGGCGAGACCAGCGCGAGGATGACGGCGATCGTGATGGAGACGAATCCGACGTCGACCTTGAAGCCCAGTGCCACGACGGCCAGGGCGATGAGCCCGAGGACGGTCATGATCTGCGGGAACTTCTCGCCCGGAGTGTTCATGGCCGGCATGCCCTCGCCGGCCGGGTCGCGCGGGCCGTAGGTGCCGGAGCCGGAGCCCTTGTAGTTCACGTCGGCGGCGTGCGCGCCCACGCTGACCGCCATGCGGGCCTCGGCGACCTGCTCGACGAATTGCCCCACACGGGAGGAGGACAGCTTGCGCCCGCCGAGGACAAAGAAGAGGACGACGGCGATGGCGAGGTTGAAGATGAGGCTGGTCAGGAACAGTGCCATCGGGCTGCCCGGGAATCCCGCGCCGCTGACCAGGTCGTTGACGATCACGCCGTAGACCGCGATAGGGGAGAAGCTGCCGGCCTGGGCGCCGTGGACCACGAGCATGCCCATCATCAGCGGATTGATCTTGTACTTAGCCGCGAAGCTCAGCGCGATCGGCGCCATGATGGCCACGGCGGCGGGGCCGAGTGCGCCGACGGCGGTGATGGCGGCGGTGATGATGAACATGACCCACGGGATCAGGGCCACGCGGTTGTCGACCAGCTTGACGGCCTTGCTGATCAGCAGGTCGATCGTGCCGTTGTTCTGCGCGATCGCGAACAGGTAGGTCACGCCGACCAGGGTCAGGAACAGGCCGCCGGGGAAGTTGTCCAGGATGGCATCCGGGTCCATGCCCAGGAAGACCGCTCCCAGCAGGAAGGCCCCGACGAAGGCCAGGGCACCCATGTTGATGGGCAGCACCGTAGCCAACAGGAACATCGCCGCGAGGACGATGATGGAGAGAATTGGCGCGGACATCGCACTCCTCCGTGGATTAGGATAGTTGTGAAGTGAATCACTGTCTCAGTGGCCTAGCCTCTAGGAGAGTGGCCGTCCTTGTCAAGAAGGACGGGTAAAGTTCTCGAAAGGCCTTCGATCCGAAAGGAACTGCAGCGTGGCGGAAAAGAAGACGGCGCGACCGCTGGCGCGCGTTTCGCGCCAGCGGCTCTATGAGCAGCTCATGAAGCAGATTCTGGAGTACGTCGAGGACGCCCAGCTCGGCCCGGGCGACCATCTGCCCCCGGAGCGGGAGCTCGCGGACAGCCTCGGCGTTTCCCGTGCGACGCTCGCGCAGGCGCTGGTGGCCCTCGAAGTGCTCGGCGTGATCGACGTCCAGCACGGGACGGGGGCCGTGCTGGTCTACCGGCCCAGCGTGGCCAAGCTCGTCAAGGAGCTGCAGGAGCACCGGAACCGGCTGCCCGAGATCGTGGAGGCCCGCAGCGCCCTGGAGGTCAAGCTGGCCGAGCTCGCAGCGTCCCGCCGGACGTCCGAGGACCTTGAGGCGATCGACGCCGCCCTGGCCGCCATGGAGCAGGAAATCGCGGCGGGAGACCGCGGCGCGCACGGCGATGAGCTGTTCCACCGGGCGGTGACGCAGGCGGCCCATTCGCCGGTGCTGGCCCAGATGATGACCTTCATCGCCGAGATGGTGCTCGAGACCCGGCTGGAATCGCTCGGGCAGCCGGGCCGGCCGGAGCAGTCCCTGGCGTCCCACCAGCGGATCGCCGACGCCATTCGTGACGGCGAGGCGGACGTGGCGGCCCGGGCCATGCAGTCCCACATCGAACTGGTTTCGGATGTTGCCCTGCTCAAGTAGGCGTCGGCACATTCGCCAGCAACAACAGCAACACCAACGACAGCAGCAACAGCCATGACGGGAGGCCGCGCGATGACGGGAGACCAGGTTGCCGGCGCCGTGCCGCAGCCGGCCCTGACCCACTTCGCGTCCGTGACCGTCGAGGTCGGGGAGGTGCTGGACCTCGGTGAGACCATTGACGGCCGGCGCCGCGTGGTTCCGATCCGCGGGGGAAGCGTCGCCGGAAACGGCTGGTCGGGCCGCGTGCTGGACGCCGGCGCGGACTTCCAGCTGTACCCGTCCGCGGACACGGCGTACCTCACGGCCACCTACGTCATCGAGGCAGGGGACGGCACGCGGCTCTTCGTCGAAAACAAGGCGCTCCGGGCCGGGCGGCCCGAGGACCTGGCCCGGATGGTCAGCGGCGGCACGGTCGACCCCTCGCTGATCTACTTCCGCTGTGCGCCGCGGATCACGGCCGCGACGGACAGCGCCTTCGCCTGGGTCAATTCGCGGCTCTTCATCGGCAGCGGGGTCCGCACGCCGGACGCGGTCCAGCTGGAGTTCTTCGCCGTCGACTAGGCCATTTGGATGCCCGCGGGCGGGAAGGTGAACCGAGGCTTAACATGGTCACTATGCCTAGCTCATCCAGTACCTCCGCGGCTGCCCCCGGCGTCGGCCGGAACGATGGGCCGCAGGTCGAGTTCAAAGCCGGCGAGATCCGTCCCGGAGCGGACTACCGCGGCCGCGAGCTGATGCTGCTGCTGCAGAGTTTCACCACGGAGACGGACCGCTACATCGAGGCGCTGGGCCACAAGTACGGGATGCACCGCACGGACCTGAACGCGCTCACCGCCGTGATCAATGCGCGGCGTGCCGGCCTGCCGATCACCCCCGGCGTGCTGGGGGAGAAGCTGTCGCTGAGCTCAGCCGCCACCACCGCCCTGGTGGACCGGCTGAGCAAGGTGGGCCACATGGTCCGTACCCGCAGCGGGGAGGACCGGCGGCGGGTCCACCTCGACGTGACGGACAGCGCGCGGCTGCGCGGTTCGGAGATTTTCTCGCCGATGGTCGAGGAGCTGCTCAAGGTGGTCGCCCGGCACACGCCCGAGGAGATCGAGCTGCTCTCCGGGTTCATGGAGGAGCTGCGGGACGCGATGACGGCGGCGCGGGAACGCGCTCTGGGTCAGCCGGAGAACAGCGCGGGCGAGGCCTCGGCCAGCAGCGGCAGCTGAAGCGCCAGCCACGGGCTGAAGGCCCACGGCGTGGCGGTGACCGCCTGCAGCAATAACGACGGCGGTGCCCACTTCCACTCGGCGACTTCCGTTGCGTCCGGGGCCGGGTCGCCGTGCAGGCGGGCCACGTAGACCGGACAGATCTCGTTCTCCACCGTTCCGGCGGCATCGGTGGCCCGGTAGCGGAAATCCGGAAGCGCTACGCGCAGTTCCGCCACCTCGACGCCCAGCTCCTGCGGCGCGCGGCGCAGCACGGCATCCGCGGTGTCCTCGCCCGGCCCCGGGTGGCCGCAGAAGGAGTTGGTCCACACACCGGGCCAGGTTTTCTTGGACAGCGCCCGCCGGGTGGCGAGGTATTCGCCGCGCTCGTTGAAGAGGTGGCAGGAGAAGGCCAGATGCAGGGGAGTGGCCGGGCCGTGCACGGTCGCCTTGTCGGCCGTCCCGATGGGCCGGCCGGCCTCGTCGACCAGTACCACTTCTTCTACGCTTGCCACGCCGCCGTCCTTCCGCACAACGCCATCCTCCCTATCTCTCGATTATCGAGAAATAATCATGTTTACTATGAATCATGACGATTCCCATCGCCCGACAGTACCCTCCGGTGTCCGGAGGAATCGAGTTTGATGGGCTGCGGCTCGTGGACGGGACGCTGGAGCGGTTCTTCAGCGACGGCACCGCCCGCGCCGCCCGCCTGGGCGCCGGCTATGCCGGGCTCTGGCACGCGTTGCATTCGGCCGCACAGGGCGGCAAGCGCGTCCGGCCTGCCCTGGTCCTGGCCGCCTATACCGGACTCGGCGGCCCGGATCCCGCCGTCGCGACACCGGTGGCGGCGGCCTTCGAGCTGCTGCACACCGCGCTGGTCCTGCACGACGACGTGATCGACCACGACTTCAAGCGCCGGGGCGTCCCGAACCTGGCCGGTACCTACCGCGCCCGCGCCGCCGGGCAGGGGATAAGCCTCGAGGAAGCGGCCCACCGCGGCCAGTCCGCCGCCATCATCGCCGGCGACCTGGCCCTGACCGGGGCCTACCGGCTCATCGCCGGCGCCGACCTCGCCGCCGACCTGCGGCTCACGCTGCTGGAGGAGCTGGACTCCGCGGTCTTCGCCTCGGCCGGCGGCGAACTGCTGGACGTGGAGTTCTCCGGCACGCCCGAGCAGCCGTCGCTGCAGGAGGTCCTGCGGATGTCACGGCTGAAGACCGCGGTGTACTCCTTCGAGGCGCCGCTGCGGGCGGGGGCGCTGATGGCGGGAGCGTCCGCGGACGCGCTCAGGACAGTGGGAACCGCAGGGCGCTGCATCGGCACCGCCTATCAGCTGGTGGACGACCTGCTGGGCATGTTCGGAGACGAGGCAGAGACCGGAAAATCGACCACCGGCGACCTGGCCGAGGGCAAGTGCACCCCGCTGATCGCCTACGCGCGGCTCTGCCCGGAGTGGGAGCAGCTGGCCGAGCTGCTCGGCGGCACGCCCACCCGGCAGGACGCAGCCCGGGCACGCCGCCTGCTGGAGCAGTGCGGCGCGCGGGACTACGTCGAGGACCTCGCCGAGTGCTATGCCGGCCGGGCCCGGACCGCCCTGGCCGAGTCCGCCCTGCCCGCGGCCCTGGTGGCCGACCTCGAAGGCGTGCTGGAACGTGCTGTCCAAAGGAGGCGGTAATGGATAACCGGACCCAAGCGGAACTCTATGCGGCGGTCGCCCAGGAGGCGTCCGCCGTCGTCATCCGCCGCTACTCGAGTTCCTTCTCGCTGGCCACCCGGCTGCTGGAAAAGCCCGTCCGGCGGGACGTGGAGAGCATCTACGCGCTGGTCCGGATCGCCGATGAGATCGTCGACGGCGCCAGCGCCGGCTGCGGATCCGCGCCGGAAGCCATCCGCGCGTGCCTCGACAAGCTGGAACAGGACGCGCTTGAGGCGGCGTCCGGCGCCTACAGCTCCAACCTGGTGGTGCACGCCTTCGGCCTCACGGCAAAGCGGACCGGCATCGGCGCGGACCTGATCAGGCCGTTCTTCGCCTCCATGCGGGCCGACCTGGAGCGCGCCGCGCACAGCGCCGACAGCTTCGACCAGTATGTCTACGGCTCCGCCGAGGTGGTCGGGCTGATGTGCGTGCGCGCCTTCCTGCAGGGCAAGCCGGTGGACGTGGACCGCCTCGCCAGGCTCGACGCCGGCGCCCGGCGGCTCGGCGCGGCGTTCCAGAAGGTCAACTTCCTGCGCGACCTGGCGGACGACTACCGCGACCTCGGCCGCAGCTACTTTCCCGGGGTATCCGTCGACGGATTCACGGAAGCCGAGAAGCACGCCGTGCTGGACGGGATCGACGCCGACCTGGCCGCCGCCCGCGCGGTAGTGCCGGAGCTGCCCGCGGGCAGCCGCACCGCCGTCGCGGCCGTCCATGCGCTGTTCGCCGAGCTCTCCGCCCGGCTGCGGCGCACCCCTGCCGGGGACCTGCTGCTCCGGCGCGTCCAGGTGCCGAACCAGGTCAAGCTGCGGCTGATCGCCAAGGCCTGGTACCAGGAGCAGCTCCCGGCGGCGCGGCTGCCCGTGCACCTTCCGGCCGCCCGGCTCCGGCACCTGCCCGCCGCCGCCCTGTTCCGGAGCCACCGGTGAGGCCTCCTGCCGCGCCGCGGTTGGGCAGGTCGGCCAGTGCCCGCCCGGCCGTGGAACCGGGCGGACGGATCAGCGTCATCGGCGGCGGGATCGCCGGCCTGGCGTCGGCGGCGCTGCTGGCCCGCGACGGCTACCGGGTCACCGTCCTGGAGAAGCAGGCCGACGTGGGCGGCCGCGCCGGCAGCTGGGAGCGCGACGGCTTCCGCTTCGACACCGGGCCGTCCTGGTACCTGATGCCGGAGGTCTTCGACCATTTCTTCCGGCTGCTGGGCACCTCCGCCGCCGAGCAGCTGGACCTGAGCGTGCTGGATCCGGGCTACAGGGTGTTCTTTGAGGACGGCGGCCCGGCCGTGGACCTGCGCCGGGAACGCCGGCTGAACGAGGAGCTGTTCGAATCCCTGGAACCCGGCGCCGGGGCCGGGCTCTCCGCGTATCTCGATTCCGCCGAGGAGACCTACGGCCTGGCCAAGAAGTACTTCCTCTACACATCCTTCGCCTCTTTCCGGCCGCTGCTCACACGCGAGGTGCTGCGCGGCGCGCCGAAGCTGGGCCGCCTGCTGCTCGAGTCCCTGGACACCTGGGCCGGCCGCTTTGTCACCGACCCGCGGCTGCGCCAGATCCTCGGCTACCCGGCGGTGTTCCTCGGCTCCGCGCCGAAGCTCGCGCCCAGCATGTACCACCTGATGAGCCACCTGGACCTGGACGACGGCGTGCTCTACCCGCAGGGCGGCTTCACCCGGATCATCGGCGCCATCCGCGCGCTCGCCGAGGACCACGGCGTCCGCATCGTCACCGGTGCCGAGGTGGACGGGATCCTGACCGAGCGCGCCGGTACCAGGGCGCGTGCCTTCGGCGTCAGCTACCGGGGCGGCGGCGGGTCCCACGTGCTGGCCGCCGATGCCGTGGTCTCCGCCGCGGACCTGCACCACACCGAAACCGCGCTGCTGCCGCGGGAGCTGCAGAGCTATCCCGAGCGCTACTGGCGGCGCCGCGTGCCGGGGCCGGGCGCCATGCTCCTGATGCTCGGCGTCGACGGCCGGCTGCCCGAGCTGGCCCACCATTCGCTGATGTTCACCTCGGACTGGGACGCCAACTTCGCGGCGATCTTCGGCAAGCAGACCCGGGTTCCGGATCCCGCCTCCGTCTACATCTGCCGGCCCAGCGCCACCGACCCGTCAGTCGCCCCGGCGGGCCGGGAGAACCTCTTCGTGCTCGTTCCCGTCCCGGCCGACCCGGGCCTGGGCGGCGGGGGTATCGACGGCGGCGGCGACCCGCGTGTCGAAGAGGTGGCCGACCGCGTCATCGCCCAGATTGCCCGCTGGGCCGGTGTCCCGGACCTTGCCGGCAGGATCCGCGTGCGGCGGACGGTCGGCCCGGCGGACTTCGCCCGCGACTTCAACTCCTGGCAGGGCGGCGTCCTCGGCCCGGCACACACCCTGCGGCAAAGCGCCTTCCTGCGCGGCAGCAACAGGAGCCGCAAGGTCGATGGCCTGTTCTATGCCGGCGGCAGCACCATCCCCGGCATCGGTCTGCCGATGTGCCTGATCAGCGCGGAGATCCTGCTCAAGCGCGTGCGCGGGGACCTAACGACGGCGGCGCTGCCCGAACCGCTGCCGGCCTCCTCGGGCGCGGGGCTGCCGTGACGGGGCTTGTCTACCTGGCCGCGCTGCTCGTTTCGCTGGCGGGCATGGCCATCCTGGACTGGCGGCTGCGCCTGTTCTTCCGCGCGGCGCCGCTGCGCGCCGGCCTGGTGCTGCTGGCCGGCCTGGCGTTCTTCCTGGCGTGGGACCTGTCCGGCATCGCGCTCGGCATCTTCTACCGCGGGCAGACGGACATCATGACCGGCCTCCTGCTGGCGCCCGAGCTTCCCCTCGAGGAGGCCGTCTTCCTGACCTTCCTCGGCTACCTGACCATGAACCTGTACCTGCTCTTCGCCCGCAGGCTGGCCACCGGCTCGTTCCTGCCTGACGCCGGCACCACGGCGGTTGATGTCCGGCGCGGACGGTCCGGCCCGCGCGGGGCCCACGAGGAGGCGCGCCCATGACGTACTGGCTGCTCAACGCCGTCTTCCTCGCAGCCGCGGCGGCCGTCGCCCTGGCCGCCGCCCTCGTCCGGCACCGCAGGCATACTCCGGCCCAGACGGAGGCGCGCCGGCCGCGGAAAGCGGGTGCCGCCGTCGTACTCACCCTGCTGGCGCTGTGCGTGCTGACGGCGGTGTTCGACAACCTGATGATTGCCGCCGGGCTCTTCGAGTACAGCGCGGAGCACACGTCGGGATGGCGGATCGGGCTCGCCCCGCTGGAGGATTTTGCCTACGTGCTCGCGGCGGCGCTGCTGCTGCCGGCGCTGTGGACGCTGCTGCCGGCCGGACGGCAGAGGGCCGGCCGGCAAACCGTCGGAAAGCAAGCCGTCGGAAAGCAACCGGCCAGGAGGAAGGACGCGCATGGAGAATGACCTCAAGCCCGGATCGACCCTGCGGAACCTGCTGGTCTCCTCGCGGCCGGTCTCGTGGGTCAACACCGCCTACCCGTTCGCGGCCGCCTACCTGCTCGCCGCGGGCACGGTGGACCTGCCGCTCATCATCGGCACGCTGTTCTTCCTCATCCCGTACAACCTCGCGATGTATGGGATCAACGACGTGTTCGACTACGAGTCCGACGTGCTCAACCCGCGCAAGGGCGGCGCGGAGGGCGCCGTGCTGGACCGCTCGCTGCACCGGACCACGCTGCTGGCCGCCGTGCTGCTGCCGCTGCCGTTCGTGGCCTACCTGCTGGCGGTCGGGACCTGGCTGTCCGCGGTGGTGCTGGCGCTCAGCCTGTTCGCCGTGGTCGCCTACAGCGCGCCCGGTCTTCGGTTCAAGGAGCGCCCGTTCGTGGACTCGATGACATCGAGCTTCCACTTCGTCAGCCCGGCGCTGTTCGGGCTGGTGCTCGCCGGGGCGGACTTCACCGCCGGGCTGTGGACGGTGCTCGGGGCGTTCTTCCTCTGGGGGATGGCCAGCCAGGCGTTCGGCGCCGTGCAGGACATCAATGCGGACCGGCAGGGCGGGGTCGGCTCCGTGGCGACGGTGCTCGGGGCCGCCGCCACGGTCAGGTACGCCCTCGCTGCCTATGCGCTGGCCGGCATCCTGATGCTCTTCAGCGGCTGGCCGGGCGCGCTGGGCGCCCTGCTGGCGCTGCCGTACCTGGCGAACATCTGGCCGTTCCGGTCGGTCCCGGACGCCGAGGCGGAGACCAGCAACGCCGGCTGGAAGCGGTTCCTCTGGCTGAACTACGTGACCGGGTTCTTCGTGACCATGCTGCTGCTCTGGTACGCGGCCGCCCGCTGAATGATGTTGCGCGCCATGGACGGGAAGATCAGCCCGTGGAACGGCAGCACGATCCACCAGTAGAGCTTGCCGGAGAGCCCGGTGGGGAAGTAGATGGCCCGCTGCCGGTAGGTGGTGCCGGCGCCGTCGGGCAGCGCGGAGAGCTCCAGCCAGGCCTGGCCGGGGACCTTCATCTCCGCGTGCAGCCGCAGCACCTTGCCTTCCGGCGAGTCCTCCATGGCCTCCACCCGCCACCAGTCCACGGCCTCCCCGACGCTGAGCCGGTCCCCGTGCCGGCGGCCGCGGTTGTGCCCGGCCCCGCCGACCAGCTTGTCCAGCACGCCGCGGATCGCCCACGCGGCCGGCCAGGAGTACCAGCCGTTGGCCCCGCCGATCCCCTCGATCACCCGCCAGACATGCTCCGGAGCGACATCGGTGCTGCGCGTGCGCTCGTCCACGAACACCGTGCGGCCCGCCCACTCCGGGTCGCTGGGCAGCGGATCCGACGGGGGCGCCTGCGACGCGTTGGTCCAGCTGGTCTCCACCTCGCCCGCGGCCATCTTGCCCAGCGCCAGCTCCACCGCCCTGCGGTAGCCGGTGAGCCCGCCGTCCGGCTGCGGGATGTAGGCGTCGATATCGTGCTCCGCGGCCACCGCGTCATGCTGCAGCGACTCCACCAGCGGCACCGCCATCGAGTGCGGGATCGGCGTGGTCAGCGCCACCCACCAGCCCGCCAGCTTCGGCGCCGGAACCGGCAGCGAGAAGACCTTGCGCCGCGTCAGCCCGGCCTGGTGTCCGTAGCCGTACATAATGCCGGCGTAGGTCAGCACCTCGCGCGAGCCGATGTCGAACGTCCGGTTCAGCCCCTCCGGCAGCTCCGGTGCGTGTACCAGGTAGTGCAGCACGTCCCGGATGGCGATCGGCTCGATCTTCCGCCGGACCCAGCTCGGCGCCGGCATCACCGGCAGGTTCTCGGTCAGGTGCCGGATCATCTCGAAGGACGCGGAACCGGAGCCGATCACGACGCCGGCCTGGAACACCACCGCGGGCACCTCGCCTTCCAGCAGCACCCGTCCGACGGCGGTCCGCGAGCGCATGTGCCGGGAGAGTTCCACCCCCTCCGGGTGCAGCCCGCCGAGGTAGACGATCCGCTTCACCCCGGAGCGCGCGGCGGCCTCGGCCACGGTCCGGGCCATCGCGAGTTCCTTCTGCTCGAACCCGGCGCCGGAGCCCATCGAGTGCACCAGGTAGAAGAGCGTCTCCACGCCCTCGCAGGCCTTTGCCGCGGCCTCCGCGTCACCCAGGTCCCCCTCGGCGACTTCCACGTCGTCGTGCCAGGGGACCGTCGTGAGTTTCGACGGCGACCGCACCAGCACGCGGACGGTGTAGCCGGCCTCGAGCAGCCGCGGGACGAGCCGCCCGCCGATGTAGCCGGTGGCCCCGGTGACCAGTACCCGTTGTGTCATGCGGACTGTCTCCTTCGGTTGGCGGGAAGTGTGCGGCCGGCGGCAAGGCGGGCCTGCCAGCGCCGCGCCGGCGCCTGCTCCGGCCAGTGTACGGACAACGTGTGGAAGGCACGCCGGAAGCGCAGCACCAGGCTGTGCCGGCTGGCGATCGCCCGGGGTGACATGCCGGCCGCCAGCCGCAGATCGAGGCGGATCCGCCGCAGCGGCCCGAGGTGGAAGCTCAGGCACAGGTCGTCGTGCAGTTCGGCGTCCGCGCGGTGCACCTGGTCCCGCACCTGGAGCCAGCACGAGCGCCGCAGGGCCATATTGGATCCGAACAGCGGCGGGTGGCCCAGCGCCGACCCGGCCGCGAGGTAGTAGGAGCCCAGGTACAGGGCGGAAAGTACGACGGCGGCGGGCCGGGGGAGTGCGTAGAAACGTCCGTTGCCGGTCACGGCGGCGAGGCCGGGATCGCGGGAGAAGGCGGCGGCTATCCGGAGGATCCAGTCCGGCGGCAGGACGGAGTCCGCGTCGCAGCGCGCGATGATCTCGCCTGCGGCGGCGTCGTAGCCTGCCGACGCCGCGGCCGGAATGCCGGGGGCGGGCTCGGCGACCACGCGGGCGCCGGACCTGCGGGCGACCTCCGCGCTGTTGTCCGTACAGCCGTTGTCCACCACGATGACCTCGTCCGGCGGCGTTAGCTGGCTGGCGAGCGAGCGCAGGCAGGCCTCCAGCGGCCCCGCGTCGTTGAGGCAGGGGATCACCACGGAGACGCCGGAGCCCATCAGCCGGCCCCGCCCCGGCGGCTGGCCTTGTCTTGAGCCGGCGACTTGTCCTCGCGCAGCGCCTGGTACGCCTCGAGCGCCGCCTGCCGGGATTCCTTCACGTCCACGATTGGTTCCGGGTACTCCGGGCTCGCGTACTCCGGCACCCAGCGCGCAACGTAGCGGGCTTCGGGGTCGAACTTGGCCTGCTGGGTCAGCGGGTTGAAAATGCGGAAGAACGGTGCCGCGTCCGCTCCCGAGCCCGCCACCCACTGCCAGCTCGCCGGGTTGTTCGCCGCGTCGGCGTCCACGAGCGTGTCCCAGAACCACTGCTCGCCGACCCGCCAGTCGATGCCGAGGTTCTTGACCAGGAAGCTGGCCGAGACCATCCGCACCCGGTTGTGCATCCAGCCGGTGGTCCAGAGCTCGCGCTGGCCGGCGTCGACCAGCGGAACGCCGGTCCTGCCCCGCTGCCAGGCGCGGACCCGTGCGGCAGGCGAGGGGCCGCCGTCGTCCGCCTGCCGCTTGCGGCCCGGCCGATCCCACGGGAAGGCGTCGAATTCGGGACGCAGGTTCCGCTCCGCCAGCAGCGGCTGATGGTAGAGCTGGTGCCAGCAGAACTCCCGCCAGCCCAGCTCGCCGAGGTAGGTGCGCACGGCCTCGCCGGTCTTGGCGCCGCGCCGGGCGGCCACCGCATGCCCGACCTGGAACGGGCTCAGGTGCCCCCAGCGGAGGTAGGGGGAGAGACGGCTGGTGCCCCGGACGGCCGGGCGGTCGCGGCCCTGCGGGTAGTCAGCCAGCGCCCCGTCGACGAAGTCCTCCAGCAGCTCGTGGCCGGCCGCGGCGCCCGGGGTCCAGGTCTCCCGCAGGCCGCCGGCCCAGTCCGGCCGGCGCGGCAGCAGCTCCCAGCCGTCCAGCTCGTCGGACTGCGGGAGCCGGCCGCGGAAGCGCTGCGCCGGTTCCGGCGCGTCCAGCGGCTTGCGGAAATCCAGCTCCGATACGGTCTTCCAGAACGGCGTGAACACCTTGTACGGCGTGCCTTGGCCGGTCTGGATCCGCCACGGTTCATGCAGCAGCGAGGCCTGGAAACTCTCCGCGTGGCGGCCGGCCTCCTCCGCCTTCGCCTTGACCTCGGCATCGACCTGGCGCTCGGGCACGCCATAGCGCCGGTTCCAGTACACGGCCTCCGCGTCCAAGGCGTCCGCAACTTCGCCCACGATTCCGGCGGCGGCCCCGCGGCGCAGCAGCAGCGGGACGCCGAGGCCGTCCAGCTCGCCGCGCAGGTCTTCCAGCGCGTGGTGCAGCCACCAGCGTGCGGCGCCGCCGAGCGGGCGGACCCCGTCGCTCTCCTCGTCCAGGACATACAGCGCCACCGCGGCGGAGTCCGCGACCGCGGCCAGCAGCGCCGGGTTGTCCCGGACCCGCAGATCGTCGCGGAACCATACCAGCGACGTCGTCATGGGATGCCCCTTCCTGGTGTCCCGCCGACCCTGCCACGGGATGAACAGTTGCCTTATCTCTCGATTATCGAAATGGTTATGATCGAGTCAAGCACACCGGGCAACCGGCCGCCAACCGAGGAGGAACCATGGAGACCACAACACGGGGCGGGACCGGTTTGGCCGTCCCGGTGCTGGTGCTGGCAAGCGGCATCGTCGCGATTGTCGGCGCCTTCCTGGGTAGCGGGGTGCTAGGCGGGACGCCGATCCAGCTGGCCGCAGACGGATGGCTGAATGAGGACTCCACACCTCTGGCACCGGCCAAGGGCGCCTTCCGGATCTGGTCGCTGATCTACCTGGGCCTACTGGCCTACTCTGTCTGGCAGCTGCTGCCGGCCCAACGCCGGTCCGCGCGCCAGCAGATCCTGCGGCCTTCGGCAGTCGCGGCCATGCTGCTGAATGCGGCCTGGATCTGGGTGGTGCAGGCCGGCTGGCTGGGGCTGAGCCTGGCGGTGATCGTGGTGCTGCTGGCGGTACTGGCCCGGATTTTCGTGCTGCTGGCCCGTACCAGCCCCGAAGGAACCGCGGACACGATCATCACTGACGGAACCTTCGGCCTCTACTTCGGCTGGGTCACCATCGCTACCGTCGCCAACACCTCCGCCGTCCTGGGGGCCGCCGGCTTCGACGGCTTCGGCATGCCGGTCGCGCTCGCCTCAGCCGTGCTGGCTGCCGCGGCCCTGATCGGTGTGGCCACGGCGTGGCTCGGCGGGCGGCTGGCTCCCGCACTGGCTCTGTCCTGGGGGCTGGCCTGGATCAGCGTAGGCCGGCTGGACGGCGGACTGGTCTCAACCGGCGTTGCCACGGCCGCCACAATCTGCGCCGCCGTGGTCCTCATCGCGGGCATTGTCCTCCGGCTGCGCCGCGGACGGCGGACCCTTCCGGCCTGACCAACCTCTGCGGGGCAGTGGCGGGCTCTGCCGGGGTAGCGGGCTTAGCCGTCGCGCGGGTTTTTCCCGGGCGCCGGCTCGTCGTCCGGCCCAGGTCCCTGCTGCGGCCTCGCCTCGTGGTGGCGCCGCCCGTGGGTCCGGCGCGCTTCCTTCATCTCCGCCTCGAACAGGTGGCGCCGGCCCCCGGCAAGCTCATCCCGCGCGAGCCGTTCCAGTTCCTTGAATGCGGCGTAGTAGCCGTCGTCGTAATCCTCCACGATCTGGAAGGTCCAGCGGCCCTCGATCACGTTGCGGCCCACAAGTTCCGTATCGATCCTGTCCGCCAGATCCGAATGTCCGGCTTTGCGGAGCAGCTCGGCCGCCTCTCCGAGGTTGAGGTCCGCCTTGCCGGTCAGCCGGTGGAAGCCGTAGAGATTGCCGCGCGCGTGCTCGACCACCTCGAGCGCCTCGGACAGCTTGCCGAGCGCTTCCACGGTCGCGTCGTCCAGTCCCGCCGGCCGCTGGTGGGCCGCGTCAGGTTCGTCGGGTGATCCATCCGTCATGCTCCGAAATCTAGCACCGGCCGGGTGGGGACGGAGCGAATCAGTGGCAATTCCGGCGGCGGCGCAGTTTTCGCGCTCAGCGGACGGTGTGCGGTTCGAATGGACTTCCCTAAGCATGCTGATTACGTTGGGGAACACAACGCGCCGAGAAGCGGCAGCGCCGAGTAAGGAGGTTTTTGATGGCCGGGAAGAACGGATCGAAGGCAGGCTTTACGGTACCGGGTCTGAAGCTGGAGGACGGCTACAAGGTCGGTGAGACGCTGCAAATGCGGCTGCATGCCCTGAACGATCTGCAGCTGACCCTCAAGCACGCTCACTGGAACGTGGTGGGCCGGGACTTCATCGGCGTCCATGAGATGCTGGACCCCCAGATCGAGCAGGTCCGCGCAATGATCGACGCGGTGGCCGAGCGCATGGCCACCATGGGCGTCTCGCCCAACGGCCTCCCCGGCGCACTGGTCAGCGAGCGCACCTGGGACGACTACTCGATCGGCCGCGCCGGCACCGCCGAGCACCTGGCCGCGCTGAACCTGGTCTACAACGGCGTCGTCGAGGACCACCGCAAGGCCATCGAAGCGGTCGGGGACCTCGACCCGATCACCGAGGACCTGCTGATCGGCCAGACCGCCGAACTGGAGCTGTTCCAGTGGTTCATCCGCGCGCACCTGGAAAACTCCGAGGGCCGGCTGGAGTCGGAGGGCGCCAAGACGGAAAAGGATGCCGCCGGCAAGACGGAGAAGGACAACAAGTCCGGCAAGTCCAAGTAGCACTGTCCTGATGTCCTCAGAGGGACCAGTGCAGCACGCCTTCGGGGCCCGGCCCGCCGCCCAGCATGCCTGGGGCGCGGCCGGGCCCCTGCTGGCTGCCGCCGCCGACTGCTCCGGCGACCCGAAGCCCGTGCTCGACGTGCTGCGCGGCAACCGGCTGCCGGTGCCGCTGCCGGGCGCCGGACAGACCCTGGCGCTGTGGGAGCTACTGGCAGCGCTGGCGGCCGTGGACCTCGCTGCCGCCAGGACCGTTGAACCGCACCTGGACGCCGCCGCCATCCTCGACCAGGCCGGCGACACGCTGCCTGCCGGGACGGCGTGGGGCGTCTTCGCCGCGGAGTCGGCCACCGAACGGCTCGAAGCAACTGACGACGGCGGGGCGCCGGGGTGGGTGCTGACCGGCACCAAACCGTGGTGCTCCCTCGCGGGGGAGCTGGACGCCGCCATCGTCACCGCCCACGTTCCCGGCGGACGCCGCGCCTTTGCCGTGGACCTGCGGCAGGAGGGCGTGCGGCCGGTCGAAAGCGCGTGGACCAGCCATGGGCTGCGGCAGCTGCCCAGCGGCCCCGTGCGGTTTGAGCGGGCGGCGGCCCGACCGGTCGGCGGCACCGACTGGTACCTTACGAGGCCGGGTTTTGCCTGGGGCGGGATCGGCGTGGCCGCCTGCTGGTTCGGCGGCGCCGTCGGATTGTTCCGAACCCTCGAAGCGGCCGCCCGCCGCCGCGAACCCGACCAGCTGGCGCTCGCATGGCTGGGCGAGGCGGACCGGCTCCTGGCCGCCGGAGCCGCGGCGCTCGAGGCCGCCGCCGGCCATGTGGACCGGGACCGGGCCGGGGCCGCCGAAGCCCACCGCGTGCGCGGGCAGATCGCCGGGCTCTGCGCCCGCATGATCGACATCTGCGGACAGGCCCTCGGCCCCGGGCCGCTTGCCTTCGACGAGGACCATGCCCGCCGCATCGCCGACCTCACGCTCTACGTCCGCCAGCATCACGCAGCCCGCGACGACGCCGCCCTGGGCCGCCTGGTCCTGGCGGAGGACGGATCCCCATGGTGACCTTTTCGCATCTGGACGCAGGTACGCCCGAGCAGAGTTGGCAGGAGGCTGGTGTCGAGGCCCTGCCAGCCCTGGATCCGCACGCGCTGCCGGGCCGCGGCGGCCAGCTGATCGTCGTCGCCGCGCATCCGGATGATGAGTCCCTCGGGGCGGCCGGCCTCGTGCACCGGACCCTGCGTGCGGGCGCGGACGTGGCCGTCCTCCTGTGCACGGCCGGCGAGGCATCCCACCCTGAATCGCCGTCGACCACCCCCGACCAGCTGGCGGAGCTTCGGCTCGCCGAATTCGGGCGGGCCATGGACACACTGTCGGCGGCCGCCCGGAACACCGCCGAAACCGCGGCCGTTTCCCAAGCCTCCGCCGCCAACGCCGCCGGCCCGGGGACCCTGACCTGGCGGTACCTGGGCCTGCCGGACAGCGGCGTCGCCCAGCGGACCGCGGACCTGGACGACGCCCTGGCGGAACTCCTCGCCGCCGGCCGCCACGCCGTCGTCGTTTCCACCTACCGCGACGACGGGCACACGGACCACGAGGCCGTCGGCCGGTCGGCCGCCCGCGCCGCCCGCAAAGCCGGAGCCGGGCTGCTGGAATTCCCCATCTGGTACTGGCACTGGTCCGAGCCCGAGCCCGGGCACGAGGAGTGGCGCAACTGGTGCGCCGTGCCGCTGGACTCCGCGGCGCTGGATGCCAAGCAGCAGGCCCTGGCCGCGCACGTGTCGCAGACCGGACCGCTGTCACCGCTGCCGGGCGACGAAGCCCTGCTGAGCCCCGGTTTCCTTTCCTACTTCGACCGCGGCGTCGAGGTCTTCCGCTGGACGCCGCCGCCGCGCGGAGCCGGCACGGCCGCCAAGGACTTCGATTCGCTCTACCGCCGCAAGCCAGACCCGTGGTCGTACCTCTCCAGCTGGTACGAGCAGCGCAAGCGGTCGGTGACCATGGCCGCCCTGCCCCGCGAACGCTACCGGCACGCCTTCGAAGCCGGCTGCTCGCTGGGGCTGCTCACCGAGGAGCTCGCCGCCCGCTGCAGCCGGGTGACCGCCGTTGACGCCAGCGAGGTCGCCCTGCAGCGCGCCGGGGAACGGCTCGCCGGCCGCCCGCAGGTGAAGCTGCTGCGCGCCGACCTTCCGGACGGGTGGCCGGACGCCGCCCGGGACCTGGACCTCGTGGTGGTTTCGGAGATCGGCTACTTCCTCCAGGCAGCCGAACTGCGCCGGCTCCTGGAGCGCGCCAAACGGGCGCTGGTGCCGGGCGGCCACCTGGTGCTCTGCCACTGGCTGAACCCGATCATGGGCTGGGAGCTCGACGGCGAGACGGTGCACGCGATGGCCCGAGCCACGACCGGCTGGGACGTGGTTGTCGAGCACCGGGAACGCGACTTCCTGCTGGAAGTCCTGCAAGCGCCGGAGCAAACGCATGGCTGAGCTCGCCGGGGTCCTGCCGGGAACGACGCCGGGGTCCCGGGCCGAGCGCACCGCGTCACCCGCGGCTTCCGGTCCCGTGCCGGTCGGGCAGGTCCTGGTGGTGGTCCCGGTCCGGAACGAGGAAGCACTCCTCGGGGCCTGCATTGAGCACATTCGGGTGGCGATGGACCGGCTGGCGGAAGCCCGCCCCGGCTGCTCGGCGACGCTAACGCTCGTGCTGGACAGCTGCACCGACACGTCCGGCCGGATCGCCAGCGCCGCGGCAGCCCGGGACCCGCGCATCCGGATCCTCGACGCCCGGTTCGGGTCGGTCGGCGCGGCCCGGGCCGCCGGAGCCGCCGCCGCGCTGGGGAGCCTCCTCCGCGGCGGACCCGTGCTGGACACTGTGCTGGCCGGCGGCCCCGTCGCTTCCGGGGGAGAGCTCACCGTCCTCGCGGGCGGAAGTATGGCATCGCAGGCCTGGATCGCCTGCACCGACGCGGACACCCGCGTCCCAGGGCACTGGCTGAGCGTCCAGGCGGCGCTGGCGGACGCGGGAGCCGACGCCGTCCTGGGGACAGTGGAACCCGATCCGGACGAACTGGACGCGGTCCGGCTGAGCAGCTGGCGGCGGCAGTACACCCAGCAGGACCGGCACAGCCGCATCCACGGAGCCAACCTGGGCCTCCGGGCGTCGGCGTACCTCGCCGCCGGCGGATTCGAGAGCGTGTCCGAGCATGAAGACGTCCGGCTCGTGGCCAGGCTGCGGGCCGCCGGCGCTGCCGTGCGCAGTTGCCCGGGGCTGACGGCAGTCACCTCCGGGCGGCTGCACGGCCGGACCCCCGCGGGGTTCGCCGGCTACCTCGCCGGCCTGTAAGGACCGGCCGAACTCTTCGGTGCCAGGGCCGGCTGCGCGCCAGGGCCGCGGCCGACGCCTTCCGCGTTCGGGTCCTTTCTGCTGCTACGCGCCGCGCCGGCCGCCGAAGATCGCGGCGAGCACCGCCGTCGCTCCCGTGACGGTGTAGACGGACGGCCAGGCGCCGATCTTCTTCGCCAGCGGATGGGACAGCCCGAACGCGGCCAGGTACGCGGCGGTCAGCGCCGAGGCCGTAGCGGTTCCGGCGTCGCGCTTCCACAGGGTGAAGGCGGCGGCTCCGGCGGCGGCGAGGACGGCCCCGCCCAGCGGCCGGTTCTTGGTGGCTCGCGCGGTCTGGAATCCGCCGATCAGCCCGGCGCTTGTGATCAGCGGCGTCAGCAGTGAACTCATCTGTTCTCCTTGGTCGCAGGTACTCCCAGCCTACTGCCGGGCATAGACTTCCCCTACCGATAAGAACTCCTAGAGGAGCCAGGATGGCCACCATCAAGAGGCTCGCGGCGGATCTCAGGCTGGAGGATCTGGGCCGTCCGGTGAGCATAGTTGGCTTCAACGATGACGAGCACGCCGGAGTGCTCGCCGGCTACATCGTCCGCCGCACCAAGGAAACCGTGGACATCCACCTGCAGGACATTCCCGAGGCCGTCTCGGTCCCGCATGACCGCCCCGTGAAGATCCTCCGCCGGGCGACAACCTTCCAGCCCGTGCGGAGGTAGCGGCACGACGCCCGCTTGGCCCTCGTTCGGGCGGCGGCGTAAGCGCTGGCGGGAACACCGGACCCGGGGGAGCGCAGCCTCACGGCAGTCGCCCCCCGAGGTCAGGCCAAGGCGCTCAGCTTCGACTTCCTGCGCCCGAACAGGGCGTAGTCGAGGGAGAAACGTCCCGGACCGGCCAGCACGATCGTCAGCGCGGCGGCGGCCAGGATGAGCACTAACTCGTAGCCGTTTTCGCTGACGAAGAAGCCGTTTGGTGCGTGGACGAGGACCCAGGCGCCGACCATCTCCACGGCCAGCAGGGCCGCGATGGGCCGCGACAGGAACCCGATGATCAGCAGGACGCCGCCAACCAGTTCGAGGATGATGACGAGCACGGCAAAGACCTCGGCATTCGGCACGCCCATCTGGCCGAACCCAGCCTGCATCCCCGCGATGCCTATGTCGTTGTACTTCTGCCAGCCGTGCATGACGAAGATGTAACCGAGGACAACCCGCAGGATCGCGAGGGCCAGGGAGGCCAGTGCTGCATTTCTCATGGGAGTTCACCATTTCGCAGGGGACAGGTCCGGGGGACAGGAGGCCGCTATGGGCGACAGATCGCGCGATGAGTCCGCAGGGGTGGTGCTACCAAAAGTGTGGCCGCCAATGGCGGACGTGTCGAGGCCGGCACGCGGCATCGGCGGCCCGGGTCTGCCGATATCAGCCGATGAAACGGTTCCGTCCCGACAGCAAGGCGGTCACGCAGAGGATGAGCATGAGTCCCGCCCCGGCCAGCAGCGGCACGGTCCAGCCGCCGGTAGCATCGTGCAGCGCGCCGAAGGCCACCGGCCCGACGGCGGCGATGCCATAGCCGACGGACTGTGCCATGCCGGAGAGTTCGGCCGCCTGTTCGTGGTGCTCGGTGCGCAGGCTGAACAGGGACAGCCCGATCACGATGAGGCTGCCGCACCCGGCCGCGCCGACCACCACCCAGAGCAGGGACAGCTGCGGGGCGAGGGCCAGGCCTGCGTAGGCACAGAACGCCAGGAGGCTGCTGGCCAGCGCCACCGGCCGCTGGTCCGATGCCCGGTGCAGCACCGCGCCGGCGGTCAGGCTGGCGCCCACGCCCACCAGCAGCCACACCGAGGTATGCAGGCCGGACGTGATCGCCGAAAGGCCCTGGTCATGTTCGATCGCGGGCAGCCAGGTAATCATCACGAAGAAGGCCAGCGACTGCAGCCCCATAAAGAGCGTGACCTGCCAGCCAAGCGCCGATTTCCACGGCGAGCGGTAGCGCACCGCCCGGCCCCCGCCGTCGTTGTTTCCCGCGTTCCGCGCGCGCAGATGCGGCAGTAGGACCGCCAGCGCGATCAGCGCCAGCCCCGCCCACACGCCCAGCGCCAGCCGCCACCCGTAGGGCGTGGCCTGGGCAATAGGTACGACGACGGCCGCCCCCACCGCGGACACGGCGCCCTGGATCGCGGTGTAGACCCCGGTCACCTGGCTCACGCGCGAGGGCACGTCCCGCTTGACCAGCGAGGGCAGCAGGACATTCAGGAACGCAATCCCGGTTCCGATCAGCACGGTGCCGGCCCAGACAGCCGCCTCCACCGGAACCGAGCGGGTGAGAATGCCGACCAGGAGGAGCAGCAGCGAGACCCACAGCGCCGGGTCCAGGCCGAGCCGGCGGGCAACCCCGGGCGCCACCGGCGAGAAGACGGCGAAGCAGATCAGCGGCAGCCCGGTCAGCAATCCAGCCGTGCTCGCGGACCAGCCGAATTCGCTGCTGATGTCGGAAAGCACCGGGCCCACGCTGACGAACGCCACCCGGAGGTTGACCGCGATGAGCACAATGCCCAGGAACACAAAGCCCAGCCGCGCCGTCCGCACCGTCTTCGCCTGCTCCGACACAGCCATCCCCAACCTCCGTCCGAAGTAGATGCCGCGATTGCGGCGTAGCTCACACCATTCTGGCACGCTCCGGCAACGGCCAAAGTCAGGTGCCGGTTCGCGGGGCACGCTAGGCTGTGCCTGTGGAGACGAACCAGATCCTGCTGCAGCGCCGCGGCCACGTCGGGCACATCGTCCTGAACCGGCCCAAGGCGATCAACGCCCTCAACGACGCCATGATCACCGCGATTACGGCGGCGCTCCGGGACTGGGAAACGGACGACGGCGTCGCCACCGTCCTCATCTCGGGTGCGGGGGAGCGGGGGCTCTGCGCAGGCGGCGACATCGTCGCCATCTACAAGCACGTGCAGGCTGGCGCGTCCAAGGAGATCTTCTGGGAGGACGAGTACCGGATGAACTCGTACATCTCCCGCTATCGCAAGCCGGTCGTGTCACTGATGGACGGCGTGGTGCTCGGCGGCGGCATCGGCGTCTCCGCGCACGCCTCGCACCGGGTGGTCACCGAGCGGTCCACGGTCGGCATGCCGGAGACCCGGATCGGCTTCATCCCCGACGTCGGCGGCTGCTACCTCTACTCGCGCGCGCCGGGCGAACTCGGCACCCACCTCGCCCTCACCGCGGGCACCGGCACCGGAGCCGACGCCATCGTGCTGGGCCTGGCCGACCACTACGTGGACAGCACGGACCTGCCGGCCCTGGCCGAGGCGCTCGCGGTAGCCTCCGCGGACGAAGCCATTGCCCGCTTCGCCCGCACGGAGGTCCCGCCGTCGGACCTGGACAAGGACCGCCGCTGGATCGATGACTGCTACCGGCACGACGACGCGGAACAGGTCCTCGCGGCGCTCGAGTCCAGTGACGAACCCAAGGCGCGGGAGGCCGCCGTCGAACTCGCCGCGAAATCGCCCACCTCGGTGAAGCTCACGCTCGAAGCCCTCCGCCGCGCCCGCGGCATGGCCACGCTCGAGGAGGTGCTGGACCAGGACTACCGGCTCGGCATCCGCCTGCTGCACGCCCCGGACTTTGCCGAAGGCGTACGAGCACAGGTCATCGACAAGGACCGCAACCCCCGCTGGAATCCCGCCACGCTGGCCGACGTGGACCGCGCCACCGTCGAGGCCTACTTCGCCGACCTCGGCCCGGACGAACTGGGCCTCGGCGCCGCCCCGGTGCCGGCCGCAGGAACGCAGGCATGACTTGGGGCGCTCCTTCCCGGTAGCGGAACCATGTTGTCCGGGGCGGCGGAAGCTTGCCCAAATGAGTCAGTGACCTGCGGTGATGCCGGCTTGATGTGATGCCGCGCTCGCCACGCTTTCTTCCTCTGCCGCCCGCCGTTATGGAAACGTGATCTAGGATGGTAAGCGGCCGGGCCCCAGCCTGGCTGTCGACAACGAACGGAGAAGCAATGTCCATCCGTAGCGTGATGACGCGAGCCATCGCCGCCACGACCCTGGCCACCGGCCTCGCCGCCGTGGGTATGACCGCCGCCAACGCGGCCGGAATGACCTACGTGTATTGGGAGCCCAGCTACATAAACTGCAAGGTCAAGCAGTGGTCCGTGCTCAACCAGCCTGACACCACGCTCGTCCGGGACTGCACCGATTCCAACGGGCAGTGGTACTTCACGACCGACGAATAAACCCTAGACGCTTCCCGCGCGGAAGCCGGCCAGCATCCTGGCCGCCGGCGGGGCTCGGGGGCGCGGAGACGGGGCGGCCGCTGGCGCTGCGCGTAAGCCGCCGGATCGGGCAGGGGATGAGGCGGGTCCGGCTGCTACCGCTCGAGGTGCGCCGCCAGGTTGGCCAGTGACGAGGCGGGTCCGGCTGCTACCGCTCGAGGTGCGCCGCCAGGTTGGCCAAGGACGAGGCGAGTCCGGCGGCGTGGTCCTCGGCGGAAATGCCGTCCGGGACGTCGTCGGCCCGGATCTCCACCCGGGTTCCTCCATCCGCCCGCGACACCTCCCATGTCATCGTCATCGTCCCGGCATAGGCCGGGTCATCCGAGACGAAGTCCACCGCCTGAACCACTCGTACGCCGGGCACGATCTCGATGAAGCGGGCTTCCACAACGTCCGTGTCGGCTGTCGCCTTCCCCGATGCCGCCGTTCCATCCAAGTAGGTGAGGACCATCCGGTAGGAGCCGCCAGGCCGGGCATCGAACCGCTCGAACCTGCCGGCCATGCCCTCGGGCGGCAGCCATGCCGCGAGCGATTCCGGATCGATGAGCGCGGCGAACACCTTCTCCGGCGAGGCCGCAACTACGCGCGAGGCACTGTCCGTCCGTGACATGGGTCCATCGTAGGCCCCGTCCGCCGGCCGGCGGTGTCCGGGCTGCCGGGCTGCCGTAGCCGGCCCCGCCCGGGGACGTCGCAGCCTGCCGAAAATCTGCCGGGATGGGCCGATGCGGCCGTTTGCATGGAGTAGGTTCTGTGATGTGGATCTCCAGCCTGGACCCGTCGACGGCGGCCGGCGGCGCGGCGCAAAGCAGCCAAGTTGCGGGCTCGTCCAGCTCTGCTACTCTTGCCATATCCACGGGCCTCCCGGTCTAGTCTCTGACCGGTTGTAGATAACGGGTGGACACCTATTTGTTCCTGACGAACCAGGGAGTTCTGCATGTATTTAACGCCCCGTGAGCAAGAAAAACTCATGATTGTGGTCGCGGCCGACCTGGCCCGCAGGCGCCAGCAGCGCGGCCTGAAACTCAACTATCCCGAAGCGGTCGCCCTGATCACGTACGAACTGGTCGAGGGGGCCCGTGACGGACGCACCGTCGCGGAGCTGATGAGCTTCGGAAGCACCATCCTCGGCCGCGGCGACGTGATGGACGGCGTTGCCGACATGATCGCCGACGTGCAGGTCGAAGCCACCTTCCCTGATGGCACGAAGCTGGTCACTGTCCACAACCCGATCCGCTGATCGAGTAGAGGAGCACCCATGAAACCGGGAGAATATATCCTCCGCGACGAGCCCATCCAGTGCAACGAGGGCGCCGAAACCAGGATCATGAACGTGACCAACCGCGGCGACAGGCCGGTCCAGGTTGGGTCCCACTATCACTTCGCCGAGGTGAATCCGGCGCTGGAGATGGATCGGGTGGCGGCGCGCGGCTTCCGGCTGGATATTCCTGCCGGCACGGCCGTGCGCTTCGAACCCGGCGATGCGCGCAGCGTGCATCTGGTGGAAATCTCGGGGAACCGGGAGGTCCACGGCTTCCAGAACCGGGTCAACGGCGCCGTTGGCGTCAGCGTCCCGGCCGTCCACACCGAGGCCATCGGCGGCACGGCGGGCATCGACGCTGAGAAGGAGCCGGAGGTCGCCGCGGAATACGACATCGACCTGCCCAACGTTGGCAAGGAGAGGGAAGGCTTCCTTCCGAGCTTCGGCAGCGATCCGGTGGATCAATCCGGCGACAGCGGGGAGGAGCAGCGATGAGCTTCGAAATGAGCCGCAGGCACTACGCCGAAATGTACGGTCCGTCCACCGGCGACGCCATCCGGCTGGCCGACACCGATCTGCTGCTGGAGATCGAACATGACTACACCCGCTACGGCGAGGAAGTGGTGTTCGGCGGCGGCAAGGTGATCCGCGACGGCATGGGCCAGAACGGCCAGCGCACCCGCGACCAGGACGTCCCCGACACGGTGATCACGAACGTCGTCGTGCTGGACTACTCCGGCATCTACAAGGCTGACGTAGCGCTCCGCGACGGACACATCTTCAAGATCGGCAAGGCCGGAAACCCGGATATCTCCGATGGAGTCGACATCGTCATTGGTACAGCCACGGACGTGATCGCGGGGGAGCACAAGATCCTCACGGCTGGCGGCATCGACACCCATGTGCACTTCATTAGCCCCGACCAAGTGCCGGTGGCGCTGGCCAACGGCGTCACGACGCTGATCGGCGGCGGCGCCGGGCCGTCGGACGCGGCCAAAGCCACCACGGTCACGCCCGGGCCGTGGCACATCGGCCGGATGCTGCAGGCCGTCGATGACCTGCCGATCAATATCGGGCTGCTCGCCAAGGGCCACGCGAGCGCGCGCGGTCCGCTGGCCGAGCAGATCAGGGCCGGCGCCATCGGACTCAAGATCCACGAGGACTGGGGAGCCACGACCTCCTCGATCGACATGTCGCTGCGCATAGCCGACGAGTTCGACGTGCAGGTGGCCATCCACGCGGACACGCTCAACGAGTGCGGCTTCGTCGAGGACACCATCCGCGCCATCGACGGCCGCGTCATCCACACCTTCCACACCGAAGGCGCCGGCGGCGGCCACGCCCCGGACATCATCAGGATCGCCGGGATGCCCAACGTCCTGCCGGCGTCGACCAACCCCACCTTGCCGTACACGAAGAACACCGTCGACGAGCACTTGGACATGCTCATGGTCGCCCACCACCTGAACCCTGACATCCCCGAAGACGTCGCGTTCGCCGACTCGCGGATCCGCAAGGAGACCATCGCCGCCGAAGACGTGCTGCATGACCTTGGCGTCTTCTCGATTACCAGCTCCGACGCGCAGGCTATGGGCCGGATCGGCGAGATGGTGCTGCGGACGTGGCAGGTGGCCGATTCGATGAAGCGGCAGCGCGGCAAGTTCGCCAAGGACCCCGAAGTGGGCGACAATTTCCGGCTCAAGCGCTACGTCGCCAAGTACACGATCAATCCGGCGCTGGCCCACGGCATCGCCGACTCGGTCGGCAGCGTCGAGGTCGGTAAGTTCGCCGACCTGGTGCTTTGGGATCCGGCCTTCTTCGGCGTCAAGCCGGACATGGTGATCAAGGGCGGGCAGATCGTCCAGTCCATCATGGGCGACCCCAACGGATCCATTCCGACCCCGCAGCCGCGCACGCTGCGGCTCAACTTCGGCGGCATGGGCAAGGCGGTGCACACGTCGTCGATCACGTTCCTGCCCCAAATCGCCATCGACGAAGGAATTCCCGAGCGGCTGCAGCTGCGCCGCACCGTCCGTCCCGCCCACGGCATCCGTGCGTTGACCAAGGCGGACCTGAAATACAACGGGGAGACACCGGACATCCAGGTGGACCCGGAGACCTACACCGTCACCGTGGACGGGGAAGTGGCGACCTGCGAGCCGTCGAGCGTGCTGCCGATGGCCCAGCGCTACTTCCTGTTCTAGGCGGTGCCCCTCGTCGAGGGTGTCCCCGCTCCGCACACGCGCGCGTGCTTCCCGAATGAACCGAACTCTTACCGAAAGGACGTAGTCAATGATCATTGAGCGCGTCATCGCCAACCGGCACGATCTTCCGGAGACGGAACTGGCCGGGCTGCACGAAGAGAAAGTGGCGCTGCCCAGCGCCGCGCTGGTCAAACGCGTCCAGCGCGTGACCACCGACCACGGCCGCGAAATCGGCATCCGGCTGGCCACCCAGGGCGACCTGCGCGACGGCGACATCCTGTTCCGCGACGAGTCCAACGTGATCGTCGTCAGCGTCCTGCCCACGGATGTCCTGGTCATTGCCCCGCGCACCATCCGGGAGATGGGCGTGGTGGCCCACAGCCTGGGCAACCGTCACCTGCAGGCGCAGTTTTTCGACGGCGGCAGCGACTACCGCGCGGAAGTCATGGTGGTGCAGTACGACCACACTGTCGAGGACTACCTGCAGCACATGCAGGTGCCGTACTCGCGGCAGGAGCGGGTCATGCCGGCGCCCTTTCGACATGCAGAACACACGCACTGAGCCGCGGGAGGCACCCGGGCACCACCCGCCATCGTACTGGCTGCCCTTGCTGCAGCTGGCCGACTCGGCCCTGCCCACGGGCGCCTTCAGCCACTCGTTCGGACTTGAAACCTTCCTGGAGCGCGGCCTGGTCCGCGACGAGGAGACCTTTCGGATCTGGCTAAGCCAGTTCATCCATACCCAGCTGACCTACAGCGATGGACTGGCCATCCGGCTGGCGCTGGAGGCCGGATCCGCGGCCGAGCTGAGGGACCTGGACGCGCTGCTCACGGCCCAGGCCCTGCCGCGGCAGGTGCGGGAAGCCGGTGTGAAAATGGGCGCCCGGATGCTGCAGATCGCCTCCCTCATCCTCGACACTGCCGAGGTGGAACAGTACCGCGAGGACGTGGCGGGCGGCGACTGCAGCGGACATCCGGCGCTGGCGTTCGCCCTCGCCGGGCGCAGCCTGCAGGTTCCGCTGCCGGAGCTGGTAGGCACCTATCTGTTTTCGACGGCGACCTCGCTGACCCAGAACGCCATCCGCGGCATCCCGATCGGCCAGGACGCGGGACAGCGGGTGCTGCGCCGCATCCATCCGGACATCGCCGCAGCAACAGCGCGCATCGCCGGACTGGACCGCAGCGACTTCGGCGCCACGGCACCGGGCCTGGAAATCGCGCAGATGCGCCACGAACGGCAGCGGGCGCGGATGTTCATGTCCTGACCGCCCGGCCCGGCCCGCCTGACCCGCTCTGCACGGCCCAGCCGCCTGACCCGCCCCGCACGGCCTGCTGACCCGCCCCGCACGGCCTGCTGACCCGCCCCGCAGCCTACCCACTGACTAACACCCGCCGCCGCGCAGTCCGCGGCGGCCCCGGAACAAGGAGACGCAATGGAACCCATCAAGATCGGCGTCGGCGGCCCCGTCGGCGCAGGCAAGACCCAGCTGGTCGAGCGCCTGACCCGGCACCTGTCCGGCGAGATCTCCATGGCCGCCATCACCAACGACATCTACACCATCGAGGACGCCAAGATCCTCGCTGCCAACGGCATCCTGCCGCTGGACCGCATTATCGGCATCGAAACCGGCGGCTGCCCGCACACGGCCATCCGCGAGGACACCTCGATGAACTCGGCCGCCGTGGAGGAGCTCAAGCAGCGGCACCCGGACCTGCAGGTGGTGTTCATCGAGAGCGGGGGAGACAACCTCTCTGCGACCTTCAGCCCCGAGCTGGTGGACTTCTCCATCTACATCATCGACGTGGCCCAAGGCGAAAAAATCCCGCGCAAGGCCGGCCAAGGCATGATCAAGAGCGACCTGTTCATCATCAACAAGACGGACCTGGCGCCGTACGTCGGCGCCGACCTGTCGGTGATGGAGCGCGATTCGAAGGAGTTCCGCGGCCAGCGGCCCTTCTGCTTCACCAACCTCAAGACGGACGAGGGCCTGGACAAGGTCATCGAATGGCTCCGCCGCGACGTGCTGATGCAGGACCTGGGGCAGTGACCGAGGCCCAACCTGCTGACCCGCAGCTGCCCACGGGCGAGCTGCGCCTGACGGTCGGCCGGCGCGGCGGCCGCGGTGTCGCCACCTCGCAGTACCACCAGGGCGCCCTCAGGGTGATCCGGCCGCACTACCTGGACGCGTCCGGGCAGGTGGCGTACACGATCGTCAACCCCGGCGGCGGTTATCTGGGAGGGGACGTTTACGACGTCGACATCCAGGTCGAGGAGCAGGCCCGGCTGCTGCTGACCACGCAGTCCGCCACGAAGATCTACCGGACCCCCGGCGCTCCGGCCCTTCAGCACACCCGGATCAGGCTCGGCCCCGGAGCCAGCCTGGAGTACGTGCCCGACCAGCTCATCGCCTACCGCGACGCCACCTACCGGCAGCAGACCGTCGTCGAACTCGCCGCGGACTCCTCCTTGGTGATGTGCGACGTCGTTACCCCCGGGTGGTCGCCGGATGGTGACCTATTCCGATATGAGGAGGTGCGCCTCCGCAACGAGATCCATCGGGACGGCCACCTGCTTGCCCTGGACAACCTGCTGATCCGCCCCGGCGATCCGGCCTCGCCGCTCTCCGGCATGCTCTTCCTCGAGGACTATTCGCACCTAGGCTCGATGCTCGTCGTGGACCCGCGGGTGGACGCCGACCTAGTGCAGGAACTGCAGGATCTGCTGGCCCCGCTGGATCCCGGCGGGCAGCTCGGCCTCTCCCTGCTCAACGGCCCCGGCTTCGCATTGCGCGCGTTGTCCCGCTCCACCGGCGCCCTGAACAAAATGCTGTTCACAGCCATCGACCTGCTTCGCCACCGCTGGTACCGTCAGCAGCCACTGAATCTTCGCAAGTACTGATCCGGTCCTCAACATCGGCCACCCTGGACTGGAGGACCGGCCAAAGGAGACAAAGTATGAACGCCCTGCCGTTCTCCCCATCCCGACTCAGCCACCTCGAGCGGGAACAACTTCCGCAGTCCCAACGCATCGCCGCCACCTTTGGCGCTGTGGGCCTGCTCCACCTGGTCTGCCTCGGCCTGCTCGCCTACTCCTTTACGGCGGACGCCAGCCCCTTGGCGCTGGGCATGTTCTTCACCGCGTACCTAGCCGGCGTCAAGCACAGCTACGACTGGGACCACATCGCTGCCATCGACAACTCCAGCCGCAAATTCGCCGCCCAAGGCCGTTCGCCGGTCAGCGTCGGCTTCGCTTTCAGCCTCGGGCACAGCAGCATCGTCCTGATCGCGGGGATCCTCGTGGTCAGCGGCGCTGCCGTGATCGCCACTGCGCTGGACGACGGCTCGCCCGTTAACACCGCCCTCGGGCTGATCGGCGCCGTCGTATCCGCCACCTTCCTGCTGGCCATCGGCATCTTCAACGGCGCCGCCTTCCGCCGCGCGGCCAAGGTCTACCAGCGAGTGCGCGCCGGCCAACCCGTCACCGCCGACGAACTCCGCCCGCAGGGACTCGTCGCCCGGCTGCTCGACAAGCCGCTGTCCCGCATCAACCGCCCGCGCGACATCTACGTGATCGGCTTCCTCTTCGGCCTCGGCTTCGACACCGCCACCACCATTGCCTTCCTCCTCCTGACCGCCTCCGCCGCTCTCGCCGGCGTCTCACCACTGGCCCTCATGGCCCTGCCCCTCGGCTTCACCGCCGCCATGACCCTCTGCGACACCGCCAACGGCCTCGCCATGATGAAGATGTACCGCACGGCGATCTCCGAACCTGAGAAGAAGATCGGTTTCAATATGGTCGTCACAGGCCTGTCCTCGTTCTCGGCGCTGTTCATCGCAGCCATCACCATCGCTGGCCTGCTCCACAGTGCGGGTCTGAGCGACCCCATCACCACCTGGCTCGGCGAACTCGACCTCGGCCACGCGGGCCTTATCCTCGTCGCCGTATTCCTCACCGTTTGGGGCATTGCCCGCCTCACCTGGCGCCGCCGCCCGGCACTGGCGTGACCGGCGGGCGCGCTGCGGGCCGGCGTGCTGACGTGTTGGTTTGCCGGCGTGTTGGTTTGCCAGCGTGTGGAGGTGCTGCGCGCCAGCAGGTAGGAGGTGCCGGTGCGCTGAGGTGCCGGGATCGCCTGCGGTAGGGCGGCACCTGCCGCGGCGGCGGGTGCGGAAGGTAGCTGCAGGAAGCCGTGCGGCCGCTACATCGCGGGCATGTCTGCCGGCATGTCCGGTTCCATGTCTTGGACCGTGCCGGGTCCGGGATAGAGCCCGGGGAGCAGCGAGGGGTTAACCGGGACGAGGAAGGCGAAGACGATCAGGGCTACGCCGACGGCCTTGCTGAACTGCACCCCGTGCGACCATGTCTTCTCCAACAGGATTGCCAGCGCGATGACGACCATCCATGCCAGGTTCATCGTTCCCACGGCCACGAGCACGGCCATCATGCCCCAGCAGCAGCCGACGCAGTAGGTGCCGTGGTACATACCGACGCGGATGTCGCGGAGCGGCCCCTTGTAGTTCGAAACGTGCAGTAGGAAGCTGATCGGCGAGCGGCAGTGCCGGAGGCAGTAGTTTTTCATTGGCGTCAGCTGGTAAAGGCCTGCAGCTGCCAGCACGGTGGCGCCGATCCAGGGGGCCGCGGCGGGCTTTTCCTCGGCGACCCTGCCCATTAGCGCGGCCGCCCCATAGGCCAGCACACCAAAGAGGGCCCAGGCCAGCAAATAGCCGACGAACAGCGCCGTCGTACGCCCGATCCTGACCCAGCCGCTGCGCACGGCGCGGATCGTGCGGAGGTAAGCAGTGAGCAGCGGGGCCAGGGCCGGAAACATCATCGCGGTCATCATCAGGACCCAGCCCGCGAGGAAGCCGCCCAGGCCAAGGCCCATAGTGCCCGGCCCGGCAGGCATAGCCATGGCGGCCTGCACGGTGAAGTACCAGGCGACCAGTGCAAGTGCCAGCAGCACGAACAGCCCCGGATGGAGCCGCGCCAGCGTGCCGCTGCCTGTGCTCCTACGCTGACCAGGCGAAGGGAGCGGAGAAGGAGTTCTTGCCGGCATTGTCCCAAGTCATTCCGAAGACATCTACGCGTCCGGTGGTCGCTCGGCCGACGGCCAAGGTGTCGGCGGGGAACCCGATTCCCGTGAGCTTGACGCCCTGCTCGGTGGGATCGAGCGGGGAGACGAAGTCCTCGACGGCCAGGTCGACGGCACTGCCCATGGACACGCGGTGCTGCCGTCCATCGTCGGAGTAGGACATCTCAACGGATTCCTTGCCGACAATCTCACCTACCAGCGGAGCCAACCCTGACATTGGGCCACCAAGCTGGCCGCTGAACACACCTTCGAGCGCTGCCGCCTGTTCGGCGGAGGCCCTGGAATCGAGCAACAAGCCGAGTTTCCAGCCGCCCTCGCTCATCAATGGCGGCGCATCGCCGAGCACCCCGACGGTCAGGCCGCCGACGTCGACGCCGTCTACCTCCCCGTTCTCCACATGGAAGACGAGTGCGACAACGCATCGGTCCTGGTCCGCCGGCGCGGTCAAACCCGAGATCGAGCACGGGCAGGCCATGTCGCAATTGCAGTTCTCGAAGTAGGTCCCCTCAATATGCCATGCCATTTCAGACTCCTTCCCGAATTCCCCCGGGAGAATGGCGGTGCCGGTATTGATTTTCCTCCTACGCGGCCTAAGTGGCTATGGGCTCAGGTCCTAGTCTCGCGAGTGATTCTTGGCCTCGATTTCGACGAACACAAACTCCTCCGGGCCGGGGTTGATGACGTTGTGTTCGCTGCCGGCCAGCCGAGTATAGGACTGGCCGGTTGTCAGTTCATTGATGGATTCGCCGTCAGCCAATTGCAGTTTTAGAGGCCCCGTCGTCATCGGCACCACAACGTAGTCGAACTCGTGGCGGTGCCAACGGGTCTCGGTACCGGGCTGGAACCGCCATTCGGTGACGCGGAAATGTTCGTTGTCGATCTGGACGGTTGCCTGCGCCTGGGTGGGCATAATCGGTCACCAATTTCTCTGGCTGGAATCAAGTGGTCGTGTGCTGCCAATACCTTTCTACCAAGGAGGCGTGTCCGGCTGCAGCGGGCCGTCGCCGAAGGGTCGGCTCCAGCCGCGGGTTGATGTGGCCGGTGCCGGTTCGGGGGAAGCCGCGGCAGTGCCCGCCGACGGGGACGCGGCGGGACTTGGGCCTCGGCCGTCGGTCCGCGTGGGTGGCCCTGCGGTGCTTGGGTTTCTGCTGTCGGTCCGCGGGGGTGGGCCTGCGGTGCTTGGGTTTCTGCTGTCGGCCTGTGGGGGTGGCCCTGCGGAGCTTGGGCTTCGGCTGTCGGTCCGTCGGGTGGTTTCGGTGGGTTGTTCGGCTCGTTTGAGGACTGGTGGGGAGCGGTAGTGGTTGCGGCGTGGGATTTGGGAGGGGTCGGTGTAGGCGGGCGGGATGAACCAGGGGATGCCGTCGATGGTTTCGATGGTCCAGTCGCCGGTGTGGATGAGGTGGTGGTGGAAGGAGCACAGGAGTACGCCGTTGGCGACGGAGGTGCGGCCGTTGTGTTTCTTCCAGTAGCGGATGTGGTGGGCTTCGGTCCAGTGCGCGGGCATGGTGCAGCCGGGGAAGGCGCAGCCTTTGTCGCGGGCGACGAGGGCGCGGCGCTGGGCGGGGGTGAAGAGGCGTTGGGCGCGTCCGACGTCGAGGACTTCGCCTTTGCCGCCGAGGACGATGGGGATGAGGTCGGCGTCGCAGGCCATTTTGCGGACGGTGCGGGGTGTGATGAGGCCGCCGAACACGGCCTGGCCGGAGGTGCCGGCTTGGGCGCCGATCTGTTGGACGAGGTCCTGGTAGTCGATGGTGACCATGACCTGCGGCCGGTGGCCCCCGGCGCTGGGGAGCTTGTCGGTGGTCAGGGCGATCCGGCAGGAGCCGACCAGGCCTTCGAGCAGCTGCTGCGGGCGGGTGGGCATCGGCCAGCCCGGGAACGCCCGCCCGTCGCCGTCCATGCCGGCCGCGACCCCGGCCGCTGCGGAGTCGCCGTCGGCGCGGTCGCCGTGCCCGGTGGCGGCTTCGCTGTTGTCGGTGCCGGCGGTCTTACCGCCTTCACTCGTGTCACCGGGATCGCCGAAGGTGGTCTGCAGGCGGGGGTTGGTGGCGGTGTTCATGGCGGTGATGAGGTGTTCGTATTGTTCGTCGGTCGCGGCGATTTCGAAGCGGTGCAGGCCGCGGCGTTTGCCTTTGAGGAAGACGCCCTGCCGGGCGGCGAGTTGTTCGTCGCTGGGTTCGGCCCCGTCCGGGTCGATCGCGGCTTCCCAGGACCGGGCGATGACGCGCAGGGTGTCGGGGTCGGTTTCGGTGGCCTGCCGGGTGAGCTGGTGTTCCATGGCGGCCAGGTCCTCCGGGGCCGCTGCCGGGCGGACGCGTTCGAGGGTGTCGTGGATCAGGGTGGCGGCGGTGCCGCCGAGCCCGGATCCGGCCAGCGCTTCGGCGAGGTGTTCGTATGCCGGCGGGGCCTGGCCGCCGGAGATCAGGGTCTGCGGCAGGGTGCCGGCCCCGATGCGCAGGCGGCGCCGGGCTTCGCTGCGGCTGATCCGCAGCCTCGTGCGGAGGTAGTCCGCGGTGTCCCGGAACTCCGACCTCGGCTCCGGGCTGCCCGGGTCCGGGCTGGCCGGATCCCGGCCGGTCATGCCGGCGACGCCGTGCCGGTCGGCGGCGTGCGCCCCGGCGACCTGGAGCTGCTCGAGGGTCCGGGAGAGGTCTTCGAAGAGGCCGACGCACTGGGCCACCGTTTGCGGGCTCTGGAGGCCGGCTTCCCGGCGGAAGGCGGCGGCGAAGTCCTGCAGTTCGTCGCGCATCGAAGCGAGGAAGCCGGGGGCTTCCTGAACCGCTTCGAAGGGTGCGATCGCCATGTCTCATTCTATCGAAGATACGTTCTGATAGCACGTTAAATCTTCGTAGTGTAGGACGAGTGAAACGGGCCGAAACCGGGTAAGAGGCCGACGGGCGAGGAGGTGGTTCACCCGGCAATCCGGCGCCCTCGGGCGGTAGCAATGCCCCGCTCGTTTGCGGCCGAGGCGGGGAGATGACTCCGGGAGCCGGTGCAGCTTCTGGGTAGGTCACGGCCCGTTCGTTTGCGGCCGAGGCGGGGAGATGACCCCGGGAGCCGGTGCAGGTTCTGGTTAAAGAGAAGTGCCGGCAGGTCCTGCGGACGGTTGGGGGAGACATCCGCTGACCTGCCGGCACTCGGATCAGACCAGGAAGTCTGATCCGTAATCACTCGCACCTTTATGAGGTAGTTAAGACTGTAGGGAGCGAATTTGGGACGAAACCCTTAAGAAGCTGGGAGAAGTCTGTGAATGCTTTCCGCCGGAGCCCTCTTCCGCCCCGTGATTCAATGTCAGCATGACTGCACAGACTTCCACTTCTTCTTCCGGCCGCACGGTCTTCCTCGGCTGCGGATCCATGAACGAGGCCATTTTGGCGGGGCTGCTGTCCAGCGGGACGGACGCGCAATCAGTCACCGCTACGGTGCGCCGCGCGGAGCGCGCAGAGGAGCTGCGCGGCCGGTATCCGGGTCTGTCGGTGCTGGCCGAGAACGAAGATCCCGAGGCTAACAGCAAGGCCGTGCAGGGAGCCGGGCTTGTGGTATTGGGCGTGAAGCCGGCTGGCATCGCAGACCTCTGCCGGCGGATCTCGGATGACTTGGCGCGGGAGACCGTCGTCGTTAGTGTTGCCGCAGCGATCACGGTGGCGACCATGGAGGCAGCCCTGCCCCAGGGCCAGCCGCTGGTGCGCAGCATGCCGAACACCCCGCTGAAGGTGGGGCGCGGCGCCGTCGGAATCGCCGCCGGAACCCATGCCGGCGCGGAGCAGCTGAAGCTGGCCGAGGCATTGTTCTCCGGGGCGGGGACTGTGGTGGTCGTGCCGGAGGATCAGTTGGACGCGGTGTCCGCGGTCAGCGGGTCGGGTCCGGCGTATGTGTTCTACCTGGCGGAGGCTATGGCCAAGGCGGGGGCGGAGCTTGGGTTGGGATCCGAGCTGGCGTTGATCCTCGCACAGGAAACTGTGGCCGGGGCGGGCGCCATGCTGGCCCAGGAAGGGGCGGACCCAGCGGCGTTGCGGAAGGCCGTTTCCAGCCCGAACGGCACGACGGAACGAGCGATCGCGGCCTTCGACGAGGCCGGGCTGCCCGCCGTTATTGCCGCCGGGATGCGCGCCGCGGCGGACCGGGCCGCGGAACTTTCGAAGGAGCTGGGCTGACCCGCTAAGGGCGGGCGGCGAAGCGCTCGAGCAGGTCGACGTGGCCTGAAACGATGAGCATGTCCCGGCCGGAGACCTTGGTTTCCGGCCGGGCATAGGTAAAGTCCTCGCCCGGTGATTTCACGCCGACGACGGTCACCCCGTACTTGGATCGGACCGAGGACTCACCGAGCGTGAAGCCTTGGGTTTCCTTGGGCGGGTACATCTTGACGATCGCGAAACCGTCGTCGAACTCGATGAAGTCCAGCATCCGCCCTCCGACCAGGTGTGCGGCGCGGCGGCCGGCATCGGCTTCCGGGTAGATCACGTGGTTCGCGCCGATGCGGGTCAGGATCTTGCCGTGCGAGGCGGTGATGGCCTTGACCCACAGGTGTTCGATGCCCAGGTCCACCAGGTTCACGGTGATGAGCACCGAGGACTCGATCGAGGTGCCCACCCCGACGACGGCCGAGGTGAAGTCCTGCGCGCCGAGCTGCCGGAGGGCGTCGATGTTGGTCGCGTCGGCCTCGACGACGTGGGTCAGCTGGTCGGACCATTTCTGCACCAGCGCGGGGTCGCGTTCGATCGCCAGGACCTCGCGGCCCTGCTTGACCAGCTGCTCGGCCGTGGCAGCCCCGAAACGGCCCAGTCCGACGACGAGCACCGGAGCGTTGTGCGAGGGGCGGTTGCCCGAGGATCTGTCAGCCAATGATCGGCCTTTCTTCCGGGAAGTGGTAGAGCTGGCGCCGCTCGCGCAGCGCTAGTGCGGAGGCCAGGGTGATCGTTCCCACGCGCCCTGCGAACATCAGGATACAGAGCACATACTTGCCCTCGGGCGGCAGCTCCGCACTGAGGTTGGTGCTCAGGCCCACCGTCGCGAAGGCCGAGATGACTTCGAACAGCACGCGGTCAAGGGAATCGCCGGAGATCGTCAGCAGGGCACCCGCCGCCAGGGCGACGAACGTTGCGCCCATAACGATGACGGAGATGGCCACGCGCATGGCGCCCTCAGGAACGGTCCTGCCGTGTACGGTCACGTCCCGGTTGCCGCGCGCTTCCGCCGCAATGGCGAGGAAGACGATGGCGATAGTCGTAACCTTGATGCCGCCGGCAGTCGACGCGGAACCCCCGCCGGCGAACATGAGCGCATCGGTCAGCAGCATGCTGGTCTGTTCCATGGAATTCTGGTCAACCAGGTTGAAGCCGCCGGAGCGCGTCATGACGGAGGCAAAGACGGCGTGAATGCTCTTGTCACCTGCTGACAGGCCGCCAATGGTCGCTGCGTTGTTCCACTCCAGCGCTCCCCACGCCACGCTGCCGGCAGCGAGCAGGATCAGGCTGACCTGGATGGTGAGCTTCGTGTGCAGGTTCCACTTGCTGAAGCGCCAGCCGCGCTCCAGCAGCACCATGACGACGGGGAAGCCCAGGCTGCCGAGGAAAACGCCGAGCATTAGCGGCACAAGAATCCAGAGGTCCTCCTCATAGGGCACCAGCCCGTCGGAGTGGGGCGTGAAACCGGCGTTGTTGAAAGCCGAGATGGAATAGAAGACTCCATGCCAGACCGCCTGGCCAAACGGCTCGCCAAGGATCATGAACCGCGGGATCAGCATCAGCGCCAAGGCCAGTTCGATCAGCACCGAGGTGGTGATGACGATCCGCAGCAGCGTGCCGATCTCGCCAAGACGGCCCGCATTGCTGAGGGCCTGCTGGGCGATCAGCTTGCCGCGCACACCCAGCCGCTTGCTCACCATCAGCGCCAGCATCGAGGCGAGGGTCAGGGTGCCCAAGCCGCCGATGAAAATGCCCAGCAGGATGACCGCCTGCCCGAAGAAGGTCCAGTACGTCGCCGTGGACACGACGGTCAACCCCGTCACGCAAACCGCGGAAGCGGCGGTGAAGACTGCGTCGTACAGCGGCGTGATCTGCCCGTTCACGGCGGAAATAGGCAGGGATAGCAGCCCTGCGAAGACCAGGACGACGGCGGCATATACGATCAGTGCGAGCCGTGCCGGTGAGCTGTTGGCCACCCGGTCGACAAAGTCCCGGATGTTGCCGAAGATGGAGCGCAGCCCGGTGTTTTGCTCCTGCAGCCGTGGCCGCTGGTTCAGTGTCATGGTCCGCTTCTGACGGTTGGATCGGGGAGGACGGTTTTCCTAGCAGTAGTAAATCATCCTCCCTTCGTCACAGTGAGCAGAATCATGCGCCACGGCGCCGATTCGCGTAGCCTGACGGGGATGTCTGAGATGTCCGAGAACCCAGCAGCCGCCCTTCCTACGGAAATCGTCTGGAACGAATCGATGCTGGCGTACAACTTCGGGCCGCAGCACCCGATGTCGCCGATCCGGCTGGAATTGACGGCCCGGCTGGCCGCCGAATTCGGCATCCTCGAGCGCAGCAACGTCACTGTGGTCCGGCCCGAGGTGGCCACGGACACGCAGCTGGAAACGGTCCACGAGCCCGAGTACGTCAGGGCCGTCCGGAAGGTGAGCGCCAATCCGGATGAACCGGACGAGGACCGCGGACTGGGTACGGAGGACGACCCGGTGTTCGCCGGGATGCATGAAGCCAGCGCCAGGCTGGCCGGGGGAACCCTGCACCTGGCGGAATCACTGCTCGACGGCCGCGCCGTCCGCGGAGTGAATTTCGGCGGCGGCATGCATCACGCGGCCCGCAGTAAGGCCAGCGGCTTCTGCATCTACAACGACTGCGCGGTCGGCATCCAGCGGCTGCTCGACGGCGGCGTGCAGCGCGTGCTTTACGTGGATGTGGACGCGCACCACGGGGACGGCACGCAGAACATCTTCTGGAACGACCCGCGCGTGATGACCGTCTCGCTGCATGAAACCGGGCGGACCCTGTTCCCCGGTACCGGCTTCTCGAACGAGGTCGGCGGGCCGGATGCACTCGGCAGCGCCGTCAACGTCGCGCTGCCGCCGCGCACGGAAGACGCCGCGTGGATGCGCGCCTTCCACGCCGTCGTGCCGCAATTGGCCAAGGCGTTCCAGCCCGAAGTAATCGTCAGCCAGCACGGCTGCGACGGCCACGCCCAGGACCTGCTCAGCAGCCTTCGGCTGAGCGTCGACGCGCAGCGGCAGATGATGTTGGACATCGCGGAACTCGCTGACCAGGTCTGTGGCGGCCGGTGGGTCGCCACGGGAGGGGGCGGGTACAACATTTTCGACGTCGTTCCCCGCGCCTGGACGCATCTGCTGGCCATCGTCTCGGGCCACCCGGTTCCCCTGCAGTCCGAGGTGCCTCGTCCGTGGCGCGCGTACGTCCATGAACGGTACGGCCAGTCGGCGCCTCTGGTGATGAATGACGACGCCCGGCTTTGGTGGCGATCCTGGGAAGTGGGCTACGACCCCAACGACGCCGTTGACCGCACGGTAATGGCAACGCGCAAGGAAATCTTCCCGCTGCACGGCCTGGATCCCTGGTTCGACTGAGGTCCCGGCGGCGCGCCCGCCTAGGAGGATGCCAGAGAGCGTATATGCGGTTAGGGTAATGGAATGGTCATCGATGATGTCTTCGCCGTTATCGCGGAGACAACCCGCCGGGAAATCCTGGCGGCGCTCCGGGACGGCGACAAGGCCGTCGGTGAACTCGTGGACGAGCTCGAAGTCAGCCAGCCCACGGTTTCCAAGCACCTGAAGGTCCTGCGCGAAGCCGGCCTCGTCTCGATGCGGGCGCAGGGGCAGAAGCGCTACTACGGTCTGCAGCCCGGGCCGCTGCAGGATGTCGCGGACTGGGTCGGATCGTTCGGTCTCGGGGCGGCACCGGCCCCCGCGGCCGAGCCGCTGCCGCCGGCCGTTGCGCTGGTTCCCGAGCCGGCCGTGGCGATGGCGCCGGCCGCGGAGGGCGAAGCGGCAGGGGCCGCGCCGCTGGGCCGGTCGTTCGGACAGGCCGCCAACCAGGCCGCGAAACAGGCCGCGGATCTACTGGCGCACCTGCCGAAATTGAGGCGCGGCCGGCGGACCTGAACCGCGCGCTGCGGCGCAGCCTTCATTACACGCTTGACTCCCGACGTGTCGAGTGTGTTTCGTTTTTCTCACAGGTCTGTGGTTCCATCGTTAGTCGGTCCATGCACGCCGGATGCGTGCGCCGAAAACGCAACAGAAGGAGCAGGCCTTGGACGCCCAATTGCTCGAGATCCGTGACGAAGTTTTCCGCCGCAACCCGGGAGAGACCGAGTTCCACCAGGCCGTCAACGAGGTATTCGAGTCTCTTGCGCCGCTCTCGGCCCGGCATCCGGAATACGCCAACGCCGCCATCCTGCAGCGGATCTGCGAACCGGAGCGGCAGATCATCTTCCGCGTTCCGTGGGTGGATGACGCCGGCAAGGTCCAGATCAACCGTGGCTTCCGGGTGGAGTTCAACTCGGCCCTCGGCCCGTACAAGGGCGGCCTCCGGTTCCACCCCTCCGTCTACCTGGGCATCGTCAAGTTCCTCGGTTTCGAGCAGATCTTCAAGAATGCCCTGACCGGCATGCCGATCGGCGGCGGCAAGGGCGGTGCAGACTTCGACCCGCGCGGCAAGTCCGACGCCGAGGTCATGCGCTTCTGCCAGTCCTTCATGACCGAGCTCTACCGCCACATCGGCGAGTACACCGACGTCCCGGCCGGCGACATCGGCGTCGGCGGGCGCGAAATCGGCTACCTCTTCGGCCAGTACAAGCGCATCACCAACCGCTACGAATCCGGCGTGCTCACCGGCAAAGGCATCGGCTGGGGCGGTTCCCTGGTCCGCCCGGAGGCCACCGGCTACGGCGCGGTCCTGTTCGCCCAGGAGATGCTCAAGACCCGCGGCCAGACCTTCGACGGCCAGCGTGTCTCCGTCTCCGGCTCCGGCAACGTGGCGATCAACGCCATCGCCAAGGCCCAGTCCCTCGGCGCCAAGGTCGTTACCGCTTCCGACTCCGGCGGCTACATCGTGGACGAGGCAGGCATCGACGTCGAACTCCTCCGCCAGATCAAGGAAGTGGAGCGCGGCCGGATCTCCGACTACGCGGTGCGCCGCGGAGCGTCGGTGAGCTACGTTCCCGACGGATCCGTCTGGGACGTCGACGCCACGGTGGCCCTGCCGTGCGCCACCCAGAACGAACTCAACGACAAGCACGCCGCCCGCCTGCTGGACGCCGGCCTGATCGCCGTCGCCGAGGGTGCCAACATGCCGTGCACGGCCGAGGCGACCGCCCTGTTCCAGGAAGCAGGCACCCTCTTCGGTCCGGGCAAGGCTGCCAACGCCGGCGGCGTGGCCACCTCCGCCCTGGAAATGCAGCAGAACGCCAGCCGCGACGCGTGGACCTTCGAGCACACGGAGGAGCGGCTCACCGACATCATGGTCAACATCCATGAGAGGTGCGCCGCAACCGCCGAGGAGTACGGCATGCCGGGCAACTACGTTGCCGGTGCCAACATCGACGGCTTCCGCCGCGTAGCCGACGCCATGCTGGCCCAGGGCCTGATCTAGCAGTTTCCCGGTAGGCTCTGCCCATGACGGACGTCCTGATTGGGCTGGACATCGGCGGCAGCAAGACGCATGCCGTCCGCTTCGAAGACGGCGTGCCCGCGGGCGAGGCCGTGGCCGGCAGCGCGAACGTGCAGAACGTCTCGCGCGACGAGGCCGCGGAATCCTTGGCGAAGGTGTTCGCCGCGGTGGGTGCGGGGGCGCACCACGTCGTAGCCGGTGCCGGAGGCATCGATACCGCGGACGACGCCGGTGCCCTCGAATCGCTTATCGCCCCTCTTGCGCCGGGGGCCAGGATCGAGGCGGTCCACGACTCGCGGCTCATCCTGGCCGCGGGCCGCGCCAGCAGCGGCATCGCCGTCATCATCGGCACGGGGTCCGCGGTCTGGGGGACCGACGGCGCGGGAAATGAGGCGCGGGCCGGCGGCTGGGGCTACCTGCTCGGCGACGAGGGCAGCGGCTATTGGCTGGCCCGCGAGGCCGTCCGGCATGCCCTTCGCCGCCGCGACCAGGGCCTGGAACCGGACGGACTCACTCGGGCGCTGCTGGCGGACTGCGGCCTGTCGAAACCCGTGGAACTGATATCCGCCTTCCATGGCGGCGCGGGCCGGGCCTACTGGGCGCAGAGGTCGCGCGTGGTGGTCGACGCGGCCGGCTCGGATCCCGTGGCGGGAGCGTTGCTGAAGGCCGCCGTCAGGGAGCTGGCAGAACTGATTGTCCTGGTTGCGCGCCGGACCGGCAGCCGCGGCCCCGTCATCCTCGGCGGCAGCATCGGTGCGAACGTTCCCCGGATGGCGCAGGGCATTGCGGCCGAGGTCGCCGCCCACGGGATCACCGGTGTGCGGCCCCTCGACCGGGCGCCGGTGCTGGGAGCGGCCTTCCTGTCGGGTTGGGAACAGGCCTGAGGGCGCCGCGTCATTTTCCGTTACAAGTGGCGTCCGCGGTTGCGCGCGGCGTACCCTCGCTACATGACAACCCGTTGGTATGCGTATTTTCCGTTGGCTCTGGAGGGGCCTAACGTGACTGCCTAGCGGCATACGCACCCAACGAACCTCCAGAGCCAACAGGGCAGAGATCATTCTCTGCCCTTCGCCATTTCCACGGCGGGTTCTGGGCTACCGTTCCCGCCATTTACCAGACGGGAACCCACATGCCGCCACTGTCCAGCCTCACCGCCACGCACAGCCCTTCGACCGGCGTCGCGACGTTCAGCGCGCTGCCCTCGCCGGGGGAACTGACAGCGGAACTGCCGGCGGCGCCCGGGGCGATTGCCGCCGTCGAACGCGGACGGACGGGGATCCGGGCCATTCTCAACGGACTTGATAACCGGCTGCTCGTGATCGCAGGACCCTGCTCGATCCATGATCCGGAGGCCGGGCTGGACTACGCCGCGCGGCTGGCCGAGGCGGCCCGCCGGCATAGCGCGGACCTGCTGGTGGTGATGCGGACGTACTTCGAGAAGCCGCGCACCACAGTCGGCTGGAAGGGCCTGATCAACGACCCGCACCTCGATGGCTCCCACGATGTGGCGGCCGGACTGCGCACGGCCCGCCGCTTCCTGCTGGATGTGACGGCACTCGGCCTGCCCGTCGCGACCGAGTTCCTCGAACCGGTCAGCGCGCCCTACCTCGCCGACCTGGTCAGCTGGGGCGCCATCGGGGCCCGCACCACCGAGAGCCAGATCCACCGCCAGCTCGCGGCCGGCCTGCCGCTGCCCGTCGGTTTCAAGAACGGGACCGACGGCGGCATCCAGGTAGCGGTCGACGCATGCCTGGCGGCATCGGCGGAACAGGCCTACCTTGGCATGGACGACGACGGGCGCGCGGCCGTGGTGGCGGCCCCCGGTAATCCGGACGCTCATCTGATCCTGCGCGGCGGCAGTGGCGGCCCGAACTACTCGGCGGACAGCGTCCTCGACGCCTCCCGCCAGCTGGCCGCGGCGGGAGTGAACCCGCGGGTCATCGTGGACGCAAGCCATGCCAACAGCGGGAAGAGCCACCACCGGCAGGCCGAAGTCGCGCTGGAGCTCGCGGCCCAGCTGGAGGCCGCCGGGACCGGGGCTTTGGCCGGCGTCATGCTCGAGAGCTTCCTGACCGGCGGCGCGCAGAAGCTGGACGTGGCCGAGGTGGCCAGGGGAGAGGCCGAGCTCGTCTACGGGCGCAGTGTGACGGACGCCTGCATGGGCTGGGAAACGACCGAGCTGGTGCTCGAGCAGCTGGCGGCCGCCAGCCGTGCCGCGGCCGGGCAGTCATAGGTCCGGGCATAAAAAAGCCCTAGTCATCTAACGGTTAAGCCACAGGGGCAACTTTCACTTTGGCCACTCATGCATCTAGAGTATCGAGTGAGACGGCACTTACTCGCTTGGCAAGGCGGCACGCCGTTGGGCCTTAGCCCGGAGTGGGCCCGCCTGGAGTTAAGGATTGATGTGCAATGGCTGAGGAGAAGAACTTCTCGAACGTCCGCTTCCTGACGGTCGCGGAGGTTGCCGAGGTCATGCGCGTCTCGAAGATGACCGTCTACCGCCTGGTCCATGCCGGCGATCTGCCTGCCGTCCGCTTCGGCCGCTCCTACCGCGTTCCGGAATCCGCGGTGGAGCAGTATGTGCAGGGAGCAGTCGTGGACGGCGAGAGCGGCACCGCCTGACCCGATCGGATCGGGCGCGGCGCGGGTCGGGTTGCCGGGCCGCGGTCAAAGCTGTTCCGAATTAGGCGGTACCCTGTTAAGGAACGTTTTACGTCGTCGTAAGATTTGCTGGCCTGCCCGGCCCTTCGGGCAGTCGGGGCCGGCGGATGCCAACCGAAGTGATTTGTGAGGAACTCGTGGGTTCAGTTATCAAGAAGCGCCGCAAGCGTATGGCCAAGAAGAAGCACCGTAAGCTGCTTCGCAAGACCCGCCACCAGCGCCGCAACAAGAAGTAGCCGCACAGCCGGCAGTTCGCAGGTCCGCCCGGGAAACCGGCGGGCCTGCTGTCTTTAAGCCCGGCCTACACCGGGCCTTCGCCCGGCCGCCGGCCCGCAGCCGGGTAGCCCCGGCAATCAGGCGCGGGGACGCCGGACCCTGCTCAGGCCCCGCCAGAGACCGTAGATGGCTCCCGCGCCGGTCGCGGCCTTCAGGCCTAGCGTCGCAGCACGGCGGCCGCTGCGGAAATCGTAGACCGGCCAGTTGTGCTCGCGCGCGTGCCGGCGCAGCCGGGCGTCCGGGTTGATGGCCACGGGATTGCCGACCAGCGACAGCAGCGGCACGTCGTTGTACGAGTCGCTGTACGCCCAGCAACGCTCCAGCTTGAGCCCCTCCAGACGGGCCAGTTCCACCACGGCGTCCGCCTTGGCCTGCCCGTGCAGGATCTCGCCGACCAGCGCTCCGGTGTAGGCGCCGTCGGCGATTTCCGCCACGGTGCCCAGGGCACCTGTCAGGCCGAGACGGTCGGCAATGACCTCGGCGACCGCCAGGGGAGTAGCGGTGACCAGCCAGACGCGGCGTCCCGCCCGCAGATGCTGGTCCGCCAGTGCGCGCGTGCCGGGCCAGATCCTCGAGGCGATGATCTCGTCGTAGACCTCCTCGCCCAGGGCCTTTACGTCGCTCACCAGCAGGCCGGTTCCGATGGCCATCGCAGAATCCCGGACGGCGTGGATGTCCTTGAGGTTCTCGCCCGTGAGCAGGAAGCGGCCCTGCTTGATGGCGAAACCGAGGGCGTCGCGCAGCCGGAAGGAACCGCGCTGGTACATCTTCAAGCCGACATGGAAGAGGCTGGCCCCGCGCATCAGGGTGTTGTCGACGTCGAAGAATGCGGCCGCTGCCTGCCGGTCCGGCGGGCCGGTGGTGCGGGAGGCTGGGTCCTGGTCGGCTGTCGGCATGTCTCGAGTCTAGCGACCGAGGTCCACGGGTGCAGACCGCCCGGGAACTCGCCGTGCCGCCCTGGCCGCCGTCTCCGGCGGCTGAATGCCGCGTGGCGCCCCGAGTACGGCTCGCGCTACCGTGGTGCCATGAGTGAATCACCCGCCCCGTCGCACGACCTGCTGCTGCTGACCAAGCCCGGCTGCCACCTGTGCGAGGCTGCGCGGCGCACCGTGGCCGAGGTCGCCGGCGAACTTGGGGTGGAATGGCGGGAGCAGTCGATCCTGGACGACGCCGAGCTGGAGCGGCGCTTCGCGGAGGAAATTCCCGTCGTGATGATCGACGGCGTGCAGCGGGACTTCTGGCACATCGACCCGGACCGGCTGCGGCGCTTGCTTACCGCGTGACGGTGCGGCCGGATTGGTGGGCGCCGAACCGAGCCCCTACAGTTGGGATACAGACCGATAGCGTAAGGACCGAACCGTGACTACCCACGATCCTTCAGGTCCCGCTGCGGGGCCGGAGATGCGCGGTCGGCCCATTCCTCCCGCTTCGGTGGCCCGGCTGACCATTTACCTGAGGGCCCTCAACTCCCTGCTGGCCGAAGGCGTGGAGCGCGTTTCTTCGGAGGAGCTCGCCGAAGCCGCCGGCGTGAAGTCGGCCATGCTGCGCAAGGACCTGTCCTATTTGGGCTCCTACGGCACGCGCGGCGTCGGATACGAAGTCCAGCTCCTCACCCGGACCATTGCCGCGCGCCTCGGCCTGACCCAGGAGTGGCGGGTCGCCATTGTCGGCGCCGGTAATCTTGGCCGGGCCCTGGCGGGCTACTCCGGCTTCACGACCCGTGGCTTCGAAGTGGCGGCCATTTTCGACGCCGACCCCGCCATCATCGGTTCCGAGGTCGGCGGGCTGAAGGTCAGCGCGGTCAGGGACCTGGAGAAGGTGCTGGCGCGCACCGGAGTGAACATGGTGGTCCTGGCGGTTCCGGCCCGGTCCGCGCAGGAGCTCTGCGACGAACTCGTGGCCGTCGGGGTGCGCAGTATCCTCAGCTTCGCTCCAGTCGTCCTGCAGGTGCCGCCGGGCGTCGAGGTGCGCAAGGTGGACATGGCCACCGAACTGCAGATTCTTGCCTACCACGCACAACGGGCGCAGGAATCGGAACCAGGTTCCGAATCCCGCGCCCGCAGCGCCCGCTAGAGCCGGCCGGTCAGCGGCCGTAGATGCCGTACTTCCGGGCCGAGACGGCCTTGAAGAACTCGTTGGACGGCCGCATGAACAACAGCACGATCGCCGCGATGCCCAGAAGCGCTGTCAGCGTGTTGAGTCCGAACGGCACCAGGCCCACGAGCGACAGCGCCGCGAAAACCGTGCCGGTGATGCGGGCCCAGTTCTTGCCGGCTTTCACACCGAAGGCCACCATCAGGTAGAGGCCGACGGCGATCAGGCCCGCGATGACGAGGACGACGCCCGCCGTGCCGCTCATCATGTCCATGAACTGCTGTTCGCTGATCTCGCCGCCGGTCTGGGCGAGGGCGTCGCGGACGGCCGGGTCGTCCGCCATACCCGCCAGGAGGGTGTCCATCGTGGCGAGCGAGGTGATGATCGAGATGGCGGTCAGCACCGCCGCGGCGATGATCAGCCAGAAGGCGATGACTACTTCTTTGGGCCGGGTTGGCACAGCGCCCGCCTGCGGCTGGGAGGAGGGGTAGCTGTACTGGCCCGGCTGGGCGCTCTGGTAGCTGTAGGGGCCGGGCTGCTGGCCGTACTGCTGGGGAGCCTGTCCGTACTGCGGCGGGTTTTGGCCGTACTGGGGAGCGGACTGGCCGTAGGGGCCGGGCTGCTGTCCGTACTGCGGTGCGTTCTGGCCGTATTGGGGCGGGTTCTGCCCGTATCGAGGGGCGGACTGTCCGTACTGGGGTGCGTTCTGCCCGTACTGGGGCTGGCTCTGTCCGTCTTGAGGGGCGTTCTGACCGTACTGCGGCGGGTTCTGCCCGTACCGGGGCTGCTCCTGGCCAGAACCGTTGGCCGCTTGGCCGCGCTGCTGTTCCGGCTGGCCGGAGGGGTCGGGCTGGTTTTCAGGAGTGGACATGGTCGGATCCTTTTCTTGGCTGCACAGGAAGCGGCGGACGCTTGCAGGCGCCTTCGCAGGGCCTGTTAAGCCAACATTACAGCGGCGCCGAGTGCGCTGTGACTAGCTCGAAAGGATGATATTCGGCGCCGCCGGCGGGCGGGGCGGAAGCGCAGGGCCCTGGCCCGCGGGCGACGGTTCAGGACTGCTTGATGAGCGCTGCGTCCAGGTTGATCTTCACCTTGTCGCTGACCAGCACTCCGCCCGCCTCGAGCGCCGCGTTCCAGGTCAGACCGAACTCCTTGCGGCTGATCTCGGCCTCGCCGGTGAAGCCGGCGCGGGTGGCGCCGAACGGGTCGACGGCGACGCCGGTGAATTCCACCTCGACCTCGACCGGCTTGGTGACGCCGCGGATGGTGAGGTCGCCCGTGAGGGTGTACTCCTCGCCGTCGCCCTCAACCCCCGTCGCGACGAAGGTCATCTCCGGGAACTGCTCGACATCGAAAAAATCCGGGCCCTTCACATGTGCGTCACGGTTGGCCTCGCCCGAGTTGAAACTGGCGGTCTTGACGGTCGCGTGGAGGGTCGAGTCCGCCAGTGTCGCTCCGACGCGCGCTTCGGCGTCTGCGTCCGTGAATCGTCCGCGGACCTTGCTGATGCCGGCGTGGCGGACCGTGAAGCCGATCTCGCTGTGCGCCTGGTCGAGTTTCCAAATGCCTTCGGTGAGGCCCTGGGGCAGTGTCATCGTGAACTCCTGGAATGGTAGATGCCTGGATCAACGGTTCGTGCCTCAAGGGCCCGCGCTCGAGGGCCCTCCCCGGCCATTCTTGCGGCGGCCCGCGCTTTGGGCAATAGCGGCCTCCTTTGAGACACTTAAGACCATGCCGCCAACGACCGTTCATTTGCTCCGCCACGGAGAAGTCCATAATCCGGGCCGTGTGCTCTATGGCAGGCTGCCCGAGTTCCACCTGTCGGAGCTGGGCCAGAAGATGGCGCAGCGGGCGGCGGACTATTTCGCCGACCGGGTCGCCCACGGTGCCAACATTTGCTATCTCGTCTCGTCGCCGCTGACCAGGGCGCAGGAGACGGCCCAGCCGACCGCGGCGGCGCTGAACCTGGAAATCGTCACCGACGACCGGATTATCGAGGCGGAAAACCGCTTCGAGGGCCTGGCGGACATCAGGCGGCAGCTGCGCGATCCGCGGCACTGGGCCTCCCTGCGCAATCCGATGCGGCCGTCCTGGGGCGAGGCATACACGGCCCAGGTCCTGCGGGTGATGGCGGCGGCGGAAGATGCGCGGAAGGCCGCCGAGGAAATCGGCGGCCCGGGGGCGGAGGCCATCATGGTCAGCCACCAGCTGCCCATCTGGGTCACGCGCCTGGCCGCGGAGCGGCGTCGGCTCTGGCACGACCCGCGACGGCGGCAGTGCACGCTGGCCTCCGTGACCAGCCTGAAGTTCGACGGCGAGCACCTCGCCGGGGTGGAGTATTGCGAGCCGAGCGCGGACCTGCTGCCCGGTGCGGCCAATCTCCCGGGAGCGTAATAGAATTACTACGCGTTGTAGAAGTGGGAAGCCCCCAGCCCACGTAGAAAAGTGTGATTGTGACTGCGAATACCCCTGAGCCTTTGAACCGCCGGTCCCTGCTCAAGATGAGCGCCGCGCTGGTCTTCGCGCTGCCGCTGGCCGCCTGCACGGTGGAGGACTCGCTGGCCCAGCAGGCCAACGCCGGCGACAACAAGAACTATATCGCCGGCGACGGATCGGTCACCGAATATGACCCGGGCAGCCGCGGCGAACCCGTCCGGCTGACCGGCACGCTGTTCGACGGCAGCAAGGTCGACTCGTCCGGCTGGACGGGCAAAGTGACCGTGCTCAACTTCTGGTACGCGGCCTGCGCGCCGTGCCGGCTGGAGGCCAAGGACCTGCAGGCCCTGAGCCAGGAATTCAGCAAGGACGCCCGGTTCTACGGCGTGAACGTGCGCGACGAGAAGGCGACGGCCGAGGCATTCGAGCGCAACTTCGGTGTGACCTACCCGAGCTTCAAGGACAAGGACGGCGGCATCCTGCTGTCCATGACCAGCTACGTCCCCCCGCAGGCCGTCCCCACCACACTGGTGCTGGACAAGGAAGGCCGCGTTGCCGCCCGGATTCTCGGGGTGGCCGACAAGGGCACGCTGAAGACCCTGATCCGCGACACCGCGGCCGCCTGACCGTGGGAATCAGCTACATCCCCGGCTCGGTCGGCAACCTCTTCGGCGAAACCGTACTCAGCGGTTCCGTGCTGCTGGCCATTCCGGTAGCCATGTTGGCGGGACTCGTCTCCTTCATGTCACCGTGCGTGCTGCCGCTGGTGCCGGGTTACCTGGGCTACGTCACGGGCCTGACCGGCGTGGACCTGGACAGCCAGCGCCGCGGCCGCATGTTCGCCGGAATCGGCCTGTTCGTCCTTGGTTTCTCCGCCGTCTTCGTGGCGATCGGAGCGGTGTTCGGCCAGCTGGGCGCCTGGCTCAAGGGCACGGAAGCCGCATGGGTAACGCAACTGCTCGGCGTCGTCGTTATTGTCATGGGCATCGTTTTCATGGGCGGACTCAGCTGGTTCCAGCGGGACCGGAAGATCCACTCCCGCCCGCCGGCCGGCCTTTGGGGTGCGCCGGTGCTGGGCATCACCTTCGGCCTGGGCTGGGCGCCGTGCATCGGGCCGACGTTCTCCGCCGTCCAGGCGCTGGCCTTCTCCGGCGGCGCCGACGCCACGAAGGGCGCCTTCCTGGCCTTTGTCTACTGCCTTGGCCTCGGGGTCCCCTTCCTGCTGATTGCCCTCGGCGTGCGCCGCGGCATGGGCGCGATGGCCTTCTTCCGCCGCCACCGGCTGTTCCTCCAGCGGGCCGGTGGCGGCCTGCTGGTAGTTTTGGGCCTGCTGATGGCCAGCGGCCTGTGGGGGAGCTGGGTCACGCAACTGCAGGACTGGTTCGCCAACGAAGTGAGGCTCCCCATCTGATGAGCAAGACAACCGCCAAAAAGTACGACGTCGAGCTGCCCAAGTTGGGCTTCCTCGGCACCGTGCGCTTTATCTGGGCCCAGTTGACGAGCATGCGCACCGCGCTGTTCCTGCTGCTGCTGCTCGCGGTGGCCGCGGTCCCCGGTTCGCTGTTCCCGCAGCGCCCGGCCAACCCCGCCGTGGTGACCCAGTACATCACCGACCATCCGCAGACCGGACCGTGGCTGGACCGTTTCCAGCTGTTCGATGTGTACTCGTCGGTCTGGTTCTCCGCGATCTACCTGCTGCTGTTCGTTTCGCTGATCGGCTGCGTGATCCCGCGGGCCATCAAGCACTGGCAGGCCATGCGCGCGCAGCCGCCTCGGACCCCCCGGAGGCTCTCCCGGCTGCCCGAGTACGCGGCCATGGCGCTGCCGGCGGGCTCGTCGGTAACCCGGCAGACCGCCGTCGAAGATGCCGCCCGGGTGCTGAAGCGCCGGGGCTACCGCGTCCACGTGCGCGACACCGACACGGACCGCCCGTCCGTCGGGGCGGAGCGCGGCATGCTCAAGGAAGTCGGCAACCTGGTTTTCCACGTGTCCCTGATCGGGGTGCTGATTTCCGTGGCGGTGGGCGGCCTGTTCGGCTACCGCGGGCAGAAGATCATCGTGGAGGGCGAGTCCTTCGTCAACACGCTGGTCAGCTACGACAACTTCACGCCGGGCAGCAACTTCCACGAGGACCGGCTCGCGCCGTACTCGCTGCAGCTGGACAAGTTCGAGGTGGAGTTCGACCGCGAGTCCAAGACCCACTATGGCCAGCCGCTGGACTTCACCGCGAACATGACCACGCGCGACGCTCCGGGGGCCGAGGCGAAGAAGCAGGTCCTGAAGGTGAACGAGCCGCTGGCGATCGGCGGGACCAACGTCTACCTCGTCGGCAACGGCTACGCTCCCGTGGTGACGGTGCGCGACGGCGATGGCAACGTGGCGTACCAGGGCCCCGTCGTCGCGGTGCCGAATGACGGCGCCTACACGTCCACCATGGCGATCAAGGTGCCGGACGCCAAGCCGGAGCAGCTCGGGTTTGTCGGCTTCTTCCTGCCGACGGCCGTCGAGGGCGAAGACGGCGTGGCCGTGGGCAGCGATCCGGATCCGTTCAATCCGCGGTTGTACTTGAACTCGTACAAGGGCGACCTGGGCCTGGACAACGGCGATCCGAAAAACGTGTACGTGCTCGACACCAGCGGCCTGACGGTCCTCAACGACCGCAAGCAGGAAGCCGGCGGTATCGAACTCGGCGCCTACGAAAGCGCGAAGCTGCCGGACGGCCTGGGGAGCATCACCTTCGACGGGCTCAAGCGGTACGTCGCCCTGGACGTCGACCATGATCCGGGCCAGGGCGGGGCGCTGGTGTTCTCGACGCTCGCGCTGCTGGGGCTGGGCGCCTCGCTGTTCATCGGACGGCGCCGTGTCTGGGTCCGGACGGGAACTCACGAGGACGGCCGTACCATGGTCGAATGGGGCCTGCTGGCCCGCGGCGAGGATCCGCGGCTGGCTGCCGAATCGGCCGCGCTGCGCAAGCTTTTCGAAAAAGAGTGGCTGGCCGGGGACCGGCCTGCCCACAATGACCGGGACGCCGTCGGCGTCAACGAATCCTAAGGACGTGCCCGAGCATGCCAAGCATTGACGAAACCCTCGGCCAATACAGCGAGCTGTTCATACTGCTGGCGGCCATGGCGTTCACCGTGGCCTTCATCGCCTTCTGCTGGGACCTGGCAACTTCCAGCAAGACCATCCGCGCGGTGGAGAACCGGCTCGCCGAACAGCGCGCCGAACAGAAGGTCCCGGCCACCGTCGGGGGCGGTGCAGGGCCGGCCGCCGATACCCCGGCGGATATCGCCGTTGCGGACGAGTCCATGAACTACGCCGGCGAACGCCGCAACGCCGCCCGCATCGGCGTCGCCCTCAGCGTCCTCGGTGCCATCATCCTGGCCGCCGGGGTGATCAGCCGCGGCATTGCTGCGCACCGCGTGCCGTGGGGCAACATGTACGAGTTCTGCACCACCGGCGCCCTGGTGGTGGCCGTGGTGTACCTGCTGACCCTGGTCAAGAAGGATCTGCGGTTCCTCGGCTCCTTCGTGATCGGCCTGGTCGTCATCATGCTGTGCGCGGCTGCTATCGGATTCCCGACGCCGGTCGCCCACCTCGTCCCGGCGCTGCAGAGCTACTGGCTGGTCATCCATGTATCCGTTGCCGTGATCGCCTCGTCGCTGTTCACGCTCACGTTCGCGATGTCCGTGCTGCAGCTGCTGCAGGCCAACCGCGAGGCCCGCGCCCGCGCCGGACAGCCGGACCGGCTGGCGTTCATGCGCCTGGCCCCGTCCGCGCTGACCCTCGAGAACGTCGCCTACCGGATCAACGCCGTCGCCTTCGTCCTCTGGACCTTCACGCTTATGGCCGGCGCGATCTGGGCCGAGAAGGCCTGGGGCCGCTACTGGGGCTGGGACACCAAGGAAGTCTGGACCTTCGTGATCTGGGTTGTCTACGCCGGCTACCTGCACGCCCGCGCCACCCGCGGCTGGACCGGCACGCGTGCCGCCTGGCTGTCGATCGTCGGCTACCTGTGCGTGATCTTCAACTTCTCCATCGTCAACGTCTTCTTCTCCGGGCTGCACAGCTACTCCGGCCTCCAGTAGGCCGCACGGACTGCTCTGACCGGGAAGAAACCGGGAAAGATGCAGAGAGACGCAGAGAGCCCCGCAGGATGATCCTGCGGGGCTCTCTGTTTGTGCGGGGTGCAGGGGAAGGGCGGGTGCGGTCCCTTTCGCCTGCGGGGGCTTAGCGGGGCCCCGGGTTGTCCGGGTCCTGCTCGCCGAGCTTGTCCGCGGCTCCGCCCTGCTCCTTCTTTTTGGCCTCGTATTCGCGCTTCTGCCGCTCCGCCTCCCGCTGCTGCACGCGGCGCTGGTGCTCCAGCTTGCGCAGGAAGGCCACGTCGTCGTCGGGAGCCATCGGGCGGCGCTGCTGGACCTGGGGCTGCGGCGTGGAGCGCGGCCTGCCGAAGAGGAACCACAGCAGCGCGCCGATCAGCGGAACCAGCAGGATAGTCAGGATCCAGGCAGGCTTGGAGATGCTGCGCACTTCCTGCGGCCGTGAGCGGATGCACTCGATGAGCGCATAGATGATGACTGCGACAGCCACCACGACGAGCAGAATGTACACGCGAACCATATCTAAATTGTAGTTGAGCGGCGGCTGGACCCGGACGGCGGGAGGGCGTATTCAGCTAAGGGCACGACGGCGGCCCTTGACGTCCGCGACGGCGTAAACTTGTGTGGTGGCTTTCTGGAAATTTACCGCACTCAGGCTCGGGATCGTCGTCCTGGTCTTCATCCTTGGACTCTTCCTGCATCTTGGCATCGTGTACTCCGCGATCGTTGCCGTGGTCATCGCCTGGTGCGTGACGTACCTGTTCTTCCGCAAGATGCGCGATGCGGCGTCGGCGAGCCTGCAGTACCGCTTCTCCGGGAAGGCCGCCCCGCTGCGCACCTCGACGGAGATCTCGGACGCGATGGCCGAAGACGAGGCGGTCGACCGCCATGGCCAGCTGGGCGTGGACGCGGACCGCAAGCCCCGTCCGCGGAAGGACTGACCCCCGCCCTGCCGGCTAGACCAGCTGCGTCAGCACCATTCCGAGCGTGAACGCGGCGGCAAAGCACAGGCTGATGACGCCGGTCTGCTTCAGCACCGGAATCATGTCCTGCCGCCGCTGGCTGCGCAGCATCACCCAGGACGGCGTGATGCACAGGGGCGAGACCAGCAGCACCAGCAGGATCCACGGGTGGTCGTTGATCAGCAGCAGCGGCAGCAGCAGGGCCAGCGCCAGCATCATGACGTAGCTGATCCGTGCCGCCTCGTCGCCGAGCCGCACCGCGAGCGTCATCTTGCCAGCCTCCCGGTCGGTGGGGATGTCCCGGACGTTGTTGGCCATGAGCAGGGCGCTGGCCAGCAGCCCGATCGAGACGGCGCCCAGGAACGAGGCCCAGCTGACGGCGAGGGCCTGCGTGTAGGTCGTGCCCATGGTGGCAACCAGGCCGAAGAACAGGAAGACGAAGACCTCGCCGAGGCCGATGTATCCGTAGGGGTTCTTGCCGCCCGTATAGCCCCAGGCGGCGATCACGCAGCCGACGCCGACGAGCAGCAGCGGCCAGGTGCCGGACAGCATGATCAGCACCAGCCCGGCCAGCATGGCCGCCCCGAAGCAGCCGAAGGCGGCGTACTTGACCGACTTAGGCGAGGCCAGGCCGGAGGCGGTCAGCCGCAGCGGCCCGACGCGCACGTCGTCGGTGCCGCGGATGCCGTCCGAGTAGTCGTTGGAGTAGTTCACGCCGATCTGGAAGAGCAGCGCGGTGAGCAGGGCCAGCAGCGCCCGCAGCGGGTGGAACGCCTCAAGGTCGTAGGCGGCGGCGCTGCCCGCGATCACGGGGGCGACGCCCATGAGGAGGGTACGAAGGCGGGCGCCTTCAATCCATTGGCCGGCTGTTGCCACGGTTAGGTCCTTCTCAGTCTCGAAGCTCAGGGGGCGGCACGCGGCCGCAACGTTCTATTCTCCCGCACCCGGCGGCCGGCGGCGTCCAGCCGGCGCCACGTCGGCCGTGCTCTTCAGCAACTCGGCGACGGCCAGCCGGTCCGGCTTGCCGTTTTCCAGCAGCGGCAGCGCGTCCAGCGTCACAATGTGGCGCGGGGTGGCCGGTCCGCCGAGTTCCCTGCGGACGTGGGAGCGGATCTCGTCCTCGGTAGCGGTGCCGACGACGGCGGCGCCCACCTGGGTGCCCCATTCGGGGTTGTCGATACCGGCCACCAGGGCCGCCCGCACACCTGGCACGGCCTCGATGGCGGCGGCGACGGCTGCGGCCGACACCTTGACGCCCCCGGTGATGAGGACATCGTCCGCGCGACCGCTGACCGAGAGGACGCCGTCGTGCACGGCACCGAGGTCCGAGGTGCGGAACCAGCGCGTGCCCTCGGCGCGGTGGAAGTGGGCGGCCGTCAGTTCCGGGTTGTCCAGGTAGCCGGCGGCAACCACGTCGCCGCCGATCAGGATCCGGCCCTGGTCGAAAGCCAGGCGCACCCCGTCCAGCGGCACGCCGTCGTACACGCAGCCGCCGCAGGTTTCGCTCATGCCGTAGGTCTGCACGATCTTGAGGGCATGCCGTGCGGCCGCGGCGCGCAGGCTGTCCGGCAGCCGGGCGCCGCCAAGGAGGATCGCGTCGAACCTGCACAGTGCCTTGACCGCGCCCTGGGAAGGAGACTCGAGCAGCCGGTGCAGCTGCGTCGGCACCAGGGACGTGATGCGGAAGCGTCCGGTCATGCGGTCGGCGGCTTCCGTGAAGGCCTCCGGCGTGAACCCGGCCGACAGGTCCATCACCTCCGGGCGGGTGCCCGCGTGGATCGAGCGCGCCAGCACCTGCAGGCCGGCTACGTAGTTCGGTCCGAGCGCCAGGAGCCACTGCCCTTCGCCGCCCAAGCGCTGCGCGGTGGCGCGGGCGGACGCGGCCAGGGCTTCGGCTCCGAGCATGGTGGCCTTGGGCGTTCCGGTGGAGCCCGAGGTGCGCACCACCGCTGCGGTGCCCGGGGCCAGGCCGCCGGACGCTACCGGGTTCGGGGTGCCGTCAGCCGCCAGTTCGATGGCGGGACCCTGCCCGGCCATCGCCGCGGACAGGGCCCCCAGCGCTGCTGCCAGTTCCATCGGCGGCGCCTAGAAGTAGTACGGGAAGCGGGACCAGTCCGGATCCCGCTTTTGCAGGAAGGCGTCCTTGCCTTCGACGGCCTCGTCCGTCATGTAGGCCAACCGGGTCGCTTCTCCGGCAAAGACCTGCTGGCCGGCCAGGCCATCGTCGGCCAGGTTGAAGGCGAACTTGAGCATGCGGATGGCCTGCGGGGACTGCCGCGCGATGTCCGCGGCGTATTCCAGGGCCACTTCCTCGAGCCGTTCGTGGTCCACGGCCTCGTTGACGGCGCCCATCCGGACCATGTCCTCGGCCGAGTACTCGCGGGCCAGGAAGAAGATCTCCCGCGCCGCCTTCTGCCCGATCTGGCGGGCGAGCAGCGCCGAGCCGTAGCCCGCGTCGAAGCTGCCGACCGTGGCGTCCGTCTGCTTGAATTTCCCGTGCTGGCGGGACGCAATCGTCAGGTCGGAGACCACGTGCAGGCTGTGCCCTCCGCCCGCGGCCCAGCCGTTGACGACGGCGATGACCACCTTGGGCATCGTGCGCATCAGCCGCTGGACTTCGAGGATGTGGAGCCGTCCGGCGCGGGCGGGGTCGATGGTCTCCTGGGTTTCCCCGTCTGCGTACCTGTAGCCGTCGCGGCCCCGGATGCGCTGGTCCCCGCCGGAGCAGAAGGAGTGGCCGCCGTCTTTGGGGGAGGGGCCGTTTCCGGTGAGCAGCACGGTGGCAACGTCAGGGGTCATCCGGGCATGGTCCATGGCCCGGTAGAGTTCGTCCACCGTTCCCGGCCGGAAGGCGTTGCGCACCTCCGGGCGATTGAAGGCGATCCGCACCGTCGGCAGGTCGCGGAGTACCCGGCCATCGGCGTCGCGCTCCACCTGGCGGTGGTAGGTCAGGTCCTGGAAACCGAAGCCCGAGACCTCCCGCCACCGGGTCGGGTCGAACACGTCCGAGACCTTTGCGGGCAGGACGTCGGCTGGTGCTGGTGCGGCATGATCTGAACTCACGCCCTCGAGTCTATCGCCGCCGGGCGGACAGGCCCCGGTCCAGCCGGGTCAACGGGTTCCGCCGGTTCAGGAGATGCAGAACTCGTTGCCCTCCGGATCGGCCATCGCGTACCAGATGTGCGGGCCTTCCCGTCCGTCGTGCAGGAACTTGGCTCCCCGCGCTTCGAGCCTCGCCCTGGCCTCGTCCTTGTCTTCACCGGCGAGGTCCACGTCCCAGTGCACGCGGTTCTTGGTTGTTTTGGGCTCGGGCACGGCCTGGAACAGGATGCGCCGGCGTCCGCGCTCGCCGGACTCGCTGCCGGGACAGATCGCGGCCCCGGGTTTCCAGACCCGGACACCGTTGTGGATGATCGTGTCCTCGTCGCTGGCATAGCCCCTGGCGATCATGTCCGAGACGAACTCCTGGTCCGTCGGCTCCACGATCCAGCCCAGGGTTTCCGCCCACCAGTCGGCCTGCTTGTGCGGATCGGCGCTGTCTACGGCTACCTGGATGTTGAAGGTCATGCACCGACTCTAGGAGCGCTCGCCCGCCGGCAACAGGGGATACCGGACGGCTTTGGTCCTGTTTGCCGCGTCTTCTTGCCCACCGCGCCGTGGTCATGCCCGCTCCGCAGCGGGGCATCCGCTACTGTGAGGGCAAGCAACGACGCGATGAGGGGACGCAAGCCGATGACCTATGGGCTGGAACTGGACCGCTATATTGACGCGCCCGCCGACGTGGTGTGGACCGTGCTGACCGACATCGGCCGGTCACCGTCGACCCTCTCCGGAGTCGCCGGCGTCGAGGTCCTGACCCCGGGCGCCTACCGGGAGGGCTTCCGCTGGCGGGAAACCCGCCGGATGCTGGGCAAGGAAGCCACCGAGGAAATGTGGGTCGCGGACGTGGATGCCCCGCATTCGACGACGGTCAAGGCGGCGTCCGGCGGCACCGATTACACGACGAGGTTCACGCTCACACCCGCAGGGGCGGGCACGAAGCTGCGGATGTCCTTCGGAGCCGAGGCGCAGAATCCCGGCTGGCAGCACCGGCTGGCGATGGCGCTGTTCGGCAGGCTGGGAATGCACGCCGCACGGAAGGCTATCAACCAGGACCTGTACGATATCGCCGCCGCGGCGGAGGCCAGGCGGGAGGCCTCGCATGAATGACGCCTTCCGGATCCACGTGAGCCTCGAGAGCACTATCGACGGCGGGTCCCTGCTGCGGTTCCGCTGCCGGTTCGGCCAGAGCCTGTCCCGGGTGTGGCAGGCCCTGACGGTGGACGAGCAGCTGTCCGCATGGTTCCCCTGCCGGGTCCGGCTCGAGGAACGCGCCGGCGGCCGGATCGAATTCCTGTTTCCCGGCGAGGAACCCGTCCAGGGCGAGGTGCTGGAGTTCGAGTCCGAGAGCCGGCTGGCCTTCACCTGGGACGAGGAAGTCCTGCGCTGGCAGCTGCACCCGGATGCGGAGGGGTGCCGGCTCATGATGACCAACACGCTCCAGGACCCGCAGACCAGTGCCAGGGTTGCCGCCGGCTGGCACAGCTGCTTCGAACAGCTCGCCGCCATGCTCGCCGGCGAGGACGCGGAGCCGGTCCCGCAGACCCCCGTCCCCGAACTGGTGGAACTCTACGAGCGGACGCTGGACTAGCCGACGGTCCCGCAGCCCCGGGCGTCCCCGTGGCGTCTACGGCGCGGAACCGGTGGCGGATTATTGCGGCGTCCGATCGGCGCAGTTGACCGCCGCAACCCTGCATGGGATTCTTTATAGAACGGTCGGTCGGTAATTTCTGCCCGGGCTGCTCCCGCGCGAACCGTCTGACGGAACCCACAGAACACAGACTCGAGGGACTTTCAATGGCTGAAGCATTCCTGATTGGCGGGGCCCGGACCCCGGTGGGCCGCTACGGAGGGGCCTTGTCCTCGGTCCGGCCGGATGACCTGGCAGCGCTGGTGGTCAAGGAAGCCGTCCAGCGCGCCGGCATCGATCCGGACGCAGTGGACGAAGTGATCTTCGGCAACGCCAACGGCGCCGGCGAGGAGAACCGCAACGTCGCGCGGATGGCCTGGCTGCTCGCCGGCTACGCGGACCATGTACCCGGAATCACCGTGAACCGCCTGTGCGCCTCCGGCCTCAGCGCCATCATCATGGCCTCCCACATGATCAAGGCCGGAGCGGCGGACATCGTCGTCGCCGGCGGCGTGGAATCCATGAGCCGGGCGCCCTGGGTGCAGGAGAAGCCCGCCAAGGCCTTCGCGAAGCCGGGCGAGCAGTTCGACACGTCGATCGGCTGGCGCTTCGTGAACCACCACTTCACCCACGGCGACCTCTCGCGCGGCGGCAAGATGACGTACTCCATGCCGGAAACGGCGGAGGAAGTCGCCGAGGTCTACAACATTTCCCGCGAGGACGCGGACGCGTTTGCCGTCCAGTCGCACGAGCGCGCCATTTCGGCGATCGAGGGCGGCCGGCTCAAGGACGAGATCGTCCCCGTCGCGGTGCACGGCCGCAAGGGCGCCACCACCATGGTGGAGACGGACGAGGGTCCCCGGGCGGGCACCAGCATGGAGGTCCTCGCCGGCCTGAAATCCATCATCAAACCCGGCGGCGTCGTGACTGCGGGCAACTCCAGCTCGCTGAACGACGGCGCCTCGGCCATCGTCGTCGCCTCCGAGGCGGCAGTGCAAAAGTTCGGCCTCACCCCGCGGGCGCGGATCGTCGACGGCGCCTCCGCCGGCGTCGCCCCCGAGATCATGGGAGTCGGCCCCGTTCCGGCGACCCGCAAAGTGCTGGAGCGCGCCGGCTGGAGCATCGGCGACCTCGGCGCCGTCGAGCTGAACGAGGCCTTTGCCACCCAATCGCTGGCGGTGCTGCGCGAGCTGAAGCTGGACCAGGGAATCGTGAACAACGACGGCGGCGCGATCGCTTTGGGCCATCCGCTGGGTTCCAGCGGCTCGCGCCTGGTGGTCACCCTGCTGGGCCGCATGGAGCGGGAGGACGCCCGCCGCGGCCTCGCCACCATGTGCGTCGGCGTGGGCCAGGGCACTTCGATGATCGTTGAGCGGGTCTGATGCTCTTCGCCTCCTACGAATTCAAGACCCTGCTGGTCGATGAGCGCGACGACCGCGTCCACCTGAAGCTGAACCGGCCCGAGGTCCGCAACGCGATCGACCAGGCCATGGTCGACGAGCTGCACGCAGTCTGCTCGGTCCTCGAACGCGAGCCGCGGATCCTGATCATGTCCGGCACCGAAGTCAACGGCAAGGGCATCTTCGCCTCCGGGGCGGACATCGGGCAGCTGCGCGAGCGGCGCCGCGAAGACGCGCTCGCGGGCATCAACTCCACGATCTTCAACCGGATCGCCCAGCTGCCCATGCCGGTCATCGCCGCGCTGGACGGCTTCGCGCTAGGCGGCGGGGCGGAACTGGCCTACGCCGCCGACTTCCGCATCGCGACGGATACCGTCAAGATCGGCCAGCCGGAGACCAACCTCGGCATCATGGCGGCCGCCGGTGCCACCTGGCGGCTGAAGGAACTGGTGGGGGAGCCGCTGGCCAAGGAGATCCTGCTCGCCGGACGGATCCTCAACGCCGAGGAGGCCCTGGCCGCGAGGCTGGTGACGGAGATCCATCCGGCCGGCCAGCTGATCGAGGCGGCCCACGCGCTGGCGGACCGGATCGGGGCCCAGGACCCGCTGGCCGTGCGCATCACCAAGAGCGTTTTCCATACCCCGCGCGAGGTCCATCCGGTGATCGACACGATCGCCCAGGGAATTCTGTTCGAATCCGAGGCGAAGTTCGACCGCATGCAGGCCTTCCTGGACAAGAAGAAAGACAAGAAGAAATGAACGCAGTGCAATCAGTACCGGAAAAAGTCGGCGTGCTGGGCGGCGGGCGGATGGGAGCCGGCATCGCGCATGCCTTCCTGACCGCCGGCGCCAGCGTCGTCGTCGTTGAACGCGACGAGGACGCGGCCGAAGGCGCCCGCCGCCGCGTGACCGATGCGCTGCTCAAGAGCGTGGAGCGCGGCACGACCACGGAAACCATCGACGCACTGGTGAAGCGGCTGGCCGTTTCGGTCGACTACGCCGCTTTCGGCAACTGCGGCCTCGTGGTCGAGGCCGTGCCGGAAGACTTCGAGCTGAAGTCGACGGCCCTGAAGTCCGTCGAGGCGCAGCTGGCGCCGACGGCGTGGCTGGCCACCAACACCTCGTCGCTGTCCATCGGCAAGCTCGCCGAACAGCTCCAGCGACCGGGCAGCTTCTGCGGCCTGCACTTCTTCAACCCGGTCCCGGCCTCGCAGCTGGTCGAGGTCGTCCTGGCGCCCCAGACCTCCACGGAGCTGGCCGCCGCCTCCAAGGGATGGGTCGAAGCACTGCGGAAGACCGCCGTCGTTGTCCACGATGCCCCCGGTTTTGCCTCCTCCCGCCTCGGCGTGGCCATCGCACTGGAGGCCATGCGGATGGTCGAGGAAGGCGTGGCCTCCGCCGAAGACATCGATGCCGCGATGGTCCTCGGGTACAAGCACCCGGTCGGCCCGCTGAAGACCACGGACATCGTGGGCCTGGACGTCCGGCTGGGCATCGCGGAGTACCTGCACACTACGCTGGGCGACCGGTTCGCCCCGCCGCAGATCCTGCGGGACAAGGTGGCCAAGGGGGAACTCGGCCGGAAGACCGGCAAGGGCTTCTTCAGCTGGGACAGCTGACTATCGGCTGAGGGACTTCACTTCGGCGGCCACGGCGACGGCGTAGCCCTCGGCATAACCTTCGGCCGTGGGGTGGAAGTCCGTGCCGTCGGCCGCCGGGTAGGAGCCCAGATTGATCCACGGGTCCGACGAGCCGATCTCGTGGCCCTCGAAGTCGTCCGCTACATCCACGTAGAGCGTGCGCGGCGACGTCCGGGCGGCCCGTTCGATGATGCCGTTGAGTTCGTCCACTCCAACATTGAGCACGGCCGCCGCGTCCGCGCTCATCACACCTTCGGCGCCGCCGTCCGCGAACAAGTGCGGATATCCGATGGCGGCTATGTCGGCCCGGGGGGCCGCTTTATGGACCACCCGGTAGTCGGCCGCAAGCCGGGGTGCTACGTTGCTGCGCGCCGCCCCGACAGCGGCATCGACGGCGGCCTGGCAGATTGCAACGGTGCCTAAGGCGCAGGCCGCGATGACGCCTTCGTAATGGACGTCGTTGGCGCCGGCGGTGAGCGTGACAAGTTCGGTCTGCTTGCCGAGGACGCCCAGCTGCCGGGCGGCCGACACCTGGTCCGGGACCTGCCTGCTGGTCGCGCCGGAGCATGCCGCGGTGACCGCGGTTCCCACGCCGGGCAGCTGGTCCAGCGCCTCCGCATAGCCAGGCGCGGCGACCAGGCATCCGCTGCCTGGTGCCAGGGGGCTTTCCTGCAGCGGACCTGCGCCCACGCCGGCGGAGTAGGAATCGCCCAGCGCCACAAGGTCGATGGCCTTGGGCTCGGCGGCCGCAGCGGGCGACGCCGCGGCCCAGGCCAGCGCGACCGCCGACAGGGCCGCCAGCATGGCGGTACGGAGGGACTTGCCGGCGCGGTTATCCACTTCAGGAACCATGGCTTCACGCTAAACGATCGGCGCCTTGGGCGGAATGGTTGTCTACGATGAATTCATGCCCTTGTTTGAGCCCCTGTCCCTGGTCGGCAAGTACGTCCGGCTACAGCCCCTGCGAATGAGCCACATGCCGGAACTCGAGGACGCCGTCCGAGACGGGGAGCTCTGGAATCTCTGGTACACGCAGGTGCCCTCCCCGGAGACCATGGAACTGGAAATCCGGCAGCGCCTCGAGAAGCAGGAACAGGGCTCCATGCTGCCGTTCACCGTTCGGCGCCTGGCCGACGACGGCGTCCTGGGCATGACGACCTTCTGCAACATCGACGCCGCGACGCCGCGCGTGGAGATCGGCTACACCTGGAACCGCGCCAGCACCCAAGGCACCGGGACCAACCCGGACAGCAAGCTGCTCCTCATGACGCACGCGTTCGAAACGCTGGGCTGCCGCGCCGTGGAGTTCCGCACGCACTGGATGAACCACCAGTCGCGGGCAGCCATCGAACGCCTCGGCGCCAAGCAGGACGGCGTGCTGCGCAACCACACCAGGATGCCGGACGGCAGCCTGCGGGACACCGTGGTCTACTCCGTGCTGGACAGCGAATGGCCGAGCGTCCGGCGCGGGCTGCAGGCGCGGGTGGAGAAGGCCCGTCCGGTCGGCACGCCGCGGGCCGGCGTCGGGAGCCTGGCCTGATGGGCGCCGAACCGGACTCGATCAAGCGGGTGCAGTGGGAAGGGGCGGTCAACGCCCGCCGGATCGCGGGGGACATCTACGGCATGGGCCGCGCCGAATGGCTGACCGAGGCGGGCTGGCGGCAAATGTACGACGACGGCGTGCGCACCATCGTCGATCTGCGCAACGACGGCGAGCGGTCGCGCCGCGAGACGGATCCGGACGTGCCGCCGGAGGCCCGTTCGCTTTTCACGTTGCGCAACTGCCCCACCGAGGAGCCTGACCACGAGGAGTTCCGCCGGCTTGCCGGACCGTACATGTCGCATCCGCGGCAGTATCCGGACAACCTGCGCCTCTTCCCCGGCAACATCGTCGCCATTGCGCGGGTCCTGGCGGAGGCCGAGGGCGCCGTCGTCGTCCACTGCTCCGCCGGCCGGGACCGGACCGGACTGGTCGCCACGCTGCTCCTGCAGCTGCGCGGGGAGTCCGCGGAAACGATCGCGGACCATTACGAATTCGGCCTTCGCGGGATCAACGAATGGCACCGGATCAGCCCGTATCGCCACCCGGTGGAGCGCTACATCTCGGGCCCGGACCTGGCCGCCAGGGTGGAGGAGACCCGCGGCGCGCTGCTGGACCTGGTCTCGGAGCTCGACGCCGAGCGCTACCTCACCGAGCACGGACTGGAGCGGGACGAGCTCGAGCGGCTGCGCCGCCGGCTGCGGTAGCCGCGTTGAACCGGGGCCGGACCGGCTGCAGTGGCGCCGGCGGCAAACAGCAGGTCCTCGCGGCTCCTGCCCGGACTGCCGTCCGCCGAAACCGCCCCTGCGCTCCGGCGCTTCTTCATGTAGGCTAGACACGTTACCGAACGACCGTTCAGTTTGTTTATGACTTCCGTCGGACGCCGGCCAGCTCCGCGGGAGGGGAAAGGCAGTCAACGATGACCTCAACCACTGTTGGCCTTGATTTCGTACCGAGCTTCGTCCAGGACGCCTGGTGGACGCCGGAGACCGCAACAACCGGAGCCGAGGTCCGCGACGCCAGCACGGGCGAGGCCCTGGCCCAGGTGAGCACCGAGGGGCTGGACCTGGCCGCCGTCGTTAATTACGGCCGGACCGTGGGCCAGGCCGGACTCGGGAAGCTCACCTTCCACCAGCGGTCCCTGAAACTGAAGGAGCTGGCCCAGTTCCTCAACGGCCACCGCGAGGCGCTGTACGAGATCTCGCATCGCTCGGGTGCCACGAAGATCGACAACATGATCGACGTGGACGGCGGCATCGGCGTGCTCTTCACCTTCGGTTCCAAGGGCCGCCGCGAGCTGCCCAACTCCCAGGTCGTCATCGACGGGCCGGCCGAGGTGCTGTCCAAGGACGGCTCATTCATCGGCGAGCACATCTACACCCGCATCCCCGGCGTTGCGGTGCAGATCAATGCCTTCAACTTCCCGGTCTGGGGCATGCTGGAGAAGTTCGCCCCGGCCTTCATCGCCGGTGTTCCGACCATCGTCAAGCCGGCGACACCCACCGGCTACGTCACGGCCGCCGCGGTCAAGCTGATCATCGAATCGAACATCCTGCCCGCCGGTTCGCTGCAGCTGATCTCCGGGTCGGCCCGCGACCTGCTGGACCATCTCGACTACCGCGACGCCGTGGCCTTCACCGGTTCCGCCGCGACTGCCAACAAACTCAAGTCGCACCCGAACGTGGCCCGGGGCGGCATCCGCTTCACCGCCGAGGCAGACTCGCTCAACGCCGCGATCCTGGGCCCCGATGCCGCTCCGGGAACGCCCGAGTTCGATGCCTTCATTAAGTCCCTGGTCACCGAGATGACGGCCAAGGCGGGCCAGAAGTGCACCTCCATCCGCCGCACCATCGTGCCGAAGGACTGGGTCCAGGACGTGGTTGCCGCCGTCCAAGCGCGCATCGACGAGCGGGTCGTGGTCGGCGATCCGCGGGCCGAGGGCGTCACCATGGGTGCGCTGGCTTCGCTGGAGCAGTTGGCGGATGTACGCGCCGCGGTGCAGGACATGCTGGACGCGGGCGGCGAACTCGCCTACGGCTCGCTGGACGCGCCGAAGGTCACCCGCCAGGACGGCAGCGTGGGCGTGGCCGACGGTGGGGCGTTCATGTCCCCGGTCCTCCTCACCTGGGCCGACGCCGAGGCCGAGGCCGTGCACTCGCGCGAGGCCTTCGGCCCCGTTTCGTCCGTGATCGGCTACGAGGACATCGACGACGCCATTCGGCTCGCCGCCATGGGCTCCGGCTCGCTCGTGGCCACCGTGGCGACCAACGATCCCGAAGCCGCCCGCCAGCTGGTGACCGGCATCGCCGCCCACCACGGCCGCGTGCTGGTCCTCAACCGCGAGGACGCCCGCACGTCGACGGGGCACGGTTCGCCCGTCCCGCACCTTGTCCACGGCGGCCCGGGCCGGGCTGGCGGCGGCGAGGAGCTCGGCGGCATCCGGTCCGTGCTACACCACATGCAGCGCACGGCCATCCAGGGTTCCCCGAACATGCTGACCGCCATCACCGGCGTCTGGCACACCGGCGCGGATCGCAACTTCGGCGATGTGCATCCGTTCCGGAAGAGCCTGGCCGAACTGAAGATCGGCGACGCCATCCGCTCCGATCTGCGCCAGATCACGCTGGAAGACATCACCGAGTTCGCCAATTCCACCGGGGACACCTTCTACGCGCACACCAACCAGGCCGCGGCCGAAGCCAATCCGTTCTTCCCGGGCATCGTGGCGCACGGCTACCTGCTGCTGGCCTGGGGCGCCGGCCTCTTCGTCGAGCCGGCCCCGGGGCCGGTGCTGGCCAACTACGGCCTCGACAACGGGCGCTTCGTGACTCCGGTGGCCGCGGGGGATTCCATCCGCGTCACGCTGACCGCCAAGAAGATCACCCCGCGCGAGACCGACGAGTACGGCGAGGTGGCCTGGGACGCGGTGCTGACCAACCAGAACGACGAGATCGTGGCCACCTACGATGTGCTGACGCTGGTCGAAAAGTAGGCCGGTTCACCAAACAAGCCGGTTTACCGGCTGGCCGTAGAGGCTAACTCGCGCGGACGGTCCTGGGCTTCCAGGGCCGTCCGCCATTTAATCAGTCCTAGTACGTACAGCCCGACCGCCGCGGCGGCATACACCAGGGCGATGCGCGGCGTACCCGCGGCGGTGGCATTCCCGAGGTTGAGCAGGCCGAAGGCCACCCCTGCGGTCCAGGCGTCGGCGATGCCGTGGGCCAGGCCAAGGTAGACCACCAGCGGCAGGGACGACAGTACGGCGTTGAGGATGAGTTCGGGGCCGATAACAGCCAGCAGTTCAAGGCCGGAGAACCCCTTGATCAGGGCGAAGAGGATGAGCAGGCCGGCGCCGATTCCCCATTCCTCCGGAGTGGCGCGCCGGAGCGGCAGGACGCCTTCGTTGGCGGCCCGGGCATGCTGCCAGCGCAGGAAACCGTAGACGCAGACGGCGGGCAGCAAGAGGTCGCCGAAGCCCAGCTGTGCCGGCCCCGCGGCGGAGCTCAGGGCAAGGAAGAGCAGGAAGCCGGCGGCCGGCGGCAGCCAGGCCCAGCGGTTCCGGAAGGCGAACAGCGCGATGCCCGCTACCGTGAGCACGGAGACAAAGACCGTCAGCCACAGCAGCGGATCGGTCCCTGCGGAAGAGGCCCCAAACCATTCCATGACGTCCCCCCTGACGTGAAGTGGTTGAGGCTAGGTTAGCAGCCGGTCCGGCGCGCCCGACAGGGGGAGGGAGGCAAGGGGCCGGCGGAGCCGGGAAATTCCTAGGCGATGATGCGGGCCGCTGCAGGCAGGTGCAGGCCGTCGAAAATCATCGAGATTAGGTCGTCGGCGAGTTTCTTGCCCGTGAGCTTGCCGCCGGGCTTGTACCATTCCACGATCGAGTTGATCGTGCCGAAGAGCAGCCGGGTGGTGGTGCGCGGGTCGATGTCGCCGCGCAGGCTGCCTTCTGCGCGCGCCGCGTCGACCAGGCCCGCGACCTTGTGGTCGAACTGCCGGCGGCGTTCGAGGGCGCTGCGTTCGATCTCCGTGTTGCCGCGCAGGCGTAGCAGCAGGGTGACGTAGGGCAGCTTGCCGGTCAGGACTTCGACGGTCCGGCGGACCACGTACTCCAGCCGGTCGTCCGCCCGGCCGGAGGAGGCGCCGGGCTCGTCCAGAATCGCTTCCAGCGAGCCCAGCGCTTCCTCCAAGGCGAGCCTGAGGAGGTCGCCCTTGGACGGAACGTGGTGGTAGATGGCGCTCTTGGAAATGCCGAGGTTCTCCGCGAGGATGCCCATGGAGGTCGCCTCGTAGCCATGCTTGTTGAAGACTTCAACCGCAACATTGAGCACCGACTGCTGGTCGTAGCCTGGTCGTCCCCGACGGGCCGGTTCCTGGCCGTTCATCTTCACCATGGTCTTAATCTTTCCAGAGCGTTCTTGGTTAGGCGGACAAACTATCCGTTGAGGTTGCGCAAATCATAGATCCGGCGCAGCTTTCCGCTGGAACGGGCCAGGGTGCCCGGATCGGCGATGTCGATCCGGCAGCTGGAGCCGACGTGGATCTTGATCTGCTTCTGCAGGTCCTTTGCTGCGGCGGCGGCAGTCTCGGCCGAGCAGTCCTCGCGGCGTTCGATTTTCACCGTCAGCTCGTCCATGCGGTTGGGCCGGGTGATCTCCAGGATGAAGTGCGGGCTCAGGCCGGGGATCCGCAGGGCGATTTCCTCGATCTGGGTGGGGAAGAGGTTCACGCCGCGCAGGATGATCATGTCGTCGCTGCGGCCGGTGATGCGCCCGATGCGGCGCATGTTCGGCCGGCCGGTGCCGGGCAGCAGGCGGGTCAGGTCATGGGTGCGGTACCGGATGACCGGCATGGCTTCCTTGGTCAGCGAGGTGAAGACCAGCTCGCCGTGCTCGCCGTCTCGCATGATCTCGTCGGTCAGCGGGTCGATGATCTCCGGACGGAAGTGGTCCTCCCAGATCGTGGAGCCGTCCTTATAGTCGATGCATTCGCCGGCGACGCCCGGGCCCATGACCTCGGACAGGCCGTAGATATCGCAGGCGTCGATGTCCAGCTTGCTTTCGAGCTCGTGCCGCATCTCCTCGGTCCACGGCTCGGCGCCGAGCACGGCAACCTTCAGCGAGGTCTTGGCGGGATCGAGCCCGGACTTCTCCATCGCGTCGACAATGGTCAGCAGGTACGTCGGCGTGCAGAGGATGGCGTCCGGCTCGAAGTCCTGGATCAGCTGGATCTGCTTCTCGGTCTGGCCCCCGGACATCGGAATCACGGTGCAGCCGAGCCGCTCCGCGCCGTAGTGGGCGCCGAGGCCGCCGGTGAACAGGCCGTAGCCGTAGGCGTTGTGGACCTTCCAGCCGCGCTTGACGCCGGAGGCCTTCAGCGAGCGCGCGAAGAGGGTCTCCCAGCGCTCCAGGTCGCCCTTGGTGTAGCCGACGACGGTGGCCCGCCCGGTGGTGCCGGAGGATGCATGGATCCGCGCGACTTCGTTCTGCGGGACGGCGAACATGCCGAACGGGTAGGCCTGGCGCAGGTCTTCCTTGTCGGTGTAAGGGAAGTTCTTGAGGTCGCCCAGTTCCTTCAGGTCCTCGGGCCGGACCCCGGCGTCGTCGAACTTCTTCTTGTACATCGGCACGCGCTCATAGGCGTACGCCACGGTGTGCTTCAGCCGGCTGAGCTGGAGGGCCTCGATCTCGTCGCGGCTCATCAGCTCTTCGGGATCCAGGGTTTCGGGTTCGGCTGGAGTGGACTTGCGGGCTTTCGTTCCCGTGGTGATGGTCATTGAACGGTCCTTGCTAGTCATTGCGGGCAGCGGGATTGAGGATGGTGCGGGAGCGGCCGCGCAGTTCGGCAATGATCTCTTCGCCGCCGTCGGGCGTCTCCTGGGTTACTCGGATGTCGAAGAGACCGCTGCGGCCGGTTTGGTTGACCAGGGTGGCGCTGGCGGTGAGGTTCCTTCCGGCATGGCCGGGATTCATGAAGTTGACGTCGACGCCGGACGCAACCGTCACGGTGCTTCCGTCGCCGCGCGGGTCGTTGCAGGCGAGGGCGAAGGCCACGTCGGCGAAGGCGAACACCATGCCGCCCTGTGCAATGCCGAACCCGTTGAGCATCTCTTCGCGCAGTTGCATGCGGATCAGCACGTCGCCGAACTCGGCCTTGAGAACCTCCACGCCCAGCCACTCGGCGGCACGATCGTTCACGAAGGCGGGGTGGACCGGCGGATTCCCGGAGTCGGGGGACCCGGCCGGGGCTGGTCCGGTCACCGGACCGACCTCAATGTCCGTCATGTGAGCCCTCTCAGTGGTATTTACCGAATGTTCATTAGGTAATCCTGATTTGTGATTCAAGTCAAGTCCGGCTTAGCCGGCGACGGACCGTGCGGCCGGCTCCCGCGGCTGCCGAAAACAAGACCAGGACGCCTCCAAGGGTCGGGGAGGCGAAGGCGATGCCGGTGATGAAAAAACCGCCCGAACCCGGTAAAGGAGAGGCGCCGCGCACTGCCGCGCGGCGCCGTCGTACTTCCCCTTCCCGGCCCGCGGCTAGAGCAGTTCGCGGGCCCCCAGTGCGTCGAGCGCGAAGGCGTAGTCCCAGGCCCGGTCCTTCCAGCCCTCGTAGCGGCCGGAGGCGCCGCCGTGGCCTGCCGCCATCTCGATCTTGAGCACGATCGGCTCGGTCCCGGTATTGGCCTCCCGCAGCTTGGCGACCCACTTGGCCGGTTCCACATACAGCACGCGCGTGTCGTTGAAGCTGGTCACGGCCGCGATGCGGGGGTAGCCGGCCGGCCGGACGTTTTCGTAGGGGGAGTAGGACTTCATGTAGGCATAGACCTCGGCGTCCTTGATCGGGTTGCCCCACTCTTCCCATTCCAGCGCGGAGAGGGGCAGGTCGGGATCGAGGATGGAGGTCAGCGCGTCGACGAACGGGACCTGCGCGAGGATGGCCGCGTACTTCTCCGGCGCCAGGTTGGCCACGGCGCCCATCAGCAAGCCGCCGGCCGAGCCGCCCATCGCGGCGATCCGCGCCGGGTCGACCCAGCCCGAGGCCGCCAGCCAGTCGGTAGCGGCGACGAAGTCGGTGAAGGTGTTCTTCTTCTGCAGCTTCTTGCCGTCGTCGTACCACTTGCGGCCGACCTCGCCGCCGCCGCGCACATGGGCCACCACGTATACCACGCCGCGGTCCAGCAGCGAGAGCCGGGCGGTGTGGAACCCCGGATCCATGCTGACCTCGTAGCTGCCGTAGCCGTAGACGAGGCCCGGGTTCGTGCCGTCACGCTCCACGCCGGCCTTGCGCAGGACGGAGAGCGGGATCCGGGTTCCGTCCCCGGCCGTGGCCCAGGCGCGCTCGGCGACGTAGTCCGAGGGGTCGTAGCCGCCCAGCACCGGCGTCTCCTTGCGGAGGAAGAGCCGGCCGGTGGCGAGCTCGTAGTCGTAGATCCGCGGCGGCGTGAAGTAGGAGGTGTAGGCCAGCCGGATGAGCGGCGCCTCGTAGTCGGACCCTCCCATGCCGGCCGTGTAGAGCTCCTCGTCGAAGTCGGGCTCCGCCGCCGGGGCCTGCGCCGGGGTGCCCAGGCCTTCCAGCGGGATGACCTGGACGCGCTCGATCGTGTCCTTACGGACCGACAGCACCGCGTGCGTGGCCGTGACGCCGGCGCCGTTGACCCGGACGGCATCGTCGTGCGGCAGCACGGTGGCCCAGCGCTGCTCCGCCAGGGGCTTGCCGAATTCGGCGAGGTCCACCAGCGAGACCATCGAGTTGACCGCGTCCTTGTTGTGCGTGAGCAGCACCTTCTGCACGCCGTCCAGCATGAAGGGCTCGGCGTCGTAGAGCAGCCGCTCGCTGCGCGGGACGAGCACCTGCAGCCCCGCGTCCGGGTCCTCGAAGTCCAGCAGCCGCGTTTCGCTGTACTCGGAGCAGCCGATGCCCACCACCAGGTGCCGCCGGTCGGCGGAGAGGTCGAATCCGGTCCACATGGCCGGATCGTCCTCCTGGAAAACAACGACGTCGTCCGTCACCTCGGTGCCCAGCGTGTGGGCCTTGATCTGGTAAGGCCGCCAGGACTCATCCACGACGGTGTAGAAGACCCGCGTCCCGTCCGGCGAGAAGGCCAGGGAGTAGAAGACGTTTTCCACCACGTCCGGCAGGAGTTCGCCGGTCCGCAGGTCCTTGATCCGCAGGGTGAACCGCTCGTCGCCGGCATTGTCCTCCGCATAGGCATAGAGGTGGCCGTCCTTGGTGATCGCCACGCCGCCGAGGGAGAAGAATGGCTTGCCCTCGGCCTCCGCGTTGCCGTCCAGCAGGATCTGCTCGCCCGGCACCGGCGTCCCCGGCTCCACGGCGGGCGGCGTCCAGTCCGCGGCCGCATCGCCGGTGTCCGATGCCCTGGTCCGGCACTGGATGCCGTACTGCTGGCCCGCCTCCATCCGGCCGTAGTACCACCAGCCGTCCTTGCGCACCGGCACGGAGAGGTCCGTCTCCTGCGTGCGCTTCTTGATCTCGTTGAAGATCGCGTCGCGCAGCGGCTGCTGGCCGGCGGTTATGGCGTTGGTGTAGGCGTTCTCGGCTTCGAGATGGGCCACCACCTCCGGGTTGTCCTTCTCGCGGAGCCACTCGTAGTCGTCGACGAAGACGTCACCGTGGTGCTCGCGCTCGACGGGAACCTTGCGCGCCTGCGGCGGCTGCGGCGGGGTTCCCGGGGTTCCGGGGTGGGCTGTCTCGGCGGGGGTGTGCGTCATGGCACCAATATATAGATGCCTGCCCGCCCGCCAGTACGGCGATCGCGGCCAGCGGAACGGCGCCGATGACCAGCGGGTCGAGGGCCCCGGAGGTCCGGACCGCCTTCTTCGATCCCGCTGGCCGGCGCGGTCCCGCAAACGTCTTGACGGCCCGTGGGTGACACTATATTCTGAACGAACGGTCGGTAAATATTTGCGCCCAGACTTTCCCCATAGTGAGGTGACACCAATGGCAGTGCAGACGCAAGCATCGCTGCAGGCTGTTCCGTCGGCAGAAGACGAAGCAGGGCAGGCCTACTTCGACAAGATCATCGCCGAGGACTCCCGGATCGAACCGGCGGACTGGATGCCGGAGAAGTACCGCAAGACGCTGGTCCGCCAGATGTCGCAGCATGCCCACTCGGAGATCATCGGCATGCAGCCGGAGGCGAACTGGATTACCCGCGCGCCCTCGCTGAAGCGCAAGGCCATCCTGATGGCCAAGGTCCAGGACGAGGCCGGGCACGGTCTCTACCTCTACTCGGCGACGGAAACGCTGGGCACCCCGCGCGATGTGCTCAACCAGCAGCTGCTGGAAGGCAAGGCCAAGTACTCGTCGATCTTCAACTACCCGGCCAACAGCTGGGCGGACATGGGCGCCATCGGCTGGCTCGTGGACGGCGCGGCCATCGCCAACCAGGTGCCGCTCTGCCGCGCGTCGTACGGTCCCTACGGCCGTGCCATGGTGCGCATCTGCAAGGAAGAGTCGTTCCACCAGCGGCAGGGTTTCGAGATCCTGCTCGAGCTGGCCAACGGCACCCCTGCCCAGAAGCAGATGGCCCAGGACGCGGTCAACCGCTTCTATGCGCCGGCGCTGATGATGTTCGGCCCGACGGATACCGATTCGCCCAACTCGCAGCAGTCGATGGCGTGGAACATCAAGCGCTTCTCCAACGACGAGCTGCGCTCGCGGTTCGTCGGCATGATCCAGGAGCAGGTCAAGGTCCTGGGCCTGACGCTGCCGGACGACAAGATCCGCTACAACGAAGAGACCGGCCTGTGGGAACACGGCGAGCTCAACTGGGACGAATTCTACGAAGTGCTCGCCGGCCGCGGTCCCTGCAACGCGCAGCGGATGGAACGCCGCCGCGAAGCACATGAGAACGGTGCGTGGGTGCGCGAAGCCGCCGCAGCCTACGCCGAGAAGAAGGCACAGAAAGCACAGGTGGCCTAGATGGCAACAGGAGACCAGACAGCAATGGCCAAGCCGGTCGAGACGGTGGAGACGCCCGCTGCGGAAGGCCATGGCAAGCAGGCCTGGCCGCTGTGGGAAGTCTTCGTCCGCTCCTCCCGCGGGCTCTCCCACGTCCACGCAGGATCCCTGCACGCGCCCGACGCCGAGATGGCCGTGCGCAATGCCCGCGACCTGTACACCCGGCGGAACGAAGGCGTCTCGCTCTGGGTGGTCCCGGCGTCGGCCATTGTGGCCAGCGACCCGGACGCCAAGGATGAGTTCTTCGAGTCCCCCAAGGGCAAGGACTACCGGCACGCGACGTACTACACCAAGAGCGAAGGGGTGAAGCACCTGTGAGCGGAGAAAGCGCAACCCGGATCACCCCGGGCAACGCCTTCCGTCCCGAGGATGTCGCCGCCCAGGTGGCGCAGGGCCTGGAGGTCGGCGAGGATGTGGCCGAATACGCCCTGCGCCTCGGCGACGACGCCCTCATCCTCGCGCAGCGGCTCGGCTGGTGGATCTCCCGGGCCCCGGAGCTGGAAGAGGACATCGCGCTGGGCAACATCGCGCTGGACCAGATCGGCCATGCCCGGTCCTTCCTGACCTATGCCGGCGCGGCCTGGGGCAAGAGCGAAGACGACCTGGCCTACTTCCGCGGCGAGGACGGCTTCCGCTCCAGCTACCTGGTCGAACAGCCCAACGGCGACTTCGGCAAGACCATCGCCCGCCAGCTGGTCGTCTCCGTCTACCAGCGCGAGCTCTACTCGCGCCTGGTCGGCTCCAGGGATGCCACGCTGGCGGCCATCGCGGCCAAGGCGCTGAAGGAAGTGGATTACCACCGCGACCACGCCAGGCAGTGGACCCTGCGGCTCGGCGACGGGACGGAGGAATCGAACCGCCGCATCACGGCCGGCCTGGTCTCGGTCTGGCCGTACGTCGACCAGCTGTTCCAGGACGACGAGCTGATCGAACGGCTTGATGGCGTTGCGGTCCGTCCCTCGGAACTGCGCGAACCCTTCGACGCCTACATCGCCGCGGTGCTCGCCGAGGCCGGCCTTGAAGTGCCGCAGCTGCCCAATGCCATGACGGACAAGTCCCGGCGCCGGCACAGCGAACACCTGGGCTATTTGCTCGCCGAGATGCAGGTGCTGGCCCGCGAACATCCGGGCGCTACCTGGTAACCGCCATGTCCACGAACACTGCAGTCCGCCCGGCCGACGCCGAGGCCGCCAAGGCCTGGGACATTGCCACCACGGTGTGCGACCCGGAAATCCCGGTCATCAACATCGCGGAACTCGGTATCCTCCGCAGCGTCCGCACCGTCGAGGGGGAGTACGACGGCGCCGGCAACCCGGCGGTCGAGGTCACCATCACGCCCACCTACTCGGGGTGCCCCGCGATGGATGCCATCAGGGACGACGTCGTGGCGGCCCTCGCGGCGAACGGCTACGGCGACGTTCGGGTCAAGCTGGTGCTGGCACCGGCCTGGACCACGGACTGGATGACGGCCGAGGGCAAGGCCAAGCTCAACGAGTACGGCATCGCGCCGCCCACCGGCCTGGCCGGGGTGCGGACCGGCCCCATCAGCCTGGGCCTGAGCGTGAAGTGCCCGCGCTGCAACTCGCTGAATACCCGAGAACTGACCCGCTTCGGGTCGACCTCCTGCAAGGCGCTCTACCAATGCAATGAGTGCAAGGAACCCTTCGATTACTTCAAGGTGCTCTAGATGACTACTTCCATTCCCGAGGCCGACGCGGCCCGGAACCAGGCCGACGGCGCCGACACCGGCAAGCGCCGCGGCACCTTCCACCCGCTGGCGGTCGCCGAGGTCCGCCGCCTCACCGACGAGGCCATCGAGGTCACCTTCGCCGTCCCGGGCGAGCTGCACGGCCAGTACGACTACGTGCCGGGCCAGTACGTGGCGCTGCGGACGCAGATGGAGGGCCAGGAGGTCCGCCGCAGCTACTCGATCTGCGCCGAGCCGAAGCCGGGCGAGATCCGCGTGGCCATCAAGCGCGACATCGGCGGCCTGTTCTCCAACTGGGCCAACGACAATCTGAAGGCCGGCGACGTCCTGGACGTCATGAGCCCCGCCGGTGCGTTCATCTCCAAGCACACGATGACGGAGATGAACCATCCGGAGAACATCGATACCGCCGCCGAGAATGTCTTCGTTGCCTTCGCGGCCGGATCGGGCATCACTCCGGTCATCTCCATCGCCCGGACGGTGCTGGCCGCCGATCCCTCGGTCCGATTCGACCTGGTCTACGCCAATAAGGCTGCCATGGACGTCATGTTCGTCGAGGAGCTGGCGGACCTGAAGGACAAGTACCCGTCCCGCTTCGCGCTGCACCACGTCCTCTCCCGTGAGCAGCGCATCTCGCCGCTGCTGTCCGGACGCATCGACGCGGAGAAGCTCACCAGCCTCTTCGACAACGTGCTGCGCACCGACGACGTGGACGAATGGTTCCTCTGCGGCCCGTTCGAGCTGGTCCAGCTCTGCCGCGACACCCTCGCGGCCCGCGGCGTTCCCGCGGAGAAGATCCGCTTCGAACTCTTCACCACCGGCGAGCCGACCAAGCCGCAGGGCAACATCGGCCGCCCGGTCGAGGTGGATCCGAACGCGGACAACTTCGAAATCAACTTCCGCCTGGACGGGCTCTCCGGCAAGGTGGCCAGCCCCAAGCACGCCCGCGAGTCCGTGCTGAACGCGGCGCTCCGGGTCCGCCCCGACGTGCCCTTCGCCTGTGCCGGCGGCGTCTGCGGCACCTGCCGGGCCAAGGTGGTTTCCGGAACGTTCGAGATGGAAGAGAACTACGCCCTGGAACCCGAAGAGATCGAGCGCGGCTACGTCCTGACCTGCCAGACCCGACCCACCAGCGACGAACTGACGGTCGACTACGACGCCTGATAGGCCGCCGCCTGCAAAGGAGAACAGCATGGGCATGATCGAGCTCTCGATCGAGAACAACGTAGCCGAGGTGGTGCTCAACGCGCCGCAGAAGATGAACGCGCTCAACGAAGACGCGCTGGCCGAGCTGGGGGAGGCGTACGACGAGGCGGCTGCCGCCGCAGCCCAGGGCCGCGTCCGGGCGCTCCTGCTGCGCGGCGAAGGCCGCGGTTTCTGTGCCGGCCGCGACATCTCCGCCGTCATTCCTGAGACGGACGACGCCTACGGATACCTCGGCGACCTCGTGACGCCCCTGCTGAGGAAGATGTCCGCATTCCCGGCGCCCACCTTCGCCGCCGCGCAGGGTGCCTGCCTCGGCGTCGGGCTGGGCCTGCTGATTGCCACGGACGTGGTGTACGTGGCGGACAACGCAAAGATCGGATCGCCGTTCGCCAACCTGGGCGCCACGCTGGACTCGGGCGGGCACTGGCTCTTCACCGAACGGCTGGGGGCACACCGCACCCTCGACCTGATTTACACGGCCGAGCTGATGAGCGGCTCGGAAGCGGTGGCCTCGGGCCTGTTCAGCCGGGCCCTCCCGGCCGGGGACCTGCTCGAGCACACGAGGGCGACGGTGGCGAAGGTGGCCGAAGGTGCCACCGGGGCATTCGCCGCCTCGAAGGAACTCGTCGCGGCCATCCGGGACCAGCGCCTGGGACTGTGGGCGTCGGTGGAGGAAGAGAACGCCGCCCAGGGGCGGCTCTGCAAGAGCGAGGACTACTCCGAAGGGTTCAAGGCCTTCCAGGAGAAGCGCAAGCCGGTGTTCCGCGGGAATTCCGCCCCCTCGCATTGAACCGTTCACCAGGCTATTGACAGCCCCGTGGGTCCGGCGCAGAATCGATTCAACAAATTTGCGGACCCGGTGCATATGCCGGGTCGGGCCGGCCCGCTAACTGAATATCGGTAGTCCACGCAGTACCTGAGGCCTCATGGGGGAAGGCGGAAAGCGCCATGCCGTTCCGCCTCCAGCAGGTGCTGTCGCGGGGGAGCCGAAACCGAAACGCCGCCGGTCCACGCCCGGCGGCGTTTCAATTTTCCGGCCTGCGGCTATCTGGCGGCCAGTGCCCTGCCTGAGGCTACCAGGCGGTCATCTGGTATCGAGGTCCTCGAACACGAGGAAGGTCTGGGTGTCCAGGATGCCGGGCATGGACTGGATCTGGTCGAAGATGACACGGCGAAGGTCCACGTTGTCCACGGCGCGCACCAGCAGGATGACATCGAAGTTGCCGCCCACCAGGGCTATGTGGTGCACCTCCGGGATGGCCCGCAGGGCCTCCTTCAGCTCCCGCCAGGAGTGCTGGCGCAGTTTCAGCGTTACGTAGGCCGACGCCTTCAGGCCGGCCTTGATCGGATCCACCAGCGCCGTGAACTTGGTGAGCACCCCCGCTTCGGTCAGCCGCGCGATGCGAGAGTAGGCGTGCGCCCGCGAGATGTGCACGTTCTCCGCGACCGCCGTGACCGAGAGCCTGCCGTCCCTGGTCAGTTCGGCCAGGATCCGGCGGTCGATGTCATCCAGCTTGGCGCCGGGAGAGGACTCTGGCATTCGTCTACACCTCGATAAGTAATCCAGTTCACAATGGCAATTCGTCTTCCAGAATACGGAGCTAGGACAGCTTCTTCCACTGTTTCCCAGCAAAGTGGATACGAAAAGTCACCGAATCGCATACTGAAGCCACACAGTTTCCACACCAGAACGACTCGGCAGAGGAGATGCCCATGACCATTTCAACGGGAAGTCCGTGGCACGGCTCCATGCAGGAACCTTCGGGCGGCGCGGACCTCGACGCCCGGCGTGCCGTCGAGTCCTACATGCTGCCCTCGGCCGAGCCGGTCCGGCTGGTGGATCCCGAAGGCCGCCACGTCCACAACGACACCTACCCGCTGCCGGACGGCGGCGCCCTCCTGTCGGCCTACCGCGAGCTGGTGGTCGGGCGGCGCGTGAATGACCAGGCCAATGCCCTGGTCCGGCAGGGCCGCATGGCGGTATACCCCTCCTCGCACGGGCAGGAGGCCTGCCAGGTCGCCGCAGCCCTCTGCCTCGGAGCCGGCGACTGGCTGTTCCCGACCTACCGGGACACCGTGGCCGTGCTGGCCCGCGGCGTGGACCCGATCCAGGCCCTGACCCTCCTGCGCGGCGACTGGCACAGCGGGTACGACCCCTACGAGCACAACGTTTCCATCCAGGCCACTCCGCTGGCCACCCAGCTGCTGCATGCCGTCGGCGTCGCCCACGCGGCCAAACTCAAGGGCGAGAACACGGTGGTCCTGGCCATGTGCGGCGACGGCGCCACCAGCGAGGGGGACTTCCACGAGGCGCTGAACTTCGCCGCGGTCTTCCACCTGCCTGTGGTCTTCTTCGTGCAGAACAACCAGTACGCCATCTCCGTGCCGCTGAGCCGGCAGAGCGTCGCCCCGTCGCTGGCCCACAAGGCAATCGGCTACGGGATGCCCGGGGAGCGTGTCGACGGCAACGACCTCGCCGCCCTGCTGGCCGTCCTCGGCAAGGCCGTGGACCGGGCGCGCGACGGCGGCGGCCCGGCCCTGGTGGAGGCCCACACCTACCGGATGCAGTCGCACACCAACGCCGACGACGCGACGCGCTACCGCACGGAGGACGAAGTCGCGCAGTGGGTGCCCAGGGACCCGCTGCAGCGGATGCGGACCTATCTTGCGGAGCTGAAGCTGCTCGACGACGCGGCCGAGGAGGACATCGCGGGCCAGGCCGAGCGCGTCGCCACGGCGCTGCGCGACGGGCTGAACGCCGAAACCCAGGTGGACCCCGAAGACCTGTTCCGCCACGTCTTCACCGAACAGACCAGCCAGCTGCGCGAACAGGCGGCCAAGCTGCGCGAGGAGCTTTCCCGCGACGAGCCCGCGGCGCCCGGAAGCGGGGCGTAGCCGGATGGGCACGACACTGACGTTCGCCAAGGCGCTGAACACCGCCCTGGCCGATGAAATGGAAGCCGACCCCACCGTCGTCGTTTTCGGCGAAGACGTGGGCGCGCTGGGCGGCGTCTTCCGCATCACGGACGGCCTGACGGCGCGCTTCGGCGAGGAGCGCTGCTTCGACACGCCGCTGGCGGAATCCGGCATCATGGGGATGGCCGTCGGCATGGCGATGAACGGCCTGCGGCCCGTGGTGGAGATGCAGTTCGACGCGTTCGCCTACCCGGCTTTCGAGCAGGTGGTCTCGCACGTGGCCAAGATGCCCAACCGGACGTGCGGCAAGGTCAAGCTGCCGCTCGTCATCCGGATTCCCTACGCCGGCGGGATCGGCGGCGTGGAGCACCACTGCGACTCGTCGGAGTCCTACTACGCCCATACCCCGGGCCTGACCGTGGTGTCACCGGCGACGGTGCCGGACGCCTACACGATGCTGCGCGAGGCGATCCGCCATCCGGACCCGGTGGTGTTCCTGGAGCCGAAGAAGCTGTACTGGTCCAAGGAGGACCTTGAGCTCGAGGCGCTGCGGTCCACGGCCGGCTCCTTCGGGCGGGCCGTGGTGGCCCGCGAGGGGACGGACGCAACGCTGATCACCTACGGCCCGTCCGTCGCCACCGCGCTCAATGCGGCGGCCGCTGCCGCCGAGGAGGGCCGCTCGCTCGAGGTGGTCGACGTGCGCTCCATCGTGCCGTTCGATGACGAGACCGTGTCCGCGTCCGTGCGGAAGACCGGCCGCGCCGTCGTCATCGCCGAAGCCCCCGGGTTCGCCTCGGTGGCCTCGGAAATCGTCGCGCGCGTGCAGGAACGCTGCTTCCACTCACTCGCCGCGCCCGTCCTGCGGGTCACCGGCTTCGACATTCCGTATCCCGCGCCGAAGCTGGAGCATTTCTACCTGCCCAGCGTGGACCGGATCCTCGACGCCGTCGATGCACTCCAGTGGGAGGACGCGTGACCATGGCCCGACAGACATTCATGCTGCCCGATCTCGGCGAAGGCCTGACCGAGGCCGAACTGGTCAACTGGCTGGTCGGCGTCGGCGACGAGATCAGGGTGGACCAGCCCATCGCGGAAGTGGAAACCGCCAAGTCCATGGTGGAGGTGCCCAGCCCGTTCGCCGGGACCGTGGCCGAACTGCACGGAAAGGCCGGGGACACTATCGACGTCGGCAAGCCGCTGATCTCCGTCGAGGCCGGCGACCGACGTAGCCAGGGGCCTGCCGGTGAGCATCCCGCGGCCGTGGCGTACCGCCAGGAAGAGCGGGCCGGCGCGGAGCCGGCGGCCGCGGCCGGGCCCGCCCCCGAGGCGGCCGCCGAGAGCGGCTCCGGAAACGTGCTGATCGGCTACGGGACGCGCGGCGGGTACGGCCCGGCGAAGCGGACCCGGCGGCCGCGCGCGGGGACTCCCGGCGCTGCCCGCCGGGAGGCTGCGGGCTTGCCGGGCGCCGCGCCCGGCGGGGCAAGCAACGCCGGCTCCGTTGCCCCCGAGCCCGGGGCCCGGGCCGCGGTTTCGGCACCGGCCGGGCTTGCGGAACGGCCGGCGGCACTTGGGCAGGCTCCGCTGGTGATCTCGCCGCTGGTCCGCAAGCTGGCGCGGGACGCGGGCCTCCGGCTGGCGGACATCGACGGTTCCGGGGCGGGCGGGCTGGTGCTGCGCAGGGACGTCGAGGCCGCGCTGGCCGGCGGACTCGCGCGGCCCGGCGGCGCAGCAGCGCCGGGCTACCCGGCGGCGCAGGTCCCGGAGACCGCGGCCGGAGCGCCGGAGCTGGACACCCGGAGCGGGCTGGCCATCGCCGAGCGCACCCCGATGCGCGGCGTGCGGAAGACCGTCGCGTCCGCCATGGCGCGCAGCCGGCGCGAAATTCCCGAGGCCACCGTGTGGGTGGACGTCGACGCGACCGCGCTGCTCGAGCTGCGCGCGGCCCTGAAGCGGAAGGATCCGGACGGCACCCCGGGCCTGCTCGCCTTCATCGGCCGGTTCGTCACGGCCGGGCTGCGCAAGTACCCGGAGCTGAATTCGCGCATCGACGGCGAAGACATCGTGCGCTTCGACGGCATCAACCTCGGCTTCGCGGCCCAGACCGACCGCGGCCTGATGGTGCCGAGCGTCCGCGACGCCGGAAAGCTCAGCGCCCGCTCACTGGACGCGGAGATCCGCCGGCTCACCGCCGTCGTACGTTCCGGGAAGGCGACGCCCCAGGAGCTGACGCGCGGAACCTTCACGCTGAACAACTACGGCGTGTTCGGGGTGGACGGCAGCGCCGCCATCATCAACTACCCGGAGGTGGCCATCCTGGGCCTGGGCCGGATCATCGAGCGGCCGTGGGTGGTGGATGGCGTGCTCGCCGTCCGCAGCGTCACCGAGCTGACGCTGTCCTTCGACCACCGGGTCTGCGACGGCGCCACCGCCGGCGGCTTCCTGCGGTTCGTGGCGGACGCGATCGAGAACCCTGCCGGCATCCTCGCCGAACTGTAGCGGGACCTGCGGCTGCGGGCGGCCCACCGGCCCTGTACCGCCCGCGGCCGCAGGTCTACCCTTGTGCCATGAAAGCTCTTCCAGAGGCCTACCAGAGCTACCTGGCCAAGCTGAGCCCGGCCGAAGCGGACGCGCTGCGTCCCGTGTTCATGGAGTCCGCGGCCGAGGGCGACCACGGCGTCCTGGTCCGCGGGGCGGGCTCACAGCACGTCCAGGCCGTGGTGGACGAACGCGTCCCGTTCGGCCAGATCCACGAAGGCTACATATGGGACTGATGGGCGGCTGGATGGCGGCTGGCTGAAAACCGCGACGCTGCCGGCTTGCAGCGCAGGGCGGAGCGGTGGCCGCCGCCGGGGCCGGGTACGGTTAGGGGGAAGGCCGCGCCGAGGCGGCCTCAGGAATGGCGCCAACGGAGGTACCGCGAAGCATGAGCGAAACCGTGCAGACCAAGGACATGGCCGAGTACGTCCAGGTCGCACCAGGGAACTATGTCATCCGCACCGGGAACTACTCGCTGAACTCGGGCCTGGTGGTGGGGCGGACCAAGGCCATGGTGATTGACACCGGCGCCGGTCCGCGCCAGGCCAGCCTCATCTACCGGACCGTGCGCTCGCTGACCAAGCTGCCGCTGGTCGTGGCCAATACGCACTCGCACTTCGACCATATTTTCGGCAACGCCTACTTCGCGGACAACGGTGTCCACGAGTTCTACGCGCAGCGCAACTGCGCCCACGACATGGCCGAGACAGCGAAGCTCCAGCGCGAGCTGGTGGCGGACACGGAGCCCGAGATGGCGGCCGGGAACGGCCCGCACACCGGAATCAAGGTCCCCACCAAGCCGGTGGACCAGGAACTGACGGTCAACCTGGGGGACATGCCGGTCAAGCTGTTCTACCTGGGCCGCGGCCACACGGACGGCGATCTGCTGGTGGGTACGCCGTCCACCCTGTTCGCGGGCGACCTGGTGGAGCAGGGCGCGCCGCCCGCCTTCGAGGACTCCTACCCGCGCGACTGGGTGGAAACGCTGCGGCGGGTGTCCAGCCTGCGCCACGAGTACGACGTGCTGGTACCGGGGCACGGCCAGACCGTGTCCGACGCCTTCGTGCGGAGCATGTGGGAGACGATGAACATGGCCGTGCGGCAGGCGGAACAGGCCAGCCGCGAGACGCCGGGGGATTCCACCAAGGCGATTCCGATTCTGCCCTACGGGCCGTTGCAGTCCCGGGCCCTGCTGAAGCGGCTGCAGACGCCGCCGCGCTAGGAGCAGGGGGACGCCGCGCCCGGTGCCCGGGGAGCAGCCCCGGGTACCGGGGTCAGCGCCGCCGGGTCTGCGAGCTGAACAGCCAGGTGAGCAGCGCGCTCATCAGCATGCCGCAGCCGAGGATCAGTGCCATGCCGGCCCAGAAGAACAGCGGCAGCCGCCCCGACCCGGGGACCGGAGCGGCGCCCACCTGCTGGACAATCCAGTACAGGCCGGCGGCCAGGGCCAGGCCCAGCAGCGCGAGCAGCCAGCACAGCCGCGGCCAGACCGGGGACGAGGACCAGTGGCTGCCGTAGCCCCGGAAATCGTTCCAGGTATCGCCCGAGCGCAGGACCGCGGGCCCGGCCAGCAGCGCCCAGAAGCCCGCGACCAGGAACGCGGCCACCACGTCGGACGGCCGGTGCCAGCCGTTGATCAGCGTGGCCGCTCCCGCGAGCACCGCGTAGGCCCCGCCGGCCGCGGCCGCGAACGGCCGCCAGCGCGGCGAGACCACCAGGAACACGGCCAGCGCCGCCGCGGCGGCGATGGTGGTGTGGCCCGACGGCAGGGAGTTGTGCTCCAGCGTGGGCACGCCGCGGTCGGGGCGGTCGAGGACGAGGTTCTTGAGGATCCACGTTGTTGCCGCCGAGGCGAGGACTACCCCGACCGCGATTCCGGCGGCCTTCCACCGGCGCCGCACCAGCGCGACGATGACCAGCACCACGGCCGCGACCACCGCCGACACGTCGGGCAGCAGGTCCAGGAAGTCGAGGAAGACGCCCCGTCCGAAGCTCCAGCCGGCTTCGGCTTCGGCCCACGCGGACTCGTCGGCGAACTGACCGGTGGTGGTCCGGACCAGGGCGTAGTAGTTGAAGGCGAAGGCAGCCGCGCACAGGCCGGCGCCGAGCCAGAACAGGTACGGACTGTGCCCCGGACGGCGGCGTAGAGCGGGCCGGGTTTGCTGCTTCTGCCGATTGTTCATCGACTCAAGGGTGCCACACCAAGCTGGGCGAAGGCCCATTCCGCACCGGGGGCGGCGGCCCTACGGGAGGCCATGGCCGGGGCAGGGAGGCGCACGGCGTACAGTGGAGCCGTGACGACGCCCCAGCCCGAGACCGGTTTTCCGCTGCCTCCGCTCGAGGAGCTCCAGGCGGCGGCGCGCGTGGTCTCGCTGCCCATGCGGGTCAAGTTCCGCGGGGTGCTGGAGCGTGAGCTCATGCTCTTCGAGGGGCCCGCGGGCTGGGCGGAATTCTCACCGTTCCTGGAGTACGACGACGCCGAAGCGGCTTCGTGGCTCGGTGCGGCCATCGAGGCGGGGTGGCAAGGTTTCCCCCCGCCGCTGCGCACGAGCGTGCCGGTCAATGCCACGGTGCCGGCCGTGGGCCCCGAGGACGTGCCGTCCGTGCTCGCCCGCTACGACGGCCCGCGGACCGTGAAGGTCAAGGTGGCGGAGGCCGGCCAGACCGCGGACGAGGACGTGGCCCGGGTGGCGGCGGTCCGCGACGTGCTGCCGGACGCGGCGCTGCGGGTCGACGCCAACGGCGGCTGGGACCCGGACACCGCCGTCGATATCCTGTCCCGGCTCGCCCCCTTCGGGCTGCAGTACGCGGAGCAGCCCGCGCCGGACATCGCGGGCCTGCGCCGGGTACGGCAGGAACTGCGCCGCAGGGGCATCGCGGTGCCGGTGGCAGCCGACGAAAGCGTGCGCAAGGAATCCGATCCGCTGCTGGTGGCGCGCCAGGATGCCGCGGACCTGATCGTGGTGAAGGTCCAGCCGCTCGGCGGGGTGCGGCGGGCCCTGAAGATCGTCGCAGAGGCCGGCCTGCCCGCGGTCGTGAGCTCCGCGCTGGACTCGTCGGTCGGGATCAGCGCCGGAGTGGCGCTCGCGGCGGCCCTGCCGGATCTGCCGTACGCGTGCGGCCTGGGCACGGTGGCCCTGATGGACGGTGACGTGGTCCGGGACCGGATGGTCCCGGTGGACGGGTCCCTGCCGGTGCGCGCGGCGGCCGCGGATCCGGAACTGCTCGGGCGGTACCGGGCCGCTCCGGACAGGGAGGAATGGTGGGCCGGGAGGCTGTCCCGCACCTACCGGCGTTTGGCAACCCTGCACCGATAAGGTTCGCTCCGGCGTCGTGAGTTGTTTGCCCCGCGTTCACCTGTACTCGGCTTCAAGGTCGGATTCGGCTGGGAACTTGGGAGGCGTTGCTTAACCGTTCAAATCTGGAAGGCCTCCTGAAGTGTCTGATCTCAAGAAGCGTCTGCTGCCCATGCTGGGACATGTTTCGGGCAAGCGCAGCGCTGTGACCTGCGCGCTCAAATGCGGCAACGCCTGTGCGCAGGGTGTCTGCAACACCTCCGCCAACAACTATTTCCGGGATGTCGTGTCCGCCGAGTTCTCGCGCCGCAACATGCTCGGTGTCAGCAGCGCGGGCGTGCTCGCCCTGGTCTTCGGCGGAAGCGCGGCGGCCAACGCAACCTCCGCCGCGGGCCTGTCCCCGGCCGCCAAGGTGGCCTCCGGAGCCGGCAGCAAGCTGAAGTTCACGGGCATCGACGGCGTCGAGGCGACCGTGGACAACGTCACGGTGCCCAAGGGGTACAACTGGAAGCCGGTCATCCGCTGGGGCGACCCGCTGTTCGCCGACTCCGCCGAGTTCGATCCGGAGAACCAGAGCCCGGAATCCCAGGCCGGCCAGTTCGGTTACAACAACGACTACCTGGACATCCTCGAGATCCCGGGCACTAACGGCAAGCGCGCGGTGCTGTTCTCCAACCACGAGTACACCAACGAAGCGATCATGTTCCCGGCGACCATGTCGGCCTCGGACGTGCGCCGCACCGCCATGGCCGCCCACGGCCTGAGCGTCGTCGAACTGCGCCGCAAGGGCAAGGGGCAGCCCTGGGAATACGTGCGCGGAGCCAAGCTGAACCGCCGCTTCCTGCTCGACACCGAGTACGAACTCACCGGCCCGGCCGCCGGCTCCAGCCTGCTGAAGACCAAGGCGGACCCGACCGGACGCAAGGTGCTCGGGACGCAGAACAACTGCGCCGGCGGCACCACCCCGTGGGGCACCATCCTCTCCGGCGAAGAGAACTTCAACCAGTACTTCAAGGTCTCCAACCCGACCGCTGAGCAGCGCCGCTACGGCCTGACCGATCCCAACCCGGGCCGCGGCTGGCACCTCGAGGAGACCCGCCTCGACACCGACCTGCCGGAAGGCAAGAACGAGGACAACCGGTTCGGCTGGATCGTGGAGGTCGACCCCTTCGACCCGACCTCCACGCCGCGGAAGCACACCGCGCTGGGACGTTTCAAGCACGAGGGCGCCAATGTCACCATTGCCAAGTCCGGCCACGTGGTGTCCTACTCCGGCGACGACGAGCGCTTCGACTACCTGTACAAGTTCGTCTCCAAGGGCAAGTACGTCGAGGGCGACAAGAAGCACAACATGACCCTGCTGACCGAGGGCGACCTCTTCGTGGCCAGCTTCACCGGCAACTCGCCGGCCAACCAGATCGACGGCGCCGGCGTGCTGCCGTCCGACGGCGCCTTCGACGGCACCGGACACTGGATCCAGCTGACCAAGGACGGCAAGTCCCTGGTACCGGACATGTCCATCGACCAGGTCCTCGTCTACACCCGCCTCGCCGCGGACAAGATGGGCGCCACCAAGATGGACCGCCCGGAGGACGTCGAGGTCAACCCGGTGTCGGGCAAGGTCTACGTGGCCTGCACCAACAACACCAAGCGCACCGCGGCCCAGGCCGACGAAGCCAATCCGCGGGCGAACAACAAGCACGGCCACATCGTCGAGCTGTCCGAGACGGGCGACCAGGCCTCGACCGGGTTCACCTGGAACCTCCTCCTCGTGGCCGGCGACCCGGCGGCGGACGAAAGCGTCTACTTCGGCGGCTACCCGGCGGACAAGGTCCAGCCGATCTCCTGCCCGGACAACGTGGCCTTCGACTCCGTCGGCAACCTGTGGGTTTCCACCGACGGCCAGCCGGGCACCATCCAGCGCAACGACGCCCTGTACCGCGTCACGCTGGAAGGACCGGAGCGCGGCAAGGTGGAGCAGTTCATGGCCGTGCCGACCGAGGCCGAGACCTGCGGCCCGCTCATCCACGACCAGGACGGGATGGTCTTTGTGGCCGTCCAGCACCCGGGCGAGGACGGCTCCTGGGACAAGCAGCACTCGCTGTTCCCGGACTACCTGCCGGCCGGCACGCCGTCGGGCAAGGGCGGCCTGCCCCGCCCGTCCGTGATCCAGATGTACAAGGGCAAGACCGGATTCTAGCCCGCGACGGCGGCCGGCCCCGTCCGGGGTTCCGGCCGCCGTGCTTCGCCGCGAAGGCCGCGTCCACCGATGGGTGGGCGCGGCCTTCGTGCTTGGCTGCGTGCTGGCGGCCGGGCCTCGGGCGGACCCGCCGGGGCCGTCTGCCTAGGATGGAACCGTGACTGCCGCGCTCAATGCCATCGATGCCGCCCGTTCCGCCGTCCGCGCCCTGCTCGAGGGCGGGGTGCGGGACGTCGTCGTCGCCCCCGGATCACGCAGCGCCCCGCTGGCCTACGCGCTGGCCGAGGCGGAGGCGCGCGGCGAACTGCGGCTGCACGTGCGCATCGACGAGCGGGCGGCGGGATTCACCGCGCTCGGGCTCTCGCTCGGCTCGCTGCGGCCGGTCCCGGTGGTGACGACCTCCGGCACGGCCGTGGGCGAGCTGCTGCCGGCGGTGATGGAAGCCAACCACGCCGGCGTCGAACTCGTGGTGCTCAGCGCGGACCGTCCCGAGGAACTGCGTGGGACCGGCGCCAACCAGACCACGGTGCAGCCCGGCATCTTCGGCGGCCACGTCCGCTATGCCGTCGACGTCGCCGCCGGTGCCGACCCGGCCGAGCCGGTGGCCGTCGGCCTGCTGGCGGCCAAGGGCATTCCGCTCCCGGCGCCCGGCAGTGCCAGGGACATCCATAGCCTCGCGGCCACGCCGTCGCCGGGCGCCCCGGCGGCCGCCGGACCGGACCATCACCAGGGAGCGGTGGGGCCGGTGCACATTAATCTGGCGCTGCGGGATCCGCTGGTGCCGTTGCTTGACGACGGCGGCGGCCCGGCTGCGGGGCTGGGGGAGCCTGTCGCGGTGGGCAGCGGCGCTGTTCCTGTCGACGGGGACCCGGCGTCCCAACCCTTGAGGGCGCCCGTACCCTTGGAGGCGCCGAAGCGGGCGCCGGTGCCGACCGTGGAAACCGCCGAGGAGCGGCGCACCGTCGTCGTCGCCGGCCACGGGGCCGGCGCCTACGCGGAAGCCTTTGCCCGCGCGCACCGGCTGCCGCTGCTGGCCGAGCCGTCGTCCAACGCCCGCTTCGGACCCAATGCCGTGGGCGTCTACCGGATGCTGCTGGCCCAGTTGGGAGCCGCGGTGGAGCGGGTGGTGGTCTTCGGGCGGCCGACGCTTTCGCGGCCGGTGGCCGCCCTGCTGGCCCGCGAGGACGTACAGACGGCGCTTTTCATGCCCGAGCCCGTGGCCTGGTTCGACGCGGGGCGCCGCCGGGAGCGGCTCATCGACGAACCCTCCGACCTGTCCCTCTTCTCCGGCGTGGGACCTGACGGCTGGCTGGAGCGCTGGCAGCAGGCGGGCGACGCGGGAGCCGCGGCCGCGGCTCAGGTGCTGGCCGCCGAACCAGGGCTGACCGGGCTGCGGGTCGGTGCGGCGGTGTGGCGCCATACTGCAGGCAGGCTGGTGCTCGGCTCTTCCAACCCCATCCGCGACGTGGATCTTCTCGGCCCGGCCGCAGCGGAACCGGCCGCCTTCGTGCACGCCAACCGCGGGCTCGCCGGGATCGACGGCACGGTCTCCACCGCCACCGGCGTCGCGCTGGCGGCGCAGGAACCCACCCGGGTGCTGCTGGGCGACCTGACCTTCCTGCACGATCCCGGCGGCCTCTTCCTCGGCGCGGGGGAAGCGGAGCCGGCCCTGCAGATCGTGGTGCTCAACGATGGCGGGGGCGGAATCTTCACCCTGCTGGAACACGGGAAGGTGGGGCTCGAGGCAAACTACACCGCCGCCGTCGAACGCCTCTTCGGAACGCCGCACCGGGTGGACCTGGCGGCCCTGGCAACCGCGTACGGCGTGCGGTACCGCCTGGTCGAGGATGAAAGCGGGCTGGATGCCACGCTGCAGGAGCCCATTGCCGGGCGCAGCCTGCTGGAAATCCGGACGGACCGCTCCCGGCTCCGGGACCTGCACGCCCGGATCGCCGCCGCCGTCGGCGCCGCCGTCGCCCCGCTGGTCCCGCAGCAGGCCTGATCGTCCGGGCGGCGCCGCGCCTGCTCCGCGCCGCGGCGTCAAAAAAGCTGCGTTGTGGAAATCTGCCGGCGGTTTGAAACGGCGGCGGATTTCCACAACGCAGCGAAAGGGGGGGAGTCGCGGGTCCGGAGGGGAGCCTAGGCCTCGGGAAAGGGCCCCCGGGGCCTAGAGGACCTTGGAGAGGAAGGCCTGGGTCCGGGCATGCTGCGGGTTTCCGAGCACGTCCTTGGGGTCGCCCTGTTCCACGACGACGCCGCCGTCCATGAAGACGACGCGGTCGCCGACCTCGCGGGCGAAGCCCATCTCGTGGGTCACCACCATCATGGTCATGCCCTCGTCCGCGAGCTGGCGCATCACGCCGAGCACGTCCCCGACCAGTTCGGGGTCCAGGGCGCTGGTGGGTTCGTCGAAGAGCATCATGTCCGGGTTCATGGACAGGGCGCGGGCGATCGCCACCCGCTGCTGCTGCCCGCCGGAAAGCTGGGACGGATAGGCATCCTCGCGGTTGGCCAGCCCGACCTTGGCCAGGTTCTTCCGCGCGATCTCGACGGCCTCGGCCTTCGGGCGCCGCTTGGCCCGCTGCTGGGCCAGCGTCAGGTTCCGCAGCACGCTCAGGTGCGGGAAGAGGTTGAACTGCTGGAAGACCATGCCGATCCGGGTACGGATCCTGTCGAGGTCCGTCTCCGGGTCCGTGATGTCCACGCCCTCGACCAGCACCGTGCCGCTGGTGGGCTCCTCCAGCCGGTTGACGCAGCGGAGCAGGGTGGACTTTCCGGAGCCGGAGGGCCCGATCACGCAGACCACCTCGCCCTGGTCGACGTGGAAATCGATGCCCTTGAGGACCTCGTTGTCACCGAAGTTCTTGCAGAGATTCCGGACCTCGATCGCCGGACGGTCCTTCTGCAGCGGACTATTGGTGGCCATCGCTTACCGGCCTCTCTTGTTGTGTCGTTCGAGCCTGGCGACAAGCTGGGTCAGCGGCAGGGTGATGATCAGGTACATCAGCGCCGCGATCACCAGCGGCGTGGCGTTGGCGGACTGGGAGACCGAGTCGCGTGCGAAGGTGGTGAGCTCCCGCTCGTTCAGAGCCATGCCGGCGATGAACAGCAACGAGGTGTCCTTGATCAGGATGACCAGTTCGTTGGTCAGCGGCGGGGTCACGATGCGGAAGGCCTGCGGCAGCACGACGGAAACCATGGTCCAGGCCGGATTCATGCCCAGCGACCGGGCGGCCTCGCGCTGGCCGGCGGGAACAGCCTCGATGCCGGCACGCAGGGTCTCGGCGATGTACGCGCCGGAGACGATGATCAGGGCGATCAGCCCCGCGCCGGCGCTGCCGCCCGGCGGCCGCCAATTGAAGGCGATCGGCACGGCGAAGGCGAATCCGAAGATGACCAGCAGCGCGGGCAGGCCGCGGAAGAGCTCCACATAGCCCGTGGCCACCCAGCGGTACGGTGCGACGGGGGAGAGTTTCATCAAGGCCAGGATGAGGCCCAGGATCAGGCCGCCGACGAACGCGATGGCCGTGTAGATGATCGTGTTCTTCGCCGCGACAACGATCACGTCGGGGAAGGTAGCGGCCGCGACCTGCGGGTTGAAGAAGTTGGTCTGGATCGCCTCCCAGTCCGCGGCGAAGAGCACGGCGGCGAGGACGATGACGAAGACGGCGTACAGCACGCCGCGGAAGAGGCGCCGGCGGGCAGATGGTTTCACAAGGTGGCCTTCCAAAGGTCAGGGAACGGGCTCCGCCCCGGACGCTGGTGGTCCGGGGCGGAGCCGAGGCTGCTACTGCTTGAAGTACTTGTCGTAGATTTCCTGGTACTTGCCGCTGTCGCGCAGGTCCTTCAGCTGGCCGTCGACGGCCTGGAGCAGGGCTTCGGTGCCTTCCTTCTTCATGGCGAAGCCGTACTTTTCGTCCGTCTTGAACTCCTGCACCACTTCGTATTTGCCGTTCTCCAGGTGGCCAAGGTTGACCGGGAGGTCCTGCAGCACGGCGTCGACGCCGCCGGACTGCAGCGCCGGGAAGAGCTCGCCGTCGGACGGGTAGGCGCGGATCTCGGCGTCGGACGGCGCGTTCTCGCGGGTGTACTTCTCGCCGGTGGTGCCCTGCTGGACGCCTACGGACTTGCCCGAGAGGTCCTCGATGGTCTTGATGTCGGAGCCTGCCGGCACGAGCAGCGACTGCAGCGAGTCGTAGTAGGGCTCGGTGAAGGCCAGGTTCTTCTTGCGCTCCTCGGTGATGGTGATGGCGCTGGCGCCCATGTCGCACTGTCCGGCGTTCAGCACGACGCCGCTCTGGAGGCCGTCGAAGCCGACGTCCTGGACCTTCAGCTCCAGGTCGAGGCCCTTGGCGATTTCACCCACCATGTCCATGTCGAAGCCGGTGTACTGGCCGTCCTTCTCGAATTCGAACGGCGGGTAGGGAATGTCCGAGCAGACCGTCAGGGTTCCGGGAGTCACGAGCCCGAGCTGGTTGTCCGCGGCCTGGCTGCCGCCGTCGGAGGACGAGCCGCTGCCGCAGGCTGTCAGGGCCAGGGCGGAGGCTGCCAATAGGACAGCAACCCGCGAGGACTTGGAGATGGTGAGCCGCATGGTGGGCAATCCTTTACTTGAAGCGATCTAGCAGAGCTGGCAAAACAAACGTAATTCTAGCGTCACATTATGACTTGCCCCACAGGCTACAGGTTTTGCCTATGAGTAACCAGCGGCGGGGTCAGGGAACCGGGCCCCGGCCTCAGCGGCGGAGCCCGAGCGATTCGATCATCGGCCGGAACTTCGCCCACGTCTCGGCCAGCTCCGCTTCGGGAGTCGAGGCCTCCACGATCCCGCAGCCCGCGTAGAGCCGAACACGGGTCGGGGTCTCGACGACGGCCCCGCGCAGGGCGATGCCCCACTCGCCGTTGCCGGCACCGTCCGTCCAGCCGACCGGCCCGGCGTAAGGGCCGCGGTCCATCTGCTCGAGCTCGCGGATAAGGTCCCCGGCGGCTTCCGTGGGGCTGCCGCACACGGCGGCGGTGGGATGCACGGCCTCGGCGAGTTTAAGGGACGACGGCGTCCTGCCGCCGTCGAGCGCGAGGTCGGCCGAGACGTCGGAGGCCAGGTGCCAGACGTTGGGCAGTTCCAGCACGAACGGCTCGCTGTGCGAGGTCATGGCGGAGGTATAGGGCTGGAGCTTGCGCGTGAGCGAGTCGATCGCGATCTCGTGTTCGTGCTGCTGCTTCTCCGAGCCGGCCAGCACCCGCTCGGCGTAGGCCGCGTCCGACTCGCCCTCGATCTTGTGCGTGTTGGCCCGGTCCAGCGTCCCCGCCAGCACCCGCGCCCGCGCCACGTTGTCCTCCACCTTGATCAGCATCTCGGGTGTGGAACCGATCAGCCCGTCCACGCTGTAGGTCCAGCAGTCGTGGTAGCGCGCGGCCAGTTCGCGGAGCACCTGGGCGGTGGCGATGGGGGAGGACAGGTCCGCCACCAGGTCGCGGGCAAGCACCAGTTTGGTCAGGCCGCCGCCGGCAATGCGCTCGACGCCGGCCGCGACGGCCGCCATATAGGCCTCCTCGGACACCTGTCCGGGATGCAGCGTGTCGGCGCCGTCCGGTCCGTGTTCGGGCGAGACCTCCTCCAGCCAGCCGGCCAGTTCGGCCCGGGCCGCGTCGGCCGTCGGCTCGGCCCCGTCGTCGTTAGTAATAAGGGTCAGCCAGGAACCGGACTCGTCGGCTCCCACCACGATGCGCGGAACGATCAGCCGGGATTCGTAGGCCGACGTCTTGGAGAAGGCAAACGAGCCGAAGGCCACCAGGCCCGTGCCCGGAGCGCTGAGCACGTTTTCCACCTCGGCCGTCCGGGCGGTCTCCTGCCACCATTCGGCGGCGTCGCTGAACCGCTCCGGGCCGGAGGACGTGAACCTGGCCGCCTCGCCGAAGGCCACCAGCCCTGCCCCGTGGCGGATCCAGCAGTGCGCGTCATCACGCACCAGGTAATCCAGAATGCCGGTGGAAGAGGAGAGCCCGCCGAGGTCGACGGTGACGGAGCGCAGGGAGGTCATGATGGATTCAAGGGTACCCTTCGGCGGAACCCGCAGCGCCACCGGCCTCCCGGGGCCGGAACCACGGGTTCGGCCGCCGGGGCAAACTTTGAGAGAATGAAGCCGTGAACCGAGCATCCCTGGAGAAGCGCCCCGACGAAGTCGCCGCAATGTTCGACGACGTCGCCCCCAAATACGACCTGGTCAACGATGTCCTATCCATGGGACAGACCCGCCGCTGGCGCCGCGTGGTGGTCGATGCCGTGGGCGCCAAGCCGGGCCAGCGGGTCCTGGACCTGGCCGCCGGGACCGGTACTTCCAGCGAGCCGTACGCGGACGCCGGGATCGAGGTCGTCGCCTGCGACTTCTCCCTGGGCATGCTCGAGGTGGGCAAACGCCGCCGTCCGGACATCGACTTCGTCGCCGGCGACGCCACCAACCTGCCCTTCGCGGACAACTCCTTCGACGCCGTGACCATCTCCTTCGGCCTGCGCAACGTGAACGAGCCGCGCGCGGCCCTGCGGGAGATGCTGCGGGTGGCCAAGCCCGGTGCGCGGCTGGTGATCGCCGAGTTCTCCTCGCCGGCCCTGCCGGTCTGGCGGACCATCTACACCGAGTACCTGATGCGGGCGCTGCCGGCGATTGCCAGCAAGATCTCCTCCAACCCGGCCTCCTACGTCTACCTGGCCGAGTCCATCCGCGCGTGGCCGGACCAGCACGGCCTCGCAGCCTGGATCAGGGAAGAGGGCTGGCAGAACGTCGCCTACCGCAATCTCAGCGGCGGCATCGTGGCCGTCCACCGCGCGGAAAAGCCGGGCCGCGCCGACGCGTCCAACGCGGACTCCCAAACCGCGCTGCGCCGCCGGAGTTCCAGGACCGCCGGCTGACGTGTCCGTACTGATTGTCGGGGCAGGACCTGCCGGGTCGACCGCTGCCTACTATCTGGCCAAGGCCGGCATCGAAGTGACGGTGCTGGAGAAGACGTCCTTCCCGCGCGAGAAGGTCTGCGGCGACGGGCTGACGCCGCGCGCCGTCCGCGAGATCCAGCTGCTGGGGCTGCCGCACGAGGAAACCGCCGGCTGGCGGCGCAACCGCGGGCTGCGCCTGATCGCCGGCGGCCGCCGCCTGGAGCTGCCCTGGCCCGAGCTGTCCGACTTCCCGGACTACGGCCTGATTCGCACCCGGCTTGGCTTCGACGAGGAACTGGCCCGGCATGCAGACGCGGCCGGGGCCCGGGTGCTGGAACGGCACTCGGTGTCCGAGGCGCTGCGTGACGACGCCGGACGGGTCACCGGAGTGCGTGCCAGCGTCCTGGACGACCGCGGCCGGAAGACGGGCGACACGCGTGACTTTACTGCCGACGTCGTTCTTGCCGCTGACGGCAACTCCGCCCGCACCGCGCTGAGCCTCGGCATCGAAAAGCGGGACGACCGGCCGCTCGGCGTGGCCGTGCGCACGTACTTCACCAGCCCCCGGCACCAAGATGACTGGATGGAGGGCTGGCTGGAGCTGCCCGATGCCCAGGGGAACCCGCTGCCCGGCTACGGGTGGGTGTTCGGCGTCGGCGACGGCACGTCCAACGTGGGTCTCGGCATCCTGAACTCGTCGAAGTCCTTCGGCAAGCTGGACTACCGGCAGGTGCTGCGGGACTGGACCGCCGGGATGCCCGAGGAATGGGGCTTCACGGAGGAGAACCAAGTGGGGCAGGTGCGGGGCGCGGCGCTGCCGATGGGCTTCAACCGCACGCCGCACTACTCGCCGGGCCTGCTGCTGCTGGGCGACGCCGGCGGCATGGTCAGCCCGTTCAACGGCGAGGGCATCTCCTACGCGATGGAGTCGGCCCGGTATGCGGCGGAGCTCATCATCGACGCACAGTCGGGGTCCGGAGAGCTGGACGAGCAGGTCCTGGCCCGCTACCCGGAAATCATCCGGGGCCAGTGGGGCAGCCACTTCACGCTCGGGCGGGTCTTTGCCGGCCTGATCGGCCAGCCGGCGATCATGAAGCTGGCGCTGCGCACCGGCATGCCCGTCCCGCCGCTGATGCGCTTCGTGGTGCGCATGCTGGCCAACCTGACGGACGCGAACGGCGCGGGCTTTGAGGATAGAGTTATTCATTTGCTGGAGAAAATTACGCCGCAGGCCTCAAACCAGACCGGCGGCGCAACCGTTGACCGCAGACCAACCGTCCCGACGATTAGTTAGTGTTGAACCGTGACTGACGCAAACCCGAGCTGGACTCCTGCCGGCCACGTTCCGGATTCCCTGGAGCTGGACACGGCTACTGCCGCCATCGCCTCAAGCCTGAACCTCCCGGCAGGCTTCGGCCTCGTGGCCCAGGATCCTGATCTCGGACCGGCCGTTTCCACCGCCCTCGCGCGCGTGGAGAAGCAGCTTCGGGTGGCCATCGCGCATTCGGACCCGCTCGCCGACGCGACCAGCCGGCACCTGGTGGAGGCCGGCGGCAAACGCGTCCGGCCGCTGCTGACCATTCTGGCGTCGCAGCTGGGCAAGGGGCCGGTGGCCGAGGTGCTGCAGGCCGCGGTGGTCGTGGAGCTGACGCATCTGGCCACGCTCTATCACGACGACGTGATGGACTCGGCGCCCTACCGCCGCGGTGCTCCCACCGCCCACGAGGTCTGGGGCAACCAGGTGGCCATCCTCGCCGGCGACCTGATCTTCGCCCGGGCCTCCATCCTGGTGTCGGAACTGGGGCCGGAGGCCGTGCTGATCCAGGCCCGAACCTTCGAACGCCTGGTGCTGGGGCAGCTGCAGGAGACCGTGGGCCCGCGCGACGGCGAGGACCCGGTGGAGCACTACCTGTCCGTCATCGGCGGCAAGACCGGTTCCCTGATTGCCACCGCCGGCCAGCTCGGCGCCATGTTTGCCGGCGCCGGCCAGGACGTGGTCGATGTGATGGTCGAGTACGGCGAACGCGTTGGCGTGGCCTTCCAATTGGCCGACGACGTCATCGACGTGACCGGCCTCAAAGCCAAGTCCGGCAAGGCCCCGGGCACCGACCTGCGCGAGGGCGTGCCCACCCTGCCCGTGCTGCTGCTCCGCAAGGCGGCAGCCGCCGGCGATGCTTCCGCCGCGGCCGTGCTGGAACTGGTGGACGCCGACCTGACCTCCGACGAGGCCCTGGCCAAGGCCGTCGAGGCCCTGCGCGAGCACCCCGTCACCCAGCAGTCCTGGGACACGGCCCGCGAATGGGCCGCCGCCGCCAAGGCCGCCCTGGACCCGCTGCCGGAGAGCACCGTCAAGTTCGCGCTGGCCGCATTCGCCGAAGCCGTCGTCGACCGCGACGTCTAGCCGCCGCCGACGCACCCAGCGGCGGCACGGCGTCGGAAAGCCGCAGACTTTGGCGGAAACCGACGCGCTTTATCCCGGCGCCCAATCCGCTGACCTGCGCGTTCATTCGGGACGCCGTTGAAACGGTGCTCTTTTCCGTCGCACTCAGGCCACGCCCCTGGGGCGGCGCTGCAACGCCTGCTGGATGTCCCGGAGCATTCCCGCCGGGTTTCCGAACACGTCTTCATATACGAAGCGCAGTGTGACGTAGCTGCGGACCACGCCAGCATTATTGCGGCGGAGGTCCCGCCGGAATGACTTGCGGTCCATATGGAAGGCCGCGCCGTCGAACTCGATGATCAGCCAGCCATCAACGAGGAAGTCTACTTCGCCGATGCCCTTCACCCAGACCCTGTGCCTGAACTCCAGTCCCGCGCGCCGAAGCATTCCACGGACAACGACCTCGGGAGCCGAATCCGCACGTCCATCCGCGAGCTCAAGCCGCCGGCGGCCGGTCCCGTTCCGTGGCCCTCGAAGGCGGAACTTCAGCACCTCCAGTGCCACGTTGCCGGACTTCAGGGCTGATTCAGCGATGACCAGAGCGTCATCCTCGGGCAGGCAGCGCAGCGCATGGATCACGACATCGACCAGTCCGGCTACTGGCAGCCGCTGCATTGGAGGGACAGATATAGTCCCGTGGCTGACCTCCCGCTCGCGGCAGTTCCGGACCGAAGCAAGATGAACGTGCCCGTCTGGTCTGAGCTGCCAGAGCCCGTGATGGAGCGCCGCAGACGTGCAGGTGAGCACCCCGCCAGCTATCCTCGCTGCCAGAAAATCTTGTCTGGCCCCGGGCAACGCGACGATTCCCCGACGCGGCCTAAACAACACCTTCGCGTCCAAGGCCGAGCGCAGTTGGCGCTCCGAGGCGCCCGACGCCAACAGGTCTTTGACCCTCGCTGAATCCCCGAACGAGTGAAGCAGCGCAACCAGTTCCATGCCACACACCATGCCCGGGACAATGCTGGTGCGCTTGCCCGGGTGACCGGTGTGGGGACAACAATCCGGTCGACCAGCCTGTGGAGGAGAGACCAGACGATGTCGGCCCGATGAGGTCGGTGCCCGTCCTGCGGCTGGCCGCGCCAGCCCGGCTGACAAGGCATGTTGGGTCAGTCGCCCAAGACGGGCGGCGGATAACTGCAAGCTTTCTGCAGGTGCGTCCGATGAAACCGCAGGTCAGCGCAAGGGGAGGCTGCTAAAAACCCGCACGTTCGCGCCATAATCTGTCAGATTCCGGCGCTGTGTCAGGACGCTAGACCCGTGCGGATCGGTTCGCCGGGGGCGAGGCGCTGAGGCGACTGCCGGGCCCAGGGACCCCGGGACTCCGGCTCCGCCGGCCGCCGAGGGGGATGCCGCGACCGGCTTAGTCGTCGTCTTCTTCGTCGCTGAAGACCCAGTCGAACATGTCGAAGACAAACTCGCTGAAGGTGGCATCCTCGCTCTGCCAGCCCTGGTTGCTCGTGTTGGTGCGGATCCAGACGATGGGGTCCGGCACCGTCAGGTGCTCCTCGCGGAAGCCCCAGTTGGCTTCTTCGTCCATCTCGTCGAGGAACAGCAGGTAGCCGTCCTCGATCTCCAGCTCGTCCGGGTCCCAGAAGAAGTCGTGGGCCTCCATGAGGTCCTCGCAGCCGCCGAGTGCGTGGTAGAACTCGACCAGGGCCTGCGGGACCTGGAACTTGTGCTCGCCGAGCAGCCCCTCGAGGTCGTCGTAGGAGATGCCGTCCTCTTCGGACCATTTCCGGCCGAGGTACTTCGGCACGAGGGAACGGAACTTGTCAACGAACATTTCAGGCATGCTGCTGCTTCCTTGGCTGGCGGGAGAAGGGGACGGTAAAAGGGCGGGCTGGAGGTCCCGAGACCATCCTACGCGTCGGCGCGGGTGTGTCCCGCTGAGCAGCCATATGCGCCCGCCCCTGGCCGCCTCGCCCCGGTCCGCGCCGCCCCGACGCGGGCCGGGAAGCTTCAGCTGCGGCGGCGTTTCGCCAGCCCGGGGTAATCGATCACGATGCCATCGGCGTCCACCACAAGGTCCGCGCTGAACCCGTTGGAAGAATAGTTGACGACGGCGGTGCGGGAGTCGTCGTCGTACGTGCGGACGCTGCTGTAGTTCTGTTCCGAGGCGGTGACCTGCAGGCTGGGCAGGTGGATCATGGCCATGGTGAACGTGTGTTGGGCGTCCGGGTTGTGCACGGCGCCCAGCCGCAGGATCGGCATGGTGTTGGTCGCGGGGCAGGCCTCAAGGTCGCAGTCGAGGGCGAGGTCGAGGACATGCGGGTCCGCAAGGCCAGGCTCGGGCAGGTCGGCGGTGCCAGATTGCTTGGCCTGCACGCTCCAGGTTCCGTTCGGTGCGCGGTCCAGCCACAGGTGCCGGCTGAAGCCTTGGCCATGGACGGAAATCTCGAAATGCTCGGTGATCCAGTTCTCGCCGCAGCGCAGGGCCCAGCTGGCGGCGTAGCCGGCCGTGCGGGTTGCGCCGTGCGCGGTGAGGCGCTCGGGTTCGAGGTTGATGGTGGCGGTGTCGGCCCGCTTGGGGTCGTCCTCGCCGAGCCAGGCATGCGTCCGGGATTCGTGGGTTTCGTGCATGGTCACAGCCTCGTGCCTCGGCGCCCGCATGGCAAGGGTCAGCCGGCTTCGGACTCCAGCCGCCGCACGGTCAGGGCGAGCCAGAGGTGCACGCGGTCCGCGGTGATGGCCGGGTCGTAGCCGGTCAGGTCGACGATCTGGCCCAGCCGGTAACGCACGGAGTTGCGGTGCAGGCCGAGGGAATCGGCGACCGCGGCGACGGAGCCGTTGAGGTCGAGGTAGGTCTCCAGCGTGGACATCAGCTGGCCGGCGTGCGCGGCGTCGAAGGCGACCAGGGGGTCCAGAGCCTCGGCGGCTAGGTCGGCCAGCGGGACGTCCTCGGAGGCCAGCAGCAGCGAGGTCAGCGAGAGCCGCTGCGGCACGTTGAGCGGCCGGCCGTGGCTGAGCGCTTCCTTGGCTTCGAAGTAGCTCCAGCGCAGGCCGTTCGCCTGGGCATAGCCGCCGCCGACGCCCACGGTGGCGGACAGCCCTGCCTCGCGGAAATACTCGCTGAGCCGGCGGCCGGGTTCCTCCGCGGGCTCGGCGTCCTGCAGGATGAGGACCAGCCGGTCGTCGAGCAGGCCGGTTATCGTGCCCTCCATGCCGGCCGGAAGGGGCAGCGTACGCAGCGCGCGCCGGTGGTTCGCGGAGGCCTGCACCACGATGAGCTGCTGGCGCAGCGAGGTGTCGATGCCGATGTTGTCGAGCCGCAGCGCGGCGTCCTGGCCCTGCAGGGTCCCGCGCACCACGTCCTGCAGGATCTGTCCGTTGGTCCGGCGTTCGCGTTCGCGATGCTTGGCTTGGTTGTTCAGTTCCAGGCTGATCAGGCTCTGCGCGTAGTCCACGATGGCGTTGCGTTCGAACGGCTCGGCGAGGGCCAGCGTGCAGCGGTCCTTCATCCCCGTGGAGATGGGCACCGTGTGCCAGTTTGCGTGCTGCTTCTTGGAGGAGGCGAAGACCTGGGTGCCGTACTGGGACAGCACGACGTCGGTGCGCAGCGTCGTCGCGAGCGTGCGCAGCAGGGCCGGAAGGCCACCGCCGCCAAGCAGCGCGGACGCCAGGGCCTGGTGGTCCTTCAGCAGCTGTTCGAGCTTGCCGTAGTGGTCCGCCGAAATCGCGTCCGCCACCATCCGGCTGATCGCGACGAAGGGTGTCTCGTAGGGGACCTCGAAGACGGGCAGGTCGAGCCGGTCGGCTTCGGCCAGGACCGCCGGCGGGATCTTGCTGTGGCTCAGGCCCAGGGCGAAGCCGACGGCGACCACACCGGCCTCGTGCACGCGGGTGACGAAGCGGCGCTGCGCTGCGGCGGATTTCTGCCGCAGGCCGGTGGTCAGGACGACTTCGCCCCCGCTGAGGAACGGCAGCGGATCCTCGAGCTCGGTGGTGGCCACCCAGGTCACGACGGCGTCCGGGTTGCCGGAGGCGTGGCCGGCCACCCGCAGGTGGAGCGACTTGCTGGCCAGGAGATTGGCGAGAGTGACAGCCATGAGGCCACTATACGGGGAATCTTTGTGCATCCGCACTGCGGCGTACGTAGGGCCGTGCATGGGGAGGTAAGGCGGCTGACTAGGATGGTCGGGATCACCCGCGGACAACACAATGAGGTTCCGATGAGTAACACCGCGTCCCCACAAGCGACGCCCGAGGCCGGTCCCAAGAGGGAAACCTGGTCCACCCGAAAAGTCTTCATCCTCGCGGCGATTGGTTCCGCCGTCGGCCTAGGCAACATCTGGCGCTTTCCGTACGTCGCCTATGAGAACGGCGGCGGCGCTTTCATCATCCCCTATCTGGTCGCACTGCTGACCGCCGGCATTCCGCTGCTGTTCCTGGACTACGCCGTCGGGCACAAGTTCCGCGGTTCGGCGCCGCTGGCCTACCGTAGGCTCCACCCTCGGGCGGAAGGACTGGGCTGGTGGCAGGTCGCCATCTGCTTCGTCATCGCCGTCTATTACGCGGTCATCATCGCCTGGGCCGCCATGTACATGATCTTCTCCGTCACCGAGGCCTGGGGCGACGATCCCGAGGGCTTCTTCCTGGGCGAGTTCCTGCAGGTCAGCGATAACGTGAACATCGGTTTCGATTTCGTGCCTGGCGTCCTGATCCCGCTCGTCCTGGTCTGGGCCGTCGTGCTGTTCGTGCTCGCCGCCGGCGTGCAGAAGGGTATTGGCCGGGCCAACATCATCTTCCTGCCGCTGCTGCTGGTGATGTTCCTGCTGCTGGTGGTGCAGGCGCTGTTCCTGCCCGGCGCCGGCGAGGGGCTGGATGCCCTGTTCCGGCCGGACTGGGCCGCGCTGGCGGATACCGGTGTATGGGCCGCGGCGTTTGGGCAGATCTTCTTCTCGCTCTCGGTGGCGTTCGGCATCATGGTCACCTACGCCTCCTACCTGAAGCGGAAGACCGACCTGACCGGCTCGGGGTATGTCGTGGCCTTCTCCAACTCGGGGTTCGAAATCCTGGCCGGCATCGGCGTCTTCGCGGCGGTCGGCTTCATGGCGCACTCGGCCGGCGCGCCGGTTGGCGAGGTCGCCGGCTCCGGCGGCATCGGCCTGGCCTTCATCGCCTTCCCGACCATCATTTCCGAGGCCCCGCTGGGCACCCTGCTGGGCGTGCTCTTCTTCGGTTCGCTGGTGTTCGCCGGGCTGACCTCTCTGATCAGCATCGTCGAAGTCATCATTGCCGCCGTCCAGGACAAGCTGGGCCTGCAGCGGGTGCCGGCAACCATGGCCGTGGGCCTGCCGCTGGCCGTGCTGTCCATTCTGCTGTTCCCGACGACGACCGGGCTGAACCTGCTCGACGTCACGGACGCCTTCGTCAACAATTTCGGCATCATGGCGGCGGCGCTTGTTGCGGTGCTGATGCTCGCCTACGGCTTCCGCGCACTGCCCATGCTGGGCGGCCACGTCAATGAGACGTCCTCGATCAAGCTGGGCCTCGGCTGGCGCATCATGGCAGGCGTGGTCGCCCCGATCGTCCTGGGCTACATCCTGGTCAACGAGCTGATCGCCAGGATCCAGGAAGGCTACAACGACATGCCGGCATGGTTCGTGGGCGTCTTCGGCTGGGGCATGGCCGGCGCCCTCATCGTGGTGGCGTTCATCCTGTCGCTGATCCCGTGGAGCAGCCGTTCCGCAGCCAACCATCCCGTCCTGGACGCGGAAGCCAACGCCCGGAAGGAGGCCGCCCGATGAGCACCGCCTCGATCATTATGCTGATCATCGCCATCCTGACCGTCTGGGGCGGGCTGGCGCTCGCCCTGCTGAACCTGCAGCGCCACCCCGAAGACGACACGATGATGCCGGAAGACCACGCTCCCGAACTGTAGCCGCGGCGCCGGCAGCCGGGCCGCTGGACAAATGCACCAAGGTGCGGGGGAATCTGTGTGCAAGGGGCCATGGCCCGGCGCCGGAGGCGGGGCATAAGGTCGGCAGTGTTTCCGCATTGCCGGCCGCCCGCCGTGCGCCGATGCACCCTGAACATTTGCAAGAAAGGCACCCTGATGACGACGCAGACCACCCAGCCGACCTACCGGCTGGAACAGAAGCGCAGGATCACCGGCGAGTTCCCGGGCCCGAAGTCGGCGGAACTCGCGGCCCGCCGGGCGAAGGTTGTTGCCGGCGGCGTGGCGTCCAGTGTTCCGGTCTATGTGGCGGACGCCGACGGCGGCATCATCGTGGACGTCGACGGCAACTCCTTCATCGACCTGGGTTCCGGCATCGCCGTGACCAGCGTCGGTGCCTCCGACCCGGCGGTGGCGGACGCAGTCAAGGAGCAGGTCGGGCACTTCACGCACACCTGCTTCATGGTCAGCCCCTACGAGGGCTACATCGCCGTCGCCGAGAAGCTCGCCCAGCTCACGCCGGGCGACCACGAGAAGCGTTCGGTGCTCTTCAACTCGGGCGCCGAAGCGGTGGAGAACGCGGTGAAGGTGGCCCGCGTGGCCACGGGCCGCACCGCCGTCGTCGCTTTTGACCACGCCTACCACGGCCGGACCAACCTGACCATGGGGCTGACCGCCAAGGCCAATCCCTACAAGTCCAGCCCGGCCGGCAGCTTCGGCCCCTTCGCCCCGGAGATCTACCGGGTGCCGATGAGCTACCCGTTCCGTGAAGAGGCGGAGCTGAAGGGCGAGGACGCTGCCCGCCGCGCCATCACCATGATCGAGAAGCAGATCGGCGCCGAGAACGTCGCCGCCATCCTGATCGAGCCAATCCAGGGCGAGGGCGGCTTCATCGTCCCGGCCGAGGGCTTCCTGCCGGCGCTGGCGGCCTGGGCCAAGGAGAAGGGCGTCGTCTTCATCGCCGACGAGGTGCAGGCGGGCTTCTGCCGCACCGGCGCCTGGTTCGCCTCCGACCACGAGGGCATCGTCCCGGACATCATCACCATGGCCAAGGGCATCGCCGGCGGCATGCCGCTGTCCGCGATCACCGGCCGCGCCGACCTGCTCGACGCCGTGCATCCCGGCGGCCTCGGCGGCACCTACGGCGGCAACCCGGTAGCCTGCGCGGCCGCACTGGCCGCGATCGAGACCATGGAGCAGCAGGACCTGAACGCCCGGGCCCGGGCCATCGAGGAGCAGGTCATGGGCCGGCTGCGCAGGCTTGCCGAGGAACTGGGGGAGAACGGCATCATCGGCGAGGTGCGCGGCCGCGGCGCCATGCTGGCGCTGGAGTTTGTCCAGGCCGGCACCGCCGCCACCACCAAGGAGCCCAACGCCGCCGCGACCAAGGCGATCGCCAACGCGTGCCTGAAGGCCGGCGTCGTGATCCTGACCTGCGGCACCTACGGCAACGTCATCCGGCTGCTCCCGCCGCTGGTCATCAGCGACGAGCTCCTGGCCGACGCGCTGGACGTGCTGGAGGCGGCCATCCGCGAAGCGGCCTAAGGAGCCGTTAGCAGGGCGGCCCGACCCGGGCCGCCCACCGCAGCGACAGTGAGGGGCAGGGGCACCGATTAGTGGTGCGCCTGCCCCTTTCGGCTGCCCGCTGACCTGATGATTTGTCGGCACCCTGACGGTAGAGTCTGTTCCACCAGATGCCGCGAGGGGGAGTGACTCATGCGTTATGTCGTCGGATACCAGCCGGATGAGCGCGGGGCTGATGCCGTCGCCCTGGGCGTCGCTATCGCCCGGGCCCAGGGGGTGGGGCTGGACATCGTCTACGTGGTTCCCGAGAACGCCCCCTTTGTCTCGGTCCAGCCGCGCGGCCGCCGGATCCGGGCCGGCGAACAGGAGATAACGAACGCCCGGCGGAAGGCGCTGAAGCTCGTGCCGTCCGATGTCGAGGCCGATTTCCGCGTGGTGGACGCCGACTCCTTCTCCGAGGGCCTGATCAAGACCGCCCACGAGGACGAGGCGGCCCTAATCGTCATCGGCGCCGCCTCGTCCGGCGTCTTCAAGCGCTTCACGATCGGCAGCGTGGCCAACGCGCTGCTGCACGCCTCACCCGTGCCGGTGGCACTGGCCCCGCGGGGCTACCAGAACCAGGGACCGCTGACGCGGCTCACGGCCTTCATTGGCGACCGGCCCGGCGCACAGGCGGCGCGGGACGTCGCGGTGTCCGCTGCCTCCCGCCGCGGGCTGCCGCTGCGCCTGGTCTCCCTGGTCGCGCTGGACACCCATGAGCATTCCGACTCCGGCGAGGCCATCCACCAGGCCCACCTGCACGCCAACTCCGTGCTGGCCGAGGCGGCCTCCAAGCTGCTGGAAGGGACGGCGACGGTGACCGTGGCGCACGGGCGGAGCATCGAGCAGGCCATCGATTCGCTGGACTGGGAAGACGGCGAACTGGTCATCATCGGCTCCGGCCGGCTCGCCCAGCACAACCGCTTGTTCCTGGGGAGCACGGCGCTGAAGGTGCTGCGGGCGCTGCCGGTGCCGATGGTCGTTGTGCCGCGCCCCCACGAGCACGGGGCGGGCGAGCGGCGGGTGCCGCACGTCTGACGGCGTCCGCGCCGAGAGGTCGGGGGACGACGGCGGCCGCGCGGGGCGGCGCTAGGATACGACGGCGGTCACGCGGCGACGGGGCGGGGCGCCTTGCGGTAGGCCACGACCATGTCCGCCGTCAGGATGACCAGCGAGAGCCAGACGAGGGCGAAGCCGGCCCAGCGCTCCGGAGGCATCGGTTCGTGGAAGACCAACAGCGCGGTGATGAACTGCAGCAGGGGCGCCAGGTACTGCAGCAGACCCACGGTGCTCAGCGGCAGCCTCCGGGCGGCCGCCCCGAAGAACAGCAGCGGCAGGGCGGTGATCAGGCCGCCGGCAGCCATCAGCCAGAAGTGGCCCGGTCCGTTGTCCATCAGCGTCGCCTGCCCCTGCACCAGCAGCACGCCCATGATCACGGCGGAGACGGGTGTCAGGACCAGCGTCTCGACGCTCAGGCTGGAGACCGCATCCACCCTGCTGCCGACGTTTTTCTTGACCAGCCCGTAGAAACCGAAACTCAGCGCCAGCACCAGCGACAGCCAGGGGACGTTGCCGTAGCCGAAGGCCAGCACCAGGACCGCGATGAAGGCGACGATGAGCGCGGCCCACTGGGCCCGGCGCAGCTTTTCCTTCAACAACAACACGCCCAGCAGCACTGACACCAGCGGGTTGATGAAATAGCCCAGCGAGGCTTCCACGGTGCGCTCGCTCAGCACGGCGACCGTGTAGGTGAACCAGTTGATGGCGATGAGCAGGGCCGCGAGCGAGAGAATGCCCAGGATGCGGCGGTTCCGCACGGCCACGAGGAAGGGGCGCCAGCTGCGCATCGCCGTCATCAGCAGCACGCAGAAGAGCAGGGACCAGACGATCCGGTTGGCTACGATCTCCAGCGGCCCGGCGGGATCGAGCGTGGCGAAGTACAGCGGCAGGATGCCCCAGATGCCGTAGGCGGCGAGTCCGAAGGCCAGGCCCACACTGGCCTCGCTGCGCGGGCGGCGGCCCTTGCCACGGCCGGCGGCGTCCGGTCGGGATGCCGGGGGCGGCCCCGCGGCCGGCAGTGCGCCGGCGGCCCGCCCCGCGTCCGCACCTACGTTGGCAGGAGGCACAGCCGCCGCAGCGGTCAGGGAAGAATCTGGCAGGGAGGCGCTGACGCCGTCGTTATGAGGCACAAGGCTCATAACATCATCTCCGGCGGAGCTATTCCATTCCGTCTGCCGGTTCCGGTTCTCCCGAGAGCCGCGCGCAAAGCATGGCCCACTCCTCCAGCGGGTGGCGGCCCCCGTCCGGCTCCTGCTGGTACTGGACCGCCAGCGACTGGGCCGGTGCAACACCGATCAGCCTGGCACGGGGTCCGGCTGCTCCCAGTGCGGCATCGGCACCGTAATCCCGCAGGGCCTCCGGGCCGAAGACCGCACACGCGGGCACCGACACTCCCGTAAAACGGGCGGGCCGGGCGAGGCTGCTGAAGGCGAGGGCGTGCCCCAGCACGGCGGTGCGGGCAGGGATCCGGTGCATGCGCGCGCTGAAGGAATCCAGCGCCGCGGCGTCGAGCGGCTCCGGGCTCTCCACCAGCAGTTCGACGCTTTCGTGGACGCCGGCCGCGGAGCGTTCCACGGTGACGACGGCGATCGCCGGCGCAGCGGTGCCTACCCGGGCGTGCCCCACCACGACCAGGAAGGCCGTCTCCGGGGCGAGATCGAAGCAGTGCGCGGTGACGGCAGCTTCGTCCCACGGTTCGCTGACGGGTTCGGCCACGCCCCAGCCGGTGGGTGCAGCGCCGGTGAGTTCGATGAACAGCTGCTCGGTGAAGCCGCCGATCCGGGTGGAGTGGCTGGCCGGATGCATGGTTTCAGCCCGCACGTGGACCAGGCCGCCGGGCAGCGCCGGTGTGAGCAGGAAGTCCTCTCCGATCTCGTCCATGGGCTGGAAGGCGGCACCGTCCCAGTGATGCACGCGGCCGGTGAACCCGTCGAAGAAGGTGCCGTCCGCCGTGGTCGCCAGCCACTGGCAGCCCGGTTCTGCGAGCAGCGCCGACAACGGCAGGCTGACGGCGGTGGAGCTCGGCGTGACCAGGACAAACTGCATGGCGTCCGCGGCCGCGGCGGCGCGCGACTTAGCCAGCCAGGGAGACAGGGTGGCCAGCGGCTTGTTCTGGAACACTACGCCGGTGCCGGCGCTGCGGAAATCGAAGGCGGACTCGTGGCTCATACGCCGCCACCCTGCGGCAGGGCCACGACGCCATCGCACCGGCGGGCGATTTCGTGGCAGAGGGATTCCGCCCGGACGGATGCCTGCGGCGCGCCGTCGCGGACATGGACCTCCTGCCACCAAAGCGGCTGGTCCGCCGGATCCCCGCTGCCCGGGGTGAAGACGGCCGGGACGGTGGTGCCGGGCACGGCCGAGATCTCGGCCCCGGCAAGCAGCCGCGTCACTTCCTGCGGCACCCGGACGAGCCGGGGCAGCTCGATGGCCAGCTGGAGCTCGTCCGCATCATCGAGCAGCTCCAGCAGGGAATCGTCAGCAGCCTGGCGGACATTCAGGTCCGGCACGGCCGCCACCATAGCTTCAATCAGGGTCAGCTGGTCCGGCTCGCGGAGGCTGACCACGGTCCAATCAGAGCTCATCGGCTTCCTCTTCCGTGCTGTGGTAGTAGAGCTGGACCGTGTTGACGGGCTTACCCGCCTGCACCAGCTGGGCCCGGCCCGGCGGCAGCGCACGTGCACGGATCCCGTTGAGCAGGGCGCCCTCGCCGCGGTCGCCGGACATCAGGAGGCCGGTGCTGCCCGAATCCCGCAATGACATGAAGAAGGACTCGTACATGCCCCGGCTGGCCCCGCGCACGCGGCGCGTGAGCACGGCATGCAGGCCGATCTCGGGTCCCAGCGGCAGGTACGGCACCAGGCGGCTCAGCGGCGAGGAGCCGCCAGCGGTGAGCACGTCGTAGTCATCAATCAGGAGGACCACGCGCGGCGGTTTCCCGCCGTGGCCGGCATCGCCGCCGCCGTTGACCCGCTTGTCCAGCTCCGTGGCGACGGCGCCGGCCAGCTGCTCCGCAAGCGCCGGGCTCGTGGCGTAGCCGCCCAGGTATGCCTCGGGCACCTCGTCGGCCAGCCCCCGGCGCGGATCGAACACCGCGAAGACCAGCTCCTCGGGCCCGTGCTGGGCGGAGAGGGAACGGATCACCGAGCGCATCAGGTTGGACTTGCCCGCGCCCTCGTCGCCGAGCACCACCAGGTGCCGGTCCTTCGAATGCATGTCCAGGTACTCGGTGCCCAGATCCGTCTCGCGCAGGCCCAGCGGAATCCGGCCCTGCCGGGCGGGAATCCGGGCCGTCTCGGCGTCTACCAGCGGCGGAAGCACCCGGACCTGCATGGCGCGCCCGTCCGTGGAGGCGGCCACCGCGGCCGCCAGGTCCCGCATGCCCTGGACGGCGCTGTCCGGATCCGGATTCCCGTCGATCCTCGGCAGCGCGATGTGTCCGATCAGCTTCTGGTCCGTCAGGCCGCGGCCGGGCCGGTCCGCGCTGATGCCTTCGGCGAGCTTCCGCCCGAACGCGGATTCGGCCGGGTCGCCCAGCCGCAGCTCGATCCGGTTGCCGAAGAAGCTCTGCTGCGCAATGCGTACTTCGTTGGTGCGGACCGAGGTCGCGATGACGTGGATGCCGTAGCCGCCTCCACGCGAGATGATCGAATGCACCTGCTTCTCGATGTCATCGAACTCGTCGTTGAGCTGGCCGTAGCCGTCCAGCACCAGGACAATGTCCGCGCTGGCCAGTTCGGGGATCATGCCCTTGGCACACATCCGCCGCAGCGTCTGGAGCGAATCGATCTGGTACCGCTCGAACACCTGCTCGCGCAGCGTCAGCATCGCCGCGATCTCCTCGATCGTCCGCCGCACGACCTCGCGGTTGGTGCGCACGGCCACGCCGCCCACGTGGGGCAGGCCCTCAAGCGGCAGCAGCGAACTGCCCAGCAGGTCGACAGCGTAGATGCCCATCTCGGCGGGGCCGTGGGTCAGCGCCAGGCTGGCCACGATGGTGCGCAGCGCCGTGCTCTTGCCCGACTGCGGGCCGCCGGAGATGATGACGTTGCCGCCGGCGTTGTTCAGGTCCAGCTCCCACAGGCCCTGCCACTGCTTGGCCGGATCATCCAGCAGCCCGATCGGCACGCGCAGGTTGCCGCCCTTGGCCAGCCGGATGCCCTGGCTGGTCACCGCGGCCGGACCCGCGGCCTTGTCCAGCGCGATGCCCTGCGGCAGCGGCGGCAGCCAGATTGGCTGCACCGAGCGCGGGAAGGTCCGCAGGGTGTCCATCAGGGTGGACATGACCGTTGGGCCGGTGGTGCGCTGGGACGCCTTGGTCTTCAGGCCGGACTTCTTCCCGGCGGCGGACGACGGCGGCGCCTCCAGCACCGCGGCATAGCGCGGGGCGGGGAGGACCATAGGCTCGGCGGCCTGCGGCTCGTCGTCGTCCTCTTCCATGTCCACGGGACCGGACACGTAGCCGGACTTGAAACGGGTGTAGGTGGTGGTGTCCACCTTGAGGTAGCCGAATCCCGGGGCCGGCGGCAGGTGGAAGGCGTCCGGCGTGTCCAGGACGGTGCGGCTTTCCGCCTCGGAGAGCGTGCGCAGCCCGATCCGGTAGGACAGGTAGGTGTCCAGGCCGCGCAGCTTGCCGCCCTCGATGCGCTGGCTGCTGAGCAGCAGGTGCACGCCGATAGAGCGGCCGATGCGGCCGATGGACAGGAACAGTTCGATGAAGTCCGGCCGGGCGGTCAGCAGTTCGCCGAACTCGTCGATGATGACCACCAAGTGGGGCAGCGGCTCCATGTGCTCCCCGCGGGCCAGCCGCTCCTGGCGGTGCAGCTGGTAGTCGGTGATGTTGGCAATGTTGCCGGCGGCCTTGAGCAGTTCCTGGCGGCGCAGGATCTCGCCGTTCAGGCTGGCGTAGACGCGCTCGATCAGGGACAGGTCGTCGGAGAGGTTCGTGATGATTCCGGTGACCTGCGGGGCACCCTCGAACGGGGCGAACGTCGCGCCGCCCTTGAAGTCCACCAGCACCATGGCCAGCACCTCGGGAGAGTGGGTGGCGAGCAGGCCGAGCACCAGGCTGCGCAGCATTTCAGACTTACCCGAGCCGGTGGCGCCGACGCAGAGGCCGTGCGGGCCCATGCCGAACTGGGCTGCCTCCTTGAGGTCAAGCATCGCGGGCTTGCCGTGGTCGTCCGGCCCCAGCGGCACGCGCAGGAAATCGATCTCGCCGCGGGGCCGCCAGAGCCGGCGGATGTCCTCGGCATCCAGCCGCTTCGACAGCCCGAGCATCTCCAGGTAGTCCGTCGAGCTCTCGGAGCTGTTGTGCTCCAGCGAGTCGGGGGAGAGCCGCAACGGGGCCAGCTCGCGGGCCAGCGCTTCCGCCGTGGCCACGGGGAGCGCGTCGAGAATTCCCTCTTCGGTCAGCGGTTCGACCGGATCCTCCCGGTAGTTCTGGCTCGCGAAAGCGCCCGGGCCGGTTTCGCTGATCCGGATGCTGACCTCGCCCGGCTCGGAGCCGCGGTTCCCGGCCAAGTAAATGACGGTGATGCCCAGCTGGCCCGGGCTCGAATGCTGCTCCGGCAGCGCGAGCTCCTGCGGCTCCGCGCCGTAGGTGTCCGCGATGACCAGCAGCCGCGGCATGCCGCTGCCGACGCCGCCTCCGCTGCGGCCCAGATGGTTCTGCCGCGCCTCCGCGGCCTTGGTGGAGCGGCCCTGCAGGTCATCCTTCAGGACGTCCGCCAGCGCATCCAGCGACGGCGCGAGCCGCCGCACCGGACCGGTGGCATGCGTCTTGGACTGGTCGGCCAGGTGCGGCAGCCACGTCGCCCAAGCCCAGTCGCCGTAACGGTCCTCGGGGACGGAGAGCGCGACGTGCAGGTCCTCGGGCGAATGGAAGGCGGCCGCCTCCACCAGGAGGTTCCGGCAGACGGCCAGGGCGAACTCCCGGGAGCCGACCACGCTGACGTTGCCGGCCGAATCCAGCGGCACCGTCAGCGGCAGCTCGGGGGAGGACTCGAACCGCTGCCGGAGGATCTCCAACTCGGTGGTCATGAACGTGTCGCTCTGCTGCAGGCCGGAGGAGGAATCGTTGACCCGGATGTCACGGTTGCGCCGTTCCCCGCTGCCCAGCCGGACGTGAAGGAAGTCCTCATTGCGCCGCCGCCGTTCCCACAGCCGCTTGGGATTGCGGATGATGTCGAACAAAGCCGACGGCGGCGGGCTGGCGATGCGCGCGACCCTGATCGCCTGCTGCTCGTCGTTGCGCAGCTCGGTCCGCGCGCGCTCGAGGTACTCCAGGTAGCGCTCGCGCTGCTCGCGGCCCTGCCGGGCCTGTTTGCCCTTTTGGCTGATCATCAGGGCAATGGAGGCGAGGATGGTCACGATCATCATCAGCGCGCCGACCGCCGCCAGCGAGGAACCACGGAAGAGCATCATTACCGTCATCGATGCGCCCGCGCCGAGCAGCGGGACGAGCGACATCATGTTGACGCCGCCCGGGCGGTCGGTGACGGGCGGCGGCGCGTCCAGGGCGTATGGCTCGGCGCTGCGGGCCGGCGCGGTGGTCCGGGCGGGGCGGTGGATCAGTGTCACGCCCATGGTCAGCGGTTCCCGTTGGCTGCCCGCAGCACCCGCGAGGCCAGCGCCGTCGCGTCCAGCCGGGTCTGCGGCGCGAGCAGGGACAGGTCGATCTCCACGCCGGCGGCCAGGTGCCGGTCGTAGGGCAGGGTCATGGCGTCCAGTCCGTCGCGGCTGAGCCGGACGGCCTCGCGCACCGGGTCCAGCGGGGCGTCGGAATCCGTGCCGGTCACCACGGCCAACAGCGGGACCTCGCGGGTCGCCGGGTCCTGCTGCCAGGCCTGGTGGTAGACGAGCGCGTCCTGCGTCCCGGCCACGGTCGCCGGAACCACCAGCAGCACCGCGTGCGCTGCCTTGACCGCCCAGACGGCATCCGGGTGGCTGATCCCCGTGGGGGAGTCCAGCAGGGCGATGGGGAAGAAGCGGCTGATGCTGGTCACTGCGCGGTCCAGCGCCTGCGAATCCGCCCGGGGATGCCACAGCCGGGCACCGGTCGCGAAGAGGTTTCCGTCCGCGGCGGCCATCTTGGCGGCAAGCTCGTCGCGCGTCTCCGGTGCCTTTTTAACGACGGCGGAGGCGAGCATGTCGAGGGACGGAGCGGAATCGAGACCAAGGCGAAGGGGAAGCGAGCCGAGGCCCGGGTCGTTGTCCACGGCCGCCACGGCGTCCTGCCGCATGGACGCGAAGACCGAGGCGAGGACCGCCGTCGTCGTTGTCTTGCCGGACCCGCCGCGCGAACTGATGACCGCGATCCTGCGGCCGGTGGATACCGGGTCCTGGGCCCCGGCGGCCGCGGCGATCAGCCGCTGCGAGTAGTCGTCGGAACGGAAGAGGCCGGTGAGCTGGCGCAGGAACCGGCGGCCGGCAGGCATGCCGGGCCGGGTGCGCAGCCGGCGGCGGGACGCCTCCGAGGCGGATTCGAAACCGCCGCCGCTGTCCGCTGCGGCGAGGGCCTGGGCCTGGCGGCGGGTCTGCGGGCCGGGCTGCGGGCTCCACGGATCGAGAGTCACTAGGGGCATCCTTCCGGACGGAGTGGGGCGGGGCGGACGGAGGGCATAGCGGTCACGAGAAGCTGGCGAGCAGCTGGGCAAAGAGGCCGAACAGTCCCAGCACCAGCGGCACGGTGGCCAGGATGGCGATGGTTTCGAAGCGGTTGCCGGCGAGCCGGAGCCGTGCGGCCGAATGTGCCGGCAGCCGCAGCGCGAGGGCGGAGCCGATGATCAGCGCGGTCACCAGCAGGAGCAGGCCCACCAGCCATTCGGAGCCCGCCATGAACCGGGCCGCGGAAAGCGCCAAGGCGGCGACCCCGAGCGACGCGGCCGCGTAGAGGGCCAGCCGTTCGACGGCCAGGGGGAAGGACCGGGCGCGCAGCGCGGTGGCCAGGACCAGCGCGGCCAGCAGCGGCAGGGTCCAGGCCTGGTCCGCGGCGTCCGTGCCCAGGAGCCACATTGCCGCGGCGAGCGAAGCCGCCACCAGGATGGTTGCGACGGCGAGGGTACGGTGCGCGTCGTGAATCGCGGCCAGCGCGTCCGTCCTGCGGATGGAGCGGCCCTGCGAGCGCTGGTCGTCCAGCGTCGCCAGGCCGGATAGGGAGAGGGCGGTTTTTGGCAGCAGGCCCAGCCCGACAATGCTGAGGACGCCGGCGATGGCTGCCGTGCGCGGGGCGGTGCCGCCGGCGAATCCGCTGGCTGCCCAGATGGCGGTCAGCGCCACCAGGGTCCCGGCCGCGCCGAACATGGCCCGGGAGCGGCCCAGCACCATTCCGACGGCGGCCAAGGCGGCCGCGGACAGTCCCGCCAGGACCAGCACCCTGACCTCCGGCGTCGCGGGCAGATGCAGCACGCCGCCCAGCCCGAACAGCCAGCCGGTCCCGGCCAGGGTCAGGCCGATGCTTCGCCGGGGCTTGGCACCGAAGCCCGTGGACGTGCCCAGCAGCAGGACGGCGAGGGCCAGCAGGATCCACCACGCATGCGGTGCCGCAAAGGAGGCCAGCATGATCTCCAGCGCCGCCCAGCTGCCCGCCGCCGCGAACACGCCGGCGGCCGCGTGGCGGCAGCGCTCGTCCCAGCGGCCGGCCACGGCCTCGGTCTGCTCCACGACGGTGTCCGTGACGTCGTAGACCACGGCGGGCGGAGGGGCGTCCGACGCGCTGAACAGGGTGAGCTTGCTGCCGTCGGTGACTCCGTGGTCCGCGAGGCTCTGCTGTTCCGCCAGCGGCTCGCCGGAGGCCTGCACCAGGAGCTTTGCGGCAACATTGTCCCGCGGGGAGTCCGCCATCATGTCGAGGATCTGCGGCATGAGCGTGCCGACGGGCTCTTCGGAGGGGAGCAGCAGGTCCAGATGCCGGCTGTCACCGATCAGCGTGACGCGGGTGAAGGCAAGGGGCATTGCGGTCAGGCTCCCGGAAAGAATTCGAGGGGCTCGGCCCCGGGTCCAATGGATTGCTGCAGTTCGACGGCGGCGGACTGGCGCTGCTGCTGTTCGGCGCGCTGCTGTGCCAGCAGGTTGCTGATAAAGGAGTAGCCGACACAGATGGCGGCGATCAGGGTGGCCAGGGCGACGCTGAAGAGGAACAGCCTCACGCTGTCCACCCAGCGCCGCTGGTGCGGGTTTTCGCCGAACAGCAGTGCTGAGGTGATGCGGTTGCGCCGGACGACGACGGACTCGATGAGCTGATTGTCGTAATCGTTGGCCACCCAGGACTCCTCGTTGGTCGCTGATCCAGCATGTGGAAAGGTTTCGCCGGCGGCAAAGAAGGGCCGCCGCTTTCCATCATGTCACCTCCGGCCGACACAATCGGGCCGCGGCGGCCCGGGTGGGTAGTTCTCCCCATCGCCCGTCCTTGCAGACGTTTGGGCGCTTGCGGTTTCATTGGAGAGGCCGACAGCCCCAGACCCTCCGCGTGATGAAGGGCAAACTGCGGGCAGCTTCTGGAAACGATAAACCAGACCGAAACTAGAGCGCCAATGCGCCCGCAAAGGTGGTAACCATGAAATTCGATATGGGATCTCAGACCCTGTCGCAGCTGACTTCGCAGACCGGCGGATCCAATGAGGACCTGGGCCAGCTGGTCCGCAACCTCGTCGACGCCGTCGCTCCGCTGGAGGGCAAGTTCAACGGCCAGGCCCGCGTGAAGTTCGACGAGTTCAAGTCCCGCGCGGACGAGATCGCCAACAACCTCAACGGCGCCCTCGCCGCGATCCTGACCGGCCAGAGCGAGATGGACACCGCTTTCCACACCGGCGACCAGGAGTCCGCGGACAACGCCGCGCAGGCACAGGGATCGGCCAATTTCGACGCAGCCAACTTCGGCTCCTCGCGCTGACCCTGCTGTCCGCACCTCTTCCACCCATGCTTTGCAGGCGGGCCCAGAGCACCGCCGCCCTCTGAAAGGAACAGCAATGTCCCAGGACCGCCTCACGTACGACACCAACGTCTCCGCCCAGGTGCAGGGCGAAATCCAGTCCATCGTCGGCCGCCTCGAGAGCCTCATCGCCGACCGGGAAAAGGCCGTCGCCGCCGCCATGTCCGACTACCAGGCCGACGGCGTCTCCGACGAGTACCAGCACGTGGAAAACCGCTGGAAGAATGCCGCCGGCGAGGTCAAGGAGATCATCCGCCTCGTCCGCAGCACCATGGAGCAGAACGACCAGACCGCTGCCAACACCGGCGCCCGTGCCCGCGCCGCCGTGCAGAACATCGGCTAGCAAGGGCACCCGGGGGCGGCCAAGGAGCCGCCCCCATCACGACCGGAGGTAAGAGGTAAAGATGGCAGCGGATTGGGATCTCGATACCGGCTCCCTGAACAGCATCCTGACCAGGGTGCAGACCCAGGTGGAGAAGTACACGCAGCTGTTCGGGGATTACGGAGCGGAGGTCTCTTCCCTGATCCAGGCGTCCAAGTCGCAGATCGTTGGGGAGGCCCTTGTCAGCCTGTCCGAGGAGAAGCTGCAGGCCGCCATGACGCAGGTCCAGGGCCGCAGTGCCCAGGCGCTGAATTCGACGACCGAGGCCGTGAACGCCATCGTCGCCGGGGATTCCACCATGGCCCAGTCGGTCCGTGCCGCCCAGGACAAGGCCAACGACGAATACATCCCGGAGCCGGCACCGTCCGGCGCCCCGCCCCGCGGCCCGCAGCCGCAAATGCAGTAAGCCACGTACCACCCCGACCCCCTGAGCTTGAGACGAAGAAGAAGGTAAAGACCCATGGGCTGGAACCCGTCTGAGTTTCCCCCGCTGCCGGACGCCGAGGTGCTCGAACAGCACGCGGGCAAGCTGCGGACCAAGGCTGAAGGCATCCAGTCCGCGGCTTCGGAATCGCACAGCATCTGGCAGGGCACGGCCGCGGCCTATAAGGGGCCGGGGGACTGGCAGGTCCATTCGGCGTTCAACCGGGTCCTCACCGAGGCGGACACGGTGCTCGAGGACTCGAACTCCGTCGCGGACGCCATCGATACCTATGCCGAGTGGGCGCGCGAAGCCAAGCAGCGCTACAACGCCCTCTACAGCGACTGGCTCTCCGTCCGGGCACGCATCGCCGACGAGGGCGACGACTGGCGCAAGAACGAGGACCTGGTCAATGACGACAACCAGATCCTGAAGGACGCCAACGTCCTGGTCGAGGATCACATGGCTGCCGAACGTGCCTGCGCGAGCGCCATCTCCGGCCTGTTCGGCGGTCCTTCCTACGTGGTGACCACCGAGGACGGGCCCGGCACAAACCAAGTCGCCTACGGCTACACCTCGGAGCAGCTCGACGCCGCCACCGCCGAGGGCCACATCCCCTGGGGCGAGCCGACCGAATGGGACAAGCCCTGGTACCGGGACGCGTGGGACGGGGTCGTCTCCTTCGGCAAGGGCGTCTGGAGCGGCATCACCGGCACCGTGACCGGCCTGTGGAACATGGTCAACTTCACGGACATGGACACGTTCTCCGCGACCTGGAAGGGGATCGGACAGCTCGCCCTGGATGTGGCCATCGTGACCACTCCGATGGCCCAGGTCGCCCTGCGCGCCACCGGAAACGGCCGCATCGCCGACCAGGCGGGGGAACGGCTGGTGGCCGTCGGCAAGGCGGCCATCCACTGGGACGACTGGAAGCGGGACCCGGCCTACGCTGCGGGCGCCACCACTTTCGACCTGGCCTCGATCCTGCTCACCGCCGGCGGCGGCGCCGTCGCCAAGACCGGCTCGGTCGCCTCCGCCGTCACCCGCATCGGCCAGACGGGCAGCAAGATCGGCTCCGTGGTCAACGTGACCGGCCTGTCCCGCATGGCCGGCTTGACCACCAAGGTCCTCGACCTCGGGTCCTCGCTTAAGGTCAACACGATCAACTTCGCCACCGACAGTGCCCGCGTCACCCTCGGCCGGATGGCGCCTGCCGCAGTCCGCGTGGACAACTTCCTTAACGACGTCGGCAACACGCTGTCCGGTCCTCGTCCCGCCTACGCCGGGGTCGCCACGGGCCACGGACCGGGGCCGGTGAGCACCCGGATCGACAACCTCATCAACCGCTTTGATGCGGAAGGCCCCTCCCGCCCCAACCGCGGCCCGGCCCCGGACACCACGCCTGTCCGCACCACGGCCAGGTCGGGCACTGATACCCACGCGGTGCGTGGCAGCGGAAGCGCTGCCGCCCCGGACACGAACTCCGCTCCGGTACGCGGGGCAACTGCTACCCCGGACACGGACACCCCGGCTTCCCGGAACGCCGGCTCGGCCGGCCACGCGGATTCGGATGCACCCGCACGGGAGCCCAACGGCTCGGCCGCGGATACGGATGCCGCCTCGTACGTGCCGGATTCGGGGGACAACCGCACTCCGGCCGCCGGCACGCCGGAAGCGGAGGCGCCTGCAGACCGCAATGTCGCGGCGGACGGCTCGGCTGGCCCTGTACCCGGAACCGATACCTCGGGAACACCAGCCGCGGGCGAATTGATCCGCGATGCCGACGGCAACCCGAGTGTCGTCCGGTTCCCGGACGGCACTGAGCACAAGGTGGCAACGAACCTGTCCAACTTGCGCCAGGCCGACGCCTGGGACGACGTCCGCGAGGCGCTGGAACGCAGCGGCAGGGACGAGGACTGGCTCCGCGACGTCGTCGGACGCCAGGTCGAAGAACTCTCGCCGGAAGATGCCGCCGCGCTACACGACATCCGCCGTTCCATCCCCGCACCGGATACCGCCACGGTGTTCCAGAAGGTCATGGACCGCGGCAGCGCCGATGCCCTCTTCGATGCGTCCAATCCGTACCGAGGCGGCGCGATGGGCTACATCTCGCGGGCGGAGCACACCGCCGGACTGCGGACGCCGGCAGACATCCACGACGGCCTCCGGCTGGACTACGACAACACGCCGTACCGGCCCGACAATTCACAGCCGGTCTACGCGGTCAGGTTCCAGGGGACGGCCGACTCCATCGGAAACGTCCGGGTTCCCGATGGGCGCATGATGGACGCCTTGCACGGCCCGGATGCCCCGCATGCCCGGCGGGATGCCCCGGACGACTACAGCACTCCTTCGCCCCACCGGGACGCGAGCCCGAACACCGGACACGGTTTCACCAGCAGCACATCCTCGAACGGCGACCTGATCCCGGAAGAGGCGACCCACCGGGACATCGGCGCGGTGCAGTACCAAAAGGGTGCTGAGATGTGGGAGATCAACGGCTCGGGCAAAGAGACGCTCACGGGGGTCTACAACGGCAACACCTGGGACCGCGTTGCAGAGTTCGACGGCGGTAGCGGCCGTTCCCCGTCAGGGGCACCTACCCCTGGCCCCAGTGCCGGCCAGCAGCTCATCGACGCTGCAAGGCCCGAGATCGTCCGCGAGGTCCCGGTCGAGGGCCTGCGGAAGACGGAGGTATTCAGCGCACGGACCGACCTGGAACCCAACACGCTCTACGACGTCAGCGGCCGCGGAAAGTTCTACACGGACGGCGACGGCAAGGTCGTCCTGGTCGAGACCTCCACGAAGCGCTTCGGCCGGCTGAATCCCGACCTGCAGAACCCGCTTCCGAACGCCACCTACCATGTCAACGACTACATGGTCGTCAAGACCGACGACCTGGGCAGGACGGTCCACACCCACGTCGACGCACTCTCGCTGGCAGACGGCGGCCGGCACCGGATGAACCAGACCGAAGTCGGCCACATCGGTAACGCGGAGCTCAACGGCGGGAAGGACATACGCCTTGACGAGAACGGCGCGAAGCGCCCGTACTCGGAGTACCAGCACCAGGCCAAGTACGAAGGCGGCCACGGGCTGGGCAGGGCCTTCGGAGGCATCCGGGAGTGGCTGAACTACACGCCGATGAGCAAGATCCTGAACGGCGGACGAACTGGCATAGCGTCGTTCTTCCGGGTGGAGCGGGAACTGGAGGCGCTCCTGCGGGCGAATCCGGGCACTTCCATCGAATTCGATGTGCGCAACCTGTTCCGGGGCGAATCGCAGGTGCCGCACCGATACACAGTTCGGTACAGTATCGACGGGGCCAAGCCCAAAGTGCTCCGCCTGACCAATCGGGTCTAGGCAGGAAGGATAGCCGTGTCATTTCTGGACGGCAGCATCGCTGCCCAAGAGATCGTTAGCCGCATCGTTGCCCTCGTCGTGGCTGCCCAGGAACCGGGATGGGATCGGATCGAAATCTGGAACGCCGAAGCCGCGGGCTTCGGATCTGCGTCGGTCGATGTTGTCGTCGGAGGGGAAACGACCTGGCCGGATCCTCCGGAAGAGGTTATCGATCTCTTCGAGGAGCTCAAGGAGGCCATGTACCGTCCGGACACCGGAACATGGCTCAGTGTAAGGATCTCCATCAGCGCGGACGGCAGCGCGGACGCCGATTACAACTACGACGAGCCGCCGGCATGGGGAATGGAAGTGGAGCCCGGCCTGTACGGGGAGGAACTGGAACGGTTTCCCCGTTCGCCGGAGAACATTCCGGACTGGATGAAGGCAGACGCCGGGCTCTAGCCGGCCTGGCCGGCAAACCGGAATCCGGCGGGGAATGGCATTCCGGAATGGAATGAAGGCGCATGCCGGCCATCGCCGGGCAGGAAAGGGAACTTGTGGTAACGATTTTGCAGAAGGCCGTTCATGCCTTCGATCTGGAGCAGTTCCTCGGACGGTCGGCGGACCTGCTGGCAGGATTCGCGGTTCCGGCTGCCCAAGTCGCCGGTCTGGCGCCCGCGCAACTGCATATGGTGCATGGTCTCGGCTTCGCCGGTTCGCCGTTCCCGGCCGAACCCGAGTACGTTGATGTCCTGCGGTTCCCGGCACCGGCCCGGGAATTCTGCCATGATGCGGTGGCCCCTGAGGTGCGGGATCATCCGCCGTTCACCGGGACCGGGTTCGCCAGCTGGGATGGAGGCGTGCCGGTGCCGCTCTACTACCTGGACCCGGTGCGTGTGCCCGCCGGTTCTGAGCTGTGGCGGATCACCGGCCAGGGCGCCGAGACGCTGCTGGGCGTGTACCCCGATGCCGCTTCGGGGTGGGTCCCGGTTGAATGGCGCGGTCCGGTTGCAGCCGACAAGCTGGCGCCGCAGGATGTGCTCGGAACCGTCGCTGTATGGGACTTCAACCCCTATATCGCAGACATTGTGGAGGACGGCGGAGCCGTGGTGCTGTGCGCCTTCGAACGGCCCGATGACGAGGAGCCGGAGGAAGGCGACCTCGAGGCGGACGAGTTCCGGGAGCCCTGGGGGCGAACCGCGCGCGGCTTGTGGCGGAAGAAAGTCGATATCGGGGAAGTCACTGACGTGTTCGAAGGAGTCTGGACCGGCAGCTTCCGCGGCCTGGGCTTCCGGATTACGGGTCTCGGGCGGGACGAGCAGGGGCAGGACATTTTCAAGCTCCATTACCTTGGCCACGATGCTGCCGCTGCGGAGGCAGCAGGCCTGAATAAGTCCGATGCCGGCGTGTACTGGGCCTCGGCAGCGCGGGCGGAAGTCGCCGAGGTGAGGGAAGTGCAGCTGCGTCCGAGGCAGTTCGCCCGCTGATGGAGTCGGGCCGGAAGGAAAAGAGACTGCGTGGTTGATTCACCCTATGGTGTGCCGTACCCGGGCAAATGGGCGCTGTGGCGGGGAGAGTGGTACGAGACCCGCACCTATAGTGATGGCGAGAAGCTGATGCTCCTGTCCTATGAAGGCGCGGAGGCGCCCGACCCGGGATGGGAGGAGGGCGCGGAAAGCTCCCCCGGGGGCCGGCGCTTCACGCGCATCGTGCCGTTTGCCGAGCTCGAGGCCTACGAGGAGTTCATCGTCAAGGCCCAATGGCACGGTTACGAATTCGGTCTTCTTCGCATCGGTGCGGATGGCCTGGCAACCGGGTGGGCTGGCGAGCCCGATGGTAAATCGCTGAGCGGTGGACGGCTGGTAAGCCTGCTGGACCAGTCGGGGCACAGGCACGGCCAGGCTGAACGGGATGCCGTCGAAGCCACCGTTCCGGCCGGAGAGCTCACGGACTTCCGCCTGGTACGGCACCGCAACCTGGCCGAAGTGCTGCGCAAGGCCGGATGGTGACCGGGCAGCTGTTGGAAGGTGCCGGCGTCATGGCAGAGGTCGCCCGGAGCGGCGGGGGAGCCGAACACACGGTCACGCCGGCGCAGGACGGCGTGGCCGTGAGGCGTCGGCCACTGCTTTAGGAAGCAGGCGGCGGGGCCATTTAGAATAGGAAACTGTGCTCTATTGAGCAGCAGGATTCCCCGAAAGAAGGACGATCAGTGTCTAATCCAGCCGCAGACCGCCAGCGCCCCCTGCGGGTGGCCATCATCGGAGCCGGCCCTGCAGGCGTCTACGCTGCCGACATCCTGACCAAGGCCGAGCGCGACTTCGAGGTCAGCATCGACCTGTTCGACCAGTACCCGGCGCCCTACGGCCTGATCCGCTACGGCGTGGCCCCGGACCATCCCCGGATCAAGGGCATCGTCACTGCGCTGCACAAGGTGCTGGACCGCGGCGACATCCGCTTCCTCGGCAACGTCAACTACGGCCGGGACCTGACGCTGAAGGACTTCCGGGACTTCTACGACGCGATCATCTTCGCCACCGGCGCCATCAAGGACGCCGCCCTGGACATTCCGGGCATCAATCTGGAGGGCTCCTTCGGCGCCGCGGACTTCGTGTCCTGGTACGACGGACACCCCGACGTCTCCCGCGAGTGGCCGCTCGAGGCGAAGGAAATCGCGGTGATCGGAAACGGAAACGTTGCCCTCGACGTCGCACGCGTCCTCTCCAAGCACGCCGATGACCTGCTGACCACGGAAATCCCGGAGAACGTCTACCGCGGACTGAAGAATTCCCCGGTCACGGATGTGCATGTGTTCGGCCGCCGCGGCCCCGCGCAGGTGAAGTTCACGCCGCTGGAACTGCGCGAACTGTCCCACTCGCGCGACGTGGACATCGTGCTCTACCCGGAGGACTTCGACTTCGACGAGGGCTCGGACGAGCAGATCCGTTCCAACAACCAGACAAAGACCATGGTCAACACGCTGACCAACTGGCTGGTGGAGGAGCAGGACACCGGCGCCTCCCGCCGGCTGCACCTGCACTTCCTGCACACCCCGGTGGAGATCTTTGAAGGAACCGGCGACGGCGCCGGCAAGGTGGCGGGCATCAAGTTCGAGCGCAACGAGCTGGACGGCACGGGCAACGTGCGCGGCACCGGCGAGTTCGTCGAGTACCCGGTCCAGGCCGTCTACCGGGCCATCGGCTACTTCGGCTCGGAGCTTCCGGAAGTGGGCTTCGATGAGCGCCGCGGCGTGATCCCGAACGAGGGTGGCCGCGTCATCGATACCGAGGGCAAGCCGGTCCCCGGCATTTACGCTACCGGTTGGATCAAGCGCGGCCCGGTCGGCCTGATCGGACACACCAAGGGCGATGCCCTGGAAACCATCGGATTCCTGCTCGAGGACCGGCTGGACCTGCCGGCGGCCAAGAATCCGGGTGAAGATGCGATTATCACACTGCTCGAGGAGCGCGGCGTCGAATACACCACCTGGGAAGGCTGGCTCAAGCTGGACGAGCATGAGCGCCACCTGGGTGCCACGTACATTGCAACGGACGACGGCGAACCGGAAGTTAAGCGCGAGCGGGTCAAGGTCGTGCCGCGGGAGGACATGATCAGGATCTCCCGAGCCTGAACGAACCGGCCCGGCTGTTCCCCGGCCGGGCCGGGTCAGGTGTTGACGTAGAAGCTCAGCACGTCCCCGCTGGGGAGCTCGAGGCGGACCTTGTACCCGCCGACGCTGCTGATCCGGGCGCCCGGATAGGTTGAGCGCAGGCTGGTGATCAGTTTGTCCGAATTGTCCTCGATCAGGACGTTCCGGCGCGCCGGAATGTCCCGTGCGGCCGGCACAATGTCCGGCCTTCCCCATAGTTTCGCGCTGCACCATTGCAGCAGCGACCGCTTGGTGTCCACTTGACCCGCCCCTTGGTTGTGCGTGGAACCGTTTCCGGTTGGACCGGCCTGACGCTCCGGTTCCTTCTACCAGTATGGGGCCCGCATCTTGGAGTTTCCGTAACCCCCAACCGGGACACGCCGAGGGGCTCCAAGGGCGGCAGTCGGCCGGCCCCGGGCAATAGCCGGAAAAAGGTATTCAACGAGGGGCTTCGCGAGAATACTTGACCTATGAGCCTCTTCCGGACCAAGTCGATTGAGCAGTCCATAGCGGACACGGATGAGCCGGGGCACCAGCTTAAACGTACGCTGAGTACCTTCGACCTGATGATCCTGGGCGTGGCGGTGGCCGTGGGGGCGGGCATCTTCTCCGTCGGCGCGAAGGCCGCCGGCAGCTATGCAGGCCCGGCCGTGACCTTGTCCTTCGTGCTGGCGGCCGTCACGTGCTTCCTGGCGATCATGTGCTACGCCGAGTTCGCCTCCGCCATTCCTGTTGCCGGCAGCGCGTACACCTATACCTACGCGACCCTCGGCGAACTGCTCGCATGGATTATCGGCTGGGACCTGATCCTCGAGCTGTTCACGGCCGGCGCCGTCATTGCCAAGTACTGGGGCATCTACCTCAGCAACGTCTTCCTGCTCTTCGACATCAACGTTCCCACCACCGTGAGCTTCTTCGGCCTCGAGCTGACCTGGGGCCCGCTGCTGATCGTTGCCATATTCACGACCTTGCTCGTCCTTGGCACGGAACTGTCGGCCCGGGTGAACAACGTCTTCACCTTGATCAAGGTGGCGATTGTCCTGTTCGTGATCGTCGTCGGCTTCATGTACGTGCGCACGGAAAACTACACGCCGTTCGTTCCGGAACCGGTGCCCACTACCGGAACCGGGGGAAGCGCGTGGACCCAGTCGCTGTTCTCCTTCCTCAGCGGCGCCGAGCCGCAGCAGTACGGGGTACTGGGCATCCTGGCCGGCGCGGCCCTGGTGTTCTTCGCCTTCATCGGGTTCGACGTCGTTGCCACCAGCGCCGAGGAAGTGCGGAACCCGCAGAAGACCCTGCCGCGCGGCATTTTCGGCGGCCTGGCAATCGTGACCGTGCTCTACATCCTGGTGACGCTGGCCCTGACGGGCATGGTGTCCTACACGGACCTGGCGGCCGCGGACGAGGCATCCCTGGCCACCGCGTTCATCAACGTCGGCGCGGACTGGGCGGCGCAGGTCATTTCGATCGGCATCCTGATCGGCTTGACCACGGTCATCATGGTGCTCCTGCTGGGCCTGGCGCGGGTCGTTTTCGCCATGAGCCGGGACGGGCTGCTGCCGCGCTGGCTGAGCCACACCACCGAACGCCGGCGGACGCCGGCGCGCGTCCAGATCGTGGCCGGCGCCCTGGTCGCGCTCGTGGCCGGTTTCACCAATGTGGACGTCCTCGAAGAGATGATCAACATCGGCACCCTCTCGGCCTTCGTGCTGGTGAGCATCGGCATCGTCGTGCTGCGGAAGAAGCGGCCGGACCTGCCGCGTGCCTTCCGGGTCCCGCTCTCGCCGGTCATCCCCATCATGTCGGCGGTACTCTGCTTCTGGCTGATGCTGAACCTGACCACGCTCACGTGGGTGCGCTTCGCGATCTGGCTGGCCATCGGCCTGGTCATCTACTTCCTGTACGGCCGGCAGCACTCGCGGCTGAACCATCCGGAGCTAATCCCGCTCGAATACGAGCGGGAGGAGCACCATCGAATGGAACACGAACAGCACCGCCGGGAACACGAGGAGCGGGTGCGGCTGCGGAAGGAACACGGAGACCACCCGGAGCCGTAGTACCTTCGCCTCTCCGGAAGTATGACGTCGGCGCCGAAGGGCTTCGCCTAGGCTGGAGACGTGACCAACAACGAGCCGTTGAACGCTGAACAGACCCAGAGGATTATCGAACTCGCCATGGACCTGGCGCGGGAAGGGAAGAGTGCGGAGCTGGCCGAGTTCCTCGACCACGGCCTCCCGGTCGACGTGGCCGACGACAGCCGCAACACCTTGCTGATGCTGGCCGCCTACCACGGACATGAGGAGACCGTTGCGATGTTGCTGGAGCGCGGGGCGGATCCCGATATCCGCAATGCGCGCGACCAGTCCCCGGTTGCCGGGGCCCTTTTCAAGGGCGAGGATGCCGTGGTGGCCAGGCTGCTCGCGGCCGGGGCGGACGTGGACGCCGGCACCCCGAGCGCGCGCGACGCGGCCAAGATGTTCGGCCGGGAGCATCTCCTCGGCCACTAAAGAACGATCCGGCCGGACCGGACCGCCAGGGCCACCATCCGGCCGCCCGGACCATAAAAAACTGCCCGGGACCGGCCGCGTCGGCTGGTCCCGGGCAGTCATGCCTCTAGGAGATTAGGCGGAGTCGGTGTTCACATCGACGGGGGAGATCTTGCCGGCCTGGAGGGCCTCGATCGCCTTGCGCACACCTTCGCCGTAGGCCGGGTCGGCCTGCGTGCAGTTGGCGATGTGCCGTTCGATGGTCGCCTGGGAGGCTCCGTCGATCGCACGGGCGGTGTTCTCGAACAGGACCTGCCGCTGTTCCTCGGTCATCTTCTCGCGGAAGAGGATGCCCGGTTGCTCGAAGTAGTTGGCGTCGTCCTCGCGGTAGTTGAACCGGTCGGCCACGGCACCCACGGCCTGGGCCGGATCGCGGTAGGCCGGCTGTTCCTGCCAGCGGCCGTAGGAGTTCGGGTTGATGCCCGGGGTCGCGCCCTGGTTGCCGTCGACGCGCATGGCGCCGTCACGGTGGAAGGAGTTCACGAGCTTGGCGCCGCGCGGGTAGTTCACCGGGATCTGGTGGTGGTTGACGCCCAGGCGGTAGCGGGCGGCATCACCGTAGGAGAACAGGCGCCCCTGCAGCATGCGGTCGGGCGAGAAGCTGATGCCCGGGACCACGTTGGCCGGAGTGAAGGCAGCCTGCTCGACGTCGGCGAAGTAGTTCTCAGGGTTGCGGTTGAGCTCGAACTCGCCGACCTCGATGAGCGGGTAGTCCTTCTTGGACCAGACCTTGGTGAGGTCGAACGGGTGGTACTTGTACGTCTCCGCCTCGGCTTCCGGCATGACCTGCACAAAGAGGGTCCACTTGGGGAAGTCGCCCTGCTCGATGGAGTCGAAGAGGTCGCGCTGGTGCGACTCGCGGTCCTCGCCGACCAGCTTGGCTGCCTCGGCGTCGTTGAGGTTCTTGATGCCCTGCTGGGTGCGGAAGTGGAACTTCACCCAGGAGCGCTCGCCGGCGTCGTTGATGAAGCTGTAGGTGTGCGAGCCGAAGCCGTGCATGTGGCGGTAGCTCGCGGGAATGCCGCGGTCCGACATGACGATGGTGACCTGGTGCAGGGCCTCGGGCAGGTTGGTCCAGAAGTCCCAGTTGTTCTCGGCGCTGCGCAGGTTGGTGCGCGGGTCGCGCTTGACCGCGTGGTTGAGGTCCGGGAACTTCAGCGGATCGCGGAAGAAGAAGACCGGCGTGTTGTTGCCGACCACGTCCCAGTTGCCCTCTTCGGTGTAGAACCGCAGGGCGAAGCCGCGGATGTCGCGTTCGGCGTCGGCCGCTCCGCGCTCGCCGGCAACGGTGGAGAAACGGGCGAACATCTCGGTCTTCTTGCCGACCTCGGAGAAGATCTTCGCGGAGCTGTACTTCGAGATGTCGTGGGTAACCGTAAAGGTACCGAAGGCACCGGATCCCTTAGCGTGCATGCGGCGCTCGGGGATGACCTCACGGTCGAAGTGCGCCATCTTCTCCAGGAACCAGACGTCCTGGAGCAGCATCGGACCGCGCGGCCCGGCGGTCAAGCTGTCCTGGTTGTCCGCTACGGGTGCGCCCGCAACGGTTGTCAGCGGCTTGGTGTTGTCAGCCATCTATTTATTGCTCCTTGTCGGATCTTCCATATGACGGTCCTGCTGGGCGGCGCAGGCCGGGCATGTGCCCCAGTAAGTGACCTCGGCCTCGTCAATCTCGAAGCCGTGGTCATCGGCCGCCGAAAGGCACGGCGCTGCGCCCACGGCGCAATCGACATCTTCGATCGCGCCGCAAATCCGGCACACCACGTGGTGATGGTTGTCGCCGACCCTGGCCTCATAGCGGGCCGGCGAACCCGAAGGTTCGATCCGGCGCACCAGCCTGGCGTCGGTCAGCGCGGAGAGCACGTCGTACACGGCCTGCTTGGACACCGTGCCGAGCTCGTCCCGCACCACCCCGGTGATGGTGTCGGCGTCGGCATGAGGGTGTGCGCGTACTGCCTCCAGCACTGCAGTACGAGGACGGGTCACGCGCAACATCGCTCCGCGCAGCAGCTCCTCCGGCTTCCTCATGTCGACCATGCCACGATCATGGCAGGTTTTCTGGACTGAGTCCAGAAAAAGTTTTGTGGCCCCGTCACGAATCAGAGGCGAGGGAGGAGCGGTGCGGCATCCTCCCGGGCCTGGGCGGTCGATGGCGCTTTGGACTACCATTTCCCTCACGGAGAGCGGAGCCGACGAGATGGACAAAACGCGGCAGTTGAGCGTCGATATCGGCGGCTGCGAGTTGAGGATCACGACCCGGGGCAAGGGGGGCCAGTCCTACGTGCTCGTGCCCGGCATCGGGGTCTCGCCGCGCTACTTTGGGCCCCTGGCCGAAGCACTTGCTAGAATAGGGACTGTACATGCAGTGGAACTGCCCGGTTTCGGCGGGGCGCAATCTCCGCAGGAACAGGTGGCCATTGCGCAGTTCGCAGCATTGGTCCGCGAAGCCTTGGCCCGGATCGGCGTGGATTCAGCGGTGCTGATCGGGCACTCCATGGGTGCGCAGATCGTTGCGGAACTGGCGGTCTCCTGCCCGGGGCTGGTGCAGGCACTGGTGCTGCTCAGCCCGTCAGCCAACCGGCATGAACGCAGCGGACGGCTGCAGGCACTGCGGCTGGCCCAGGACGCCCTCCGCGAGTCTCCGCAGCTGGTTTGGATCGTCCTGAGCGACTACTTCCGGTCCGGCCCGCGCTGGTACTTCCGAACCCTGCAGGAGCTGCTGCGGCACCATCTTGAGGACGTAATGCCCATAATCCAAGTCCCTACGCTGATTGTCCGAGGAGGACGCGATCCGATCGTGCCGCGCGAATGGGCGGCGGAACTGGCCGCGGCTGCACCGAGGGGTCGTTTTGTCGAGATCGAGGGCGAGCCCCACGCGCTGATGTTCGGCCGTCCGGAAACGGTCGCGGCATACTGCCAAGAGGTCGCGGAGCGGGCATGCTGAGCACACCGAGGGCCGCGCTGCGGGCGCTTGCGGGCCGGGCATGGGGCTGGCTGCTGGACTATGCCTATGTGGCCCATAGGCAGGCCCACGGCTTCCTGTTCCGGCATGATCCTTTGCCCTACCTTGAGGCCGGAGAGCGTAAGGACGCTCCCGTACTGCTGCTGCCGGGGGTATACGAAAACTGGCAGTTCCTCAAGCCGATCGCTGATGCCCTGCATGCGGATGGCCACCCGGTCCACGTCGTGCGGACTCTGGGATACAACCGCGGAACGGTGGCCAAGATGGCCGCCTTGGTCACTGCCTACCTGGAGGCGGCCGAGATCTCGAACGTGACCATTGTGGCGCACAGCAAGGGCGGGTTGATCGGCAAGCTTCTGATGACTCTGCCCGCATCGGCGGGCCGGATCCGCCATATGGTTGCCGTCAATACACCGTTCTCCGGCTCGCACTATGCCCGTTTCTTCCTGGACCCGAGCATTCGGGCCTTCGCGCCCCGGAATCCTGCGCTGCTTGCACTGGCCAGGAAGCGGGCTGCCCACAGCCGCATCACCTCGGTATTCAGTAAGTTCGATCCCCATATCCCCGGCGGGAGCCATCTGGCCGATGCCGAGAACATCGTGCTGGAGAAATTCGGGCATTTCCGTGTCATCGCCGATCCTCGCCCGCTGCAGATCATTAGGGACCGGCTGCCAAGGAAAGGTGCCTGAGCAAACTAGAATCTGCTCATGCCGAGACTCCTTGCCGACACAACGCCGCTCAAGAAGAGTCCGGATTTCCGGCGGCTTTGGACCGGCACGTCGCTGTCCTCGGTCGGCGCCCAGCTGACTTTGGTCGCCGTCAGCCTGGAAGTCTATGACCTCACCCGCTCCACCCTGGCGGTCGGCGCGATCGGCATCGTCGGGCTGGTCCCGCTGGTGCTCGCCGGGCTCTATGGCGGGGCCATCGTGGACGCCTACGACCGCCGCAAGGTGGCACTGTATTCGGGGCTGGTGCTCTGGGCCTGCGCCGGCCTCTTCGCCCTCCATGCGTGGTCCGGGCTGGGGCAGGTCTGGCTGCTGTATGTGCTCATCGCCATCCACTCCGCAGCCGCCGGCGTCAACCAGCCGGCCCGCAACGCGATCATCCCGCGGCTGGTCAGGCGGCAGCTGCTGCCGGCGGCCAATGCGCTGAACATGATGACGTTCGGCCTGGGCATGGCGCTGGGCCCGCTGCTGGCCGGCGTCCTCGTGGCCAACGTGGGCTTTGGCTGGACCTACACCATCGACGTCATTACGTTCACCGCGGCGATGTGGGCGCTGTTCCGCCTGCCGCCGCTGCCCCCGGAGGGTGACGTGCACCGGGCCGGCTTGCGGTCGGTCCTGGAGGGCCTGCAGTTCCTGCGCACCAGGCCGAACATCCGGATGACGTTCCTGGTGGACCTGGCCGCGATGGTGCTGGCCCAGCCCCGCGCGCTGATGCCTGCCATCGGAGCCGTCGTGCTCGGGGGAGGGGAGGCGACGGCGGGCATCCTGCTCGCCGCGGTTGCCGCCGGCGCCTTCCTGGCAGCGCTGTTTTCCGGCCCGCTGGGCCAGGTCCGCCGGCAGGGCCTGGCCGTGCTATGGTGCGTGGCACTATGGGGAACCGCCGTCGCGGTCTTTGGCGCCGTCGTCGTACTGGCCCGCAACGATGGTCCGCCCTTGGACGGAACCGTTAGCCCCTGGCTGCTGCCCTCGGCGGCCGCGCTGATGGCCGCCGGCGCGGCGGACACGGTCAGCGGAGTCTTCCGCAACACCATTCTGCAATCCGCGACGCCGGACGCAATGCGCGGGCGGCTCCAGGGGATCTTTATCGTGGTGGTCGCGGGCGGCCCGCGGCTGGGCGACGCGGTGGCCGGCGGCAACGGCCAGTGGCTCGGCGAGGGGATGGCAGCGCTTGCGGGCGGGCTGGCCTGCGTGCTTGCCGTCTGGCTGCTGCACCGCTGGCAGCCGCGGTTTGCCGGCTACGATGACCGCCATCCCGAACCGTGATGGAACAGTAGGCCAAGCCAGCACGTTATAGGAAGTGTCCGGTCCCATCGCGGGGGCGGCCAGTACGACGGCGGCCGGCCGGTCGTTCGCAGAAGGAGACTTGAAGCGGTGCACCATCATTTCAACGGTTTGAAGACCGCCGTCCTGTTCGGCGTGCTGTTCGCCATCCTGCTCGGGATCGGAGGACTGCTGGCCAGCGGCACGGGCAGCAGCAGTTGGATCTGGATCATGGCGCTGATCGGGTTGGGGACGACGGCCTACAGTTACTGGAACAGCGACAAGCTGGCGATCCGGGCGATGCATGCCTACCCGGTGACGGAGCAGCAGGCGCCCGAGATGTACCGGATCGTCCGCGAGCTGTCCGCGCGTGCCAACCAGCCGATGCCGCGGCTCTATGTTTCGCCGACGCAGGCCCCCAACGCGTTCGCCACCGGGCGGAACCCGCAGAACGCCGCGGTCTGCTGCACCGAGGGCATCCTGCGGCTGCTCACCGAACGCGAGCTGCGCGGCGTCCTCGGCCACGAGCTGATGCACGTCTACAACCGCGACATCCTGACCTCCTCGGTTGCCGCCGCCGTCGCCGGTGTGATCACCTCGGTCGCACAGTTCATGTTGTTCTTCGGCGGCAGGGACCGCAATGCGAACCCGATCGCGCTGCTGGCGATGTCGCTGCTCGCGCCGATCGCCGCCGCGCTGGTCCAGATGTCGATCAGCCGGACCCGGGAGTACGACGCCGACGAGGACGGCGCCAAGCTGACGGAGGATCCGCTGGCCCTGGCCTCGGCGCTGCGCAAGCTGCAGCGGGGTACCCAGGCGGCTCCGCTGCCGCAGGACCAGAAGCTCGTCAATACCAGCCACCTGATGATCGCCAACCCCTTCAAGGGCGGCGGTGTTGGCAAGCTGTTCAGCACCCATCCGCCGATGGATGACCGGGTGGCACGGCTGGAGCGGATGGCCGGCCGTCCGCTCGGCTCCTGACGGGGCAGGCGCATGAGGCTGCTGCTGATCCGCCACGGCCAGACGCCGTCCAATATCAAGGGGCTGCTGGACACCGCCGTTCCCGGGCCCGAGCTGACCCGGCTGGGCCATGAGCAAGCCCGCGCGCTGCCGGTGGCCTTGGCTGAGGAGCCGATCGAGGCGCTTTATGCCTCGACGGCCATCAGGACGCAGCTGACGGCATCGCCGCTGGCAGGGTCCACGCGCCTGGATGTCGGAATCCGGGACGGCCTGCGGGAGATCTCGGCCGGCGAGTACGAGATGCTTGGCGATGGCGAATCGATCGCCGTCTATCTGCGCACTGTTTTCGCCTGGACTGCCGGGGAGCTGGACCGGAGGATGCCCGGCGGGCCGGACGGCTTTGAAACGTTCGGCCGATTCGACGACGTGGTCGCCGAGGCGGAGGCCGAGGGCCTGGGCACGGTGGCGCTCTTCAGCCACGGGGCGATGATCCGCAGCTGGGCCGGAGCGCGGGCCAAGAACCTTGATGCGGAGTTTGCCGCCCGCAACATCCTCAGCAACACCGGCGTCGTCGTGCTCGAAGGATCGGGCAGCGATTGGGAAGCCGTGACGTGGATGGGCGAGGCCGTGGGCGGTCCGGCTGTGGAGGATACCCTGGCGGACGGGCCGGCCGGCGATTCCGCAGCCGGGGTGGTGGAAACGGACGGCGGCCGGTAAGAGCGGCATCGGCAGAAGCGCCGCCCACGTGGGCGTATGACGTCCTCGAACGTGTTTTACGCCCGCAGGTTTGCAATTGAATGTAGCGCGGCGCACAATTCTTCTGAACCAAGCCTTGCCTAACTTAGGCTGGGCTAACCAGAAGGAAGCTTGCCGTGACCGCCAATTTTCTAATCGGCCTCCGCGAGGGGCTTGAAGCGACGCTCATCGTGGTCCTGCTGATGGCCTACCTGGCCAGGACCGGGCGGGCCCACCTCATGCCGCGCGTCTGGGCCGGCGTCGCAGTGGCCGCCGCCGTGTCGGCCGGATTCGGGGCGCTGCTGACCTTCGGTCCCCGCGGGCTGACGTTCGAGGCGCAGGAGGCCATCGGCGGCATCCTGTCCATTGTGGCCGTCGGCTTCGTGACCTGGATGGTGTTCTGGATGGCCGCCGCCTCCCGGACGCTCGGGCGCGACCTGCGCCTCCGGGTGGATAAGGCCGCGGGGACGCCGGACGCCAAGAGTTGGGGCCTGGCGCTCGTCGCGGCGCTGGCCGTGGGCCGCGAGGGGCTGGAGACGGCGCTCTTCCTCTGGGCCGCCGCCCGCGCGACGGGGGAGACCTGGGAGCCCATCGCCGGTGCCGTCCTGGGCATCGCCGCCGCGATCCTGCTCGGTGTCCTGCTGCACCAGGGCGTGCTGCGGATCAACCTGTCCCGGTTCTTCACCTGGACCGGCGCGGTGCTGATCGTCGTTGCCGGCGGGGTGCTGGCGTATGGCGTCCACGACCTGCAGGAAGCGGGCATCCTGCCCGGACTGCACGCCCTCGCGTTCGACGTCTCGGCCGCCGTTCCGCCGGGCAGTTGGTACGGCACGCTCCTTAAGGGCGTTTTCAACTTCTCGCCGGCTACCACCACTTTCGAAGCCGCTGCCTGGCTGCTGTACGTGGTGCCGACCATGATTCTGTTCTTCCGCCGCATCCGTTCCGGCCACGGTAAGGCTGCCGCCGACAGGTCCGTGACCGCGGCCGCCTGACGGCCCGTCCACTCCGCCCCGAACCACCCTGATTCCATAAGGACGACTTCCCATGATGATTACCCGTGCCCTCCGCCCCGCCGCGGCCGCTACCGCTGCGGCCCTGCTGCTGGCCGGCTGTACCGACAACACGACCCAGGCCTCCGGCGACGGCGCCGTCCAGGTCACCAGCACCGCCCAGGAATGCAAGCTCTCCACGGGCACCGCCCAAGGCGGCACCCTGAAGTTCCAGGTCAGGAACGAGGGCACCGAGGTTACGGAGTTCTACCTGCTGGCCGAGGACGGGCTGAGGATTATCGGCGAGGTGGAGAACATCGGCCCGGGCCTGAGCCGCGATCTTGTCGTCATGGCGCCGGAGGGCAAGTATGTCGCCGCCTGCAAGCCGGGCATGGCCGGTGAAGGCGTCCGCGCCGCCTTCACCGTCACGACTCCGCCGGAGGGAACGACGGTATCCGCCGACCGTGCCGCGCTCCAGCAGACCGCGGCCTCCCAGTATTCGGCCTACGTCAAGGAGCAGTCCGAGCAGCTGCTGGCGGGGACCAAGGACTTTGCGAAGGCATTCGCCGCCGGTGACGCGGAGGCCGCCCGCCAGCTGTATGCTCCCACCCGGATGCACTGGGAGCGGATCGAGCCCGTTGCCGAATCCTTCGGCGACCTCGACCCGATCCTCGATGCCCGCGAGGCCGACCTGGAGCCGGGCCAGGAGTGGACCGGCTGGCACCGTGCCGAGAAGGAGCTGTGGCAGCCCGATTCGGGTTACAAGGCCCTGACCGCGTCCCAGCGCCAGCAACTGGCCGACCAGCTGGTCGCCGATACCGAAGAGCTTCATCACCGCACCCAGGAGCTGGAGTTCACCCCGGACAAACTGGCCAACGGAGCCAAGGAACTGCTCGACGAGGTGGCCACCGGAAAGGTGACCGGCGAGGAAGAGGCCTTTTCGCACACGGACCTGTGGGATTTCCAGGCGAATATCGAGGGTGCCCGGATCGCCTACGAGGACCTCAAGCCGCTGCTGGCCGACGGCGAAGCCGAGTTGGACGCGTCGCTGGAGAAGAACTTCGCGGCCGTGCAGGAACTGCTGGACCAGCATCGGAAGGGCGACGGATTCATTGCCTACGACGAGCTGTCCGAGGCCCAGGTGCAGGAACTGAGCGCCGCCGTCGACGCTCTCAGCGAGCCGCTGTCAAAGCTGACGGCCGCGGTGGTCAAGTAATGGCGGGCGGCAACCTTCCCGCCGGTGGCGGCCCCGAGGCCGCGGCACCACGGCGCGGTGTGAGCCGCCGTACGCTTTTCGCGGCCGCCGGCACCGGCGGCCTGGGCCTCGCCGCCGGTGTGCTTGCGGGACCGGCACTGGCCGGCACGCGCCAGGAGCGGGAGGTGTCCGACGTCGTGCCATTTCACGGTCCGCATCAAGCCGGCATCGTCACGCCCGCACAGGACCGGATGCACATGGCCGCCTTCGACGTCACGACCGCCGACAAAGAAGAACTGGTTTCGCTGCTCAAGGAATGGACGGCCGCCATTGCGGCCATGACCGAGGGCAAGGAGATCGGCGTCGGCGGCGCGGCGTCGGGTGACTATGAGGCTCCGCCCGAGGATACCGGTGAAGCCGCCGACCTCACCGCGAGCCACCTAACCGTCACCGTCGGCTTCGGCCGCACGCTGTTTAAGCAGGACGGCGAGGACCGCTTCGGCCTCGCCGACCGCCTGCCGCCGGCACTCATCGAACTGCCCCATTTCCCGGGCGACGCCCTCGAGGAGGCGCGCAGCGGCGGCGACATCGTCGTCCAGGCCTGCGCCGACGATCCGCAGGTGGCCGTCCACGCGGTTCGCAACCTGGCGCGGATCGCGTTCGGCCGGGCCCGCGTGCGCTGGTCGCAGATCGGCTTCGGGCGCACTTCATCGACCTCCGCAGCACAGGCCACGCCGCGCAACCTGTTCGGGTTCAAGGATGGCACCGCAAACCTCAAGAGCGAGGACGCGGATGCTGTGGAAAAGCATGTGTGGGTTTCCAACGCCGGCGGCGGCGAAGCCTGGATGAACGGCGGCAGCTACCTGGTCGCACGCCGCATCCGGATGCATATCGAGACCTGGGACCGCACCTCGCTTCGCGAGCAGGAGGCGGTGGTCGGGCGCACCAAGCGGGAAGGTGCGCCGCTATCCGGAGGAAAGGAATTCACCGAGCCGGACTTCACGCTCAAGGGCAGCGCAGGCCCGCTGGTTCCCGCAGATTCGCACGTGGCGCTGGCGCATCCGTCGAGGAACGGCGGCGTCCGGATGCTGCGCCGCGGATTCAACTACACCGACGGATCAGACGGTCTCGGCCGGCTGGACGCCGGGCTGTTCTTCATCGCTTTCGTGACGGACCCTCGGACGCACTACGTGCCGATGCAGGCAGCGATGGCCAAGAACGACGCCCTGGCGGAGTACCTCAGGCACACCGGCTCCGGACTGTTTGCCGTCCCGCCCGGGGTGGAACAGGACGGCTGGCTGGGGCAGGGGCTGTTCGCCGCCGCCTGAGGCGCACCGGCGCTAGGCGTCCAGCAGGTGGCGTTCGTCCTGGATGCTGATGGCGTAGGCGAACAGGGCCTGTTCGTGCTCGCGGTAGTGATGCGCGCACCAGGACAGCATGCCGCCGGTGTCGAGAATTACATGGACGTAGGCGTGGGATCCGCAGCGGTCACACAACATGTCGCGCTCCTGAAGGTAGTGGCGTTGACCTTCCCCCAAGTGTGGCCTTCAATGCTTGGGCTTGGCTTGGAATGCCACGGGCCGCAGCCTTGGGTTTTCCGGCTGCGGCCCTGGGGCTCCTTTTCGGGCGCGGTCGGGGCCTCTTGGCCCCGGGTTCCTCGCGCCTAGCGGTAGTTGATGAACTGGAGGTCGACGTCCAGGTCGGAGGACTTCAGCAGCGTGATGACCTCCTGGAGGTCGTCACGGGACTTTGAGCTGACGCGAAGCTCGTCGCCCTGGATCTGCGACTTGACGCCCTTGGGGCCTTCGTCGCGGATGATCTTGTTGATCTTCTTGGCCTGGTCCTGGGCGATGCCTTCCTTGATCCCCGCTTCGATCCGGTATTCCTTGCCGGAAGCGAACGGTTCGCCCGCGTCGAGGGACTTCAGGGAAATGCCGCGCTTGACGAGCTTGGACTGGAGGACGTCGAGGACTGCCTTCACGCGTTCCTCGGAGTTCGCCTTCATCAGGATCTTCTCGCCGCTGAAATCGACTTCAGCACCGACTCCCTTGAAGTCGTAGCGCTGCGCCAGTTCCTTCTGCGCCTGGTTCAGGGCGTTGGCGACTTCCTGCTTGTCGACTTTGCTGACGACGTCGAACGATGATTCGCTGGCCATGTTGCCTCCTCTTGGTCAGGGTGATGTGCTCTGCGCCTAGCCTACTTCGTCCCGCAGCCGCGAAGGCGGTTCCCCGTTCCCAGCTTGTCTTCAGGGAGCAGCCAGTACTTGTCCAAACTTTCCGGAAAGACTGGAGACGTTGTTTGAACGACCAAACTATTGAAGGAGCACGTTGCATGGCGAGCCGCCGGCGGTACCTTGTCCGATCCATACGAGCAGCGGCGGGGTCATTCCTCACTGCGGCCGCGGTGACGGCGTTCGGTGTCTTGGGGTCGTCTCCGGCCACGGCGGCCGTTCCGGCCTTCGAGGCCATGCATTCAGAGGTCGCCGCTGCGGGCATCGCCACCTACGTCCGCCGGGAAGCGGACCTAACCCAACGGCGCCAGCCCGAAACGCAGGGCGCGGGGCAGCCGGGCGGGCCGAGCGCGAGCCAGCGCCTTGACGGGGTGCGAGCCGAAATGGACCAGGCGGTCGCCTGGGGCCTGGTCACCTCGGCCCAGGCGGAGCACTTCGTCGCGCAGATCGAATCGCGGATCAGCGCCGGCCTTTAGGGCGCCGGTTCGCCGGGCTGGAGGCGGCTCCGGTGCCTGGTAGGCGACCCGTGCCCGCCCGATTTCGTTCTTCGGCAGATCTTCTGTAAAGTTGTCTTGCTTCCACTTACGGAAGCGGTCTTCACTGAAGACGCCCGGCAGATTACCCGAGCGGCCAAAGGGGGCTGACTGTAAATCAGCTGGCACTGCCTACGGGGGTTCGAATCCCTCATCTGCCACGGGCCTGAAGATCCCCGGATCCTGCATAACGATGCAGGATCCGGGGATCTTTTCTTTGCCGGTGTGTCCCGGGCTTTCCCCAAGGCGCCCTTCGGAGACTTCTTAAGTCATGTGGCAGCAACACTCCATTGGTTCCCTTGAGGACGGTGGGACTGCACGTACTCTGTACATATCGATAGCCGGTGACACATTGGAGTGGCTGGTACCAAGGGCGTTCTGAGTTGTCAGGAGAACCGAATGGGGCGAAAGAAAACGGCTTCGACGAGCCTGGGTGAACTCATGGAGTCTGCCCCGGCTGGCTATGCGGAGCCGGATCGCACCTGGCGTCGCCGTGTCGCGGTGTGGGCCGGTGCGGTGGCGGTGGTGGCCCTGAGCGTGGGGACGCTCGTGGCCCCGGGGGCCGTGGCCGTGGCTGCCGGGGCGAACTCCCTGGTGAACCTGTGGGAAGAGTTGCCGTCCGACGTCCCGTTGGATCGCTCCCTGCCGCAGCACACAGTGCTGCTCGATAACAAGGGCAAGGAGTTCGCCCGCTTCTACAGCGAGAACCGCATTGACGTCGAGCTGAAAAGCGTTTCCCAGACGTTCCGCGACACTCTCGTCGGCACCGAAGACGTGCGCTTCTACGAGCACCATGGCGTCGACCCCTACGGCATGACCCGTGCCTTGGTCAACAACGCGGTCTCCAGCAACACGCAGGGCGCGTCGACGCTTACCCAGCAGCTGGTCCAGAACATTATGGTCAACAACGCCCGGGATGAGGCCGAGCAGTCGGTTGCCACGGGGGACACCTACAACGCCAAGATCCGTGAATCCAAGTACGCCGTGCATCTTGAGCAGACGCTCAGCAAGGACGAGATCCTGAAGATGTACGTCAATGCCGTCTATTTCGGCAACCGCGCCTACGGGGTCGAAGCCGCCGCCCGCATTTACTTCAACACCACCGCGGCCAAGCTGAACCTCCAGCAGTCCGCGCTGCTCGTGGGACTGCTCAAAGGGCCGGGCGTCTACGACCCGTTCCTGCATCCCGAAGCAGCGACGTCGCGCCGCAACACGGTGCTGGGCGTGCTGGAGAACAACGGCACGATCACGACCGCCGAGGCTGATGCCGCACGCAAAGCTCCGCTGGAACTGGAGCGGGGAACGGTGCCTTCGAGCTGCGGCGATTCGGAGTACCCGTTCTACTGCGAACTGGTGCGCGAAGAGATCCTGGAGAACCGGGCATTCGGTGCCACCCCGGAGGAGCGGGCGGATCGGCTGTCCCGCGGCGGCATGATCCTGACGACCGGACTCGACCGCCAGGCAATGGAAGCAGGGCGCAAGGCGGTCACCAAGGCGCTCGGGGACAAGAACCGCGCCGCGCTGGGAGTGGCCGTCGTCGAACCGGGAACCGGGCACATCGCCGCGGTGACGCAGAACCGCGGCTGGGGCCAAGGCAAAGGCAAGACGCAGGTCGTCTTCGCCAAGAGCGAGTTCCAGGTGGGTTCCTCCATGAAGCCGATCGTGCTTGGCGCGGCACTGAGCGAGGGCGTCCCGGCATCGCAGCGCTACAACTCCAGCGGTCCGTACTATTCGCCGACGCTCGATGACCCGGCGGAGGGGTTCCACAACTACGGCTTCATTAACTACGGCAATATCGACGCCTATGAGGCCATCCGGAAATCCGTCAACGTCTACTTCGTCAAACTGATCGAACGGACCGGCGTGATCGACGTGGCCAAGTTCGCCGAGACCCTTGGCATCACCTCGATTCCGACGGACAGCCTGAGCGGCCACGAGGCCTCGCTGGCGCTGGGTGCCTATGAAGTGTCGCCGCTGGAAATGGCCAATGCCTACGCCTCCTTCGTCAGCGGCGGTGTGGTATGCAATCCCGTAACCATCACCGGGGCGGTCCGCACCGACAACGGCGAGGAACTCCCGGTTCCGGACACCGACTGCCACCAGGGCATCGATCCCGGCGTGGCGGATACCGTCGCGGACGCGCTGAAGGAGCCGTTCAAGTCCGGCGGCACCCTCAGCGGCCTGGGCAAGCTCAAGGGCCGCGAGGCCGGCGCCAAGACCGGCACGACCAACGATTTTTCGGCCAACTGGATCGTGGGCCTCACGCCTCAGCTTTCAACCGCGGTCTGGCTCGGGGACCCCCGCGGCGGCGGGCAGTATCCGCTGGACAAGGTGGATGCCTACGGCACCACCTACTACGACCTGACGGGCGCGGAGGTGGCCGGTCCGGTCTGGAAAGCGACCATGGAAGGTGCCTTGAAGGGAAAGTCGGCGGAGCCGCTTCCGGACGCCGCCTCGGTCGGCCTCGGGATGCAGACGGACAAGTCCATTCCCGACGTTCGGGGCATGAAGGTCGACGAGGCCATCACCGTGCTGCTGCGGAACAACCTGACGCCGGTGGTGAAAGAGGAGACGGCAAAAGCCAATCCGCTCCAGCCGCCGGGCGTGGTCGTGGCGCAGACTCCGCGTGCCGGGGGATCGCTGCGATACCGCCAGGAAGTGTCGATCACGCTGAGCCACGGTAGCGACACCGCGATCACCGTACCGGACAAGGGATAGGGGAGGCCCGTTATGTCTGTCTTCGAGAAGCGCCCCGGCATGGCGCTCGCCGCGGGAGCCCTGAGCCTTTCGCTGGTGACCGGCACCGGTTTGTTCGCCCTGCACCTGGCCGGCGCCCCCTTGGTCGGCTCCGAGCCGGAGCCGACCGAGCAGGCGACGGCCGTCGAAAAGGCGCCGGAGCCCGTGGCGGCCAAGATCCGGGATGTGCCGGCCGAGGAGTCGCTGGCCGGAGCGCTGGAGACGGCGCCCAAGGGCTGGAAGACCGGCGGCAGCGTCCAGCGATCGGCTACGCAGCCCCTGCCGTTCTCCTGCCCGCCCGATGGGACCGCTCCGGCCGTGGCGCTGTCCAGGCTGTTCAGCGTCGACCGCCAGCGGATCCAGGTCGTGACCACGGCCTACTCCGCGGGTCTGGGCGCCGAGGTCATGGATGCCTTGATCGATGATGCGGACTCGTGCGCCGGGGGAAGCGTCGCCGTCCGGTCCAGGGCCTTCGGCGGCAAGAAGCCCGGGGCCGAGGCGCACCGGGTCCTGACCTACGAAGGATTCAACTCCGCCCAGGTGGTGGCCTTCCGCCGCGGCGACGTGCTGGTGTTCATCTCCGGAGCGGAAGGCGCCCCGCTCTCCGATGCCGCGCGGGAATTCGACCGGCACCTGGCGGACCGGCTGGAAGGCGTGTGCGCCGACCAGCAGTCCACAGCAGGCGATGCCCGCCGTTCGCCCTGGTCGGCCGAGGGGTACAAGCCGTACACGGTCGAGCAGAAGGTTTCGGTGCGGGACCTTCCGCTGCCCCGGCTGTCGGAGGACGCGGAGGCGGAAGCCGTCGGCCTGCCGGGCCCGAAGATCAAGATCCAGCGCGCCCGTCCGGCCGCGGAGCCGGTCTACCCGGTCTGGCCGCTCATGCCGGATCGGATGGAGGTTCCCAAGGCGCCCGCAAGCCCGGACGAGGCTCCCGTGACGCAGGCCAACGTCGCAGTGCTCGCGGAGGACAAGACCGGGCCGGGCTGCGGCTGGGCCTTCACCGGGATGAGCCCGGTGGTTTTCGACGCACAGGCCGCGGAACAGGCCAACGCCAAACGCCGCCAGGCGGGCAAGGACAAACTGGCGGACGGAACCGTCCGGTGGCAGCAGGACGTGCTCGACTATTGGAACGCTTATGACCGCTACGTGGATGAGGCGGCAGAGTACAAGGACTACGCGGCGGACGTGGCCAAGGTCAATAAGGCCTGGGACGCGATCGGCGAGGACTGGTCGGACTTCTGGGTGGCCTACGACGCCTACGAGGCCAAGTTGGCGGAGCGCTCGCTGTTCTTCGTGAACCAGGACAATGCGCGCAACCGTTATGAGAACGCCTTGGACCAGTGCGAGGCCGACAACCGCGACGCCGCGGAGGAGGCCCGCCAACAGGCCGAAGACCGCAAGAAGGAAGCCGACGAAGACGAGAAGGACGAAGACAAAAAGGACAACAAGAAGCAGGAAGAGACGGAAGAGCCCGCCCCCGCGCAGGTCGACTGTGACTCGGCGGTAACGGAACCGGCCATCCTGTCCCAGGCCCCGCCGCCGGAGCCTGCCGAACCCGAGCAGCCCAAGGACCCGCGGCCGGCGGACCGCCGCTGAGCATCCTGCCGATCCGGGAACCCGGGTCTGCGGATCCGTGAACCCGCCGCCGGGCTGCTACGCGGCGTCGGCCGCGTCGAGCGGATAGATGTCCCAGAGGAAACAGGCCGAGTCCGGCGGGACCCGGTGCAGGGCATTGAAGTGCAGCCACTGCCAGGCCGTCGCCCCGTTGTCGTCACAGGGCGCGGGCGGGCAGCTGCCCGGGGTGAACCACGCCCCGCCGGACCAGATGAAGCGCAGCGGTCCGGACGAGGTTTGGAACGGATCGGCTCCGGGCAGCCCGCGCGGCAGGACCAGCTTGGCCCGGAGCGTCCCCGCCATTCCGGCAGCGTAGAGCTCGGTCCTCGAGGGGTCGTGGGCGTAGGGGAGGCCCTCCAAGAGGCCGTCAACCAGCCGCATGCTTTGGCGGATGGCGGCTTTGAGGGGGAGCCCCGCGGTAACGACCAGTGCCGTTTGGCGTTCCAATGGTGCCTCCTTAGTACATCCTTTGCCGTGCGGCACGGTTGCCGCTTTGCTGGTGTAGACCCTAGGGGCGGCAGCGTCGCCACCGGAAGGCATCATGCCGCGCCTGTGGATAGCGCTCATGCGGTGAGCGAACAGAGGCGACACATCAACCCCGTACCGATAACGTGGGGGACATGGCAACGATCAATATCACCGAGGCCCAGTTCCCGCAGACCATCGAAGAGAACGACATCGTCTTTGTCGATTTCTGGGCCGACTGGTGCGGCCCCTGCAAGCAGTTCGCCCCCGTCTACGATTCCGTCTCGCAGCAGCACGAGGACGTTGTCTTCGCCAAGGTTGATACCGAAGCCGAACAGAGCCTCGCCGCGGCGGCCGGCATCACCTCCATCCCCACGCTGATGGCCTTCCGCGAGAAGGTGCTGGTCTTCTCCCAGCCCGGCGCACTGAACCCGACGCAGTTCGGCGAGCTCGTCGACGCCGTCAAGGGACTGGATATGAAGGAAGTCCACGCCCAGATCGCCGCGCAGCAGGCCGAGGCAGCCCAGGGCAAGGCAGAATAGCAGGAGCAATAGCCCCTCAGCCCTAGGAGATGCGCCGATGCTCTCGTATTCCGCTGCGCCCACGGACACGCCTCTGCTGGAGGCCACGATCGGCCAGGATTTCGAGGAGGCAGCGGCGCGTTTCGCCGAGCGGGATGCGCTGATCGAGGCCGCGACCGGACGGCGCTGGACTTATGCGGAAATGGACCGCGACGTGGACCTGCTGGCCCGCGGCCTGATGGCGTTCGGCATCGCGGCCGGGGACCGGGTGGGCATCTGGTCGCCGAACTGCGCCGAGTGGACGCTCGTGCAGTACGCCACGGCCAAGATCGGGGCGGTCCTGGTCAACGTCAATCCGGCCTACCGCCTGCATGAGGTGGAGTTCGTCGTCCGGCAGTGCGGGATGCGGATGCTCATCACCGCGCCGTCGGACAGCCGCAGCGACTACGTCGGCATGGCCCGCGCCGTGCTGGCGTCGTGCCCGGACCTGACCCGAATCGTGGTCATTAGTAACGACGGCGGTGCGGCAGGTGCCGGGGAAACGGACCTTGCCAGGGTGGTCGGCGCCGCGGAGTCGGTTCCCCAGCAGGCCCTGCGGGACCGGATGGACGGGCTCGCGCCGGACGATCCGATCAACCTGCAGTACACCTCCGGGACGACCGGCTTCCCCAAGGGCGCGACCCTGACGCACCGGAACATCCTGAACAACGGCTACTTCATCGGCGAGCTGCTCGGGTACACGCCCGAAGACCGGGTGGTGCTGCCGGTGCCGTTCTACCACTGCTTCGGCATGGTGATCGGCAACCTGAACATCTACTCGCACGGGGCCGCCGCCATCCTGCCCGGCCGCAGTTTTGCGCCGGCGGAAACCCTGCGGGCCGTCCAGGACCACGGCGGCACCTCCCTCTACGGCGTGCCGACGATGTTCATCGCCGAACTCGCGCTCCAGGACTTCGAGGACTACGACCTCTCTACCCTGCGCACGGGGGTCATGGCCGGCTCGCCGTGCCCGGTGGAAATCATGAAGCGCGTCATCAATGACATGCACATGGCGGAGGTCGCCATCTGCTACGGGATGACCGAAACCTCGCCGGTCTCGACCATGACGCGCAGCGAGGACAGCATTGAGCGCCGCACCTCGACGGTCGGGCGGACCATGCCGCACCTGGAGAACCGCGTCGTCGATCCCTCGACCGGCGGGACCTTGGAGCGCGGCGTGATCGGCGAGCTGCACACCCGGGGCTACAGCGTCATGCAGGGGTACTGGAACGATCCGGACAAGACCGCCGAGGCCATCGACCCGGACGGCTGGATGCATACCGGGGACCTGGCCAGCATGGACGAGGACGGCTACATCATCATCGAAGGCCGGATCAAGGACATGGTCATCCGCGGGGGCGAGAACATCTATCCCCGCGAAATCGAGGGCTTCCTCTACACCCACCCGGACATCCAGGACGTGCAGGTGATCGGCGTCCCGGACGAGAGGTACGGCGAGGAGCTGCTGGCCTGCATCATCCTCAAGCCGGGAGCGGCCGAGCTGACGGCGCCGGATATCGATCGGTTCTGCCGGGGCCGGCTGGCCCATTACAAGATCCCGAAGTACGTGGAGATCTACCGGGAATTCCCGATGACGGTCTCCGGGAAAATCCGGAAGGGCGAGATGCGGGAGGCCGCCGCCGGGCGGCTGCACGCCGGTCCGGATGCGAACTAATGGAAGCGGTGGTCCTGCGGGGCCAGCCGCGGTCCGAAGGCGGGCTTGCGGAAGCCGCTGAGCACGAGCATCCGCACCACGCGCTGGCGGTGCCCGCGCCACGGCTCCAGCAGTTCCAGCATGCCGGCGTCGTCCGTCTTGCGCCCGGTCAGTGCGTAGCCGACGAACGCGGCGAGGTGGAAGTCTCCGACCGAGACCGAGTCCGGATCGCCGTGGGTGCGCTGGGCCGTCTCGGCGGCGGTCCAGGGGCCGATCCCGGGAACCGAGCACAGTTTCGCGGCCAGTCCATCTCCCGGCTCCGCGGCGGCCAGGCGTTCCAGCCCGGAGGCCGCGCCGCAGACGCGCAGGATGGTGCCCGACCGCTTTGAGTCCACGCCGGCGCGATGCCATTCCCATGAGGGGATGCGGCGCCACTGCCCCGCGGAAGGGGCCGCCTTCAGGCCGTCGGGGGCGGGACCGGGGGCGGGCGAACCATGCCGGCTGACCAGGTAGCGCCACGAGTAGCGGGCCTCGATCGTGGTGATCTTCTGTTCGAGGACGGCAGGCACCAGCGCGTCGACCATCCGGCCGGTGGCGGGCAGCCGCAGCCCGGGATGCAGCCGGCGCGGACGGGACACGAGTGTCGGGAGGGTGGCCTGGAAGCCCGGATCATCGAAGGCGCTCCAGTCGTCGTCGGCGCCGAGCAGGCGGGGGAGCCCGGCCAGCGCCGAGTCCGCCCCGGGACCCCAAAGCCTGGCCTCGACGGTGGTGCCCTGCGGGCCGCGCCGGGCCGTTAACCGCAGCGACACCAGACCCTCCGCCGCTGCGTACGCCAGCCACACGCCGTCGTGCGTGAACCGGATGGTGGGGTCCTGCTTCCCGCGGGCCAGGACACCCAGGGTTCCCGCCAGGTCATAGTCCGCCGGGAGCATGAGCTCGGCGACCGCGTCGGCGCGTGGGGCGGCGGAGGCGGTCAGCGGGGGCATGGCTTAATCGTCGCACGATCCGAGGGCCGCGGCGGCAGCGTTCGGATGTGAAGCTTTCTTAGCGCCGGCTATGAGTGCCGTTGGGGGGACCGGTAGATTTGGGCGCATGAAGTATGCCAATTCTGTCCTGGACCTGATCGGAAACACCCCGCTGGTCAAACTCAACAAAGTGACCGAGGGGATCGCCGCCACCGTCCTGGCGAAGGTTGAATACTTCAACCCCGGCGGCTCCATCAAGGACCGGATCGCGGTCAAGATGCTGGAAGCGGCCGAGCAGGACGGCCGGCTCAAGCCCGGCGGCACCGTGATCGAGCCGACCAGCGGCAACACCGGCGTCGGCCTGGCGCTGGTGGCGCAGCAGAAGGGCTACAAGTCCATCTTCGTCACGCCGGACAAGGTCGGGGTGGAGAAGCGGGACGTGCTCAAGGCCTATGGCGCCGATGTCGTGGTCACGCCGACGGCGGTAGCCCCGGACAGCCCCGAGTCCTATTATGGTGTCTCGGACCGCCTGGTGCGCGAGATCGACGGCGGCTACAAGCCGGACCAGTTCTCCAATCCCGCCGCACCGCAGAGCCACTACGAGACCACCGGGCCGGAGATCTGGCGCGACACCGACGGCACGGTCACGCACGTAGTGATCGGTGCCGGCACGGGCGGGACCATCACCGGAACCGGCCGCTACCTGAAGGAAGTCTCGGCGGACCGCCCGTCCGGCCCGGTGAAGATCATCGGCGCGGACCCGGAAGGCTCCGTCTACTCCGGCGGCAGCGGACGCCCCTACTTCGTCGAAGGCGTCGGCGAGGACATGTGGCCGGGCAACTATGACAAGTCCGTGCCGGACGACGTGCTGGCCGTGAACGACGCGGAGTCGTTCGCGATGACCCGCCGGCTGGCCAAGGAGGAAGGGCTGCTCGTCGGCGGCTCCTCCGGCATGGCCGTGGTGGCGGCGCTCCGCGTGGCCAAGGACCTGGGCCCGGACGACGTCGTCGTGGTCATCCTGCCGGACTCCGGCCGCGGCTACCTGGCCAAGATCTTCAACGACGAGTGGATGCGCTCCTACGGCTTCATCGCCGCGGGGGAGGAGGCTACGATCGGCGAGATCCTCAAGGGCAAGAACGGCCGGATGCCGGAACTGGTCCACACCCACCCGACCGAGTCCGTCCGCGACGTCGTCGGGATCATGAATGAATACGGCGTTTCCACGCTGCCGGTGTTCTCGCAGGAGCCGCCGGTGGTGATGGGCGAGGTGCTCGGTTCCGTGGACGAGCGCACGCTGACCGCCCAGCTGTTCAAGGGCGAAGCCAAGCTGACGGACAAGATCGGGGACCACATGGGAGCGACCATGCCGCTCATCGGCGCCCTGGATTCGCTGTCGGCCGCGCGGGAAAAGCTGCAGACCGCCAATGCGCTTCTCGTGACCCTCGAGGGCGCGCCGGTGGGCGTGCTGACCCGCCACGACCTGCTGACCTATCTGACGAGCTGAAGGAAGAGGACCACATGACTGCAGAGAACACCGGCGGCTTCAACACCCGCGCCATCCACGCCGGACAGGCCTTCGAACCGCGGACCGGCGCCGTAGTCCCGCCCGTCCACTTCAGCTCCACCTATGCCCAGGACGGCATCGGCGGGCTGCGCGAGGGCTACGAGTACGGCCGCGGCACCAACCCCACCCGTGATGCGCTCCAGGAGCAGTTGGCCGCCCTCGAGGGCGCCAAGTACGCCTACTCCTTCTCGTCCGGCCTCGCCGCGGAGGACGGCCTGATCCGCGCCTTGATGGCACCGGGCGACCACATCGTGCTGGGCAACGACGCCTACGGCGGAACCTACCGCCTGATCAACCGCGTGCTCGGCCCGTGGGGCATCGGCCACACCGTCGTCGACATGGCGGACCAGGCGCGCGTGGCCGAAGCGGTGAAGGCCAACAAGACCCGCTTCGTCTGGGTGGAGACCCCGTCCAACCCGATGATGAAGGTCACGGACATCGAAGCCCTGGCCAAGGTGGCCCACGACGCCGGGGCACTGCTGGTCGTGGACAACACCTTCGCGTCGCCGTACCTGCAGAATCCGCTGGCCTTCGGCGCGGACATCGTGGTGCACTCCACCACCAAGTACATCGGCGGCCACTCGGACGTGATCGGCGGGGCCGTGGCACTGAACGACGACGAACTGGCCGAGAAGGTCGGCTTCGTCCAGTTCGCCGTGGGCGCGGTCTCAGGCCCGCTCGATGCGTTCCTGACCACGCGCGGCCTGAAGACCCTCGGCGTCCGCATGGACCGGCACTCGTCCAATGCGCAGGCCGTCGCCGAATGGCTGCAGGGCCGGCCGGAGGTGGAAGCCGTCTACTACCCGGGCCTGCCGGACCACCCGGGCCACGAGCTGGCCAAGAAGCAGATGCGCCGCTTCGGCGGAATGGTGTCCGTGTCCTTCAACGGCGGAGAGGCCGCCGCCCGCAGGATCGCCGAATCGACCCGCGTCTTCACGCTGGCCGAGTCCCTCGGCGGCATCGAGTCGCTGGTCAACTACCCTTCCCAGATGACGCACGCGTCCGTAAAGGGCACAGAGCTTGCCGTCCCGGAGAACCTGATCCGGCTCTCCGTGGGCATCGAGGACGTCGAGGACCTGATCGCCGACCTCGAGCAGGCATTCGCCAGCCTCTGAGCGTCCACCTTCGGGCCCCAGGGCTACCGACGACGGCCGCCCGCCTTTCGCACGAAAGGCGGGCGGCCGTCGTCGTACATAGACTTAGCCTCATGACTCACGGAACCCTGCTCGCCGTCTGCCGCGTCCACGCGCTCAAACCGGACGAGAGCAAGGTGGGAATCACGGCGATCGACAAGCGCCCCGTGGCCGGTCCGGTGGCCGTCCACGAACTGGGCCTGCGCGCCGACGTCCAGGCCGACAGGAAGAACCACGGCGGGGAGCTGAAGGCGCTCTACGCCTACGCAGCCGAAGACGCCGCGCAGTGGGCCGCGGAGCTTGGCCGGGACATTCCCGCCGGACTCTTCGGCGAGAACCTGCGAACCGAGGGGCTGCCGGTCAGCGGCGCGCTGGTGGGGGAGCGGTGGCGGATCGGCGAGGCCGTGACGGTGACGGTCACCATGCCGCGCATCCCGTGCGCCACCTTCGGCCGCCACATGGACCAGCCGCAATGGGCCAAGCGTTTCCTGGCCAAGGGCCTGCCCGGCGCCTACCTGAAGGTCGACGCCGCCGGAGCGATCGCCGCGGGGGATAGCGTCGAGGTGCTGTACCGCCCGAGGCACGGGGTGTCGGTGGCGGACGTCTCCGGCGGGCTGGGCCTGGAACAGGCACGGGCGCTGCTGGAGTCGGAGAACGACGGCGAAATCACCTTAGGCGGCAACGTCCTCCGGGCGGTGCGTCGGGCGCTGAAGCGGGCGAAGGCCGAGGCTCCGGCGACGGCGCCGTAACCGCCGCGGCTCTTGCCACCCGAGCGGCCGTGGCATAGCGTTTATGCAACTTGTTGTGCAAAGGAGCGCAGTGTGACCGGTCCGTATCCCCGCCTGCTGGAACCCCTCGACCTCGGCTTCACCACGCTGCCCAACCGGGTGCTGATGGGCTCCATGCACACGGGCCTGGAGGAACGCCCGGGCGGATTCGAGAGGCTCGCCGCGTTCTATGCGGAACGCGTGCGCGGCGGCGTCGGCCTGATTGTCACCGGCGGCTTCTCGCCGAATGAGGCGGGAAGGTTGGCTCCCGGCGGCGCCATGCTCTCCACCCCGGAAGAGGCCGCGGAGCACCGGACGATCACCGAAGCCGTGCACGCCGCCGGCGGCAGGATCGCCCTCCAGCTGCTGCACGCCGGGCGCTACGCCGCGCACCCGGACCTGGTGGCCCCCAGCGCGGAGCAGGCCCCGATCAGCCCTTTCACCCCGCGGGAACTGGACGCCGCGGAAGTCGAGCAAACCATCGAGGACTTCGCCCGTGCGGCCTGGCTGGCCCAGTCGGCCGGGTATGACGGCGTCGAGATCATGGGCAGCGAGGGCTACCTGGTCAACGAGTTCATCACGGCCCGGACCAACCGGCGGGCGGACTCCTGGGGCGGGGACTACGCCAGCCGCATCCGTTTCCCGCTCGAGATCGTGCGCCGGACCCGGGAGCGGGTAGGGCCGGACTTCATCCTGATCTACCGGTTGTCCATGCTGGACCTGGTCGAGGGCGGTTCCTCGCTGGCCGAGGTCATCGACCTGGCGCAAGGCGTCGAGGCGGCGGGAGCCACCCTGATCAACACCGGGATCGGCTGGCACGAGGCCCGCATTCCCACCATTGCCACATCCGTTCCGCGGGCCGGCTTCGCCTGGGTCACCGGGCAGCTCATGGGGCGGACCGGCCTGCCCCTGATCGCGACCAACCGGATCAACACGCCGGAGACCGCGGAGCAGGTGCTGGCCGACGGCTGCGCGGACGTGGTCTCGATGGCGCGGCCGCTGCTGGCGGATCCGGCATTCGTGCTCAAGGCTTCCCGCGGCGTGGCCGACGAAATCAACACGTGCATCGCCTGCAACCAGGCGTGCCTGGACCACACGTTCGCCGGCAAGGTGAGCTCCTGCCTGGTGAACCCGCGCGCCGGACACGAAACCGAGCTAGTCCTGCGGCCGGCCGAGGAGAAGAAGCGGCTCGCCGTGGTGGGCTCCGGGCCGGCGGGCCTGGGCTTCGCGCTCGCGGCCGCCGAGCGCGGGCACCGCGTCACGCTCTTCGAGGCCGCGGACAGGATCGGCGGGCAGTTCAACCTGGCCGCGCGGATCCCCGGGAAGGAGGAGTTCCGCGAGACGCTGCGGTATTTCCGGCGGCAGCTGGAACTAGGCGGGATCGACCTGCGGCTGGGGACACGTGCCACCGCCGAGGCGCTCCAGGCCGAGGGATTCGGCGAGGTCGTCCTCGCCACGGGCGTGCTGCCGCGGGTGCCGGAGATCGAGGGGCTGGACCATCCCTCCGTGCTGGGCTACCTCGACGTACTGCAGGGCAGGAAGCCGGTCGGGGCCACCGTGGCCATCCTCGGTGCCGGCGGCATCGGCTTCGACGTCGCGCATTTCCTCACCGAGGCCGGCCCTAGCGAGGCGCTGGATCCGGAGCTTTTCCGCGCACAGTGGGGGATCGACCCTCATTACGCGGCTGCCGGCGGCCTGTCCCGGCCCCGGCTGCGGCCAGCGGCGCGGACGGCCTACCTGCTGCAGCGGAAGAGCAGCAAGATCGGCGCCGGGCTGGGCAAGACCACGGGGTGGATCCACCGGACGGAGCTGAAGGACAAGGGCGTGACCATGATTCCGGGCGTGACCTACCGGAGGATCGACGACGCCGGGCTCCACTTCAGCGTCGAGGGCACCGAGCGTGTACTCGCCGTGGACACGGTGGTGCTCTGCACCGGCCAGGAGCCCCGCCGCGAGCTGCTGCCGGAGCTCGAGGCCGCGGGCCTGAAGGTCCATCTGGTCGGCGGCGCCGACGTGGCCGCCGAACTGGACGCCAAACGCGCCATCGACCAGGCGGTCCGGCTGGCCGCGGTGATCTGATGTCGCTCCGCCACGCCATCCTGACGGCGCTGCTGGAGAAGCCCGGGTCCGGGGCGGAGCTGGCGCGGCGCTTCGACCGGTCCTTCGGCTTCTTCTGGCCGGCGACGCACCAGCAGATCTACCGCGAACTGGGCGGACTGGAGCGCGACGGCATGGTCCGCTCCACCGGCCGCGGCTCCTCCCGCGGCCGCGCCAAGGACTATGAGGTCCTGCCTGCCGGCCGGTCGGAACTGGCGGACTGGACGGGACGGCAGCAGGATCCGCGGCCGGTGCGCGAGGAACTGATGATCCGCCTCCGGGCCTCCGCCGTCCTGGGCTCGCCGGACATCGGCCCCGAGCTGCGCCGGCATCTGGGGCTCCACCGCCGCCAGCTGAGAACCTACCTCGACTTGAAGGAACAGACCTTCCCGCCGGGCCGCACCGGCAGCGCAGGCCTAACCGGCGGCACCGGACGCGGCAGCCACCTGCAGCTCGCGGTGCTGGAGGCCGGCATCGTCTTCGAGCACGCCTGGGTCGAGTGGGCCGAGGCGACCCTGGACGGGCTTTGACAGCGGGCCCGCCCGAAGCCCCCAGATCCGCCCGTCCCTCGACCAGCTCCGGCTGTGCAGCAGATGCCCTTTCTGCGCCTGACAGGGGCATTTGCTGCTCGATGGACGGTCGCGCGGGGAGCCGCACCGCAGCCGCCTCGGGGCGCCTGTGCCCAAGCTCACCGCCGCCGTCGTATTTGCACGGACCGGCTGGCGGCGCGGATGCCGTATGATGGATACATCCCCCACTCCGGTATTCCCTTATTTCGGCGCGTCGCGTCTGATTGGTGTGTTGGGTCCGCAGCTATTGCGGACAGTTTCATTTTGGGAGCGCCGGCTGTCGAAAGCGTCATACAGACCGCCGGGAGGCGGCCAGCAGCTGTGACGGAAAGTCCTGCCGCGGGATTGCAACAGCGCCGGACTTGTGTCAATGAGCCTCCCAGGACGTCGCCGTCTCCTTGAGACGGCCATGCTTTGCGTGGCTTCCGTTCCCCGAAATGAATATGAGGAACCTTCGTGTCCGAAAATCCCACCTCCACCGTGTCCGAAACCGAAGCCGCTGCGCCGGCCCAGGCGGCATCCGAGGAAGAAACCGTACTCTTCACCGACCTCGGCCTTGACGGCCGTGTCCTGGCGGCCCTGACCGACGTCGGCTACGAGAAGCCGTCGCCGATCCAGGCCGCGACCATTCCGGTCCTGCTGGAAGGCCGCGACGTCGTCGGCCTGGCCCAGACCGGCACCGGCAAGACCGCAGCCTTCGCCATCCCGGCACTGTCCCGGATGGCCGAGCTGCCGGCCACCAAGAAGACCCAGATCCTGGTGCTCGCGCCGACCCGCGAACTCGCGCTGCAGGTTGCCGAGGCCTTCTCGTCCTACGCCGCCCACATGGAGGACTTCACCGTCCTCCCGGTCTACGGCGGCTCCGCCTACGGACCGCAGCTGGCCGGACTGCGCCGCGGCGCCCAGGTCGTCGTCGGCACCCCGGGCCGCGTCATCGACCACATCGAAAAGGGCTCGCTGGACCTGTCCGAACTCCAGTACATGGTGCTGGACGAGGCCGACGAAATGCTGCGCATGGGCTTCGCCGAAGAGGTGGACCAGATTCTCTCGAAGACCCCCGAGGAGAAGCAGGTGGCCCTGTTCTCGGCCACCATGCCGACCGCCATCCGCCGGATCGCCAAGAAGTACCTGAAGGACCCGGCCGAGATCTCGGTCAAGTCCAAGACGTCGACCGGCTCCAACATCCGCCAGCGCTACGTCCAGGTCATGGGCGCCCACAAGCTTGACGCGATGACCCGGATCCTGGAGACCGAAGAGTTCGACGGCGTCATCGCCTTCGTCCGCACCAAGATGGCCACCGAGGATCTTGCGGACAAGCTCAAGGCCCGCGGCTTCACCGCTGCCGCCATCAACGGCGACATCCCGCAGCAGCAGCGCGAACGCACCGTGGAAGCGCTGCGCGAAGGCAAGGTGGACATCCTGGTGGCCACCGACGTCGCCGCCCGCGGCCTGGACGTCGAGCGGATCAGCCACGTCGTCAACTACGACATCCCGCATGACACGGAGTCCTACGTGCACCGGATCGGCCGCACCGGCCGCGCCGGCCGCACCGGCGACGCCATCCTCTTCATGACGCCGCGCGAGAAGTACCTGCTGCGCGCCATCGAGAAGGCCACCCGGCAGAGCGTGGAGCTGATGCACCTGCCGACCGTCGACTCCGTCAACGCCAACCGTCTCGAGAAGTTCGCCGGCCGGATCACCGAAACGCTGGGGTCCGAGGAACTGACCGTCTTCCGCGAGCTCGTGGAGAAGTACGAGGCGGACCACGACGTGACCGCCGTGGAGATCGCCGCCGCGCTGGCCCACATGGCCCAGGGCGGACGTCCGCTGCTGATGGAGGAACTGCCGGCGCCGCCCGCCAAGCAGGCGCGCCTGGCTGGCGGCAAGAAGGACGGCTTCGGCTCCCGCGGGCCCAGCCGCCCGCTGACCGAGGGCAACGCCACCTACCGGATCGCCGTCGGCCGCCGGCAGCGGGTCATGCCCGGCTCCATCGTCGGCGCCCTGGCGAACGAGGGCGGCCTGACCTCCGCCCAGATCGGCGGCATCGACATCCGCAGCGACCACTCCCTGGTCGAGCTGCCCTCGGACCTGTCCCAGGACCAGCTGCGCGCGCTGTCCAAAACCCGGATCGGCGGCGAGCTCATCCACCTTGAGCTCGACTCCGGCCGCAAACCGCGCCGCGACCGCGAGGATTTCGCGGGCAGCCGGGGCGGCTACGGTGATCGTGGCGGCTTCAAGAAGAAGTTTGATGGCGACCGTGGCGGTTACAAGAAGAAGTACGACGGCGAGCGCGGCTTCGGCAAGGACCGTGCGGACCGCGGGGAATCCCGTTTCGGACACGGCGCCGGAGCGCGGAAGCCGCGGCACTCCAGCTACTAGGAACAAGGTTCAGCGCCCCAGCTGACCTTTCGGGAGGCACCCGCAGCCAGACAGGCTGCGGGTGCCTCCCGCTTTTTGTGCGCAATCTCACTGCACCATCCGATCCGCCGCCTGGATTGCGGGACGGGGGCGTCCCCGCCCGGCGCGGAGCGAAGAGCGTTTCCATAGCGCGCATAGGCCTCAAAAACGGCGGCGGAGGCCGGTTTATGTGGGACTGGACACAAACAGGCCATTTCGATTTCACTCTGGCCGAATCTGCTGGTAATGTATTTCTCCGTTGCCCCCCTAGCTCAGTGGTAGAGCGCGTTCTTGGTAAGAACGAGGTCACCGGATCGATTCCGGTGGGGGGCTCTGAATGGCGGAGCCCGCGTCTGTGTCGAAAAGGCGCAGCGCGGGCGTTCCCATTCGTGGCGGTGTAGCTCAGCTGGTTAGAGCGCACGACTCATAATCGTGAGGTCCCGGGATCGAGTCCCGGCACCGCTACAACAAAAGGGCAGGTCTGCGGCTCACGGAGTCGAAGGACCTGCCCTTTCTTGCTGCCTGTGCGGGACACGGGCGGGAGATTTACCTGGCTGGCGACGGGATAGAGCACGGTGGGCCCGCAGCGTCCACTCCTGCTTCACCGAAGAAGCAGCGGGGCAGGTGAGGGCCGGGACGCCATGAAGCACTCGGATGCAGCTGATCTGAATTCCGGCTATGAATTCTTAGGCCCCGGACGGAGAGCCTGCGGCCGCAGCCGGTCCGGCGCGGCCGCCCATCCCGTGCTGGAACGGCGCCGGACGGGCAGTTCACCCAGACCGCGTCCGGCCGTCCTGGTGCCGGGCCCGTGGGATCCAGGGCCAGGGCGAGAGGTTTGCTCTCCTTCTTCCAGGTGCGCCTGATGGGGGAAATATGTGGCGGAGGCGCCACAGCAGGGCAAGCCCGCCATACACTGTGACGCACACCCGGTCCGGCAAGCCGCGATGCCTGGACGCCCGGCCATTCACCCTTGGAGGGACCAAATATGGCATCATCTTCTCCGTTTCCGACACCCGCCCTCAGGGGCGGCGCGTGGCAGGACAGGCTGGGACGGGTGGGCAGCCGGTGCGCCCAGATCCTGCTGCTCCTGACTCTGATCAGCGTGGCGGTCTACGGGCTGCTGCGAGTCCGTTTGCTGGTGATTCCGGTGCTTATTGCGCTGATCCTCGCCGCGGCGATCGGTCCTTTCGTGAACCTGCTCCGCCGCAAGGGCCTCCCCGGCGTACCGGCAACCCTGATCGCCTTTTTGAGTCTGCTGGCAGTGCTGGCGGTTACCGGTACCCTGATCGTGATGGCCGTCCGCAGCCAGTGGGACGAACTTCTTGCCGCCGGCACCACTGGACTTGACCGCCTGGACTCCTTTCTCGTGAACGGGCCGCTGCCGATCACGCAGGACCAACTGGGGCAGGGGCGCCAGGCCCTGATCGATTTCGCCACCAGTGCCCAGGCCCGTTCCGGGGCACTGACGGGGCTTTCTGTGGCCACGGAGTTCCTGGCTGGCACAGCCCTCATGGTCATTGTCCTGTTTTTCCTGCTCAAGGACGGGGCAATGATCTGGAATTTCCTGCTGCGTCCGTTCAGCGGCGCGCGGGAAGCGAAGCTGCGCCGGGCAGGTCAGCGCACCCTTGAGGTGCTGGGCAGTTATGTACGCGGCACGGCGATCATCGCCCTGATCGACGCCACCGCCATCGGTATCACGCTGCTGGTGCTTCAGGTGCCGCTGGCAGTCCCGCTGGCCATGATCGTTTTCCTGGGCGCCTTCGTTCCTTTAATCGGCGCCACTTTCGCCGGCGTGTTGGCGGTGCTGGTGGCGCTGGTCGCGAAGGGTCCGCTTGTCGCCGTCATAGTGGCCGGGGTTGTGATCGCAGTCAACCAGCTCGAAAACCATTTGCTTCAGCCGGTGGTGATGGCCAGGTCGTTGAAGCTGCACGCCCTGGTCATCCTGTTTGCCCTCACCGCAGGCACTATCCTGGCCGGCATCATAGGGGCGGTGCTCGCGGTCCCGCTGGCCGCCGTTACGTGGGCAGTGCTCCAAGTCTGGACCGCCGAGGACCCGCGGATCCAGGACCTGAACCCCGACCTTCCGCCTCCCGGATCCGAACCGACCTAACCGGGCACGTCGGGAACGCGGCCCGCCTGCCGCGTTCCCACACTTCCCAGTACGCCGTATTACAGGGCTGATCGGGCGGACTGCCCGCCTGTGACCGGCCAGGCGTATGGCTCACCAGCCCGGAATCAATGTGCCGTAAAGCCGCCGTCGACGGGCAGGGCGACGCCGACAATGAAACTCGCGCCTGGGCTGCACAGCCAGACCGCGGCAGCGGCAACCTCGTCAGCCCCGCCGAGGCGTCCGATGGGCTGCTCCCGGAGGATCTCGGCCATAGCGTCGGCCTGGGTCTCCAGCATGCCGGAGACCATCGGGGTATCGACCACACCGGGGCAGATGGCATTGATGCGGATGCCTTTGGGTGCGTATTCGACGGCGGCGGACTTGGTCAGGCCGATCACGCCGTGCTTGGAGGCGTGATATGCCGCGCGCTCGGGCAGGCCGACCAGGCCTCCCAGCGAGGAGCAGTTAACGATTGCACCGGAGCCTTGTATGCGCATCTGGCGCAGCTCGTGCTTCTGCGCGGCCCAGATGCCGCGCAGGTTCACGGCGTTGACGCGATCGAAGTTCTGAGCCGTCTCGTCGGCGGCGTCAGAGGGCGGGACCTGGATACCGGCGTTGTTGAAGGCCATGTCCAGACGACCGAAGGCCTTGACTGTCTGGTCAACCATCGCGGCGGCCTGCTCCTCATCCGCGACGTCGCAGCTAATGCCGAGCGCTTCATGACCGGCATCGACAAGAGTCCGCGCAACTTTCTCCACGGCGTCCCGATCAATGTCTGCGAGGACGACGGCGGCGCCGGCCTCGGCGAAGTGGCGGGCGGCGGCCAGGCCCATGCCGGAGGCGGCACCGGTAACGAGGGCGACCTGTCCCTCGAATTGGTAGGTGGGGTTCATGGGTGAAGATTCCTTTTCTAAAGAGGGTTCTCATGTCGCACCGGCCTGCGGGACGACACAGCTCGTGCGCGGCGAGGCCGGGGATGGAGGGCCGCCTGCTGGTGGTCCTCCTTACGCGTGGTCTGTCCTCGGGCTTATGGCTTGATGAGGACTTTGAGGCTGGTGCGGTCGTCCATGTCTTTGTACCCGGCAGGGATGCCGTCGAGGTCGGTGGTGGCGTCGAAGACCTTGCCCGGCTCGATGGTGCCGTCGAGGATGTCGGGCAGCAGCTGATCGATGTAGGCGCGTACGGGTGCGGGTCCGCCGGCGAGGCGGATGTTGTGGCGGAAGAGGCTGCCGAAGCCGATGGGCGCGTCTTCGTACTGGGGTACGCCGACGCGGCTGACGACTCCGCCGGGGCGGACGACGCCGATCGCCTGCTCGTAGGCGGGCATGTGGCCGACGGCTTCGAGGACCACGTGGGAGCCGTGGCCGCCGGTGAGTTCGCGGACTTGGCTGATGCCTTCCTCTCCGCGGGCGGCGACCACGTCGGTGGCGCCGAACTCGCGGCCCAGGGCGGTGCGGGTCTGGTGGCGGCCCATGAGGATGATCTGCTCGGCGCCCAGACGCTTGGCTGAGAGCACGGCCATCAGTCCCACGGCTCCGTCACCAATCACGGTGACGCGGTTGCCCGGCTTCACATCCGCCATCTTTGCGGCGTGGTAGCCGGTGCCCAGCACATCGGCGAGGGTGAGCAGGGAGGGCATGAGCGCGGAGTCGGGCGCGACGGGCAGCTTCACGAGGGTGCCGTCGGCCAGGGGGACGCGGACCGCTTCGGCCTGGCCGCCCTCGTCCGGGATTCCGTCCCAGAAGCCAGCCTCGTGGTGGGTACAGGAGGTCTGCAGGTTCTCACGGCAGAATTCGCAGGTGTTGTCGGAGATCGCGAAGGGAGCGACGACCAGGTCGCCCTTCCTGAGGGTGGTGACCGCAGAGCCGGTGTCTTCGACGATGCCGATGAGTTCGTGGCCCATGCGGGCCGGCCCGTGGGCGGCGTCCATGGAGTGGTAGGGGTGCAGGTCAGACCCGCAGATGCAGGAGGCGGTAATACGGACCAGTGCATCCGTGGGCTGTTTGATGGTCGAGTCGGGGACGTCCTCGACGCGGACGTCCCCGGGACCGTACATGAGGGTTGCACGCATGATTTCTCTCTCTGTTTCTTCCGATAGCCTGGTTTTCGACGTCGGGGTGGCCATGTTCCCGAGTGAACGTGGATGTCGCTCCGCCGTGCCTAAGCAGCCGCGGCGGCAGCAGCCACGGGTTCGGCCGCCGTTGCGGTAGCGCGGCGGTGGAGGAGGGCGAGTACGATGGTGGGGATCAGGGTCAGGGTGGCGACGGCTGTTCCGACGGCCACAGGACCGGTGGCGCCGAGGCCGGAGGCGAGGGCGATCCCGCCGATCCAGGAGGCCGCGGCGGTGCCGGCGTTGAAGGCCGCGACGGCCAGGGCGGATCCCAGGGTGGGGGCGTGCTCGGCATAGCGGACGGCGAGGGCGACCAGCACCGGGTTTGCGCCCAAGCCGACGAGTCCCAGCAGAACGATGAGGGCGGTCAGGGGGATCGGGGCGTCGGCCGCGAAACAGATGCCCGCGAGGATGATGGCGGTCGCCCCGGGAGCCAGGATCGTCGTTGCGTGGGGATGGCTGTCGCCCAGCCGGCCGCCTACGAGCGAGCCCGCCAGTGACCCGACGCCGAAACCGGCGAGGACCAGCGGCACGAGACCGGATGGCATGCCCGCCTGGTCGGTCAGCAGCGGCGCGATGTAGGAATAGGCGGCGAGCACCCCACCGGTCGTGGTGGAGCAGGCCGCCAGCGCCAGCCACAGCCGGCCCGAGCGCAGAACCGTGAGTTCCGAGCCGATCGATACCGGCCTGTGGGCGGCACCGTCCCGGGGGACGTGACGGGCAATCAGCGCCATCGCGCCGACGGCGAGGATGGCCAGCGCCCAAAAGGTTCCGCGCCAGCTGGTGACCTGCGCGGCGAACGCGCCCAGCGGGACGCCAATGACGGTAGCGAGCATGCCTCCGGCGTTCACGATCCCCAAGGCGCGAGAGCTAGCGCCCTCGCCGGCGGCTCGGGTGGCGACCACCGCTGCGACCGCCCAGAATGACCCGGTGGCCAACGCGGTCAAGAACCGTGCGGGCAGCAGCACCCCGGTGGTGGAACCGAGGGCGACGACCACGTGACCGGCCGCGAAGACGACCAGCGCCAGGATCAGCGTCAGCCGCCGGGGCAGCCGCCGTGTCAGCATCGCCATCAGCGGTGCGCCCACCATTCCGGCCGCGAATACCGTGATCAGCAGGCCGGCCTCGGCGACGGGGACCTGCAGGTCGCCTGCGATCTGCGGCAGAATGCCGGCCACGACGAACTCGGTGGTGAGCATCAGGAACGTTCCCAACGCCAGCACATAGACCACGAACGGAAGCCGGGCCGGCCGGCGCTCGATCGTGTCGGGCCGGTTCTCGGTCTGGAGGCAGGGGTTTTCCCCTTGCATGCGAAAAACTCCTCGCTGTCATCGAATTTGTCTCAACATCGATTTCAGCTGTCCCTTCACCCGGGAAGAAGGCTGCGTTTATGGGGGCACAAACTCTCCCCCCTTAACCAACGCCGGAGAGACCTATCGTGGATCTATGGACAACGCCCCCGACAACCGCGCCGACATCCGGGACTTCTTGGCCAGCCGCCGCGCCCGGATCCGTCCGGAGCAGGTCGGACTGCCCGCCGGCAGCCGGCGGCGTGTTCCCGGGCTGCGCCGCGAGGAGGTCGCCGTTCTGGCCGGAGTCAGCCCCGAGTGGTACACACGGCTGGAGAAGGGCAACATCGCCGGCGTATCGGACGACGTCCTCGAGGCCGTCGTCCGGGCACTGCAACTGGACGATGAGGAACGCAGATACCTGTTCGAGCTGGCGCGCGCAGCCCGACCCGCCCGCCGCGGGCCGGCCCGACCCAAGGACACCGAGGTCGCGGACCCGGTACGGTGGCTGCTGCATTCCATCACCCTGTCGGCCGCGTTCATCCGCAACGGCCGCCTCGACGTCCTCACCAGCAACCCGCTGGCCCGCGCCCTTCACGCGCCGATGTTCGCCAGTGCCACGACCACTGCCCACGGCCGTGCGAACTTCGCGCGCTTCCACTTCCTCGATCCGGCCTCACGGGAGTTCTTCATTGACTGGGACGCCGGCGCCGCAACCAGCGCCGCCCTCCTGCGCGCCGAAGCCGGCCGGGCGCCCGACGACAAGGCCCTGCGCGAACTCGTGGGAGAACTGTCCACACTCAGCCCCGAGTTCCGGACCCTGTGGGCCGCCCACGACATCCGCTTCCGCCACGAGGGAATCAAACGCCTGCAGCACCCCGTCGTCGGCTACCTGGAACTGTTCTACCAGTCCCTCGCCCTGCCCGCGGTGTCGGGTGTGGCGAACGAACTCAGCGTCTACACGGCCGAACCCGGGACCAAACACGAAGAGCACCTTAAACTCCTCTCCAGCTGGTCGGCACCGACAGTCTCGAAGGCTACAGAACCGAACAATTAGCCCGTCGTTTCAGCGGCTACCGACAGGCCTTGGGCGGAGTGGTCCGTGCCTGTCTTGAGGGGAACGCACCATCGGCGCGCACGCGATGGCGACGAGTCCCAGGACGCCGCCGACGGTGAAGGCGACGCGGACGCCGTCGACCAGGGCGACGTTGCCGGCGATGCCGCTGGCCGCCGCCATGCTCGTCCCGATGGTCATGGCCGCGATGAGGACGGCGGTACCGGCGGCGCCGGCCAGCTGCTGCAGCGTGTTCATGATGGCGCTGCCGTGGCCGTACTGCTCGCGCGGCAGCGAGCCCAGCGCAACGGTCATCAGCGGCGTCATGAGCATGGCCATGCCGACGCAGAACACCGTATGGAAGGCGACGATCATGCCGACCGGTGTGTCAACGTGGACGCTGCCGAGCAGCCACTGTCCGCCGGAGAGCAGGACGGCGCCGGGGATGACGATCGGGCGGGGGCCGGCCTTGTCGTAGATGCGTCCGACGATCGGCGAGATCACGCCCTGGATCAGGCCGCCGGGCAGCAGGGCCAGGCCGATGGTCAGCGTGTCCAGGCCCATGCCGTTCTGCATGAAGATCGGCATCACCATGACGGTGCCGAGCATGGTCGCCATCGCGATCATGACGATGACCACGGAGACGCGGAAGTTGCGCACCGTGAAGGGCCGCAGGTCCAGCAGGTCGGACTCAATCTTGCGCAGGACGCGCTGGCGCTTGACGAAGAGTGCCAGGGCCGCGACGCCGACCACCAGAGCAACGATGGGCGACCAGGCGCCTTGCATCAGGTCGGCTATGGAGGACAGCGCGTAGACGATACCGCCGAAGGCAAAGGCGGAGAGAATGACCGAGGGGACGTCCAGGGGAGCCTTGCGGGTCTCCCTGCCGGTCTTGATGGCGAAGATGCCGAAGAGGAACACGATGATGGCAACCGGCACCATCAGGCCGAAGACCCAGCGCCAGCTCATGGAGCCGACGATGGCCCCGGAGAGGGTGGGGCCGATGGCCGGTGCTACCGAGATGACCACTGAGTTCAGGCCCATGACCGTGCCGCGGTGCCGGACCGGGACGGAGGTCAGGGTGGTAGTCATTAGCAGCGGCAGGATGATGGCCGTGCCGCCCGCCTGCACGATGCGTCCGGCCAACAGCACGGCGAAGGTCGGGGCGACGGCAGCCAGCGCGGTGCCGACGATGAACAGCAGCAGGGCCCAGACGAAGAGCCCGCGCGTCGTGAAGCGCTGCAGCATGAAGCCGGTGGTCGGGATCACCACGGCCATGGTGAGCATGAAGCCGGTGGTCAGCCACTGAGCGGTAGTGGCCTCGATGGCCAGGTCCGTCATGAGGTTCGGCAGTGCGACGGTCAGCACCGTCTCGTTGAGGATCATGATCAGTGCCGAAAGCACCAGCGCCGTGATTACCGCGGCAATCCGCTTGGGCGGGACCCTCTCGGGGTCAACGGATTCTGCCGCGGCGACGTTTCCGGGCGGAGTGCTCTCTGCCAGGGTGTTCTTCATGGATGCCTTTCCGGTTGAAAGAGATTTGGGGCAGTCGATAATACTTACAAAAGTATAAGTGTGCTCGAAAAGAAATGGGCCCCACCGGGATGTGAGCTTAGTCCGGTTCCCCGATGAGCGTTGCCAGGCGCTGCAGGGCCGGCAGGCTGGCGGAGATCTGCTCCCTCTCTTCGGGGCGCAGCTTATCTGCAGCGGTGCCCAAGGTATCGGCCCACATCGTTTCGAGGAGGGTCCTGATGCGTTCCGATTCCGCAGTGGGGTGCAGCGTGACGTAGCGCTTGTCTGCAGTGTCGCGGACCCGGGTCACGAGGCCGCGGGCCACGAGTTCCCGGAGCTGCGTGCTGATGTTGCTGAACTGGCGGTTTAGCCGGGCGGCGACTTCGGCCACCGTAATGCCGGGGTGGGCCTCGATGACACGCATGATGTCCACCATTCCGTTGGGCAGCAGCGGGACGCCGGCATCTTCATGGGATTTCCGGCGCACGTCCGAAGAGATATCGATCAAGGCCACGGCAAGCTGCCGGAGGTCCACGACGTCCTCCAGCAGCATGCCCGGCTTATTGCTTTCCATCCCACAAGGATAAGGTCTCCCGCAGTACCGCCCGCGGGCCGCGGCCTGTCCCCGTTGCTACCGGAGCCACTCCAGGCCCGGGTGGTTTTCGTAACCCGGATCCATGGTGCAGGTTCCCTCGGTGTCCGTGATTTCGCGGGCATCCTTCACCGAGAAGACGTAGGAGGCATCGCGTTCGTTGCTGGCCCAGCCCAATTGCCGCTCGTAGCGGCGGACGATCTGCTGCTCCGCATAGCCCGTCCAGTCGACATTGCCCGGCGGGAACAGTTCGTCGAGGCGGCCGCCCTCGTGATCCAGCAGCATCGTTATGTAGGCATGCGGCTCGTCCGTCTTCGGGTCCTCGACGACTTGCCAGTGAAAGACGGAGGCCGTAGGAAATGTCGTCAGCATCTGCATCGACAGGTCTCGCATGATCTGTGCGTGTTCGCGGTTGGGATCGGGCACCGGAGTCTCCTTCCAGCGGGAGTGCTGCATAATCTGGCCGGCGCAGGGGGTGGCATCGGGGAAATGCCGCAGAGCCGGGAGATGATCATCCCACTCCGGGCGCGCAGGGGGCAGGGGGCAATGCCGGATCGTTATCATGCCCGGCACGCCCGGACCGGATCGAGACCTGGCGGGATGGCGGACTCCGGACCGCCACATGCCTGCCGGAATGCGTGCGGCTGCGAGAAAGTCAGCTTGCTTAGTTCCGGGCGATCTCGTTAGCGTAGGGGAGGGAGCAACTCCCGAAGATTCTGCGAAGAACTGGAGGAATCATGGCTGAACAGAGCATTTCCGGAAAGAAGATCGCCTTCCTGCTGACGGACGGCGTTGAGCAGGTCGAACTCACCAGCCCGTGGCAGGCGGTCAAGGACGCCGGTGCGGAACCGGTGCTGGTCGCCCCGAAGACGGGCGAACTGCAGGGTTTCAAGGGCGTGGACAAGGCGGACAAGTTCCCCGTCGACGTGGCCGCCGAAGCTGCCAACGCGGCGGACTATGACGCCCTCGTCATTCCCGGCGGCGTCGTCAACGCCGACCATTTGCGGGTCGAGAAGGACGCCGTGGACTTCACCCGAGCCTTCTTTGAGAGCGGGAAGCCGGTGGCCTCGATCTGCCACGGTCCGTGGATCCTGATCGAGGCCGGCGTTATCGACGGGCGGAAGCTGACCTCGTACCACACGCTCGCCACCGACCTGAAGAACGCCGGGGCGACCTGGGTGGACGAGGAAGTCGTCGTGGACCAGGGCCTCGTGACCAGCCGCAACCCGGGCGACCTTGAGGCGTTCAACGCCAAGCTCATCGAGGAAGTCGCCGAGGGCAAGCACGGCGGGCAAACCGCCTGACCAGACCCTAAACGACGACGCCGGGACCGCCTTGCGCGGGTCCCGGCGTCGTTGTTGTGCGGCGGGGGAGGGCTCGCCCGGTTGAGGAATCTGCGGCTCCAACCGATAACCTTGGAGCATGAACCCGTGGGATCTTGGCTCGCCGCTGTACCGCAAACTGGTCATCTCAGCCATGGTCCTCATCGGCGTCGGTATCCTGATGTCCATCTTTGCCGCGTTCGCCAGCGTGCAGCCGCTGACGTGGGTCGCGCTGGCCTTCATCATCACCGGGTTGCTGACCCACCTCGCCGGCCTGGTGGTCCGTGCCCGGGACGCCCGCGCCCGCCAGGCGGCCGCGCGATCCGGCAGGGGCAGCTGACTCTTCCGGAGCCGCCGCCCCGTGCGGCTTCCCGGTGCCGCTGCACTAGGCTTGTCCAAGCTTGTTTCCGCCCGCTCAAAGGAGTTCCATGACAGAGCAGAAGGGGGTCAACCCCGAGCTCGCCGGCCGCGTCTATCCGGCCGGTGATGCCTACAGTGTTGGCCGCGAGAAGATCCGCGAGTTTGCCCGCGCCGTGAAGGCCACCCACTCGGCCCATTACGACGTTGAGGCGGCCCGTGAGCTCGGCTACAAGGACCTGGTCGCACCGCCGACGTTCGCCATCATCGTGGCCCAGCGCGCGGACGCCCAGCTGATTGAGGACCCCGAGGCCGGGATCGACTTCTCCCGCGTGGTCCACGCCGACCAGCGCTTCGTACACCACCGGCCGATTGTCGCCGGCGACGAGCTCGTGGCCGAACTCCACGTGGACCAGGTGCGGTCCATGGGCGGTGGCGCGATGATCACCACCCGCGCCGAAATCAGCACCGCGGAAGGCGAGGCAATCGCCACCACGACGTCGTCCATCCTGGTGAGAGGGGAGGGCCAGTGACTGTTGCCCTGAACGAGCTGTCCGTCGGCCAGGAGATCGGCAAGGCAGCCATCGACGTCTCTCGAGGGGACCTGGTCCGCTACGCCGCTGCCTCCGGCGACTTTAACCCGATCCACTGGAACGGCCGTTTCGCCGAGCAGGTCGGCCTCCCGGGCGTCATTGCCCACGGCATGTTCACTATGGGTGCGGCCGTGCAGGTCGTGACGGACTGGATCGGCAATCCCGGTGCCGTGGTCGACTACCAGACCCGCTTCACCAAGCCAGTGGTCGTCGAGGACCTTGACGGTCCGGGCGCCACCATCGAGGTCACGGGCGTCGTCGGTGCCGTCGACGAGGCCAACTCGACCGTTCGGGTGGACCTGACGGTCACGTCCGCCGGCCAGAAGGTGCTGGTCAAAGCGCAGGCCGTGGTCCGTGCCTGGTAGCAGCGACGCCGCAGCCGGCGTGCGGTTGGCCCCGTTGACCACCGTCCAGGTGGGAGGCCCGGCGGCGAAATACGTCGAGGCCGTTTCCGAAGAGGCCGTTATCGCCGAGGTCCGGTCGGCCGACGAGCACGGCGAGGACCTGCTGATCATCGGCGGCGGGTCCAACCTGGTGATTTCCGACGACGGGTATCCGGGAACGGTCCTGCGGATCGCGAATTCGGGCTATGAGGTTTCCGAGGATGGCGCCGCGGGCGGGGCCGTCCTGCTCGACGTCGAAGCGGGACAGCAGTGGGACGAGCTCGTCGAGGCCACCGTCCGGCAGGGACTGGCGGGGCTGGAAGCGCTCTCGGGGATCCCGGGGCTGACCGGAGCCACACCGGTACAGAACGTGGGGGCGTACGGAGCCGAGGTGTCCCACACGCTGGAGAACGTCCGGGCCTGGGACCGCCAGGAGGCCCGGGTGCGAACCTTCACCAACGGCGAGCTTGGCTTCGGCTACCGCGATTCGCTGCTCAAGCAGACCACCCTGAACGGCTCGCCGCGCTATGTTGTGCTGGCCGTCCGGTTCCGCCTGCGCCGCGACGCGCTGGGTGCTCCGGTGCGCTACGCCGAGCTGGCCCGGGCTCTGGGCGTCGAGGTGGGGGAGCAGGCGCCCGCCGCCGATGTCCGCCGCGAAGTCCTCCGGCTGCGGGCATCGAAGGGCATGGTGCTGGACGCGGCCGACCGGGACACGTACAGCACCGGCTCCTTCTTCACCAACCCGATTGTCCCGCCGGCTGCGGCGGAACACCTGCCGTCCGACGCGCCGCGCTGGCCCACGGGGGACCAGGTGAAGCTCAGCGCCGCATGGCTGATCGACCGGTCCGGTTTCGGCAAGGGCTTCGGCCTGGCAGGAACAGCCAACGGAGCCGTCGACGGCGTTGCGGTGGCTGGCGGCCGGGCCGCGCTGTCCACCAAGCACACGCTGGCGATCACCAACCGGGGAAACGCAGAAGCCGCAGACATCCTCGCCGTCGGACGGACCGTCCGCGACGGCGTTGAAAGCACCTTCGGTATCCGGCTGCACCCGGAACCGCTGCTGATCGGCTGCTCGCTCTGATTCTTACGGTCCGCGCTGGCTCGCCGCATCCTGGGCCCTGCGAAAGAGGATCAGGTCCTCGCGGTGGGCCCGGAAGTCCACCAGACGCTTCGTGCAGATCCAGTGCACCAGCTTGCTGCTGATGCTGATCTGGACCTTCCGGTCGAGCCGGCGGCCCAAGAGCCACACCGGGGACAGGAAGGCCGGCAGCGCCGTGAGGAATTCGTCGGCGCCCATCAGCCGTGCGAAGGCGCCGTCCGGCCGGAACTGCCGTTCCAGCGCCAGGAGCTGCAGCTGCTCCAGGTTCACGTAGTCGTCGCCGCAGGCGTCCAGGTACTTCCTCAGGTGCGCGTGGACGCGCTCGTTGCGTTCCACCGTGACCGGCTCCTGCTCCGCGCTGCAGAACAAAAAGAAGACCCCCAGCAACCGGTCCACGCAGGGTCTGTTCATCGGATGCCTTCCGCCGGGGTCAAGGGAACGCTTCCACGCTATCCCGCTTCGAGGCTCCGGGCCGGGGCGTCGAAGCGGGTTGTGGAATGCCCGGCGGCCGGCCCGGGTGTGTAGGACATCCGGGCCGGCGACCGGCCGGAAGCACGATTCCGCGGCCAGCCGCAGGGAAAGCACCGCGCAAGGCGGGAGCCCGCTTCCCCGAGAGGGGAGCGGGCTCCGTCAAGCGTGCCGCCGCGAAGCGCGGCGGCCGGCGCGGCCTAGAGGTTGCCGGTGGCGATCCGCAGCATGCGGCGCAGCGGCTCGGCGGCGCCCCAGAGGAGCTGGTCGCCGATGGTGAAGGCGCTGATGTACTCCGGACCCATGTCGAGCTTGCGGATGCGCCCCACCGGAATGTCCAGGGTGCCTGCCACCTTGACCGGAGACAGCTGCTCCACCGTGGCTTCCTTGGTGTTCGGAACCACCTTGGCCCACTCGTTGTCGGCGTCGATGATCCGCTCGATTTCCTGGACGGACAGGTCTTCGGTGAGCTTCAGCGTCAGCGCCTGGGAATGGCAGCGCATGGTGCCGATCCGCACGCACAGCCCGTCGAAGGGGATGCGCTCTCCGGACCCGCGGCCCAGGATCTTGTTGGTCTCCGCGCCGGCCTTCCACTCTTCCTTCGACTGGCCGTTGCCCAGGTCCTTGTCGATCCACGGGATGACGGAGCCGGCCAGCGGCACGCCGAACTGCGAGGAGTCCATGGCCGGATCCTGCTGCTGGGCGAGGACCTTCCGGTCGATCTCGAGGATGGCGGACGCCGGGTCCGCCAGTTCCGGAGCGACCGCGCCGTGCAGGGTGCCGAACTGGTTCAGCAGTTCGCGCATGTGCCGGGCGCCGCCGCCGGAGGCCGCCTGGTAGGTCATCGAGGTTCCCCACTCGACCAGGCCGTTCTTGAAGAGGCCGCCGAGGCCCATTAGCATCGCGGAGACGGTGCAGTTGCCGCCGACGAAGTTCTTCACGCCGCGGTCCAGGCCGGCGTCGATCACGTCGCGGTTGACCGGGTCCAGCACGATGATCGCGTCATCGGCCATTCGAAGCGTCGAGGCCGCATCGATCCACAGGCCGTCCCAGCCCGCGTCGCGCAGCTTCGGGTACACCTCGGAGGTGTAGTCGCCGCCCTGGGCGGTCACGATAATCGGCAGCTTGGCCAGCGTCTCGATGTCGTAGGCATCCTGCAGGGTGCCGGCACCCTCGGCGAACGCGGGGGCCTTGCCGCCGGCGTTCGACGTCGAGAAGAAGACAGGATTGATCAGGTCGAAATCTCCCTCGTCCTGCATGCGCTGCATGAGGACGGAGCCGACCATGCCGCGCCAGCCGATGAGGCCGACGGACCGGGCAGGGGCAGAAGCTGCTGCTGAAGTCATGCCTACCATTCTAGGTCAGCGGCCATGGGCAGCGGCAAAAACGTGACCCCGGCCTCGCCTGGCGCGGTCAGGCCGGTGGCTGCGTCCAGCGCTCGATCCGGTAGCGCGTGCCGTTGCCCGAGGTCAGCCAGCCCTCGGCCGGTTCACGGGCCTCGGCCGTCCAGCTTCCGCCCAGCTGCGGGGCGTAGGTGTCGCCGTCCGTCTCCATGTCGATGACGGTAACGACGGCGGTGGTCGCCAAGGCGGTGGCCTCGCGGAAGATTTCCCCGCCGCCGATGATCCAGATTTCCTCGCTGCCGGGGCTCCCGGCTGCGGCCGCCATGGCCTCCTCGAGGGACTCGGCGGCGACGGCGCCCGCGGCCTCAACCTCGCTGCGCAGCTCCGGGCGGCGGCTGATCACGATGTTCGTCCGGCCGGGCAGCGGCCGGTATTTCTCCGGGAAGGATTCCCAGGTCTTCCGGCCCATGACCACCGGATGGCCGCTCGTCGTGCGCTTGAAATGGGCCAGGTCCTCGGGCAGATGCCAGGGCAGGTCGCCGTCGCGCCCGATGACGCCGTTGGAGCTCTCCGCCCAGAGCAGGCCGACCACCCTGCGGTCCGCGGCGCTCATACGGACACCGCCGCCTTGATCGTCGGGTGGTGCCGGTAGTTGGCCACCTCGAAGTCCTCGTACTCGTAGCCGAAGATGCTCTCGGGCTTGCGCAGGATGTTCAGCTGCGGATACCGATACGGTTCCCGGCTGAGCTGCTCGTTGACCTGCGCCAGATGGTCGTCGTAGATGTGGACGTCCCCGCCGGTCCAGATGAACTCGCCCGGCTCGAGGCCGACCTGCTGCGCGACCATCAGGGTCAGGAGCGCGTAGGAGGCGATGTTGAACGGCACGCCCAGGAACATGTCCGCGCTGCGCTGGTAGAGCTGGCAGGACAGTTTGCCGTCCGCCACGTAGAACTGGAAGAAGGCGTGGCAGGGCGGCAGCGCCATGTTCCTGATTTCGGCGACGTTCCAGGCCGAGACGAGGTGCCGGCGCGAGTCCGGATTCGCCTTCAACCCGTCGACGAGCTCGGCGATCTGGTCGATGTGGCCCCCGTCCGGCGTGGGCCACGAGCGCCACTGTACGCCGTAGACGGGACCCAGCTCGCCGTCGTCGTCCGCCCATTCATTCCAGATGCGCACCCCGCGCTCCTGCAGCCACCGCGCATTGGAATCCCCGCGGAGGAACCAGAGCAGCTCCAGCGCCACGGACTTGAAGTGCACGCGCTTGGTGGTGATCAGCGGGAAGCCCTCGGCCAGGTCGTAACGGATCTGGCGGCCGAAGACGCTGCGGGTGCCGGTGCCGGTGCGGTCCGCCTTCTGCGTCCCGTTGGCGAGGACGTCGCGCAGCAGGTCCTCATAGGGAGTGGGAATTGGCCGGTCCGCTGGAGAAGGGGGCGTAGACGTCACGCCCTCCAGTCTAGCCGGGCTCCGCGGGACCACCGACGGAGGTGGGGCGGGTGGTCCCGGGAGCGCCGCCTGGGCAGAGCCGCCGGCGGCTAGAGGGAGCCGCCGGCGGCTTCGGGGGCGCCGTAGTCGCGTCCGTCGTCGCCCACGGACTCGCGGGCCATGAAGTTCTCGATGTCGAAGAGGTTGTCCGCGCGTTCGGCGATGGTCAGCAGCGTTGACATGGAGGCGACCTCCTCGACCTGCTCCTTGAGGAACCAAAGCATGAACTGCTCGCCCAGCGCGTCCGTCTCGGCGCGGGCGGCGGCAAAGAGGGCCTCGATCTGCCGGGTGACGGTCTTCTCCTGTTCCAGCGCCAGCCGGATCGGATCCACGACGTCCGCGAAGTCATTGCGCACCGCGGGTACGCCGGGGATGCTGATCTTCAGGTCCCGGTCCAGCATGTACTGCACGAGCATCATGGCGTGGTTGCGCTCTTCGATGGACTGCCGGTAGAAGTGCCTGGCCAGCTGGGGCAGGTCCTCGTTGTCGAACCAGACGGCAATGGCGACGTACTGCTGGGACGCGGCGAACTCGTGCCCGATCTGTTCCGCGAGAAGTTCGTTGAATGTGCTCATGACCAGCAGCCTAAACGGCGGGGACGCGGACCGGAAGCAAGCAGGGCCAGCCGCCCAGCCTTTCGTGCCGCCCCCGGTCCGCGCCCCGTCAGTCGTCGTAGGCGTCGTAGTGCTCTACGGAGAGGATCCGGCCGGGGTGGTGCACGCTGACCTGGCAGACGATCACCGCGCCGGGCTTCAGGTAAGGGTCCTTGGACGGCAGCTGTGCGGCCAGCTCGTCCGAGGCGTGGGCGCTGAGCACCTTGATGACCTGCGGAAGCACGGGGCGGTGCGTGCAGACGGCAGTGGACTTGCGCTTATCCAGCAGCCCCTTGATGGCGGCGCGGGCCTTTTTCGGGTTCCGGTGCGCGCTGTGCTCGGTGATAGCGTCCACCGTGCGAATCCGGGCATGGTTGAACCGGGCATACGGCGTGATGGTCTGCATGCAGCGGGTCCACGGACTGGAGACGATCCGCTTAGGCTTCCAGGCGCTGAGCAGCCGGCACACGGCGAGCGCCTGGCGCTGCCCGGTGGCGGCAAGGGGGCGTTCGCCTTCCGCACGGGCCCAGGACGAGCGCGGGCGCGCCTTGGCATGGCGTACGACGACGAACGGGTACGTTTCCAGCTCGTCGCGCCGGTGCGCGTCCACCAGGGCCTGCAGCGGGTCCCGGTCCGACGGGTTGCTGAGCATCCGGGACGCTTCGGCCGGCGTGCACCAGCGGATCTCGTCCACCTCGGAGCCGTCCGGCCGCGGCGTGCTCTTCTCCAGCTTGGCGGCCCAGTAGTAGACCTTCTTCAGCCCCGATGCCACCGGGTATTCGATGGAGGGCAGCGGAATGCCCAGCTGCACGGTGACATCGACTTCCTCCATCACTTCGCGGACGGCGCACTCCGGGTTGGTTTCGCCGGCGTCCAGCTTGCCCTTGGGCCAGGACCAGTCGTCGTAGCGCGGGCGGTGGATGAGCAGCACCTCCAGCTGGCCCCGCCGGGAGCGCCAACAGAGCGCCCCGGCGGCCGTCACGGTGACGTCCTGGGTCGAGGACTCCTGATCGGTCATCTTCTGGGTCTTGCTCTTCGCCATCAACGCCGGGTGCCCGAGCGCTGGCGGTCCCGGCTGGCCAACAGCCAGGACTGGATGTCGCTGAGGGGGTTGCCGGCGTCGTCCTTGTGGTAGCGCGTCCAGCGGCCGTAGCTGTCCAGGTGCCAGCTGGCCGTTCCGGGGTCCAGGTAGCGGTTCATCAGGCCCATCAGCTCGGCGATGTCTTCGCGCGAAGCGAGCTGGACCAGGGCCTCCACGCGGCGGTCGAGGTTGCGGTGCATCATGTCCGCGGAGCCGATGAAGACCACCGGGTCGCCGGCGTTGCCGAAGCAGAACACGCGGGAGTGCTCAAGGAAGCGGCCCAGGATGGAACGGACCCGGATGTTGTCGCTCAGCCCCGGCACCCCGGGGCGCAGCGCGCAGATGCCGCGGACAATCACGTCGACCTGCACATCCGCCTGCGAGGCGCGGTACAGGGCGTCGATGATGGCCTCGTCCACCATGGAGTTGACCTTGATGACCACGCGCGCGGGCAGCCCGGCCTTGCGGTTGGTGATCTCCGCCTCGATCCGGTCGATCAAGCCGCTGCGGACCGAACGCGGGGCCACCAGCAACCGCTTGAAGGTGGACTTGGGGGCGTAGCCGGAGAGCTGGTTGAACAGCTTGGAGAGATCCTCGCCGATCTGGTCATTGCTGGTGAGCAGGCCCAGGTCTTCGTAATAGCGCGCCGTGCGGGGGTGGTAGTTGCCGGTGCCGATGTGGCAGTAGCGGCGCAGCCGGTCGCCTTCCTGGCGCACCACGAGCGAGAGCTTGCAGTGGGTCTTCAGGCCCACGATCCCGTAGACCACGTGCACGCCGGCCTGCTCGAGTTTCCGCGCCCAGTCGATGTTCGCCTGCTCGTCGAAGCGGGCCTTGATCTCCACCAGGGCCAGCACCTGCTTGCCGGCTTCGGCGGCGTCGATCAGGGCGTCCACGATGGGGGAGTCGCCCGAGGTCCTGTACAGCGTCTGCTTGATGGCCTGGACCTTGGGATCCGCGGCGGCCTGTTCCAGGAAGGCCTGGACCGATGTGGAGAAGGAGTCGTACGGGTGGTGCAGCAGAATGTCGCGGCGGCGCATCGCGGCGAACACGTTGGCCGCCTTCGAGGTCTCGCTCTCGTTGAGGTAGCGGCTGGTGTGGGCCAGCTGGCTTGGGAAGTGCAAGTCATTGCGGTCGATGCCGGAGATGACGCTCAGGCCGCGCAAGTCCAGCGGCGCGGGCAGGGCAAAGACCTCGGACTCCTCGACGCCGAGTTCGCGCACCAGCAGCTCGCGGACGCTCGGGTTGATGTCCGTGGTGACCTCCAGCCGGACCGGCGGGCCGAACCGGCGGCGGAGCAGTTCCTTCTCCAGCGCCTGCAGCAGGTTCTCGGCGTCGTCTTCTTCGACCTCCAGGTCCTCGTTGCGGGTGACGCGGAAGGTGTGGTGTTCCAGGACTTCCATGCCCTGGAAGAGAAGGTCCAGGTGCTCGGCGATGATGTCCTCGAGCGGGATGAACCGCGCGGTGCGGCCCGGGATCGAGCCGGCCCGCGGGCCGTCGATGGAAATCAGGCGCGGCAGCTGGTCCGGTACCTTGACGCGGGCGAAGAGTTCCTTCTCGCTGACGGGGTTGCGCACCACCACGGCCAGGTTCAGCGAGAGCCCGGAGATGTAGGGGAAGGGATGGGCCGGATCCACCGCGAGCGGGGTGAGGATCGGGAAGACCTTCTCCTTGAACATGGCGGTCAGGGAGTCGCGGTCCTGGTCCGTCAGTTCGGACCAGCGGACGACGTGGATGTGCTCGTACGCCAGCTCCGGCCGGATGTGCTCGGCGAAGACCCGGGCATGGCGGCTCTGCAGCCGGTGGGCCTCGACCATGATCTGTTCCAGCTGCTCCAGCGGGCTGGTCCCGGCGGCGGAGGGCACCGCGATGCCGGTGGCGATCCGGCGCTTCAGCCCGGCCACGCGGACCATGAAGAACTCGTCCAGGTTGGAGGCGAAGATCGAGAGGAAGTTCACCCGCTCCAGCAGGTAGAGGTCCGGGTCCTCGGCCAGCTCCAGCACCCTGGCGTTGAAGTCCAGCCAGCTCATTTCCCGGTCGAGGAACCTGTCGTCGGGCGTGAAATTGCCGTCCGGAACCAGCGACGGCGCGAATTCAGGAATGTCGATCCTGTCCTGGGTCGCGCGGGCGGGGGCCGCTTCGGACGAGCCGAGCCGGTAGGCGGCAGCCGGAGTTGCCGATTCGGTAGCCATGGGAGGTCTCCTCAGCTTCAAGGGTGGTGCGAGCGCCCCGGGCGTGGCGGGGCCGATGAGACTAGGTTATCCCTCGTTCCGGCCGCCCGAGGCCGCGGCCGGAGCGTACATCACGTCCGTGTCCCACCGCGTGAAGCCGAGCTTGCGGTAGAGGGCCACCGCCGGCGCGTTGTCGCCGTCGACGTAGAGCATGATGGCCTGCTGGCCCTTGTCGTGCAGGTGCTTGATGCCGGCGATGGTCAGTGCCTTCCCCAGCCCGGTGCCCTGGGCCCGGGGCGTCACGCCGACCACGTAGACCTCGCCGATGGAAGGATGCGCGCCGGTGCCCGGATGGATCTTGGTCCAGTGGAAGCCGAGCAGAGCGCCGTCCTGGTCATTCACCGCCAGCAGGAAACCCTCGGGATCGAACCACGGCTCGGCCATCCGCGCCTCAAGATCGGCCAGCGTCTGCCCGCCCTGCTCGGGATGGTGCGCGAAGGCGGTGGCGTTGGCCGCCAGCCAGTCCTGCTCGTCCCGGCCCGGCACGAAGGAGCGGATCGAAACGCCCTCGGGGAGCCGGACGTCGGGGAGCTGCTGCGCGTGGGTCAGCCGCATGCGCCATAGTTCGCGCACCGGGGCGAAGCCGAAGCGGCCGGCCAGCTTGGCCGCCCCCTCGTGGTCCCCGTGCGACCAGGCGCGCAGGGCGGGCAGCTCGGCGTGCTCCTGAAGCTCGGCGGCGAGGCCGGTGCCCACGCCCTGGTTGCGGTACTCCGGGTGCACTACGAGTTCCAGTACGCCGGCGTCTTCGCCGTGGGCGGGGAAATTAACGACGGCGACGCCAGCCAGCGCGCTGGCCCGGGCCGGGTCCGATTTCTCCTCGTTGGCATAGGTGGCCAGCACGAGCAGCTGGTCCGGATCCGATGCCCGGAGGTTGACCCAGGTCTGTTCGGAGAGCGGCGGGTTCCCGTCCGCCTCCTCGGCAGCGGCGGCGAGGGCGCGGACGCTGCCCAGCACCTCGGCCTCGGGTGCGCCCTTGAAAATCTGTACCGGCCAGTCGGACGAAGACAGTGCGTTCATGACCACAGCCTAGCGCGGGCCGGTAAAACGGGCGGGCTTCAGACCGACTGTTCGGCGCCGGCTTCCGTGGCCTCGCCGGAGCGCGTCAGCGTGAAGCGGTAGCCGACGTTGCGCACAGTGCCGATCAGGCCCTCGTTGTCCGAGCCCAGCTTGGCGCGCAGCCGCCGCACGTGGACGTCCACGGTGCGGGTGCCGCCGTAGTAGTCGTAGCCCCAGACCTCATGCAGCAGCTGGTCACGGGTGAAGACGCGCCCCGGATGCTGCGCCAGGTACTTGAGCAGCTCGAATTCCTTGTAGGTCAGGTTCAGCGGCTGGCCGCCCACGCGGGCCGTATAGCTGGCCTCGTCGATCACGATGCCGGCGGCGCGGATCTCCGTGCTGGTTTCCTCCTCGGCGTGGTTGGCGCGGGCGACGACGAGCCGCAGGCGCGCTTCCACCTCGGCCGGGCCGGCGCTGTCCAGGACCACGTCGTCGGCCAGCCAGTTGGCGGACACTGCGGCCATCCCGCCTTCGGTGAGGACCAGCATCAGCGGGGCTCCCAGGCCGGTGGCCTTCAGCAGCTGGGTCAGGCTGCGGGCACCCACCAGGTCCTTGCGGGCGTCCACCAGGACGACGTCGGCGGGATCCGCCTCGAGCAGTGCGGTGGGCTCGGCCGCAAGGATGCGGACCTTGTGGTTGAGCAGCTCCAGGGCGGGGAGCACCTCAACAGAGGATCCCGGGCTGTTGGTCAGGAGCAGAATGTGCGGCATGTTTCCTCCCCGAAGGCTGATTCGGCGCACATCGACGGGCGAATCATCCGGCGGGCAGGCTGTAGCAGGGTGCGGATGATTGGGCACAAGTATAGCGCCGAGGGGCCGGGGCGGTGAGTGTTGTCGCACTCATTCCCGTAATAAGGCAGGATGGCCGGGTGAGAACGTGGATCGTCGCGGTCGTTGCAGCCGTGCTGTTGAGTGCCGTGATCGGCGCAAGCTACTGGTCGCCCGCGGCGGTAGTCGCCGTCGCCTGCGCGGGCGCGCTGATGGTCGGCGTCGGCTGGCCGCAGCTGCTCGGCATCCCGGCCCGCAAGACGCTCTCCACCCTGATCTCGCTGGCCGGCGTCGGCGCCGTCGTGCTGGCCTCGGTGGCACCATCGGGCATGGCGCTGGCCTGGACGGTCGTCGTCGTCGCCCTGGGGGTGATGGCGGTTTTCATGGTGCAGCTGGTCCGCGGGACCGGACAGCCGCACCGCCTCGAATCGACCTTCGGGGCAAGCACCGGCCTGGTGCTCGCGGTCCTCGGCGCCGGCTGGGTGGCCGCCGACCGGCTCGCCGACAATGAGGCCGACACGGGCATGATGTTGGTCACCGGGATCAGCATGCTGATGTCGATTGCGGTCTGCGTGCTGCCGTGGCCGGACCGCCTGGTGGCTCCGCTGGGCGTGCTGCTCGCGGTGCTGACCGGGATGCTCGGCGCCACCGTCACTTCCGACGTTCCGCTTCTGCCCGCCGCCGTGGTGGGAGCCCTCGTAGGCATTGTCGTTGTCTGCTTCCGGCGCCTGGTGCTGGCAGAGGGCAGCCCCGAACAGCTGCCGGCTGCACTCGCGGTTGGGGCCGCCCCGGTGATGGCATCGGGAGGCCTCGTCTACTTCCTCGAGAAGATGCTGCTGAGCTGACGGACCCGGTTCGGCGCGCCGTCCGACGGGGCGTAATGCGTCATCACCGCTCCGACCCGCCGGTTAGTATGGAGCTATGTCGCATCTTGCTCTTGAGATTTTCTTCCTGACCCTGCTTGTTGTTGCCGGTTTGTCCATGGCCTGGTTCGCCGGGCTGGTCGTATGGCGCCTGTTCAAGGGCCAGAGGTAAAGGACTGATCTTCGGCCATGCCGATGGAACTACCCACCGACCTGACACCCGAGCTGGTGCCGCTGTCCTGGCTGCTGGGCACCTGGGAGGGCGCCGGCCGGCTCGGTGAAGGGGACGCGGATTCGGAGTATTTCTTCCAGTCCGTCACCTTCCGGCAGCATGGCCTGCCCTTCCTGCAGTACGACGCCGAGAGCTGGCTCACCGACGAGGACGGCACCAGGCTGAGGCCGCTGTCCGTCGAGTCCGGCTTCTGGGCACTGGACCGCAAGCTCAATGACGCCGACGTCGGGCCGGGGCTGATCCCGGCGGAAATCGTTCCGGCGCTGAAGTCTGCGGACGAGGTCGAGGAACTGCGCAATGAAGCCGGTGGCTTCGACATCACCGCAACCATCGTGCACCCCGGCGGAATCTGCGAGCTGTACTACGGCCAGATCAAGGGGCCGCAGATCCAGCTGGCCACGGACATGGTGATGCGGGGCTCGCAGTCCAAGGAGTACAACGCCGCCACCCGGATCTTCGGGCTGGTCGAAGGGGACCTGTTCTGGCGCTGGGACGTTTCGTCGAGCCAGGGCATGGAACTGAAGGCGCACGCGTCCGCCATCCTGAAAAAGCTCGCCTGAGCAAGGGCGGGAATGCACCCTGACCCGAGGACGTTGACCAAGGATATGAGCTACCGAAGCCCCCTGCTGTCACGCCCCGGAGCCGTCGAAGCCTCCGAACCGGATGCCGGCGTCGCCGCCCATTACGGGGACCCGATGCGCGAACAGAGGCTGCTGGCCCGCGGCGAGGCTGTGGTGGATCTGTCCCACCGCGGCGTCGTGACTGTAGCCGGAGAAGACCGGCTGAGCTGGCTTAACACCCTCTCCTCGCAGCTGCTGCTGGACCTGAAGCCCGGCGAATCGCGCGAGACCCTGCTGCTGACCGTGCAGGGCCGGATCGAATACGACGTCAGCATCATCGACGACGGCGCCACGAGCTGGCTGATCGTCGAGTCCTTCGAAGCCGAAGGCCTCGCCGCCTGGCTCGCGAGCATGAAGTTCATGCTGCGCGTGGATGTAGCCGACGTATCGGGAGACTGGGCCGTGGTCGGTGCCGCCGCTGCGCAGGCCGGCTTCGAGGAGCGCCTCGCCTGGCAGGACCCCTGGCCCGAGATCGGCGCCGGCGGCTTTGCCTACACGGGTATCGAAGAACCCAGCCACCCCGGCCGGGAGCGCACCTGGTTCGAGTACCTCGTCCCCGCGGATGAGCTGGAAGCAGCCGTGGCCGGACGGGACCTGGCCGGTGCCTGGGCCGCGGAGGCCCTCCGCGTCGCCGCGTGGCGGCCACGGTTCGGCTTGGAGACCGACGACAAGACCATCCCGCACGAACTGGACCTGCTGCGCACCGCCGTGCACCTCGCCAAGGGCTGCTACAAGGGGCAGGAAACCATCGCCCGGGTGCACAACCTCGGCCATCCGCCGCGCCGGCTCGTCTTCCTCCAGCTGGACGGCTCCCAACACACCCTGCCCGCCCGCGGCAGCGAAGTGCGGCTCGGCGAACGCGCCGTTGGGCGGGTGACGTCCGCTGTCCAGCACTATGAAATGGGTCCGGTGGCCCTCGCCGTGATCAAGCGCTCGGTGGACCCGTCGGCGGCCCTCCTCGTGGTCGACGGGGACGAGACCTACGACGCGGCCCAGGAAGCCATCGTGGCCCCGGACGCCGGCCAGGTCGTCGGCCGTCCCGCAGGCCTGCTCCGCGGACCCCGCTAACCGGTCCGACGGGGGCCGGGGAACCGGCGGAGGACAGCGCCTCGCCATCGCCGGGCCGGACTGCGCCGGTCCCGCGGCTAGTGGGTGCCGGCTTTCAGGTAGACCGACGTCTGGGTCCCTGCTTCGACGAACCCCAAAGACAGCGCGGTCGCCTTGGACGCCGCGTTGGATTCGTGGGCGCGCCACTGCGGAATCAGTCCGGCGGTGAGTGCCTCGTGGCCGGCGATGGCGGCGACCAGCGAGCCGATGCCGCGCTGCCGGAACTTCGGCAGCGTCAGGGCGGAGATATGCCCCAGGATCTGCTGCCATTCCTGGAAGCCCGCGCCGGCCACCGGATCCGCGCCGTCCATCAGCACGAACGACTTGTCCATGCCGCTCAGGCCGACCTCATTGACGTCGTCCGGCGGGCACAAAGCCTCCAGCCGCAGCGCATCGTCCGTGAAGGTGGACACGGTGATTTCCTCGTCCGGCTGTACGAGCGGGAGGTCGTCGGCGAAGTACAGCTGCGCCTTGCCGGCACCGTTTCCGCCGTAGCCGCGGCTGAGCTGCAGCAGCGTGCGATGCTCCGCCAGCTCGGTGTCGGAGTAGGCCGCGGCCGCCTCCAGCGCCCACTCGGGTCCCACCAGGGCGGACCGGCCGAACAGCCGCACAAAGGTGAGCTTCCCGGCGTCGTTGTTAATGCGGGTTAGCCGCCCGACGTCCCCGGCGAAAGCGGTGTCCTCGAAGCCCAGCAGCCGTGCCCAGGCCAGCAGCACAATGTCGCATGTGCCTGAGTCCAATTTCATGCTGTCAGCCTACGCGCAGCTGAAGCTCAGCCGAAGAGGACAGCCGCCTCATCGTAGCGATGCTGCGGAACAAATTTCAGATTCCCCACCGCTTCCTGGAAACCGACGCTGACGACCTCGGTCCCGCGCAGCGCCACCATGGTGCCCCAGCGCTTGTCCGACACGGAATCGACGGAGGCCATGCCCAGCCTCGTCGCGAGGACCCGGTCGTACGCGGAGGGCACGCCGCCGCGCTGGATGTGGCCGAGCGTGGTGGCGCGGGTTTCCAGCCCGGTCATCCGCTCCAGCTCAGGGGCAAGGTGCTCCCCGATGCCGCCCAGCCGCGGGCGGCCGAAAGCGTCCACGCCGCGTTCGGCCCACGGTTTGTCCTCGTCCTCCGGGACCCAGCCCTCGGCCACGACCACCAGCGGTGCGCGGCCGCGCTCGTAGGCCTCCGTCACCCAGGAAGCCACCTGCTCCATGGAGACCTTCTGTTCCGGAATCAGGATGGCGTGGGCGCCGGCGGCCATGCCGGCATGCAGGGCGATCCAGCCGACATGCCGCCCCATGACCTCGGCGATCATGCAGCGGTGGTGGGCCTCGCCCGTCGTGCGCAGGCGGTCGATCGCCTCCGTCGCGATCTGGACGGCCGTATCGAAACCGAAGGAATAGTCCGTGGCGTCGAGGTCGTTGTCGATCGTCTTGGGGACGCCGACAATGTTCAGGCCGGCGTTCGTCAGCTCCCTGGCGCCGGCGAGGGTGCCTTCGCCGCCGATCGCGATCACGGCGTCCACGCCCAGCCGTGCGAGCGTCGCGGCGATGTTCTCCGGGCCCCCGTTCGGCCCGTCATACGGGTTGGTGCGCGAGGTGCCCAGGATGGTGCCGCCCTGCTTGGAAATGCCCCGTACCTTGTGCCGCGGCAGGTCGATGCATTCGCCGTCCACCACGCCCCGCCACCCGTCGAGGAAGCCGACGAATTCGTGGTCGTAGGTCTTGATGCCCCTGAGCACGGCACCGCGGATCACCGCGTTCAGGCCGGGGCAGTCGCCGCCGCTGGTCATGATGCCGATCTTCACTTCGAACCCACCTTCTTCGCGCCTGCTCGTAAGTCCGGAGCGCGCCGTCGGGCCCCAGTCGATTCTAGACAGACCCTGAGGCCGATCACATCCCCGTCGGGAAAAGGCGGGGCCCCCGCAGGTTCCTGCGGGGGCCCCGGGTGCGTCGGTGCAGTGCCGTTCAGCGGCCCAGGCTCTTGTTGGCCAGTAGGCGCTCCAGGGCGATGCTGTCGTCGTAGTTGGGCAGGAGCAGCCACACCACCAGGTAGCCGGCGACGCCGATTCCCGGCACCAGGAAGAGCAGGAGCGTCACGATCCGGACCAGGGTCGGGTCCCAGCCGAACTTGGCGGCGATGCCCCCGCAGATTCCGCCCAGCCAGCGGTTGGGGCCACGGCGCAGCGGGATGGCTCGAAGGAAGCGGTAGAAGGAGTCCATGGATGCAGGTTCTTTCGTCTCGAGGGCTGGGGTCGGGTGATCGGGGCCGCCGGCTGGCGTTACGGCGTATCCCGGTCGGAGGAGCGGTAGGGGTTGGCTGCCTTTTCCCGGGTGCGCAGCACGCCCCAGATGCCGCCGGCCACGAGGGCCAGGCCGGAGCCGATCAGCAGCACGATCAGCACCTGGCCGAAATCGAAGCTGAGGCCAAAGACGACGCTGAGCAGCACCAGCAGGCTGACCGCCACCGCGATCAGGCCCCACACAATGGTGCCGGTGCTCGGGCCGGTGATGATGCCGCCGTCGTTACTGGTTTGCGAACTCATGACGAGCTACCCCTTTCCGGCGCTTCGACAATCTCCACATTGCTGGCTGCGCCCCTGATCTGCAAGATGACGTCGGGCGAGGAGCCGTCGTCGTTGATGGTGAAGGTGGCCGGCTGCCACAGTCCCGACCGGCGCTGGATGCCGGCCGCACCCGGGTATTCGATGTTGCCCATAGCCAGCGAGGACTGGACCTGCACCTGTTTTCCGGCCGGCACGACGATCTCGACGTTGGAGGCCACCGTGTTGACCGGCACCTCCGTCGGGCCGCCGAAACTGCCGGTACCGAGGTCGCTCAGGTCCACCCTGCCCTGGCTCGCCACGATGCTGTAGCCCTCGCTGGGCGGGGCGCCGGATTCGCTGGTCCAGGTGGTCTGGGTGCCGACGGAGTAGTTCGCCGTGGTCCACTGCACGCCGGCCGTGGTCACGAGGGACAGGACGATGCCGACGGCGGCGAGGAAACCGAGGATGCCCGAGGTGCGGCCCCGCAGCCCGAGGACCACGATCCCGGCCCCGATGCACAGCAGTGCGGCCGCCACAGCCACCGGCAGGATGGCCACGCCCGCATCGGTGCCCAGCAGCAGCGGCAGGGCAAGTACGACGCCGGCAGCCACCATCGCGGTTCCGAGCGTGAGGGCGATACTCACCCCCGAGGGGCCGAGGCGCCGGGGCCGCGGCGGAGCCGGGACCGGCGGCCGCGGGGTGTACAGGGGTGCGGCCATGCCGGGCGGGGAGCCGAAGCTGCCGGGGACGGGGCGTGCAGGGTCCGGGCCGAGGCCGCTGGCCGAACCAGCGGCGCCGCCGGGTACCGGGCCTAAGCCGCTGGTCGGCCCGGCCGGGCCGGAGCGGAAGCTGCTGGTCGGGCCGCCCGGGGTGGACTGGCCGGACAGGTACGCGGCACCGGCCGCGGACCCGGTATCGCCCGGTGCTGCCGGGCCGGGGCGGCCGGTCGGTGCGGTCGTTCCGGGGTATCCCGCCGCCGGATAGCCCGTGCTCTCCGGCGCCGGAGGGTTGTTCCGGTTGCGCGTCGCCAGCCAGTAGATGAAATAGCCGAGCGCGCCGACCCACACCACGGCCCACAGGTAGGCGCTGATTCCCCAGTCGCCGTCGCGGAAGAAGCCGAACGGGCGGTCGAACAGGCCCAGGATCGTCGCAATCAGCGCGCCGGTCATCCCAGCCGTCCAGTGGCCGCGGCCGGCCTCCTCGGCGTGGATGCGCCCGTCGGCCTCCGGAAGGAGGGCCCAGGCGAGGCCGTAAAGGAGGACGCCGAAGCCGCCGAACAGGGCGACCAGGATGAAGAGGCCGCGGACCAGAACGGGGTCCAGACCGGTGCGGTGCCCGACGCCGGAGGCGACGCCGCCGATCCATCGGTCCGCGCCGCGCGGCATGCCCAGGCTGCGGAACCAGTTGAAGAAGCTGTTGCTGTCCGGCTGCGGGACGCTGCCGGGTATCGGCGGAACAGCGCCCGCCGCGGGCGGAGGGAAGCCGCCGCCCGGAGGGAAGCCGCCGCCCGGAGGCACCGCGCCGCTCGAGGAGGCACCGCCGTCGTTCGGGTCATTGGGCTGCTGCCGCTCTTCCGGGGCAGCATCCCCGCCAGGCACGTCCCCGGGGCGTTCCGGACCGGTGGGGCCAGAGGGATTGGAAGTCATAACCCGATCATTCCAACGCCAGCGGTCCGGATTCTATGGGGGGCTACCCTGAACCGTCCCCGACCTGCCCCGAAGTCTCCCTGACCACGGTCCCTGTCGGCTGGCCGTCCGTGTTTGGATTAAGCCATGCGCGCACCCCTCGTCCGTTCCAACGACCGGCTCATTGCCGGCGTCTGTGCCGGGCTGGCGGACCATCTGGGAGCGCCCGTGCAGCTGGTGCGGGTGGCCATGGTCCTGCTGGCCCTGGGCGGGGGAGCAGGCCTGCTGCTGTACGCGTGGCTGTGGCTGCTGGTGCCGACGGCGGACGAAGCGGTCCGCAACGAGGCCCAGGCCTTCAACCCCCGCAACATCGCCGGGAACTTCGCCCGCAGCTTCGGCGCTCGGCCGGACGCCCCGGGAACCGGGACCGGGGCGGCCGCCGGAGTCGTGGCGGGTGCCGGAGCCGGCGGTGCCGCGGGCGCAGGCACGGGAACAACCGCAGGGTATTCGGGCAGCCGCGGGACCGCCGGGGCGCCGTCCCCGAACGGCGGACCGGCCGCCTGGCTGATGCGCCGCGGGGGCTGGGAGATCGTGCTCGGCGCGGGCCTGGTGCTCGCCGGCGCCGCCATCGTGGCCCAGATGGCCGGCTTCAACGTGCCCTGGGGGACCTGGCTCCCGCTGGCCGCGATTGCGGGCGGCGCCGTGATCGCCTGGATGCAGCTGGACAACACACGCCGCGCCGGAATCATGGACCGGGCCGGTGCCAGCGGTGCCCAAGGCGCGGTGCGGCTGGGTATCGGGCTGGCGCTGGTCATCGCCGGGATTTTCGCGATGGTCTCGGGCTCGATCAGCTGGGACTTGATGTGGCCGGCCATGTTCGCCTCCCTCGCCGTGCTGGCCGGGGTGGGGCTCGTCCTGGCGCCCTGGGGCCTGAAGTACTGGAAGGACCTCGAGTCCGAACGGTCCGGCCGGATCCGGGAAACGGAGCGGGCGGAGATCGCGGCCCACCTGCACGATTCGGTGCTGCAGACTCTGGCGCTGATCCAGAACCGGGCGTCCTCGGAACAGGACGTCACCCGGCTGGCCCGTGCCCAGGAGCGCGAACTGCGCGAGTGGCTCTACCGGGACAAGCGGCAGGAGCAGGGCAACCTCGTGGACCGGATCAAGTCGGTCGCCGCCGAAATCGAGGACGCCTACGGCCAGCCCGTGGACGTCGTCGCCGTTGGTGACGCCGCCGTGACGGACCGCCACGAGGCCTTGGTCCACGCCACCCGCGAGGCCGTGCAGAACGCAGCCAAGCACGCGGGTGGCAGCATCTCGGTGTACCTGGAGTGCCGTCCGGGCAGCGCCGAGGTGTTCGTCCGCGACCGCGGTCCGGGATTCGACCTGGCCAACGTGCCGTCGGACCGGCTGGGCGTGCGTGAGTCCCTGATCAACCGGATGGAACGGCATGGCGGCGAGGCGCGCATCCGCAACACCGGCAATGGCACCGAGGTGCAGCTGAGCTTGAAGTATCCCGAGGAAGGAATAGCATCATGACCCCATCAATCCGCACCGTGGTCGTCGACGACCACGCTATTTTCAGGTCGGGCCTCAAGGCGGACCTGGACGCGCGGATCGAGGTGGTCGGCGAGGCCGCGACCGTCGAGGGAGCCATCGAGGTGATCCACGCGCTCATGCCGGATGTCGTTCTGCTGGACGTCCACCTGCCCGGGGGACGCGGCGGCGGCGGGGCGGAAGTCGTGGCCGGCTGCGCGGCGCTGCTGGGACAAACCAGGTTCCTCGCCCTGAGCGTCTCCGACTCCGCGGAAGACGTGGTGACCGTTATCCGCGCGGGAGCGCGGGGCTATGTCACCAAGGCCATTTCCGGGGCGGAGATATCCGACGCCGTGGCCAGGGTGGCCGGGGGAGACGCCGCGTTCTCGCCGCGGCTGGCAGGGTTCGTGCTGGACGCGTTCGGAACCGCCGCCGTCGCCTCGGTGGACGATGAGCTGGACAAGCTGTCGGCCCGGGAGCTGGAAGTCATGCGGCTGATCGCGCGAGGCTACAGCTACAAGGAAGTGGCCAAGGAGCTGTTTATCTCCATCAAGACCGTCGAGACCCATGTCTCGGCAGTGCTGCGCAAGCTGCAGCTCTCCTCGCGGCACGAGCTGACCCGGTGGGCCGTGGACCGCCGCATCCTGTAGTCCGCCTGCGCGCACCGGCGGATCTACACTGGAGCATGGCAGCCATGCCTCCGGGAACGGAGCATCCGCAGCGGCGGCAGGGTCCGGAACGCCGGGACGGGGCCGGACGCCTGAGGGTCTCCTGCATCGTGGCCGGAGGAGGGCCGGCCGGAATGATGCTGGGCCTGCTGCTGGCCCGCGCGGGCCTGGAAGTCGCCGTGCTGGAGAAGCATGCGGACTTCCTCCGGGATTTCCGCGGGGACACCGTCCATGCCTCCACCATCCGGCTGCTGGACGAACTCGGCCTGGGCGATGACTTCCGCCGGCTGCCGCAGAGCCGTCTCGACAATTTCCAGCTGCCCCTGCCGGCCGGCGGCAGGCTTCCGGTGGGCGACTTCGGGCGGCTGCGGGCCCCCTACAACTATGTCGCGATGCTGCCGCAGTGGGACTTCCTGAATTTCCTGGCCGAGGCTGCCGCCCGCGAACCGACGTTCCGGTTGTTGATGAACTCGGAAGTCACCGGGCTGGTCTCTGAGGATGGCCGGGTGGCCGGCGTGCGTTACCGCAACCGGGATACCGGCAGCGGCCGGTCCCGGCTGGCCGAGGCGGCGGCGCCCGAGGAGGAACTGCGCGCGGAGCTGGTGGTTGCGTGCGACGGCAGGGATTCGAGCCTGCGGCGGCTCGCCGGGCTCACTCCGCGGGAGTTTGCCGTCCCCTTCGACGTCTGGTGGTTCCGGCTTCCCCGGTTCCACCATGAGCTCGGGGGGATAGCCAGCATCGTGCCGTCCTTCGGGCCGAACGAAGCGATGGTGGCACTCTTTCGCCAGGACTTCTTCCAGATCGGATACTTGACGCACAAGGGCGAGGACGCCCGGATCCGGGCCGAGGGCGTGGAGCGTTTCCGCGAGCGGGTGCGCAACCTGCGGCCGGACTTCGCGGATCGGCTGGGAGCGATCGAATCCCTGGACGACGTGCACATGCTCGACGTACGGCTGAACCGGCTGAGCCGCTGGTACCGCGAGGGCCTGCTCTGCATCGGCGATGCCGCCCACGCCATGTCGCCGGCGGGCGGAGTCGGTATCAATTTGGCGATCCAGGACGCCGTCGCGGCCGCCCGCCTCCTGGCCGCGCCGCTGCGTCGCGGCCAGGTCGGAAGCCGGGAGCTCGCCAGGGTCCAGCGCCGGCGGCAGCTGCCCACCGTGCTGGTCCAGGAGGCACAGCGCCGGCTGCACAAGATCCTCTTTTCGGCCAAGCGCGGTGACAGCCCGGCCGGGGTGCCGCGGCTGCTGGTCTTCGCCGCCCGGCACCTGCCGCCGCTGCGCGCGGTTCCGGCGCGCATGATCGCCTTCGGCCCCCTGCCGGAGCACGCGCCGCCGTTTGCCCGGCGCTGAGGGGCCTACTTGGCGGTGCCGAGGAACTCCTGCAGACGGCCGACGCCGGTGGCCAGGTCCTCGTCGCCGAGGGCGTAGGACAGGCGGACATACCCGGAGGGACCGAAGGCCTCGCCCGGCACCACCGCCACCTCGACCTTGTCCAGGATGAGCGACGCCAGCTCGGCCGATGTCGCCGGACGCACGCCGCCGATCTCCTTGCCCAGGAGCCCGCGGACGTCCGCGTAGGCGTAGAACGCGCCCTTGGGCGTCGGGCACTCCACACCCTCGATCTCGTTGAGTGCCGTGACCATCGCCTTGCGCCGGCGGTCGAAGGCGACCTTCATCTCGTCGACGGCGGTCAGCGGCCCGGAAACCGCAGCCAGGGCCGCCATCTGCGACACGTTGGCGACGTTGGAGGTGGCGTGGGACTGCATGTTCGTCGCCGCCTTGATGACGTCCTTGGGCCCGATCATCCATCCGACACGCCAGCCGGTCATCGCGTAGGTCTTGGCCACGCCGTTGAGGATGACCACCTTGTCGCCCAGCTCCGGGGCGGCCGTAGCGATGGAGGTGAAGGGCATGCCGTCGTAGGTCAGGTGCTCGTAGATCTCGTCCGTGATGACCCAGAGATCCTTGGACGCGGCCCACTTTCCGATCTCGGCGACCTGTTCCGGCGAGTACACGGCGCCGGTGGGGTTCGACGGCGAGACGAACAGCAGGATCTTGGTCCGCTCGGTCAGGGCCGCTTCCAGCTGGTCCACGGTGACGAGGTACCCCTGTTCCGGGCCGGCAAAGACCTCGACGGGGACGCCGCCGGCAAGCCGGATGGCCTCCGGATACGTGGTCCAGTAGGGGGTCGGGACGAGGACCTCATCGCCCGGATCAAGGAGGGTGGCGAAGGATTCGTAGACGGCCTGCTTGCCGCCGTTGGTCACGAGCACCTGGGCGGGTTCCACCTCGTACCCGGAATCACGCTTGGTCTTCTCCGCGACGGCCTGCTTCAGCTCGGGGAGCCCTCCGGCGGGGGAGTAGCGATGGAACTTCGGCTGGCGGGCAGCAGCGATCGCTGCTTCCACGATGTAGTCCGGAGTAGGGAAGTCGGGCTCGCCGGCGCCGAACCCGATGACCGGGCGGCCGGCTGCCTTCAACGCTTTGGCCTTGGCGTCGACAGCCAGGGTGGCGGATTCGGCAATGGCGGCGATGCGCTGTGAGATGCGCGCGGTGGCAGGCATGGATTTCCCGTCTGATTAAGCGTCAAAACTGTTCCCGGCCAGTCTAAAGCTTTGCCGCCGCGCCTGTCCCGCGTGACCGGAAGCGGCAGGAAGCGGCATGTGCGCGGCAGGCGCGGCCGAGGAAGCCGGTTCGGTGCTGGGCCGGAAATGTTGCATAATGGAGAGTCCCCCTTTGAAGGGAGGACGAGGTCGGTTCGACGAAAGGGATTCCCTGACGTACACTTGATCTCCGGTGTTGAAGAACGCCATGATGTGCCGTGCCTGTGAAGGTTGCGGCGCTCGTGGATCAACCCAAAGGGTAGTGGCGCAATTGGTAGCGCAGCGGTCTCCAAAACCGCAGGTTGCAGGTTCGAGTCCTGTCTGCCCTGCGCATTACCGTCTCGGCGGGAAGCAGCAGTTCAAGCAAGTCATGGCGTGACGCCAGCGGTGCTGCCGGTCGCGGACCGGCTCACCGGCTACCGGACTAGATGAGTGAGGCACAGGTTGACCGAAACGGCTGCCGGAAGCTCGAGACGCCCGTCGGGCAAGAGCCCCGAAAAGCGTGGATTCTTCGGCAAGATCATCCTCTTCATCCGCCAGGTCATCGCGGAATTGAAGAAGGTCGTTACGCCGACCCGCAAGGAACTGCTCAACTACACGCTCGTGGTGATTGGCTTCGTCATCATCATGATGCTGATCGTGACAGTCTTGGATCTCGTCTTCGGTCAGGGCGCAATGTTCATCTTCGGTGGCGGAGCGCCGGAACAGTAGCGTCCTTGCTCAGGATTCTGCCGTTCGTACCGGAAACGGCGGGCAACGCGCGGGCCTGGCAGGCAGGCAGAGCGAACCAACCAGAGCTGAAGAAGAAAGCAGGAAGCTAAGTGTCCGAGCAGGAACTCGAGTCGCAGAACACCGAGGAAACCGCTGATCTGGAGACACCGGATCAGGCCACCGTGACCGGCGCCGATGAGGCGCCGGCTTTCGACGTTGCCGAGGACCTTGCCGACGCCGACGCCGATGAAGCCAGCGAGGGCGAGGAGCCTGACGCTGAGGATGAGTCCGGCGATGACGCCGAGGCCGCCGCAGAAGAAACCGGCGAGGGTGAGGAGCCTGCCGCCGAAGAAACCGAGCCGGAGGAAGATCCGGTCGAAGCCTTCCGTACCAAGCTCCGCCGGCAGCCGGGCGACTGGTACGTCATCCACTCTTACGCCGGCTACGAAAACCGTGTGAAGGTCAACCTGGAGACCCGTATCCAGACCCTGAACATGGAGGACTACATCTTTGAGATCCAGGTCCCCATGGAAGAGGTCGTGGAGATCAAAAACACCACGCGGAAGATCGTCAACCGCGTGCGCATCCCCGGCTATGTCCTCGTCCGCATGGACCTGACGGACGCCTCCTGGGGCGCCGTCCGCCACACCCCCGGTGTGACCGGATTCGTCGGCAACGCCCACAACCCGGTGCCGCTGAGCCTGAACGAAGTGTTCTCCATGCTCGAGCACACCGTGACCGCGGCCAAGCCGGAAGCCGGTAAGCCGGCGAAGGCAGCCCAGGCCGCTGCGCCGATCGCTGTGGACTTCGAGGTCGGCGAGTCGGTCACCGTCAACGACGGCCCGTTCGAGACCCTCCCGGCCACGATCTCCGAGATCAAGCCGGAGTCCCAGCAGCTGGTGGTGCTGGTGACCATCTTCGAGCGCGAAACCCCGGTGACGCTCTCGTTCAACCAGGTCACCAAGATCCACTAATCTTAAAAACTTCGCGCAGGCCGGCCCGCTTTACCCGTCCTGCGCGGCCGGCCACCTCGCCAGGGTGGCCAACCACCGCCGGCACGCTCCTGTGCCTCCGGTACGCAAAGAAGAGAAGGACCCGATATGGCCCCCAAGAAAAAGGTCACCGGCCTCATCAAGCTGCAGATCCAGGCAGGCGCCGCCAACCCGGCCCCGCCGATCGGTCCTGCACTTGGCCAGCACGGTGTGAACATCATGGAATTCTGCAAGGCGTACAACGCCGCCACGGAATCCCAGCGCGGCAACGTGATCCCGGTTGAGATCACGGTCTACGAAGACCGCTCTTTCACCTTCATCACCAAGACCCCGCCGGCCGCCGAGCTGATCAAGAAGGCTGCAGGCGTGCAGAAGGGCTCGGCCACTCCGCACACCGTCAAGGTCGCGAAGCTGACCCAGGCCCAGGTCGAGGAAATCGCTTCCTCGAAGATGGAAGACCTGAACGCCAACGATATCCAGGCCGCGGCCAAGATCATCGCCGGCACCGCCCGCTCGATGGGCATCACCGTAGAGGGCTAAGTCCCCAGCGGTAACAAGACAATACAAAGAACGACGGCGGAACCTTCCGCATGACCCGCGGGTCGCCGTCGTTGTGGCAGGGCCGGGCGCGGTCCGCAGACCACAACTGCATAAGGAGAAAAAGCAGATGGCAAAGCGCAGCAAAGCATATGAGGCAGCTGTAGCCAAGATCGAGGCGGGCAAGCAGTACGCCCCGCTCGAGGCGATCACCCTGGCGAAGGAATCCAACCCTTCCAAGTTCGATGCCACCGTTGAGGTCGCATTCCGCCTGAGCGTTGACCCGCGCAAGGCCGACCAGATGGTCCGCGGCACGGTCAACCTCCCGCACGGCACCGGCAAGACCGCCCGCGTGCTGGTCTTCGCTACCGGCGACAAGGCTGAAGCAGCCATCGCCGCGGGCGCCGACTTCGTGGGTTCGGATGACCTGATCGAGCGGATCCAGGGCGGCTGGACCGACTTCGACGCCGCGGTCGCGACCCCGGAACTGATGGGCAAGGTCGGCCGGCTGGGCAAGGTCCTCGGTCCGCGTAACCTGATGCCGAACCCGAAGACCGGAACGGTTACCCCGGACGTGGCGAAGGCTGTCAACGACATCAAGGGCGGCAAGATCGACTTCCGCGTCGACAAGCACGCCAACCTCCACTTCATCATCGGCAAGGTGTCCTTCGACGCCCAGAAGCTGGCCGAGAACTACGCCGCCGCGCTGGAAGAGGTGCTGCGTCTGAAGCCGTCCGCTTCCAAGGGCCGCTACATCTCGAAGGCCACGGTGTCCACCACCTTCGGCCCCGGCATCTCCGTCGACCCGAACGTGACCAAGGTCGTCACCGCGGCGTAACGCACTACTGCCGCACAAAGGCACCCGCAGCCATATCGGCTGCGGGTGCTTTTTGCATGTGCGGTGCGGAACTTGCATGCAGGTCCGGCACCGCCGGATGCGCGAGGGCACGGGCTCGCTGGCCGCGCGCGGCTTTCAGGCGGCCCCGGGCTGGTCCACCGCCGAGGTTCCCGGAATCCTGCCGCGGGGGAGGAATACAGAGACAATGAGTCCGATGATCCCGGCGACCGCCAGCGCGGCCATGGCGGCGGCGTACCCGCCGTGGCTGAGGCCCGCAACGAGGATGGTTCCGGCGATCGCGGTGCCGAGCGAAGAGCCGAGGTTCGACACGCTGCGGGACAGGCCCGATATTTCGCCCTGCTGGTCTTCGCTGAAACTGGACTGGACGATGTTCACCGAAGGGGTCAGCATGACCCCGATGCCGAACCCGATCAGGAAGAGGCCCGGCGCGAGAGCCCAGGGGGTCGACGAGTTGCCCACCATGGCGAGCAGGAGCGCGATGCCGCCGGCCGTGAAGGCGAAGCCCAGGATGATCAGGGTCCGCTGCGCCCGCCGCTTCGCGAAGCGCTCGGCTCCGAAGGAGGACAGCAGCAGTCCTGCCGTGGCCGCCGTGAAGATCACGCCGGTCTCGATGGCGTTGTAGCCGCGCACCACCTGCAGGTAGGCGGCGACCGTGAACGACGTCCCCATCAGCACCAGCCATTGGATGTTCTGCGTCACGAGGCCAAGGTTGGACGTGCGGTTGCGGAACAGGCTCGTCGAGAGCAGCGGCTCCTTCCCGGCACGTTCCTTGGCGCGGATCGAGAGGAAGAACCACAGCAGCACGAGAGCGCCGGCGACGAGCAGGGAAATCATCAGCCAAGTGCTGTTGTCCGCGGCCAGGATGCCCATGACGACCAGAATGAGGCCGACAGCCGACAGGACGGCGCCGCCGGTATCGAAGACGCTCGACGGGTCCGGCGGCAGGGGATCCTTGATATGGCGGCTGAGCAGGATAATCAGCACGATGATCAGCGCCTGGAAGACGAACGCGGCCCGCCAGCTGATCGCGGAGGTGATCAGGCCGCCGATCAGGGGCCCCGCAGCCGCGCCGACACCTCCCATCGCGCTGATCGCCCCGAAGGCGCGTGCCCGCGAGGTGAGTTCGGTGAACAGCAACGTGGTGAGGATGTACACCGGCGGGATCAGCAGTGCGGTTCCGATGCCCTCGAGGATCGAGTTTCCGATGATGAGGACACCCAGATTTGGAGAGACTGCGCTGATCAGGGCGCCGACCCCGTAGACGGCGAGTCCGACGATCAGGCACCGCTTCCGTCCGTAACGGTCGGTCAACTTCCCGCCGGGGATCATCAGCGCGGCCATGACGAGCAGGAAGATCGTGATCGCCGTCTGGATGCCCTGCACCGTGGTGTTGAGGTCCTCGCTCATGTCGTTGATCATGACGTTCATGTTCGAGCCGGCGAAGCTGCAGATGAACTGGGCGAGGGCAAGCGGAACAAGCACCCTGCGCAGGGCGCTCGACGGGCGTTGCGAAACACTGCTTCCGCTCATGCGGCTCCCGCCTTCCGCGGAACTGGACCGTCGCCCACTGGGCGCTGCACCTTGAGTGTGGCCGCAGCCACGGGCGGGTGGCATCACCCGCTGCGGATGATTCGCCGCTACCGGCGCGGCCGGATACTGAGGGTGCGATTCCTGCCTTCCGATGGCAGGCGCCGACTTTCAGCGAAAGGATCCCGATGTCTGGCTACCCGCTCATCTCAGACCACGGCCTCATCGGAGACCTCCAGACCGCGGCACTCGTGGCCACGGACGGTTCCATCGACTGGTTCTGTGCGCCGCGGTTCGACTCGCCGAGCATCTTCGGGGCCCTGCTCGATCACGAGCGTGGCGGCCATCTCAGGACGCGACCGACGGCGGAGGTTTTCGCGAGCAAGCAACTGTACTTTCCCGATACGGCGATCCTCGTCACGCGGTTCATGAGCGAGGCAGGCGTGGGCGAACTGATCGACTTCATGCCCGTGACCGGCGCTGTGGCGTCGGACAGGCACCGGCTGGTCCGGATGATCCGCTGCGTCCGGGGCGAGATGAGCTTCGCCTTCGACATCGCGCCCCGTTTCGACTACGCACGCGAGGCGCATAAGACGCACCTGACCGCTGACGGCGCCGTTTTCGAGGGTCCTCGGACGGCAATGACCATGCACGTCGTCCGCGAGCCGGACGACGAGCGACTCGCCAAAGGAGGTGCGGACGAGAATGGTGACGTGCACGCGGAGCTCAGTCTCAGGGCCGGGCAGACCCGCGGCCTGATCCTCGAGACCGGCACGGCAGGTCCGATCCGGCAGGTACGGGTGGCCGAGGTGCAGCAGCTGTTCGATGAGACCGTAGCCTTCTGGAAGCACTGGGTTGGGCTGTCGACGTACTCGGGCCGCTGGCGCGAGACAATCAACCGCTCCGCGATCACGCTCAAACTGATGACCTACGCGCCGAGCGGCGGCCTGGTGGCGGCCCCCACGGCGGGGCTTCCCGAGCAGGTCGGCGGGGAACGCAACTGGGACTACCGCTATACCTGGGTGCGCGATGCTTCCTTCTCGGTCTACTCCCTGCTCGGCCTCGGATACACGGAGGAAGCCGCAGCACTGGGCCGCTGGCTGAAGGACCGGGTCGAGGAGCAGGAAGCCGGCAGCGGCAGCGGCCCGCTGGACATCATGTACCGGGTCGACGGCTCCAGCGACCTCGTAGAGGAGGTCATCGAGCACTGGGAGGGCTACCGGGGGTCGAGCCCGGTCCGCATCGGCAACGGAGCGGCCGGACAACTGCAGCTCGACATTTACGGCGAAGCGCTCGACAGCATCTACTTCGCCGACCAGCACGGCCTCGTCATGGGACATCAGGGATGGCAGAAGGTGCGCTCCCTCCTGGACTGGGTGTGTGCGAAATGGGACCAGCCCGAGGAGGGCATTTGGGAGACCAGGGGAGGCCGGCATGACTTCACCTACGGCCGGCTGATGAACTGGGTGGCGTTGGACCGGGGCATCCGCCTGGCCACAAGCCACGGACGTCCCGCCCCTCTGGACCGCTGGCGTGCCGAACGGGACGCAATCTACGACCAGATCATGGAACGGGGATGGAGCCCGACCCGCAAAGCCTTCCGGCAGCACTATGAAACCGATGTCCTGGATGCTTCGCTGCTGCGGATGAGTTCGGTCGGGTTCATCACCCCGACCGACCCGATGTGGCTCTCGACATTGCAGGCGATGGACGGCGAGCTGGTGAGCGACAGCCTGGTCTACCGGTACGATCCCGAAGCCTCCCCCGACGGCCTCCGCGGTTCCGAGGGCACGTTCTCCCTGTGTACGTTTGCCTACGTCGACTCCCTGGCCAGGGCCGGCCAGCTCGACAAGGCGCGCGTCACCTTCGAAAAGATGCTGACGTACGCCAACCACCTGGGGCTGTATTCGGAGGAGATCGCTCTCACCGGCGAGCAGATCGGCAATTTTCCGCAAGCCTTCACCCATCTCTCCCTCATTGACGCTGCGATCACGCTCAACCGCCAGCTCGATGCGAGGCCCTCCGCCGCGGCCAGGCCGGCCCCGCCCGTACCTGCCCCGCAGGCAGCTGCCCAAGAGGCGCAGGCCGCCGAAAACACCTGACCGGCACCAACGGCGTTGTCCTAGGCCGTCGCCGGGAAGAGCGCTGCAGGGACGTCGGTACCCTGCAGCGCTGCAGTCCTGCTCTGCACAATTGGCCATTGTCGGCACCCTTAAGGGCTTCCTAGTCTGGGGTGGCGACAATGGCGTTGAGCGGAGGACTTGGAATGTTTGTTAAACCTTTGATCCGAATCCTGGCGGCGGGGGCTGCAGCGGTTGGCCTGGCCGCTGTTTTGGCTGTAGGAACTCCACCGGCCGGGGCTTCCGCAGGTTCGCTGGCCTGTCCTCCGGGCTTTGAGTCGTTGCCAGGCTGCAGCGCCGGGACCGGCGGCGCGGGTGTTGCATCCCCGGGGGCCTGGGCAACGGAATCGATTGCGGGGATGAGCGTCAAACTCTACGTTCCGGCAACCGCCCCGGCCGTGGCGGGAAAACGGGCGCTGATGGTCAGCCTGCACGGCTGCGTCCAGACCGCCTCGACCCTGGCCAGCGCGGGCAACTGGCAGGCCGTAGCGGATGCCTACGGCATGGTGGTTGCGGCGCCGGATGCACCCAACGGCGGCGTGCTGCTCGGCTGCTGGGACTACTACGATGCCAACCACAGCCGGAGCAATCCGTCGCGGCACGATGACAATCTCCTGCAGCTGGCGCAAAGCCTGCTGGCGCGTGAGGACCTGAACCTGGACAAGGACCAGCTCTACATCTCCGGTCTCTCGTCCGGCGGCGGGGAAACTATGGTCATGGGCTGCCTGGCACCGGATGTTTTCGCCGGAGTGGGGATCAACGCCGGTCCCACCGTCGGCACCACCTCGGGACAGATCGGCTCCGTCGCCGTCTCCAAGGCCGCAGGAGTCCAGACCTGCCGCAACTTTGCCGGCAGCACCGGGTCTGCCTTCCAGACCCAGGTGGCCAGCGTCATCTACGGCAGCAACGACACCACCGTGGCTCCGGGCTATAACGTGCTCAATGCCGGCATCATGGCCGAGATCTACGGCGCGGGGACCACCAGCCCATTCAGCCTCTCCGGGCTGGCCGGCAACAACACCGCAGGCACCGGGACGCTCTACTCGGACGCCGAGGGGCCGCGGGTCTCGCTGATCCAGAACACCGGCATGGGGCACAACTGGCCCGCGGGCGGCGGGCCCGGCGGCAGCTATGTCACCACGAACAGCATCAACTACCCGGCCTACATCACGGACTTCTTTTTCGAGAACAACCGCCGGGTGGCGGGCGCTGAGCCGGTCGAGGACACCGAAGACCCGACAGTGCAGCTGCTCAGCCCGCAGGAGGGCGCCGAGGTGTCCGGAACGGTGCGGCTCGAAGCGGACGCGGCGGATGACAGCGGAGTGGACCGGGTCGAATTCCGTGCGGGCGGCCGGCTGCTCGGCACAGATTCGGCGGCGCCATACAGCTGGAGCTGGGACACCAGCGGGCAGGCCAACGGGACGGCCGCCGTTACTGCCACGGCCGTGGACCGGGCCGGCAAGAGTGCCGTCGCAGCGGCCAACGTCATCGTCAGCAATGACCAGGACGCCCTCTACTGCGGCAGTGCCTCCAACGCCGAACACAAGGCCAAGGGCCGGGCGGTCAGCTACGGCACGAACCCCTACAACCCCTACTACGCGGCCGGCTCCCAGGGCTACATGGGCCAAGGGGACAGCACGGTGACCACGCTGAGGGAGACGGCCGCCGGATACTTCATTGTTGCCTCCGGCTGCGCGGGGTAGTCTGCATCGATGACGCAGAGCTCCATCAGCATCGCCGCGCTGGCGGTTCCGGACTCGCTGGAATCCGCCGGCGCGGCGGCCTTCGTTGCCTCCGCGCAGCTGGCCAACCTGGTCAATGGCCTGGCGTGGGGCAACAACGACTTCTGGGCCAGCCCCGCCACGCGTCTGGAGTCCTCGCGGCCGAGCGGCTACGCCGTGTCGCGCCTCTGGGCGGCGCAGGTCGGCGGCAGGCATGTCGGGCGTGCACTGCTGGAGTTCCCGCTGGCGGACAACCTGGAGAACGCCTTCGTCCACGTGATGGTCCATCCGGAGTACCGGTGCCGCGGCATCGGCACCAGGCTGCTCCGGATGGCCGAGCAGGAGGCCGCGGCCGCCGGGCGGAAGGTGCTGATGAGCTGGGCCAAGCAAGCAGGACTGCCGGCGGAGGCCTCCGCGACGGCCGTGCTGCCCCGCTCGGGCCCGGATGCGCTGCGGGCCGAGTCGGCATCGGTCCGCTTCGCCCTGGCCTCCGGCTTCGTGCTGGAACAGGTCGAGCGGATTTCCGCCTTGGCGTTGCCGCCCGATGCCGAGCGGACCGAAGCGCTGCTGGCCGCCGCGCAGGAACGGGCCGGTTTGGACTACGGCCTCGTCATGTGGGAGGACAGCTGCCCGCTTGAATTCGTCGGCCAATACGCCCTGCTGCGCCAGCGGATGAGTACCGACATCCCGCAGGGCCGGCTGGAATACGGGGAAGAGCGCTGGGACGCCGACCGGGTGCGCCACTATGAAGCGGAAGCGCGGGCCAAGGGAGCCCGCACGCTCGTGGCCGCGGCGCTGCACCGCCCGACCGGCGAGCTCGCGGGCCACACCTTGCTGGAGTACTACCCGGAGCAACCCGAGGTGGTCTTCCAGGACGACACGCTGGTCCTCGGCGCCCACCGCGGCCACCGCCTGGGCATGCTGGTGAAGGCTGCCAACCTGCGGCGGGCCGCCGCCATCTGGCCGGAGGCCCGCCGGCTGCTGACCTGGAACGCCTCCGAGAACGGGCACATGCTGGCCATCAACCTGGAGCTTGGCTTCGTGCCGGTGGGTCACGAGGCCGCCTGGCAGAAGAGGCTGGCGGGACCCGCTGCCTGAGCGCCCCAACCGTTATCCGGCCGCTCTTTAGCGGGAGCCGATCCGGGCGTAACGTGGATTCAGCGGTACCTTCCACGTTGGGGAGCGGGGCATGACCGGAAGGGAAATCCCAACAAGCCTAAGAGCGCAAGCAGAACCGTCGTTCTCGCGGCGCCAGTTCACGGCGGCGGCGGCCGTGGCAGTGCTCGGCGCCGCAGGACTCCTCGGCGGGCGGCTCTCCCGGGCCGTCACGGAGGCCGGACCGGAAGGCCCGCTCCAGCTGAGCCTCGCGGCCGCCGTCATCAACCGTGTCTACCGGATCACCTCGCGTGAAGCGCCGCGCGTCACGGACATGCCCAAGCACGAGTTCCGCGGCTTCTGGCTCTCCACCGTCGTGAACATCGACTGGCCGTCGCGTGCCGGCCTGGCCGCCGCGGTGCAGCAAACCGAACTCCGAGGCTGGCTGGACCTAGCCCGCAGACTGAACCTCAACGCCGTGATGCTGCAGGTCCGCCCGTCCGGGGACGTCTTCTGGCCCTCGACCGCCGGCGAGCCCTGGTCCCGCTACCTGACCGGAACGCAGGGCCGGAACCCGGGCTACGATCCGCTCGCCTACGCCATCAGCCAGGCCCACGCCCGCGACCTGCACCTGCACGCGTGGTTCAATCCGTTCCGGGCCTCCATGACCGCCAGCCTGGCAGACCTCGTCGCCTCCCACCCCGCGCGGAAGAACCCCAGCTGGACCTTCGCGTATGGCGGCCGGCGCTATTACAACCCGGGACTTCCCGCGGTGCGCAGCTTCATCATCAAGGTCATCGCGGAGGTCGTGTCCAAGTACGACGTCGACGGCATCCACCTGGACGATTACTTCTATCCGTATCCGGTCGCCGGGCAGACCATTGCGGACAGCGCCGCCTACAACGCCTACAAGCTCCCAGGGGAGAGCCTCGCGGACTTCCGCCGCCGCAGCGTCAACCTCTTCGTCCGGGACCTGAGCACGCGTATCTTTGCCGCGAAGCCGCGGATGCTCTTCGGCATCAGCCCCTTCGGCATCTGGCGGAACAGCTCCACCGACAGCCGCGGCTCGGCCACGTCCGGCTTCCAGAGCTACGACGGGATCTTCGCCGATTCGCGGAACTGGGTGAAGCAGGGCTGGCTCGACTACGTCGTTCCCCAGCTCTACTGGCACCAGGGAAATCCGGCGGCGGACTACAACACGCTGGTCCAGTGGTGGTCGGCGCAGGTCGCGGGCACCAACTGCAAGCTCTACATCGGCGAGGCCGCCTACAAGGTCGGCGACCCGGCCCAGGGCGCGGACTGGCAGGATGCCCGGGAGCTCTACAACCACAGCGCCAAGTGCCGGGCGACGGCGAGGGTGGCCGGACAGGTCTACTTTTCCGCCAAGTCCGTGCGCGCCGACGCGCTGGGCTGCATGACATTGGTCAAGAACAAGTTCTACCGGCGGGTCGCGATGACCCCGGTCATGTCGCACCTCGGTGCCCAGCGCCCCTACGCACCCGTGATCAGCAGCGCGAAGTGGAATGGATCCGGCGTCGAACTGGTCTGGCGCGGAGCCACCAGTGGAACGCTGCCGCGGCATTACGCCGTCTACCGCTGGGAGGCTGGCGCCAATTCCAGCGCCTACATCCCCTCCCAGGCCGGCGCCCTGCGCCAGGTCCACCGGAGGCGCGGCAACCCGGAGAAATTCGTGGACACGGGGGTGGCGCGCGGACACACCTACTGGTACGTCGTCGTCGCCCTCAGCGACCTGATGGTGGAGTCCGCAGCTGCATCGGCGGTTTTCATCCGCGCCTGACGGGTCAATGGTGAGGCTCCCGCCGGCTAATTGCGGAGATCCCATACCAATTTCTCTAGTCATCCGCCAGTTCGTTTCGTAGGGTGAGGCCATGGCAGCCGGACCCATCAAACCCGGAACCGACGGCAGCGCCTCGGACGCGATGCTGGCTCTTGGACGGTTCTTCACCCGCTGGGACGAGAGCGACGACGGACGCGCGGTCTACCGGGAGGGCGGGCGGAGGGGGGATGTCTTCTACCGCGACCGCTGGAGCCACGACAAGGTCGTCCGGTCCACCCACGGAGTGAACTGCACCGGGTCTTGCTCGTGGAAGGTGTACGTCAAGGACGGCATCATCACGTGGGAATCGCAGCAGACCGATTATCCCTCCGTCGGCAACGACCGCCCGGAGTACGAGCCGCGCGGCTGTCCCCGCGGCGCCGCCTTCTCCTGGTACACCTATTCGCCCACGCGCGTGCGCTACCCGTATGCCCGCGGCGTGCTGCTGGAGCTGTACCGCGAGGCCAAGTCCCGGCTGAAGGACCCTGTGCTGGCGTGGGCGGACGTCGTGGGCGACCCGGTGCGCCGGAAGAAGTACCAGCAGGCCCGCGGCAAGGGCGGCCTGGTCCGGGTGAGCTGGCAGGAAGCCATCGAGATGGCCGCCGCGGCCCACGTCCACACCATCAGGACCTATGGTCCCGACCGCTGCACCGGTTTCTCGCCGATCCCCGCGATGTCCATGGTTTCGCACTGCGTCGGCACGCGGTTCATCCAGCTCATCGGCGGCGTGATGACCAGCTTCTACGACTGGTACGCGGACCTGCCGGTGGCCAGCCCGCAGGTCTTCGGCGACCAGACGGATGTCCCCGAGTCGGGGGACTGGTGGGACTCGACCTACCTGATGATGTGGGGCTCCAACGTCCCGGTCACCCGGACCCCGGACGCGCACTGGATGGCCGAGGTCCGCTACCGGGGCACCAAGGTGGTCACGGTCAGCCCGGACTACGCGGACAACACCAAGTTCGCGGATGACTGGCTCCCGGCGCAGGCCGGCACGGATGCGGCGCTCGCGATGGCGATGGGGCACGTGGTACTCAAGGAATTCTTCGTTGAGCGCCAGGTGCCCTTCTTCTCGGAGTACGTCAGGCAGTACACCGACCTGCCGTTCCTGGTCACCCTCACGCCGGCGCCGGACGGCTCCTCCCTGGTCCCGGGCAAGTTCCTGACCTCGGCGGACCTGCCGGACCTGGACGGCGGCGAGGACGCCGAGTGGAAGACCGTGCTGCTGGACGAGGTGACGGACCGGCCGGTGGTCCCCAACGGGTCCATGGGTTTCCGCTACAGCGAGTCCGGCCGGGGCAAGTGGAACCTGGAACTCGGCGACGTCAAACCCCGGCTGAGCCTCTACGAGGCCGGCGGCGAGACCTCGGAGATCAAGCTGCCGTGCTTCGAAGCGCCGGACGGGTCCGGCTCCGTGCTGCGCCGAGGCGTGCCCGTGCGCCGCGTCGGCGGCAAGCTCGTGACCACGGTCTTCGACCTGATGCTCGCCCAGTACGGCGTCCGTCGCGCCGGGCTGCCGGGGGAGTGGGCGGAGGACTACGACGACGGTGCCACGCCTTACACTCCGGCGTGGCAGGAGGCGATCACTTCCGTCCCCGCGAGGAAGTGCATCAGGATCGCGCGCGAGTTCGCACGGAACGCGGAGCAGTCCGGCGGCCGCTCGATGATCATCATGGGCGCCGGAATCTGCCAGTGGTTCCACGGTGACGCGACCTACCGCTCCATCCTGTCGCTGCTGCTGCTGACCGGATCCATGGGACGCAACGGCGGCGGCTGGGCGCACTACGTCGGGCAGGAAAAAACGCGTCCGATCACCGGTTGGGTGTCGCTGGCGAACGCCCTGGACTGGTCGCGTCCGCCGAGGACCATGACGGGCACGTCGTACTGGTACATGCACACCGGGCAGTGGCGCAACGACGGCTACTCGGCCGACTCGCTCAATTCGCCGCTGGCGGAGGGGCACCTCAAGGGCAAGCACACGGCTGACGCCATCGCCCAGTCCGCACGGCTGGGCTGGATGCCCTTCTATCCCCAGTTCGACCGGAACCCGCTGGACCTTGCGGCCGAGGCCGAGCGGGCCGTGGATGCCGGGCTGGCAGGCAGCGCCGCGGGCTATGTGGCCGACAGGCTCCGGGACCGCACCCTGAATCCCGCGATCGAGGACGTGGACGCACCGCAGAACTGGCCGCGGACGCTGGTGCTCTGGCGGTCCAACCTGATGGGGTCGTCCGCCAAGGGTAACGAGTACTTCCTGAAGAACCTGCTGGGCACGCACCACAACGTGATGGGGAACGAGGCCGAGGCATCGATGGCCCGGCCCCGGGAGGTCGCGTGGCATGAGGAGACGCCGGAAGGCAAGCTGGACCTGCTGATGTCGGCCGACTTCAGGATGACGTCGACGACGCTGCTCTCCGACATCGTCTTCCCTGCGGCCACCTGGTACGAGAAGCACGACCTGTCCTCCACGGACATGCATCCGTTCGTGCACGCCTTCACTCCCGCCATCGACCCGCCCTGGGAGACCAAGTCGGACTTCGAGATGTTCCACGAGCTGGCGGCGGAATTCTCCCGGCAGGCCGCCACCCACCTCGGCGTCCGCAAGGACCTGGTCAGCGTGCCGCTGCAGCATGACACCGCCGGCCAGATCGCCCAGCCCGGTGGCGTGGTCCGGGACTGGCGGGACGGAACCACCCCGGCCGTGCCGGGCAAGACCATGCCGGTGTTCACCGTCGTCGAACGCGACTACACGGCGATCGCGGACAAGCTGTCCGCCATCGGGCCTCTGGCGGACAGGCTCGGCTTCACCGTCAAGAACATCAACTACAAGCTGGACCACGCCCTCGGCTGGCTGGCCAGGAAGAACGGCGTGATGCTCGGCGGCGCGGCGGACGGGCGGCCGGCGATCGAGACGGACGCCAAACTCGCCGAAGCCATCCTGACCTTCTCCGGAACCACCAACGGCGAGCTGGCCGTCCACGGCTTCCGGGAACTCGAGAAGCAGACCGGCCGCGAGCTGGTGGACCTCGCGCTGGGCTCTGAAGAGAAGCACATCACCTTCGCGGACACCCAGTCCGCGCCGGTGCCCGTCATTACCTCCCCGGAATGGTCGGGCTCCGAAACCGGCGGCCGGCGCTACGCACCCTTCACCACGAACATCGAGCGGCTCAAGCCGTTCCACACGCTCACCGGCCGGATGCACTTCTTCCTGGACCACGACTGGCTGCGCGATATGGGCGAGGCCCTGCCGATCTACCGGCCCCCGCTGGACATGCACCGCCTCTTCGGCGAACCGCGGCTCGGCGCCGACGGATCCCGCGAGGTCACGGTCCGGTACCTCACGCCGCACAACAAGTGGTCGATCCACTCCGAGTACCAGGACAACCTGTTCATGCTCTCGCTGTCCCGCGGCGGTCCGACCTGCTGGATCAGCACCGAGGACGCCACATCCATCGGCGTGTCGGACAACGACTGGGTCGAGTGCGTCAACGCCAACGGCGTCTACGTCTGCCGCGCAATCGTCAGCCACCGCATGCCCGAGGGCGTCGTGTTCGTCCACCATGCCCAGGAACGGACCATCGACGTACCCAAATCCGAGGCCACGGGCCGGCGCGGCGGCATCCACAACTCCAACACCCGCCTGCTGGTCAAACCCACGCACCTGATCGGCGGCTATGCGCAGCTGGCGTACGCGTTCAACTACCTGGGTCCCACCGGAAACCAGCGGGACATGGTCACGACAATCCGCAGGCGCTCGCAGGAGGTCACGTACTGATGAAGGTCATGGCTCAGGTCGGCATGGTGATGAACCTCGACAAGTGCATCGGGTGCCATACCTGTTCGGTCACCTGCAAGCAGGCGTGGACCAACCGGGCCGGCACGGAATACGTCTGGTTCAACAACGTCGAGACGCGGCCGGGCCAGGGGTATCCGCGCCGCTACGAGGACCAGGACAGGTGGCGCGGCGGGTGGGAGCTGAACCGCCGCGGGCGGCTCAAGCTCAGGGGCGGAGGCCGGCTGAAGAAGCTCCTCGGCATTTTCGCCAGCCCGGTCCAGCCGGAGCTGGAGGACTACTACGAGCCCTGGACCTACGACTACGAAACGCTGACGGACGCCCCGCTGGGGGACGACTTTCCCGTTGCTAGGCCCAAGTCCCTGATCACCGGCAAGGACACGAAGGTCGAGTGGTCCGCCAACTGGGACGACAATCTGGGCGGCGCCGCGGAAATGGGACATCTGGATCCCGTCGTCGAAAGGATCCGCAAGGAGTCCGAAGACAGGATCAGGTTCGAGTTCGAGCAGACGTTCATGTTCTACCTGCCCCGGATCTGCGAGCACTGCCTGAATCCGTCGTGCATGGCCTCCTGCCCCTCGGGAGCGATCTACAAACGGACGGAAGACGGCATCGTCCTGGTGGACCAGGACCGCTGCCGCGGCTGGCGGCAGTGCGTGACCGGGTGTCCCTACAAGAAGATCTACTTCAACCACAAGACCGGCAAGGCCGAAAAATGCACGTTCTGCTACCCGCGCATCGAGGTAGGCATCCCGACCGTCTGCTCGGAGACCTGCGTGGGCCGGCTGCGCTACATCGGCATCTTCCTCTACGATGCGGACCGGGTCACCGCGGCCGCGTCGATCGAGGACGAGAAGCTGCTGTACCAGGCCCAGCTGGACCTCATGTTGGATCCCAATGATCCCGAGGTAGTCGCCGCGGCCCGCGGGGAAGGCATCCCGGAAGACTGGCTTGACGCCGCCCGGCGCTCACCGGTCTACAACATGGCCAAGGTCTACAAGGTGGCGCTGCCCCTGCATCCGGAATACCGGACGATGCCGATGGTCTGGTACGTGCCGCCGCTGTCCCCGGTGGTCGACCTGCTGAGCGAACAGGGCCACGATGCCGAGGACGCGGGAAACCTGTTCGGGGCGATCGAGTCGCTCCGCATTCCGGTCGAGTACCTCGCCGAGCTCTTCACCGCCGGCGATACCGGCATCGTGACCGGTGTGCTCCGCAAGCTCGCCGCCATGCGTTCCTTCATGCGCGGGATCAGCCTGGGTAATGACCCGGACGACTCCATCCCGGAAGCGGTCGGAATGGAGTCCGAGGCCATGTACGAGATGTACCGTCTGATGGCGATCGCCAAGTACAACGAACGCTACGTGATCCCGAAGGCGCACGTAGAGCAGGCCCACAACCTCGAGGAGATGGGCTGCTCACTGGATTTCGATGAGGGACCGGGCATGTATCCATCCGAGCCGTTCGGAGAAGCCAGCGGCAGGCCAACGCCCGTGGCCGTGGAGAACTTCTACGCCCTGAAGCAGCGGCAGACTTCGGGCGGGCAGGCCGAACCCGGAGAACTGCGCGGGCGGGTCAACCTGCTGAACTGGGACGGCCGCGGCGTTCCGCGCGGGCTGTTCCCGGAGTCGCAGGACATCCCGCAGATGGCGCCCGACTCCCCGGCCCACGGGGGCGGAACGGCGGGCCCGGGCCCGGACTACGGGGAACCGGGGCCCGAGGGGCCGGGCGGAAACCCGCCGGAGGGCCGGCAGGGCCGGGAACCGTGATGATGCGGCAGCAGCGGGTGCTCTACCAGGCGGCCTCCTGGTGCCTGGGCTATCCGGACGAGGAACTGCTGGGCCGCGTTCCCCTTATCCGGGCGGCGTTGGCGGAGTTCGGCGGGCTCGGCGGAGCCTTCGCGGCGGTGCTGGACCGGCTGGCCTCCAGGCCCCTCGCCGAAGTCCAGGCCGGCTACGTCCAGGAGTTCGACCTCAGCAGGCGGCATGCCCTGCACCTGTCCTACTGGACCGACGGCGACACCCGCCGCCGCGGCGAAGTCCTGGCCCGCTTCAAGCGCGTCTACCGGGACAGCGGGATGCTGGTCAACACCCGCGGCGAGCTGCCCGACTACCTGCCCATGGTCTTGGAATTCGCCGCCACGGTGGACCTCGAGGCCGGGCGGGAGCTGCTGATCCAGTACCGCGCGAGCCTGGAAATGCTCCGCCTCGCCCTGGTCGATGACGGCCTGGCGCACGCGAGCATCCTGCAGGCCATCTGCGGCACGCTGCCAGGGGCCTCGCCGGCGGACCGGCAGGAAGTGATGAAGATGGCCGGCCTGGGCCCGCCGGCCGAAAGCGTAGGCCTGGAGCCCTATGATCCCCGATTGCTTCCGATGCAGGGAAGGCACTGATGGACATTCTGCTCTGGGGCGTCCTGCCCTATGTCATGGTCGCGATCCTGGTCGGCGGCAGCATCTGGCGCTACAAGTACGACCAGTTCGGCTGGACCACCCGCTCCTCGCAGCTGTACGAGTCCAAGCTGCTGCGGATCGGCTCGCCGGTCTTCCACTTCGGCCTCCTGGCCGTGATCGCCGGCCACTTCTTCGGCCTCGTCATCCCGAAATCCTGGACCGAAGCCATCGGCATGAGCCAGGACTTCTACCACTTCAACGCGCTGTTCGTCGGCGGCATTGCCGGGGTCTGCACGCTCGGGGGCATCATCATCCTGGTCTACCGCAGGCGCCGGACCGGGCCGGTCTTCATGGCGACGACGAAGAACGACAAGCTGATGTACATCGTCCTGGTCGCGGCCATCGTCTTCGGCCTCTGGACCACGCTGGCCAGCGTCTTCCTGGGCGGCCACGGGCACAACTACCGCGAGACCGTGGCGCCGTGGTTCCGGTCCCTCTTCATCTTCCAGCCGGACATCGCCGCCATGGCCGGCGCACCGCTGTCCTTCCACGTGCACACGCTGATCGGCATGCTGCTGTTCATGATCTGGCCGTTCACCCGGCTGGTGCATGCCTTCACGGCCCCGCTGCATTACCTGTTCCGGCCGTACATCATCTACCGCAGCAGGGACGTGCGCCGCGCCCCCGGGAGCCGGGAGCAGCATCCCGGCTGGCAGCCTGTCGGGACGCGGGACCGGCAACGGAAGTAGGGAGACGCCGCGATGGAACTTCGCACCCCCGGGCAGGCCAGGAACCTGGCGCTGGCCACGACCGCCTCCGTCACGGCGTTCTGGGCCTGGACCATCATTGCGCCGCTGAGCGCCCGCTATACCGACATGCTGGACCTGAACCCGACGCAGACGTCCGTGCTCGTGGCCATGCCGGTATTCGTGGGCTCGCTCGGCCGCATCGTCGCGGGTGCCCTGACCGACCGGTTCGGCGGACGGAAGATGTTCACCGCCGTGCTATTGGCCGCGGCGCCCGCGGTCCTGCTGGTGGCCATGGCGGGCATGATGGAGTCCTACGTGCTCTTGGTCGCCTGCGCCTTCCTGCTGGGCGTGGCCGGAACCGTCTTCGCCGTCGGCATTCCCTTCGTGACCCCTTGGTACCACCCGTCCAGGCGGGGCTTCGCAACCGGCGTGTTCGGCGCGGGCATGGGCGGCACCGCGCTCTCTGCCTTCATGACGCCGCGGCTCGTCGGCTGGATCGGCTACCTGCCCACGCACCTGCTGGTAGCGGCGCTGTTGGTGGCCGTCGCCGGCCTCGTCTGGTTCCAGATGCGCGAGGCCCCGGACTGGCAGCCCAACCGGAACCCGGTGGTCCCCAAGCTCGTGGCGGCGGCCAAGCTCCGGGTGACCTGGGAGATGTGCTTCCTCTACGCCATCGTCTTCGGCGGCTTCGTCTCCTTCAGTAACTACCTCCCGACCTACCTGCGCGACATCTACGCGATGGATCCCACCGGGGCCGGCACCCGAACCGCGGGTTTCGCCCTCGCCGCGGTCATCGCCCGGCCCGTCGGCGGCATCATCGCGGACAAGGTCGGGTCCAAGCCCGTCGTCCTGTTCTCGCTCGCCGCGGTCGCCGTCCTGGCCTTCGTGGTCAACCTCCGGCCCGACGGCGAGATCCCCGCCGGCCTGACCTTCCTCGCGATGGCCGGCGCCCTCGGCCTCGGCACCGGCGGTGTCTTCGCCTGGGTGGGCACGAGTTCGCCGCCGGAGCGGGTCGGAGCGGTCACCGGCATCGTCAGTGCGGCCGGGGGACTGGGCGGCTATTTCCCTCCGCTGATCATGGGCGCCACCTACAATGCCGAGGAGAACAGCTATGCCATCGGCCTGCTGCTGCTCGTCGGCACGGCGATGGCCGCTTTTGCCTACACGCTGATCTTCCTGAAGGGCGAGCGGCGCAAGGTGCCGGTATCCCGCTGATGCCCCGCCCGGAGCAGTACCCCGGCGGCGGGCAGGCGTCCCGCCCGAGGAGGCGGACGACGTCGTCAATTTGGTGACCGGGGGACGCGTCCCGTAAGCTTGAGGCACCAAAGACCGCCGGTCGTTTATTTCCCCTGGAAATGAACCGAAAGTCCCATGCATTGGGACGGCCTGCGCAGGTGAACGAAGCAATCCTCCATGTCGGCCGCAGGGCCGAATGTCGAGGCGAAGCCCCGTGCATCTGCCCGGGGCGTTTTTTATGCGTGCGGCCCGATCCACCGGCACTATTCCCCGGAAGGAGGGTTATGGCAACGCCAAACAAGGTGGAAGCAGTTGCGGAAATCACCACTGATTTCAAGGAATCCAACGCTGCAGTCCTAACCGAATACCGCGGGCTTACTGTTGCACAGCTCAAGGAGCTGCGTGTTTCTCTCGGCCAGGACACCAAGTTCTCCGTCGTCAAGAACACCCTGACTGGCATTGCAGCCAAGGAAGCCGGCATCGACGCGTTCGAAGGCCAGCTTGCCGGACCTACTGCTATCGCCTTCATCAAGGGTGACGCTGTTGCAGCCGCCAAGTCCCTGACGGATTTCGCAAAGTCCAACCCGCAGCTCGTCATCAAGACCGGATTCTTCGAGGGCAAGTCCCTGGACGCTTCCGCTGTTGCAGCGCTGGCCGCTCTCGAGTCCCGTGAGTTCCAGCTGGCCCGCGTGGCCGGTGTGCTCAAGGCCCCGATGTCCGCACTGGCTCGCACCGTCGACGCTCTGCGCATCAAGCTGGAGGAGAACGGGGGCGCGGCAGCAGCCGAGGCTCCCGCCGAAGAAGCTCCCGCTGCAGAGGCAACCGAGGCTCCGGCCGAGGCTGCCGCAGAAGAGAACTGATTCTCTTCCCAACCACAACTCTTGGTGCCAGGCCGAAGCGCTGAACACCACTTACAGGAAGGACGCCTACCATGGCGAAGCTCACCAACGAAGAGCTCATCGAAGCTTTCAAGGAACTGTCCATCATCGAGCTGTCCGATTTCGTCAAGCTCTTCGAAGAGACCTTTGACGTTACCGCTGCTGCCGTTGCCGTTGCCGGCCCGGCCGCCGGTGGCGCCGCTGAGGCCGCTGAAGAGAAGACCGAATTCGACGTCGTTCTGGAAGCTGCCGGCGACAAGAAGATCGCAGTGATCAAGGAAGTTCGTGCCCTGACTTCCCTGGGTCTGAAGGAAGCCAAGGACCTCGTCGACAGCGCTCCGAAGGCTGTCCTCGAAGGCGCAACCAAGGAAGCTGCCGACAAGGCCAAGGAAGCCCTCGAGGCTGCCGGTGCCACCGTCACCGTCAAGTAAGCTTCTTAGCTTCACTTAGAAGAGCCCCGCACTGCTGTGCGGGGCTCTTCTGCTGTTTCCGGGCCGGCCGGCCTGCTCCGCGGGTCAGGCCGGCTCGCTGATATCCGCGGTGGTGGCGCCGAGGGCCTCGATCAGCGCGTCGGCCTGGAGGAAGGCCGAGTGGCCGTGGTCCCCGGCGCCCATCGAGATGCGCCGGCCCGTGATCGCCGCGTCGGCGAATACCGGCCAGGCCGTCGTGCTGCCCAGCGGCGTGATGGTCCCGCGCGGGTAGCCGGTGGCTGCGAAGGCAACGTCCGCCGGCGGGAGCGAGAGCTTGTTCACGCCCAGCAGAGCCCGCAGCTTGGGCCAGGAGATCTGCCGGTCGCCCGGGACCAGGGCAAACAGGAACGAACCGTCCTTGTGCTTGACGACCAGCGACTTGACGATGTCCGCGGGCCGGATGCCGAGCAGTTCCGCCGCCTCCGGCAGGCTGCGCGCCGGCGGACGCGGTACCACCTCGACGTCGAGCCCGCGTTCCTTCGCGTCCGCCAGGAACCGGTCCATCCCGGTCTCTTCGGGCATGTGCCGCTCCTAGTCGCGGTACAGCAGCAGGGCCTCGCCCTGGCCGCCGCCGCCGCACAGGGACACGGCGGCCCTGCCCGTACCGCGCCGCTGCAGTTCGAGCGCGGCGTGCAGCGCGAGCCGTGCGCCCGAGGCTCCGATCGGATGGCCCAGCGCGATGGCGCCGCCGTGCAGGTTGCACTTCTCCGCGGGGTAGTCCAGGTCCTTCAGCGACTGCACGGCCACGGAGCCGAACGCCTCGTTGATCTCGATGAAGTCCAGGTCCGCGGTGGTCCAGCCGGCCCGCTTCAGGGCCTGGGAGATTGCATTGGAAGGCTGCGAGTGCAGCGACGTGTCCGGACCCGCCACCTGTCCGGGCTTGCCGACGACGGCCAGCCAGGGCAGTCCGTTGTCTTCTGCGTATCCGCGGGAGGTAACAACGACGGCGGCGGCGCCGTCGGAGAGCGGGGAGGAGTTGCCGGCGGTGATGGTTCCGTCCTTCGCGAAGGCCGGGCGCAGTGGGGCCAGGGTCTCCACCGTGGTCTGCGGCCGCACGCCCTCGTCCCGGGTGAGTACAAGGTCCTCGCCCTTGCGCTGCGGCACGGCGACCGGCACGATCTCGCCGTCGAAGATCCCGGCCTCGGCCGCGGCGGCGGCCCGCTGGTGCGAGGCGGCGGCGACTTCGTCCTGGGCTTGGCGTCCGATGCCGAGCTCCGCGTTCCGCCGCTCGGTGGAAGCGCCCATGGATTCGTGGTCGAAGGCATCGGTGAGGCCGTCGTGGGCCACGGAGTCGAGCAGGTTGACGCTTCCGTAGGTGAAGCCCTGGCGCGAGCCGGGAAGCACGTGCGGCCCGTTGGTCATCGATTCCTGGCCGCCCGCGACGATGACGCTGGCTTCGCCGCTGCGGATCAGCCGCGCGGCGTCGGTGATGGCGGCGAGCCCGGAGAGGCAGACCTTATTGATGGTTACCGTCGGCACGTTCCAGCCGATCCCGGCCGCAATGGCGCTCTGGCGCGCGGGATTCTGGCCGGCGCCCGCCTGGACGACCTGGCCCATGATGACCGCGTCCACCGCGTCCGGCGAAATCCCGGCGCGTTCCAAGGCGCCGGCAATCGCCTTGCCGCCGAGTTCGACGGCGCTGAAGGCGGCCAGTTGCCCCTTGAGACGGCCGAGGGGCGTGCGTGCGCCACCCAGGATGACGACGTCGTTGCGGTCCGTTTGGTTCTCTGACACTGCCGTTTGCTCGCTTTCGTCCTTGAAATTGCGGTTGCACAAAGGCTACAGTTAGCTGGCGCCGGAAATCGACGCGTTCCCATAGAATGGAACACGGCGGACCGAAGCGTTGTTCCAAGCTGATGCCGGGGGGAAGAGGCACGCTCGGACCGGCCCGATTGGTTCGAGGTTGGCGTCGTCCTGGCGTCAATCGCCGACACACCGGAGGAAGACCGTTGCGGCCGAAGCATCCTCCGGCTATTCTGCCGTCCGCTGGACAATCACAAAACCGCGGCGTAGAATAATTATTTGCGTCTTCCCTCTTAACCTTCGGCCTTCATATAGCGGTGGGCATTGCCACGCCTTCCTGTATTTAACAGGAATCCGGCGGGGGCTTGGATCATATAGCGGATCCGGTCAGGTTGTACCGGCACTTTGGTGTGCCGGAAGTGCGGAGGCGCGTACAAGCCTGAAGGTCTGTGGAAGGATCCCTCTCTTGGTCGCCTCGAGCACCTCTAATACTGATACCGCTAACAGCCTGCTGGACGCCTCATCGAACGATGGCGCCACCCGCAGGATCTCATTCGCTAAGATTCACGAACCGCTGGATGTCCCCAACCTCCTTGCCCTTCAGACGGACAGCTTCGATTGGCTGGTCGGCAATGAGCGCTGGAAGGCGCGGGTCAAGAAGGCCCAGGAAGAAAACAACCAGGGCGTAGCGACGACCTCCGGTCTGTCCGACATCTTCGAAGAGATCTCCCCGATCGAGGACTTCCAGGGCACCATGTCCCTGAGCTTCTCCGAGCCGGAATTTGCTGATCCCAAGTACACGATGGCGGAGTGCAAGGACCGCGACGCCACCTTCTCCGCTCCGCTGTATGTCAAGGCGGAGTTCATGAACAACAACACGGGCGAGATCAAGCAGCAGACCGTGTTCATGGGCGACTTCCCGCTGATGACCGAGAAGGGCACCTTCGTCATCAACGGCACCGAGCGTGTCGTCGTCTCCCAGCTGGTCCGTTCTCCGGGCGCCTACTTCGAGCGCACCGCCGACAAGACCAGCGACAAGGACATCTTCACCGCGAAGATCATCCCCTCCCGCGGCGCCTGGTTCGAGCTCGAGATCGACAAGCGCGACCAGGTCGGCGTCCGCCTCGACCGCAAGCGCAAGCAGTCCGTCACCGTGCTGCTGAAGGCCCTGGGCTGGACCGAAGGCCAGATCCTGGAGACCTTCGGCGAGTACGACTCCATCCGGGCCACCCTGGAAAAGGACACCACCGAAACCCAGGAAGACGCACTCCTGGACATCTACCGCAAGCTCCGTCCGGGCGAGCCGCCGACGGTCGACGCTGCACGTTCCCTGCTGGAGAACCTGTACTTCAACCCGAAGCGCTACGACCTGGCCAAGGTCGGCCGGTACAAGATCAACCGCAAGCTCGGCGTCGAAACCCCGCTGGATGATCCGAACGCCTCGGTCCTGAACCTGGACGACATCGTCGCGATGATCAAGTTCCTGGTCGCCCTGCACGCCGGCGAGAAGGCCATCCCGGGCAAGCGGGACGGCGAGGACCACGAGATCCGCGTCGAGGTCGACGACATCGACCACTTCGGCAACCGCCGCATCCGCGCGGTCGGCGAGCTGATCGAGAACCAGGTCCGCACCGGCCTGTCCCGCATGGAGCGCGTGGTCCGCGAGCGGATGACCACCCAGGACGTGGAGGCCATCACTCCGCAGACCCTGATCAACATCCGCCCGGTCGTGGCAGCCATCAAGGAGTTCTTCGGAACCTCCCAGCTGTCGCAGTTCATGGACCAGAACAACCCGCTGGCCGGCCTGACCCACAAGCGCCGCCTGTCCGCGCTCGGCCCGGGCGGCCTGTCCCGCGACCGCGCCGGCATGGAGGTCCGCGACGTCCACCCGTCGCACTACGGCCGCATGTGCCCGATCGAGACCCCTGAAGGCCCGAACATCGGCCTGATCGGTTCGCTCGCCTCCTACGGCCGCATCAACGCGTTCGGCTTCATCGAGACCCCGTACCGCAAGGTCGTCGACGGCCTGGTCACGGACCAGATCGACTACCTGACCGCGGATGACGAGATCGAGTGCGTGATCGCCCAGGCGAACGCGCCGCTGGACGAGAGCAACCGCTTCGCCGAAGAACTCGTGCTGGTCCGCCAGCGCGGCGGCGAGGGCGAGCCGGTCCTGATCGAGGCCGCAGACGTCGACTACATGGACGTTTCCCCGCGCCAGATGGTGTCCGTGGCAACCGCCCTGATTCCGTTCCTGGAGCACGACGACGCCAACCGCGCGCTCATGGGCGCCAACATGCAGCGCCAGGCCGTGCCGCTGCTGCGTTCGGAGGCACCGCTGGTCGGTACCGGCATGGAGCGCTACGCTGCGGTCGACGCCGGCGACTCCGTCGTGGCCGCCAAGGCCGGCGTGGTCACCGAGGTGTCTGCCGACCTGGTCACCGTCCTGAACGACGACGGCACCGAGACGCACTACCCGATCATGAAGTTCGCCCGCTCCAACCAGGGCAACGCGTACAACCAGCGCGTCCTGGTGGCCGAGGGCCAGCGACTCGAGCTCGGCAGCATCATCGCCGACGGTCCCTCCACGGACCAGGGCGAGCTGGCGCTGGGCAAGAACATGCTGGTGGCCTTCATGTCCTGGGAAGGACACAACTACGAGGATGCCATCATCCTGAGCCAGCGCATCGTCTCCGACGACGTGCTGACCTCCATCCACATCGAGGAGCACGAGGTCGACGCCCGCGACACCAAGCTTGGTGCCGAGGAGATCACCCGCGATATCCCGAACGTGAGCGAGGAAGTGCTCTCCCAGCTGGACGAGCGCGGCATCATCCACATCGGTGCCGAGGTCGAGGCCGGCGACATCCTGGTGGGCCGCGTGACCCCCAAGGGTGAAACCGAACTCACCCCGGAAGAGCGCCTGCTGCGCGCGATCTTCGGCGAGAAGTCCCGCGAAGTCCGCGACACGTCCCTGAAGGTGCCCCACGGCGAGTCCGGCACCGTCATCGGCGTGCGCATCTTCGACCGCGACAACGACGACGAGCTGCCCCCGGGCGTGAACCAGCTGGTCCGCGTCTACGTTGCCCAGAAGCGCAAGATCACGGACGGCGACAAGCTCGCCGGCCGCCACGGCAACAAGGGCGTCATCTCCAAGATCCTGCCGATCGAGGACATGCCGTTCCTCGAGGACGGTACTCCGGTGGACATCGTCCTGAACCCGCTGGGTGTTCCGGGCCGTATGAACGTCGGCCAGGTGCTGGAAATCCACCTCGGGTGGGTCGCCAAGCAGGGCTGGAACATCGAGGGCGATCCGGAGTGGGTCAAGAACCTGCCGAACCTGCCGCGCCAGTCGGGTTCGACGACGGTTGCGACGCCGGTGTTCGACGGCGCCAGCGAGCACGAGATCACCGGGCTGCTGGCCTCGACCAACGTCACCCGCGACGGCGACCGCCTGATCGGTTCCTCCGGCAAGGCCCGGCTGTTCGACGGCCGCTCCGGCGAACCGTTCCCGGACCCCATCTCCGTGGGCTACATGTACATCCTGAAGCTGCACCACCTGGTGGACGACAAGATCCACGCGCGTTCCACCGGACCGTACTCCATGATCACCCAGCAGCCGCTGGGCGGTAAGGCGCAGTTCGGCGGACAGCGCTTCGGTGAAATGGAAGTGTGGGCCCTGGAGGCCTACGGTGCCGCGTACACCCTGCAGGAACTGCTGACCATCAAGTCCGACGATATCCACGGCCGCGTGAAGGTCTACGAGGCCATCGTCAAGGGCGAGAACATCCCCGAGCCGGGTGTTCCCGAGTCCTTCAAGGTCTTGATCAAGGAAATGCAGTCGCTGTGCCTGAACGTGGAAGTGCTCTCCACGGACGGCACCACGATTGAAATGCGTGACTCGGATGAAGAAGTCTTCCGGGCCGCGGAAGAGCTGGGCATCGACCTGTCGCGGGCCGAGCCGAGCTCTGTAGAAGAGGTCTAGCGACGCAGCGGTGGCCGGCGCTACCCAGCCGGCCGCCCGCCGTCGTACCTCTTTCCGTACCCGTCAAAGACATTCAGATCTAGAGAACAAGAGAGAACAGGGACCATATGTCCAGCGAATCCTCCTTCGGCCTCATGCGAATCGGCCTTGCCACCGCGGAAGAAATCCGCGACTGGTCTTACGGTGAGGTCAAGAAGCCGGAAACCATCAACTACCGCACGCTCAAGCCCGAGAAGGACGGCCTCTTCTGCGAGAAGATCTTCGGCCCGTCCCGCGACTGGGAATGCTACTGCGGCAAGTACAAGCGCGTGCGCTTCAAGGGCATCATCTGTGAGCGCTGCGGCGTCGAGGTCACCCGCGCCAAGGTCCGCCGCGAGCGCATGGGCCACATCGAACTGGCCGCTCCGGTCACGCACATCTGGTACTTCAAGGGTGTTCCTTCCCGCCTCGGCTACCTGCTGGACCTGGCGCCGAAGGACCTCGAAAAGGTCATCTACTTCGCTGCCTACATGATCACCAGCGTGGACGAGGAACGCCGCCACGAGGAGCTGCCGAACCTGCAGGTCGAGCACGACCTGGAGAAGAAGCAGATGGCCGACACCCGCGACTCCGACATCGCGGCGATCGCCCGAGACCTCGAGGACGAGCTGGCCCGCCTCGAAGGCGAAGGCGCGAAGGCCGCCGACAAGAAGAAGGCCCGCGATTCCGCGGACCGCCAGATGGCCAACGTGCGCAAGCGCGCCGATGCGGACATCGACCGCCTCGAGCAGGTCTGGGACCGCTTCAAGAACCTCAAGATCGCCGACCTCGAGGGTGACGAGGGCCTCTACCGCGAGCTGCGTGACCGCTACGGCCTGTACTTCGAGGGCTCGATGGGCGCCGAGGCGATCAAGAAGCGCCTGGAGACCTTCGACCTGGCCGCAGAGGCCGAGTCGCTGCGCGACGTCATCAAGAACGGCAAGGGCCAGCGCAAGACCCGTGCGCTCAAGCGCCTGAAGGTCGTCAACGCGTTCCTGACCACCACCAACAGCCCGCTGGGCATGGTGCTGGACGCCGTCCCGGTGATCCCGCCGGAACTGCGCCCGATGGTCCAGCTGGACGGCGGCCGCTTCGCGACCTCCGACCTGAACGACCTGTACCGCCGCGTGATCAACCGCAACAACCGCCTGAAGCGCCTGCTGGACCTCGGTGCCCCCGAGATCATCGTGAACAACGAAAAGCGCATGCTGCAGGAAGCGGTCGACTCGCTGTTCGACAACGGCCGCCGCGGCCGTCCGGTCACCGGACCGGGCAACCGTCCGCTCAAGTCGCTGTCCGACATGCTCAAGGGCAAGCAGGGCCGGTTCCGCCAGAACCTGCTGGGTAAGCGCGTCGACTACTCGGGCCGTTCCGTGATCGTCGTCGGTCCGCAGCTGAAGCTGCACCAGTGCGGCCTGCCGAAGCAGATGGCGCTGGAGCTCTTCAAGCCCTTCGTCATGAAGCGGCTCGTGGACCTCAACCACGCGCAGAACATCAAGAGCGCCAAGCGCATGGTGGAGCGTTACCGCCCGCAGGTCTGGGATGTGCTGGAAGAGATCATCACCGAACACCCGGTGCTGCTCAACCGTGCACCAACCCTGCACCGCCTCGGCATCCAGGCCTTCGAGCCGCAGCTCGTTGAAGGCAAGGCACTCCAGCTGCACCCGCTGGTCTGCGGCGCGTTCAACGCGGACTTCGACGGCGACCAGATGGCCGTGCACCTGCCGCTGAGCCCGGAGGCCCAGGCCGAGGCCCGCATCCTGATGCTGTCCTCGAACAACATCCTGAAGCCGTCCGATGGCCGTCCGGTGACCCTGCCCTCGCAGGATATGATCATCGGCCTGCACCACCTGACCACCAAGCGTGAAGGTGCCGCCGGCGAAGGCCGCGTCTTCGGCAGCCCGGCGGAGGCCATCATGGCCCACGATGCGGGCGAGCTGCACCTGAACGCCGTCGTCAAGATCCGCGTCCCGGGCTTCGTGCCGGGCCCGGACCAGGCGGCTCCGGAAGGCTGGGAAGAAGGACAGCCGGCGCTGATCGAAACCTCGCTCGGACAGGTGCTCTTCAACGAGACCCTGCCTGAGGACTACCCCTGGGTGGAGAAGGTTGCGGACAAGGGCCAGCTCTCCTCGATCGTCAACGATCTGGCCGAGCGCTACCCGAAGGTCGTCACCGCGGCCACGCTGGATAACCTCAAGGACGCCGGTTTCTACTGGGCGACCCGCTCCGGCGTGACCGTCGCGATCTCCGACATCGCGGCACCTGCCGAGAAGCCCGCCATCATGGAAGGCTACGAAGCACAGGCTGCCAAGGTCGAGTCCCAGTACGGCAAGGGCCTGATCGCCGACGACGAGCGGCGCCAGGAACTGATCGACATCTGGAACAAGGCCACCAACGAGGTTGCCGACGCGATGCGCAAGAGCCTGACCAAGGAGAACACCATCAACCGCATGGTGTCCTCCGGTGCCCGTGGTAACTGGCTGCAGGTCCGCCAGATCGCCGGTATCCGTGGCCTGGTGGCAAACCCGAAGGGTGAAATCATCCCGCGTCCGATCAAGTCCTCCTACCGCGAGGGCCTGTCGGTGCTGGAGTACTTCATCGCGACGCACGGTGCCCGTAAGGGCCTGGCCGATACCGCGCTGCGTACCGCCAACTCGGGTTACCTGACCCGACGCCTGGTGGACGTGTCGCAGGACGTCATCGTCCGCGAAGAGGACTGCGGCACCGAGCGCGGCCTGAACACCCCGATTGCCACCGTGGACTCGAACGGCGAGCTGCACCGGCACGAGGACGTGGAGAACTCGGCGTACGCCCGTACCCTCGCGGTCGACGTCGTCGACTCCGAAGGCAACGTGCTGGCCGCCGGCGGTTCGGACGTCGGAGACGTGCTGATCGATCAGCTGATCAACTCCGGCGTCACCGAGGTCAAGATCCGCTCCGTGCTCACCTGTGAGTCCGCCGTCGGTACCTGTGCGCTCTGCTACGGCCGTTCGCTGGCCACCGGCAAGACCGTGGACATCGGCGAGGCCGTCGGCATCATCGCCGCACAGTCCATCGGCGAGCCGGGCACCCAGCTGACCATGCGTACCTTCCACACCGGTGGTGTAGCCTCCGCGGGCGACATCACCCAGGGTCTGCCGCGTATCCAGGAGCTCTTCGAAGCCCGTACCCCGAAGGGTGTGGCTCCGATGTCCGAGGTTGCCGGCCGCGTGTCCATCGAGGACGGCGAGCGCCAGATGCGCATCATCGTCACTCCGGACGACGGATCCGAGGAAGTTGCCTACCCGGTGCTGCGCCGTGCACGGCTGCTGGTCGAAGACGGCCAGCACGTCAACGTCGGCGACCAGCTGGTGGTCGGTGCCAAGGACCCGAAGCAGGTGCTGCGTATCCTCGGCCCGCGCCAGGCGCAGAAGTTCCTGGTGGACGAGGTCCAGAGCGTTTACCGCAGCCAGGGCGTCGGGATCCACGACAAGCACGTGGAGGTCATCGTCCGGCAGATGCTGCGCCGCATCACCGTCATCGAGTCCGGTGAGACGGACCTGCTGCCGGGTGAGCTCGCCGAGCGCAGCCGCTTCCAGGCCGAGAACCGCAAGGCAGTGTCCGAAGGCAAGACCCCGGCCAATGGCCGTGACGAGCTGATGGGCATCACCAAGGCGTCGCTGGCGACCGAGTCCTGGCTGTCCGCGGCTTCCTTCCAGGAGACCACCCGGGTCCTGACCCAGGCGGCCATGGAAGGCAAGTCCGACCCGCTGCTGGGCCTGAAGGAGAACGTGATCATCGGTAAGCTGATCCCGGCCGGCACCGGCCTGGAGCGGTACAACAATGTCGCGGTCGAGCCGACGGAGGAGGCCAAGGCCAACCTGTTCACCGGCCCGAGCGCCTTCAGCGACTTCGATTACCCCGGAGTCGACGGCGGCCTGACGCCCGAGTTCCATGCCATCCCGCTGGATGACTACGACATGGGCGGCGACTACCGCTAAAGATTGGGGCGCTCCCGGTGTGTCGGCTTCGCCGCCACGCCGGGGCCCTCGCGCCCCACTCTAGGGGCGCTCCCTCGCGCCCTACTCTAGGCATCGGCCTTCCTGATTGAGGAGCGCCCCCTGTACCCGCACCGCGGGAGCAGGGGGCGCTCCTGCGTTAACGTGAGAACCTAGGCATATGGCCAATTCGCGTTCCGGGGATTCGATGCTGGAACGGTTCGTCCGGATCCTGAGCGCCTTCGACGCCACGAAGTCCTCCATGACCGTGGCCAGCCTCTCGCGCCGTGCCGACGTCCCGCTGGCCACGGCCTACCGCCTCGTGGACGAGATGGCCCGGCATGAGCTGCTGAGCAAGGAACCCAACGGGCAGGTCCGGCTCGGGCTGCGGCTCTGGGAGCTGGCCAACCGCAGCTCTCCCGCGGTGGACATGGCGCAGGCCGCGATGCCCTTCATGGAGGACATCCAGTCGGTGGTCCGCCAGCACACCCAACTGGCCATCCTCAAGGATGACGACGTGCTGGTCATCGAGCGGTTGTCCAGCCGGACGTCGGTGGTCAACCAGGCCAAGATCGCCGGCCGGATGCCCGTGCACCGGACCGCGCTGGGCATGGTCCAGCTGGCGTATTCGCCCAATCATGTCCAGGAGTCGTACCTGACCCGGCATCCCGAGGCCGTGGCCAGCGTCGACGCCGTCTCCTTCGACTTCCGCCGCCACCTGGTAGAGATCCGCAAGCGCGGCTACGCCGCCTTCGACGGGAGGGTGGATACCGACACCACCGGCCTCGCCGTGCCCGTCCTCGGACGCAACGGGCACGCCATCGCGGCAATCGGCGTCGTCCTGCCGCTGGGCTTCGAAAACCTGCAGTCGCTTGTGCCGGTGCTGATGGCCGGAGCCCGCGGCATCGCCCGCGCGGTAGGGGAGAAGCCGAGCGGAACCGAAGCGCCGCCGTCGCAATTCCCATTGAATGAGATTGGGCAGGCGGACCGCTTGTAGGCTCAGTCACACTGGATCAAAGCCCTCCCAGGATCCATGAAGGAGCATTTATGAGCGCGAATGCGCAGATCATCAAGACGCAGGTCGGCATCGTCGGCGGCGGCCCCGCCGGCCTCATGCTGTCCCACCTGCTGGCGAAGTCCGGCATCGAGAACATCGTGGTGGAGAAGCGCGACCACGAGACGATCCGCACCACCCACCGGGCCGGCATCCTCGAGGCCGGCTCCGTCAAGATGCTCACCGACACCGGAATCAACGGCCGCGTCCTGACCGAAGGCATGGAGCACGAGGGCATCGACCTGCGCTTCAACGGCGAATCGCACCGCCTCAACTTCCCGGATCTCGTGGGCGCGACCGTCACGCTCTACCCGCAGAACGAGGTCTTCGTCGACTTGGCCGCGGCCCGCAAGCGCGACGGCGGCGACGTCCGCTACTCGGTCACCGACACCGAGGTGCTGGACATGACCACGGACACCCCGAAGATCCGCTTCACCGACTCCGAGGGCCAGCTCTTCGAAATCCACTGCGAGATCCTCGTCGGCGCCGACGGCTCGCAGGGCATCTGCAAGTGGGCCATCCCGCAGGAGCACCGCACGGACAACTTCATCGAGTACCCGTTCGCCTGGTTCGGCATCCTCACCGAGGCCCCGAAGAGCTCCGACGAACTGATCTACGCTAACTCGCCGCACGGTTTCGCGCTGATCTCCCAGCGCAGCGAGACCGTCCAGCGCATGTACTTCCAGGCCGACCCCAACGAAGACGCCTCGAAGTGGACCGAGGACCAGATCTGGGACGAACTGCAGAAGCGCGTGGACGGCCCCGACGGCTTCCAGCTCAAGCGCGGCCCGATCTTCGAACAGATGATCCTGAAGTTCCGCTCCTACGTCTGCGAGCCGATGCGCTACGGCAACATGTTCCTGGCGGGCGACGCCGGACACACCGTTCCGCCGACCGGCGCAAAGGGCCTGAACCTCGCCCTGGCGGACGTCAAGGTCCTCTTCGAGGCCATCGACTCGTACTACAGCACCAAGTCCAAGGAACTGCTCGACGGCTACAGCGACCGCGCCCTGAAGCGCGTGTGGAAGGCCCAGAACTTCTCCTACTGGATGACCAACATGCTGCACACCCGCAAGGACGCCAACCCCTTCGAGGTCAAGCGTGCCCTGGGCGAGCTGCAGACCGTGGTCAGCTCGCGCTACGGCCAGCAGTACCTGGCCGAGTCCTACACCGGCTGGCCGCACAGCTAACACCAGGTTCCGCCGACTGGACCCGCGGGCGGCCAGCGCCGGCCGCCCGCCGTTCCATTTCCTCGATCTACGACTAATCCGCGTCTATCCACGTCTCAGCAACGCAAGAAAGGAGTTCTCGATGAGCACCGAAATGCAGTCGGAAAGTTTCGAGAACAGCCATGTTTTGGATCCTGCCGCCACCGCGGACTCGCAGGAGACCATTAACAAGGAAATCAACGACATCCACGCGGCCTACCGCAAGAGCGTCGAGGACGGCGGCCGGGAGGAGACGCAGCCGCGGATCGACTTCGCGCCGTACCGCTCTTCGCTGCTGCGCCACCCGACCAAGGACCTGCACCACACGGACCCGGAGACCATTGAGCTCTGGTCTCCGGCCTTCGGCCACCGCGACGTGCATGCCCTGGAAGCCGACCTGACCATCCAGCACAACGGCGAACCGCTGGGCGAGCGCATGGTGGTCCAGGGCAAGGTGCTCGACGGCGACGGACGCCCGGTCCGCAACCAGCTCGTCGAGATCTGGCAGGCCAACGCCGCCGGCCGCTACGTGCACAAGCGCGACCAGCACCCGGCCCCGATCGACCCGAACTTCACCGGCGTCGGCCGCTGCATCACCGGCGACGACGGCTCCTACCGGTTCACCACGATCAAGCCGGCCCCGTACCCGTGGAAGAACCACCACAACGCCTGGCGCCCGGCCCACATCCACTTCTCGCTGTTCGGCACGGACTTCACGCAGCGCATGATCACCCAGATGTACTTCCCGGGCGATCCGCTGTTCCCGCTGGACCCGATCTACCAGGCGATCACGGACCAGAAGGCCCGCGACCGCCTGGTGGCCACCTACGACCACAGCATCACCAGCCATGAGTGGAACACCGGCTACAACTGGGACATCGTGCTCACCGGCAGCAACCGGACCTGGATAGAAGACGAGGACGCAGAATAATGACTGAGGCAACGACCAAGCTTGTCGCAACCCCCGGCCAGACCATCGGCCCGTTCTACGGCTACGCCCTGCCCTTCGAGAAGGGCCACGAGCTGGTGCACCGCGCCCACGCGGGTTCCATCCGGCTGCACGGCGTCGTGAGCGACGGCCACGGCGAACCGATCCCGGACTCCATGCTGGAGATCTGGCAGGCGGACGAGCACGGCAAGATCTCCCGCAAGGACGGCTCGCTGGTGCGCGATGACCACACCTTCACAGGCTGGGGCCGCGTCGCCGTCGACAACGTCGGCCACTACACCTTCACCACGGTCAACCCGGGTCCCACCGAAGAGGGCAAGGCGCCGTTCATCCTGCTGACGGTGTTCGCCCGCGGCCTGCTGAACCGGCTGTTCACCCGCATCTACCTGCCGGAGGACACCGAGGCGCTGGCGAACGACCCGCTGCTGTCATCGCTGCCGGAGGACCGGCGCCGGACGCTGATCGCCACCCGCGAGGAGAACGGCGACCTGCGTTTCGACATCCGGCTGCAGGGCGCGAACGAGACGGTCTTCCTGACCTACCCGGGAGCCTAATCACAGATGAATACAGCGGATGACGCTGACTTCGGGCTGCTGTCCCCGGCCTCGGCCGGGACAGCAGTGTCCCGTTTAACGAGCGATTACAAGTTCATCCAGGCCATGCTGGACGTGGAGCTGGAGTGGGTCCGCGTGCTGGCGGACGCCGGCTACATCGATGCCGCCATTCCGTCCGCCGTGGCGGCCGCGTCTGTGGCCGAATACTACGATGCCGCGTCGCTGGCAGAGCGGGCGCAGGGCGGCGGCAACCCCGTGATCCCGCTGCTGGCGGACCTGCGGGCGCAGGTGAAGCCCGGGAATCCCGCCGCGGCGGCCGCGATCCACAAGGGCGCCACCAGCCAGGACATCCTGGACAGCGCCCTGCTGGTGATGGCCTCCCGCGCGCTTCAGGTCATCACGGCCGACCTGAAGTCGGCATCCCGTTCCCTGGCGAAGCTCGCCGAGGACCACCGCGGCACGGTCACGGTGGCGCGGACGCTGACGCAGCACTCGCTCCCGTCGACCTTCGGGCTCAAGGCAGCCAACTGGCTCGCCGGCGTCGGGCAGTCCGGCGTGCAGCTGTCCGAGGCCGCCTCCCGGCTTCCGCTGCAGTGGGGCGGGGCGGCCGGCACCATGGCCGCGCTGACTGCGGTCGCGGACTCCCGGGAGAATAACGACGGCGGTGCGCTGGGTCTTGCGGCGCGGCTCGCCGAGCGCCTGGGGCTGGCCGATCCGGTCGCCCCGTGGCAGACCAACCGCCTGCCGGTGACGGCCCTGGCCGCGGCGCTGGCGGACGTGCTGGCTGCCGCCGGCAAGGTCGCCAACGACGTCCTGCTGCTGAGCCGGCCGGAGTTCGGCGAGCTGTCCGAACCCCGCGCCGAGGGCCGGGGCGTCTCCTCGGCGATGCCGCAGAAGCAGAACCCGGTCCTGTCCGTGCTGATCCGCAGCGCGGCGCTGGCCGCGCCGGGCTATCTGGCGCAGGTGCAGGCCGCCGCGGCGGGCGCGATCGACGAGCGTCCGGACGGTTCCTGGCATGTCGAGTGGCAGGCGCTGCGCCAGCTGCTGCGGCTGGTCGGGGGAGCGGCGGAACACCTGGCCGAACTCGCCGGCGGCCTCGTGGTCCACCGGGACCGGATGCAGCAGAACCTCGCCATCACCGGTCCGCTCGTGGTCAGCGAGAAGATCATGGGCGCGGTCGCCCCGCTGCTGGACGGCGGGACCCCCGGTTCGGGCAAGCCCAAGGTCCAGGCGCTGGTGAACGATTCCCTCTCCGGGGGAGCGCCGTTCGCCGAGCAGCTGCGCCGCACCGTGCCGGAGCAGGACCTGCCGGACGCGCAGCTGGAGGCGCTGCTGGACCCGGCGAACTACCTGGGCCAGAGCGACGAACTGATCAACCGGATCACCAAGCACTTTGCAGAATGGAGCCAAGCATGACCGTCCCCCAAATCACCCCCACCCTGCTCTCGGCCGGCGGCAACGGCAAGCCCGTCCTGCTGGCCGGAGCCGGGCTCGGCACCGGGGCCCAAGCCCTGTGGATCGACGCCGTCCCCTTCCTCGCGGACTTCCAGGTTGTCGGACTCGACCTGCCCGGCCACGGCGCCAGCGCGGCCTCGACGGAAACCTTCACGGTGGCGGAACTGGCCACCGCCGTCGCCAACGTCGTGGAGAAGCTGCGTGCCTCCGGCGACATCGAAGCAGCCCCGCCGCTGTACTACGCCGGCGTCTCGCTGGCCGGCGCGCTCGGCCTGCAGCTGGGCCTGGACTATCCGGACCTGTTCAAGGGCATCGGCGTCCTCTGCTCCGGGGCCAAGATCGGCGAACCGCAGGCCTGGCTCGACCGGGCCGAAACCGTCCGGAACTCGGGCACGCCGACCATGGTGGTGGGCTCGGCCCAGCGCTGGTTCGCCCCGGGCTTCATCGAGGCCAACTCCGAGGCCACCACGCGGCTGCTGCACACGCTGCAGAATGCCGACCGCTTCGCCTACGCCCACGCCTGCGAGGCACTGGCCGGCTTCGACGTCCGTAACCGCCTCGGCGAAATCGGCACGCCCGTGATCGCGATCGCCGGCGGCCAGGACGAGGTCTGCCCTCCGCCGTTCGCCGAGGCCACGGCGGCCGGCGTGCGCAACGGCCGCGCCGCCGTCGTTGCTTCCGCCGCGCACCAGGCGCCGCTGGAGGCGCCGGAGGAAACCGCCAAGCTGCTGCGCGAGTTCTTCCTCGCCGCCTGAGTAGTCCACCCGCAATCCACACCGAAGGAGCACTCGCAAGTGAGTGAAATGACCCGGACTTTCGATCCGGCCAAGACCCAGCAGGACGTATACGACGACGGTATGGCCGTCCGCCGAGAGGTCCTCGGGGACGCCCACGTCGACCGCGCCAACGCGGGGATCGACGACTTCACCCAGGACTTCCAGGAGCTGATTACCCGGTACGCATGGGGCACCATCTGGACCCGCCCGGGCCTGCCCCGCACCACCCGCAGCGCCATCACGCTGACCGCGATGATCGCCAACGGGTACTGGGAAGAGCTGGCGATGCACGTGCGCGCGGCGCTGACCAACGGGATGACCCGGGACGAGATCAAGGAGGTCATCCTGCAGTCGGCCATCTACTGCAGCGTGCCGGCGGCGAACGTCGCCTTCAAGGTCGCCCAAGGCGTCTTCGCCACCCTTGACGAGGCCGGAACGGACTAGCTATAGTTCTTATGTCGCACACATGTTCGTCATGCGAACCCCGCAAGGTTTCGGATGATGGTCCAGGGTGCGGCATGACGAGCATTTCCAGTGGTGCGGCCGCGGCTGTCGGTGGACGCCGGGGCCGCACCGGAGCAGAGCCCGCATCCGGACGAGGTGCGGTCGAAGGAGTCCTTAGTGAACCAGGCGTACGTTTATGACGCTATCCGCACCCCGTTTGGAAAGTTCGGCGGAGGATTGGCAGGCGTGCGGCCTGACGATCTGGCCGCCGAGGTCGTCAAGGCCTCGGTGGCGCGCGCCCCGGGCCTGGACCCGGCCCGCATCGACGAGGTCATCTTCGGCAACGCCAACGGTGCCGGCGAGGAGAACCGCAACGTCGCCCGCATGGCGACCCTGCTGGCCGGGCTGCCCACCTCGATCCCGGGCACTACCGTCAACCGGCTCTGCGGCTCCAGCCTGGATGCCGCGATCATCGCCTCGCGCCAGATCAACACCGGCGACGCGGACATGATCATCATCGGCGGCGTCGAATCCATGAGCCGTGCCCCGTGGGTGCTGCCCAAGACCGAGAAGCCGTACCCGGCCGGCGACATGACGCTGGCCTCCACCACCCTCGGCTGGCGGCTGGTCAACAAGAAGATGCCGAAGGAGTGGACCGTCTCCCTGGGCGAGGCCACCGAGCAGCTGCGCGAGCGGCACGGCATCTCCCGGGAGCGCCAGGACGAGTTCGCCGCGAACTCGCACAACCTCGCCGACGCCGCCTGGAACGAGGGCAAGTACGACAACCAGATCGTTACCGTCCCGGGCACCGAACTCACCCGTGACGAGACCATCCGCCCGAACAGCTCCGCCGAGAAGCTCGCCGGGCTCAAGACGGTCTTCCGCGCCGTCTCAGACGACACCGCTGGCGGCACCGTCACTGCCGGCAACGCCTCCCCGCTGAGCGATGGCGCGTCCGCCGCCCTGCTGGGCAGCGAGGCCGCCGGCGCCGAGCTTGGCCTGCAGCCGCTGGCCCGCATCGCCGGCCGCGGCGCCTCCGCGCTGGAGCCGCAGTTCTTCGGCTTCGCTCCGGTCGAGGCGGCCAACCAGGCCGTCAAGCGCGCCGGGATCAGCTGGGCCGACGTGGCCGCCGTCGAACTCAACGAGGCCTTCGCCGCACAGTCGCTGGCCTGCATCGACAACTGGGACATCGACCCGGCGATCGTCAACGCCTGGGGCGGCGCCGTCGCCATCGGCCACCCGCTGGGCGCCTCCGGCATCCGCATCCTCGGCACGCTGGCCCGCCGGCTCGAGGCCAGCGGCGACCGCTGGGGCGTCGCCGCCATCTGCATCGGCGTCGGCCAGGGCCTCGCCGTCGTGCTCGAAAACGTCAACGCAACCAAGAAGTAAGGAGGCACGGAGCGTATGCTCACGATTGCCAAATCGGCTCAGGAAGCAGTAGCCGAAATCCATGACGGCGCCACGGTGCTGATCGGCGGCTTCGGCAACGCCGGCCAGCCGATGGAGCTGATCGACGCGCTGCTCGCCTGCGGCGCCAAGGACCTGACCGTGGTCAACAACAACGCCGGACAGGCCGACGCCGGCCTGGCGCTGCTGATCAAGGAGCGCAAGGTCAAGAAGATCATCTGCTCGTTCCCGCGGCAGTCCGACTCGTGGCACTTCGATGCCGCCTACCGCGCCGGGGAGATCGAGCTGGAGCTGGTGCCGCAGGGCAACCTCGCCGAACGGATCCGCGCTGCCGGCGCCGGCATCGGCGGCTTCTTCACGCCCACCGGCTACGGCACCATGCTGGCCGAGGGCAAGGAGACCCGCGTCATCGACGGCAAGGGCTACGTGCTCGAGTCGCCGATCTACGCCGACTTCGCGCTGATCAAGGCCCTGAAGTCGGACAAGACCGGCAACCTGGTGTACCGCAAGACGGCCCGCAACTTCGGCCCGATCATGGCGGCGGCGGCCAAGCACACCATCGTCCAGGTCAACGAGATCGTCGAAACCGGGGAACTGGATCCCGAGGTCATCGTGACCCCGGGCATCTACGTGGACACGGTCGTGAAGATCGATGGGAAGGCCCCGGCCGTTACGGAACATGAGGTGAACCAGTGAGCGAGAAGCTGACCAAGGACGAGCTGGCCCGGCTCGTCGCCAAGGACATTGCCCCCGGATCGTTCGTCAACCTGGGCATCGGCCAGCCGACCCTGGTCTCGAACTACCTGACCGCGGAGCAGGATGTCACGCTGCACACCGAGAACGGGATGCTCGGGATGGGCCCGCAGGCCAAGGACGACGAGATCGACGAGGACCTGATCAACGCGGGCAAGATTCCCGTGACGGAGCTGCCCGGCGCATCCTACTTCCACCACGCCGACTCCTTCGCGATGATGCGCGGCGGCCACCTGGACGTCTGTGTGCTCGGGGCCTTCCAGGTCTCCGCCGCCGGCGACCTCGCGAACTGGCACACCGGCGCGCCGGACGCCATTCCCGCCGTCGGCGGTGCGATGGACCTGGCCACCGGCGCCAAGGACGTCTACGTGATGATGTCCCTGTTCACCAAGGACGGCAAGTCCAAGCTGGTGCCCGAGTGCACGTACCCGCTGACGGGCGTGAATTGTGTCACCCGCGTATACACTAATGAGGCTGTCTTCCTGATTGGCGAAGACGGTGTCCGCGTGCGCGAGACCTTCGGAACCACTATCGAGGAACTGCAGTCCAAGATGGACGTTAAGCTGCTTCCGGCCGAGTAGCCGGAGAGCACGTCCAGAACTGCAGCAGGGAAACATGACCGAGACCAAACTGCCGGGCGACCAGTTCGTCCAGTCGCTGGCCCGCGGCCTGGCCGTCATCCGGGCCTTTGATGCCGACAACATCAGCATGACCCTCAGCGAGGTCTCGAAACGAACGGGACTGACCCGTGCCACCGCCCGCCGCTTCCTGCATACCCTGGTCGACCTGGGGTATGTCAGGACGGACGGGCGGGTCTTCGAGCTGACGGCCTTGGTGCTGCAGCTCGGGTACTCGTATTTGGCGGGTCAGTCCCTTCCCCAGCTCGTGCAGCCGGTGCTGGAGGAACTCTCCGCCGAGCTGCACGAATCCACGTCCGCGTCCATTCTCGACGGCGGCGAAATCGTCTACATCGCGCGCATCCACACGCGCCGGATCATGACGGTGGGCATCAGCGTCGGCACGCGTTTCCCGGCCTACGCCACCTCGATGGGGCGGGTCCTGCTGGCCGGACTGCCGCAGCAGGAGCTCGAGGAGTACCTCGCGCAGGTCGAGCTGCGGCCGCTGACCGGCAAGACCATCGGGACCGTCGAGGCCCTGCGGACCGAGCTGGACAAGGTCCGCGGGCAGGGCTGGTCCCTGGTGGACCAGGAACTGGAGAACGGGCTGCGCTCGGTCGCCGTGCCGATCCTGAATCCGGACGGCAGCGTCGCCGCGGCGCTGAACATGTCGATGCAGGCCTCGCTGGCGGACAGCACCGTGGACCTCGAGGCGGCCGTCGCGACGGCGCTGCCCAAACTCCAGGACGCGTCGGCCAAGGTGACCGACGCGCTTCGCGCCCAGCACTAGGCGCGCCAAGGCGGCCCCGCTCCCGGGGCCAGGCCCGTCCGGACCGCTCCGCACCTGGCACCAGCCCGCTTTCGACCTCCCTGTTATCTCTTTGTTATATTGGCGGGCATGCTGTCGACCGCGAGCCTTGATGCCGCACGCCCGAAGGAGAGCCCGAGCCAAAAGCCCCGGAAATTCCTGCCCGAGGTGCAGGCGCTGCGGGCCCTGGCGGTGCTGCTGGTGGTCGTCTACCACTTCCAGCCCTGGCTGCTCCGCGGCGGCTTCGTCGGCGTCGATGTCTTCTTCGTCATCTCCGGATTCCTGATCACCGGCCACCTGCTGCGTGAGCTGCGGGACACCGGCCGCGTCTCGCTCGGCGCCTTCTGGGCCGCCCGTGCGCGCCGCATCCTGCCGGCCTCGCTGGTGACCATCGCCGTGGTCTGCCTGGCAACCTTCGGGTTAAGCCCGATGACGCAGTGGGAGCGAATCGGTTCCCAGGCCCTGGCCTCCACCTTCTACGTGCAGAACTGGGTGCTGGCGGGGGAGTCGGTGGACTACATGGCCTCGGCCAGCAGCGCCACCGGGCTGCAGCACTTCTGGTCGCTGGCGGTGGAGGAGCAGTTCTACCTGTTCTGGCCGCTGCTGGTCCTGGCCGCGGCCGTGCTCGCCCGCAGGGCCGGACGGAATATCGTCCGCGGCATCCTTCCCGCCCTGGCCGTCGTGGCGGCGGCGTCGCTCGCGTTCGGTATCTGGTTCAGCTATTCCGGCAACCCGGCCGCCTACTTCATTACCCCGACCCGGATCTGGGAGCTGGCGCTCGGCGGCGTGCTGGCGGTGGTGCTCAGGGACGCCTCCGGGCACCCGCGGCTGCGGAAGTTCCTGGCGCTGGGCGGTATTTCGGCCATCCTGGCAGCGGCGTTCGTGTTCGACGGCGCCACCATTTTTCCCGGCACGGCCGCACTGCTGCCGGTCCTGGGCACCATCGCGGTGATCGCCGCGGGACGCACCGAGGGCTCCTTGTCGCTGCATCGGGTTACGGACGCCCGGCCCGTCCAATGGCTCGGCAACATCTCCTACTCGCTGTACCTGTGGCACTGGCCGGTGCTGATGTACTTCCGCACGCTGGCCGACCGGGCCCCGGGACCGTTGGAGAGCCTGCTGCTGGCCGCCGCCTCGGTGGGGCTGGCCGCCCTGAGCTACTACTTTGTGGAAACGCCGGTGCGCCGGGCGGGCTGGCTGCGCGGGTATGCCAAGCGGCCGATCGCGGCCGGGCTCGTGGCGATGGGCGTCGTCGGCCTGCTGGCCATGGCGCCGATGCAGCAGCGCGACCAGCTGGTGGCGGAGCGGACGGCGCACACCGAGCAACTGCTCCAGGCACCGCCGGCCCGGTTCGGTGCGGGCGCGATGGACCCGGCGGCTGACCGCAGCTTCACCGGACCAGACAAGGTGATCGTCCCCGACCCGAACGTCGCCGTCGACGACGAATTCGCTTTCGGCGACTGCGTGGCCCAGAAGCCGGACGCCAAGACCCCGGAATGCACCTTCGACCACAGCGGCGGCGATGCCGATGCCCCGACGGTGGCGGTGGTGGGCGACTCGCACGCCGGACAATGGACGCCGGCCCTGGACGCGATTGCCAAGGAGCGCGGCTGGAAGCTGCTGACCTACATCCACAATTCCTGCCCGTTTAACCCGGAGCCGCGCACGCTGGAAACCGAGGGCGACCTGCAGTGCACAGAGCCGAACCGCGAAACCATGGAGCGGCTGCTCGAGCGCGGAGATATCGACGCCGTCATCACCTCCTACTCCGCGTCCTCCGAGTTCGAGGACGCGGGCACGGGGCACCGGCCAGGCGCCGCGGGCTTTGCGGAGTACTGGAACCGGCTCGCCGAGGCCGGGATCGACGTCTACCCGATCGCGGACACGCCCACGGCGCGCGCCGGAGCGGACCCGCGCGACTGCGTGGACCTCAACTATGACGACCCCGAGCGGTGCAGCCAGCCGCGCTCGGCTGCCTATGACGGGCAGGACCTGACACCGGAGGCGGCCAAGCTTGCGCCGCAGGCACGGGTGGTGGACCTCTCCGACGAATTCTGCGGCGCCGACTCCTGCCCGATGGTGATCGGGAACGTCATGATCTACCGCGACCGCGACCACGTCACGCGGACCTACATCCTCACGCTTGCCGACCAGCTGGAAAGCGCGCTCGTGGCGGCCAATCAGACCCGCTGAGCAGGGCCGGGCGGTGGCGCGTTCATGTCGAATCAACCCGCTGTTTACCTGGACATGACTGACTGCAAGACATGCAGTTGAAGGCCCGGCGCAAGTTCCTGCCCGAAATCCAAGCCCTGCGCGCCCTCGCGGTGCTCATGGTGGTGGCCTACCATCTGGAGCCGCGCTGGCTGCCGGGCGGCTTCGTCGGCGTGGACGTCTTCTTCGTTATCTCGGGGTTCCTGATCACCGGCCACATGCTTCGCGAGGTCGAACGGACCGGCACCCTGTCGCTGCGCAACTTCTGGGCCGCACGCGTGCGCCGCATCCTTCCCGCGGCCCTGCTGACCATCGGCGTGGTGCTCGCCGCCACGCTGCTGCTGGCCCCGATGACCCAGTGGGCACAGGTCGGCACGCAGGCCCTGGCCTCCACGTTCTACCTGCAGAACTGGGTACTGGCCGCAGACTCGGTGGACTATCTGGCTGCCGCCGACTCGGCGACCGCGCTGCAGCATTTCTGGTCGCTGGCGGTGGAGGAGCAGTTCTACCTGTTCTGGCCGCTGCTGGTCCTGCTGGCCGTCGCCGTCATCCGCAAGCGGCGCAGCACTTTCACCTCCGCCGCCCGGCACTCCGGGCCCTCGCCGGCACGGCTCGCCGTCGTACTTTTTGCCTGGGTGACGGCGGCCTCGCTGGCCTTCGCGCTCTGGTTCACCGACACCGGCAACCCGGCCGCCTACTTCATCACCCCCACGCGGATCTGGGAACTGGGCCTTGGCGGCCTGCTGGCCGCGGCGCTCAGCTACACGGAGCGCTGGCAGCAGCTGCGCAGCCTACTGGCCCTGGCGGGCTTGGCGACGATTGCCGCCGCGGCCTTCCTGCTCGACGGCGCGGACCCGTTCCCGGGGGCCGCCGCCCTGCTGCCGGTCCTCGGGACCATGGCCGTCATTGCCGCCGGACGCACCTCGGGCAGGCTTTCGCTGCACCGCCTCGTGGACCTCAAGCCGGTGCAGTGGACGGGCAACATCTCCTACTCGCTCTACCTGTGGCACTGGCCGCTGATCGTCTTCTACAAGACCCTGGCCGGGAAGGAGCCGGGCCCGGCGCCCAGCCTGCTGCTGCTCGCCGCGTCGTTCGCCCTGGCGGCCCTCAGCTTCTACTGGGTGGAGACGCCGGTGCGGAAGTTCGGCTGGCTCAATCTCCGCGCCTGGCGCCCGCTTGCGGCCGGTGCCGCCGCCACCGTGCTGGTCGGGACGCTCGCGTTTGTGCCGGGCAACCAGCAGGAGCGCATCCTCGCGGAGCGGGCGGAGCAGGGTGAAGCCCTGCTGGCATCCCCGCCCGACGATCTGGGCGGCGGCGCGATGACCAAGGCTGCCGACAGGACGTTTACCGCCGACAGCCACGTGATCGTGCCGGACCCCGGGCTGGCTGCCAAGGACGTCTTCAATGGCAAGGACTGCGCCAGTTTGGCCGAATCGACGGAGACACGGGAATGCGCCTTCGGCGACAAGGACTCGGACTTCACGGTCGCGCTGGTCGGGGATTCCCATGCCGCCCAGTGGTTCGCAGCGCTGGAACCGATCGCCAAGGAACGCGGTTGGCGGCTGCTGACCTACCTGCACAACTCCTGCCCGTTCAACCCGGAAATGCGGCTGGAGGAACGGGACGGAAACCTGGAGTGCACCGAACCGAACGAGCAGACCATGGAACGGCTCACCGGCGGGGGAGACGTGGACGCTGTGGTCACCTCCTATTACGCCGGCGCCAACTTCGTTAATTCCAAGACCGGCCACCGTCCCGGCGCGGCAGGATTCGCGGAATACTGGAACGACCTCGCCGACGCGGGCGTGGACGTCTACCCGATCGTCGACACGCCCTTGCCCCGCCGCGAGGGGGGACTGGCCCGTGACTGCGTGGCCCTGAACTACGACGAGCCCCAGGAGTGCGGGCAGGCCCGCAAGGATGGGCTGGCCGGCAAGGACCTGACCCGGGAGGCGGCCGGGCTCGCCCCGAAGGCACGCGTGCTCGACTTCACCGACGCCTTCTGCGGCGACACCACGTGCCCGGCGGTCATCGGCAATGTGCTCATCTACGCGGACCAGAACCACATCACCCGGACCTACATGCGCACGCTCGTCCCCACGCTGGAGGAACGGCTGCTCGAGGCTATGCGTGGGCGTGCATGATGGCGGGGGACCGCAGATGAGGGGCGCCGGCGATTGTCTGATAGACTGTTACTCGATTGTTTTGTGTGGCAGTGGATGAAGGCCGTTTCCCCGCTCTTGAGTGGCGGAGGCGGAGCCTGTTTCCGGTCCGCGGGGTTCTTGCGCGGTGAATGCCACACCTTTGCATGCCTAGGGTCGTTCACCGCAGCTGCGAAGACGACCGACAGTGCCTGGCCTCGCGAAAAAGCCGGCGAGGCAAAGCCTAGATAAACGGAGATCACGTAAGTGCCTACGATTAACCAGCTGGTCCGCAAGGGCCGCTCACCTAAGGTCAATAAGACCAAGGCGCCCGCGCTTAAGGGCAGCCCCATGAAGCGCGGCGTCTGCACCCGCGTCTACACCACCACTCCGAAGAAGCCGAACTCGGCTCTCCGGAAGGTGGCCCGTGTCCGCCTCAGCGGCGGCATCGAAGTTACCGCCTACATCCCCGGTGTTGGCCACAACCTGCAGGAACACTCCATCGTGCTGGTGCGCGGCGGCCGTGTGAAGGACCTGCCGGGTGTCCGCTACAAGATCGTCCGTGGCGCTCTCGATACCCAGGGTGTCAAGAACCGCAAGCAGGCTCGCAGCCGCTACGGCGCGAAGATGGAGAAGAAGTAATATGCCCCGCAAGGGTCCGGCCCCCAAGCGGCCGCTCGTCGTAGATCCGGTTTACGGATCCCCGCTGGTTACCCAGCTGATCAACAAGGTTCTGGTTGACGGTAAGAAGTCCACCGCCGAGCGCATCGTCTACGGTGCCCTCGAAGGTGCCCGCGCCAAGACCGGCAACGATCCCGTGGCTGCCCTGAAGAAGGCCATGGACAACGTTCGCCCCGCCCTCGAGGTCCGCTCCCGCCGTGTCGGTGGCGCAACCTACCAGGTTCCCGTCGAGGTCAAGCCGGGCCGCTCCACGGCCCTCGCCCTCCGCTGGCTGGTCGGTTACTCCAAGGCCCGCCGCGAGAAGACCATGACCGAGCGTCTCATGAACGAGATCCTGGACGCATCGAACGGTCTCGGTGCCGCTGTGAAGCGTCGCGAAGACACCCACAAGATGGCCGAGTCCAACAAGGCCTTCGCCCACTACCGCTGGTAATAGAGCTTTACCGGCGACGGCGGTGATCCGCCGCCGTCGCCAATTGCTCACCTAAAAAGGGAGAAACTGTGGCACTCGACGTGCTTACCGACCTCAAGAAGGTCCGCAACATCGGCATCATGGCCCACATTGATGCCGGTAAGACCACCACCACTGAGCGCATCCTCTTCTACACCGGTGTTAACCACAAGATCGGTGAGACGCACGACGGTGCCGCAACCATGGACTGGATGGCACAGGAGCAGGAACGCGGTATCACCATTACCTCCGCGGCTACCACCTGCTACTGGAACGACAACCAGATCAACATCATCGACACTCCCGGTCACGTGGACTTCACGGTCGAGGTTGAGCGCTCCCTGCGCGTCCTCGATGGCGCCGTTGCCGTCTTCGACGGCAAGGAGGGCGTTGAGCCGCAGTCGGAGACCGTGTGGCGCCAGGCGGACAAGTACGACGTGCCGCGCATCTGCTTCGTCAACAAGATGGACAAGCTCGGTGCCGACTTCTACTTCACCGTTGACACCATCATCAACCGCCTCGGTGCCAAGCCGCTGGTCATGCAGCTGCCGATCGGCGCCGAGAACGACTTCGAGGGCGTTGTCGACCTGCTGACCATGAAGGCCTTCACCTGGCGCGGCGAGGTCAAGATGGGCGCCGACTACGACGTCGAAGAGATCCCGTCGGACCTGCAGGCCAAGGCCGAGGAATACCGTGCGCAGCTGGTCGAGGCCGTTGCCGAGTCCTCCGAAGAGCTCATGGAGAAGTACCTCGAGGGCGAAGAGCCCAGCATCGAGGAACTCAAGGCCGGCATCCGCAAGATGACGATCAACTCCGAGATCTACCCGGTCTACTGCGGTTCCGCGTTCAAGAACAAGGGCGTCCAGCCCATGCTCGACGCCGTGATCGACTTCCTGCCGTCCCCGCTGGACGTTCCCAGCATCCAGGGCCACGCAGTGAACGACGAAGAGACCGTCCTGGAGCGCCAGGCTGACGCCAGTGCGCCGTTCTCGGCCCTCGCGTTCAAGGTCGTCACGCACCCGTTCTTCGGCCGCCTGACCTACATCCGCGTCTACTCCGGCAAGGCTGCTTCCGGCGCCCAGGTGATCAACTCCACCAAGGGCAAGAAGGAGCGCATCGGAAAGCTCTTCCAGATGCACGCCAACAAGGAGAACCCGGTTGACGAAGTCACCACCGGACACATCTACGCGGCCATCGGCCTCAAGGACGTGACCACCGGTGACACCCTGTGCGACCCGGCGAACCCGATCGTGCTCGAGTCCATGAGCTTCCCGGAGCCGGTGATCTTCGTGGCCATCGAGCCGAAGACCAAGGGCGACCAGGAGAAGCTGTCGACCGCTATCCAGAAACTCTCCGATGAGGACCCGACGTTCACCGTCTCCCTCAACGACGAGACCGGCCAGACCGAAATCGGCGGCATGGGCGAGCTCCACCTGGACATCCTGGTGGACCGCATGCGCCGCGAGTTCAAGGTCGAAGCCAACGTCGGCAAGCCGCAGGTGGCCTACCGCGAAACGATCAAGAAGTCCGTCGAAAAGGTCGACTACACCCACAAGAAGCAGACGGGTGGCTCCGGCCAGTTCGCAAAGGTCCAGGTCTCCTTCGAGCCCCTGGATACCGCTGGCGGTACCTTCTACGAGTTCGAGAACAAGGTCACCGGCGGCCGTATCCCGCGCGAATACATCCCCTCGGTGGATGCCGGTATCCAGGACGCACTGCGTCTGGGTGTCCTCGCGGGCTACCCGATGGTGGGCGTCAAGGCCATCCTGCTTGACGGTGCCTACCACGACGTCGACTCTTCGGAAATGGCGTTCAAGATCGCCGGTTCCCAGGTCCTGAAGGAAGGCGTTCGTCGCGCCAACCCGATCCTGCTCGAACCGCTGATGGCCGTCGAGGTGCGTACCCCTGAGGAATACATGGGTGACGTCATCGGTGACCTGAACTCCCGCCGCGGCATGATCCAGTCCATGGAAGATGCCTCGGGCGTGAAGGTTGTACGCGCCAACGTTCCGCTGTCCGAAATGTTCGGCTACATCGGCGACCTGCGGTCGAAGACCCAGGGCCGTGCGGTGTACTCGATGCAGTTCGACAGCTACTCGGAGGTCCCGAAGGCAGTAGCCGACGAGATCATCCAGAAGGTCCGCGGCGAGTAATCTCCGGTTGCCGTCCCTGTCCGCCGGGACGGCAACCACCTCGCAGTCCTGCGGCTGAGCCGCGGCCTAAGGACTGCACACAGGCTGACGGGGCGCGCAGGTATTGTGCGCAGCCGGAGGACTCTGTAATTTCCCCAAATATCCAAGCCCGAAGTAGACTTGTTCAGGTTTCGGCAGCGAGAAGCGTTGCCGGAGAGCATGTCTTTTCAAAACGTCCTAGGAGGAACCCGTGGCGAAGGCAAAGTTCGAGCGGACTAAGCCGCACGTCAACATCGGTACCATCGGTCACGTTGACCACGGTAAGACCACGTTGACCGCTGCCATTTCCAAGGTGCTTGCTGACAAGTACCCCGATCTCAACGAGCAGCGTGACTTCGCAGCTATCGACTCTGCCCCGGAAGAGCGCCAGCGCGGTATCACCATCAACATCTCGCACATCGAGTACCAGACCGAGAAGCGTCACTACGCACACGTTGACGCTCCCGGCCACGCTGACTACATCAAGAACATGATCACTGGTGCAGCTCAGATGGACGGCGCGATCCTCGTGGTTGCCGCTACCGACGGTCCGATGGCCCAGACCCGCGAGCACGTTCTGCTGGCCCGCCAGGTTGGTGTTCCCTACCTGCTGGTCGCGCTGAACAAGGCTGACATGGTTGAGGACGAGGAACTCCTCGACCTCGTCGAAATGGAAGTCCGCGAGCTGCTCAGCTCCCAGGAGTTCGACGGCGACAACGCTCCCGTCATCCGCGTTTCCGGCCTGAAGGCCCTCGAGGGCGACCCCCAGTGGGTCAAGTCCGTTGAGGACCTGATGGATGCTGTGGACGAGTCCATCCCGGACCCGGTCCGCGACAAGGACAAGCCGTTCCTGATGCCGATCGAGGACGTCTTCACCATCACCGGCCGCGGTACCGTTGTTACCGGCCGCGCCGAGCGTGGCACCCTCGCCATCAACTCCGAGGTCGAGATCGTCGGCATCCGCCCGATCCAGAAGACCACGGTCACCGGTATCGAGATGTTCCACAAGCAGCTCGACGAAGCATGGGCTGGCGAGAACTGTGGTCTGCTGCTCCGCGGTATCAAGCGCGAAGACGTAGAGCGCGGCCAGGTCGTCGTGAAGCCGGGTTCCATCACCCCGCACACCGACTTCGAGGCCAACGTCTACATCCTGTCCAAGGATGAAGGCGGCCGCCACAACCCGTTCTACTCGAACTACCGTCCGCAGTTCTACTTCCGGACCACTGACGTCACCGGCGTTATCACCCTGCCGGAAGGCACCGAAATGGTTATGCCGGGCGACAACACCGAGATGAGCGTTGAGCTGATCCAGCCGATCGCCATGGAAGAGGGCCTCGGCTTCGCTATCCGTGAGGGTGGCCGCACCGTTGGTTCGGGCCGCGTTACCAAGATCACCAAGTAACTTGGTTTCGTAGGTTCCGCCGGCCGCCCTGCGGTCCCGGCGGAGCCGGACCGAACTAAGGAAGCCCCGCTGCACTGCAGCGGGGCTTCCTGTTTTTAAGGCCGGCTACATCAGGTTCTGATGCAGGCAGAGGATGTTTCCTTCCGTATCGGTGAACCATGCGCACCGGTCGTGGTCGGAGGTGGCGATGTGGTTCTCGGTCTTCAGCCCGGGCAGGTCGTAGTCCTCGAACCTGACGCCGTGGCCCTCCAGGTCCTTCATTTCCGCATCCAGGTCGGCGACTTCGAAGCTGACCGCCGTATGTTCCGACGCCGGAAGATCCGGACGACGAAGCAGTTCGAGCGCGGTATTGCCGTCGCTGGTGAAGATGAAGGTATCCGCATCGAGGAGTCCCTTGGCTTTCAGGCCCAAAGACTTCTCGTAGAATTCGCGCGCGCGGTCCATGTCCTTGACCGGCAGGACCGTAGTCATTTTCGTTGTTGTGAGCATGAAGTCCAGCTCCTCATTGCAGCATTCGGACACTATTCAGATTAGTCTCGTCCGAACCGCTCGAACCTGTGGATCCGGCACAAATTTGGCAGCGGCGGCTCCGCACTTCCGCCGCTGCCGGAGCCGGGACGGCAGTAGGATCGGAGCATGGAGTGGATCGTATTCTGGATTGTCATCGGCGTAGTCGTCGCCGTCGCCAGCGCGGTGATGTGGGGCCGGCGCTATTTCCGGCACGAGATCGAACGGGCCAAGCGGATCCGCCGGGCCAATAACTACGACAAGCAGTAACACGGGCACCCAAGCCCGGCACCGCTGAGGTCAGCGGGAGCCGACACTCAGGTCTTCGGCCCGCAGCGACGTAACGTCCTGCAGCCACCGGTAGGAGGACTTCGGGATCCGCTGCTGCGACTCGAAGTCGACATAGACCAGGCCGAACCGCTGGCTGTAGCCGGCCGCCCATTCGAAATTGTCCATCAGCGTCCACACATAGTAGCCGCGCAGGTCGATGGCTTCGGCAGGCCCGCCGGGCGACGTCGCGCCGATAGCCGACGCCAGATGGTCGGCAAGGTAATTGATGCGCTGGACGTCGGCAATGTGGGGCTCGCCGGTGAGGGCGTCCCGAACCACGACGTCATGGAAACTCGCGCCGCCCTCGGTGATGAACACCGGCGGGAGCCCGGGGTAGCGCCGGGCCATTTCGGTGAGGGCGACAGCGAGGTAATCGGGAGCCACAGGCCAGCCGAATCCGGTGCGCTCATACTGGGCCCAGCCGGTGAAGTGGAAGGGTAGGTTGGCACTGTCGTCGAGCGTGTGCTCCGGCAGCCCCTCCGCAATGGCGTCCGGCCCGGTGCTCGGTCCGGGCCCGGGAGCGATCCTGGTGGGGAAGTAGTAGTTCAGCCCGTAGAAGTCCAGGGGCCGGGACATGATCGCCAGGTCCTCGGCGCTGACCTCGGTCAGGTAGTGGAGGAACGGCGTCAGCAACGGGTTGAAATCGGAGTAGCGGCCGAGCAGGACCGGGTCCGAGAACATGCCGTTGTGCAGGATGTCGAACAGTTCGACCAGCCGGGCGTTGATGAAGCCGCCGCGTGCGGCAACCACGGGGGAGTAGACGTTCGTGATGCCGATCTCTCCGGGCACGTTCGCGCCGCGCAGCGCCTGCAGGCTCAGCCCGTGGGCGAGCACCAGGTGGTGCGCGGCCGGCACGGCGTCGAAGAGTCCGGCATGGCCCGGCGCGTGGATGCCGAGCCCGTAGCCGTTCAGTGCGACGGTCGTCGGTTCGTTGATCGTGACCCAGCGGTGCACCCGGTCGCCGAAGGCGGACGCGGCAATCTCCGCGAAGTCCGCCAGCCGGTAGGCGGTCTCGCGGTTCAGCCAGCCGCCGGCCCCCTCGAGCGGCAGCGGTGTGTCCCAATGGTAGAGCGTGCACATCGGAGAAATGCCGCGTTCGAGGAGTTCGTCGAGCAGCCGGTCGTAGAAGCCGACGCCGGCGGGATTGGCAGGGCCGCGCCCATCCGGTTGGATCCGCGGCCAGGAGAGGGAAAACCGGTAGGAGTCGACGCCGAGCGCATGGATGAGCCCCACGTCCTCGACCATCCGGTGGTAGTGGTCGCAGGCGGCATCGGCGGTGTCGCCGTTCACGATGCGGCCAGGTTCCGAGGCAAAAGCGTCCCAGCCGGAGGGCCCGCGGCCGTCCTCTGCCAGCGCGCCTTCGATTTGGAAGGCCGCCGTGGCGACCCCGAGCGTGAACTCCGGCGGAATCATGGCCGCCAGGCTTTCGGGTGAGATGCCCATCGACTGGTCCTTGCGCTCACTGGACCGGCGCACGCTGGCCGGTAGCAAGCAGCATCTCACCTCGGGTTAGACTAGTCACGGTCCCATCCACAGGAACCCTTGCCGGCCTTCAGGCCGATGTACGCGCGACAACCGCGACAATGTTGCCGGATTCTAGCCGCAAGGATGGGAAACCGCGGCACCGGGCCCTCGATTCGCGTTTCGTGACGATATCTGCCACACTAGATGAGTTGTTCAAGCGCTTCCGTGTGTCTTCATGCGCGACCGCGTCCCGACCGGGATAATGCCCGGTGCAGGGTCAGGTTCCATGAAGCGAGGAGCCCAAATATAACCCACCCCAATCTTGCCGGGCGAAGCTATGCAGAATGCATGCGACACGCCCGAGCGCGGGGGTCGGAGCCTCGGCAGGGTGAGGAACCCGGAAATTTCCGGATTCAGCCTGTTGGAGGCGCGCCAGGTAAGCCCGTGCGGGCCTTCCGGGGGCGCAGAACTGGAAATTAACAGAGCAGCACTGAGAAAGAGAGCGGAGACGCCATGGCGGGACAGAAAATCCGCATCCGTCTGAAGTCATATGACCATGAGGTCATTGATGTTTCAGCACGGAAGATCGTTGAGACGGTCACGCGTGCAGGCGCAACGGTAGTCGGCCCCGTGCCGCTGCCCACCGAGAAGAACGTGTACTGCGTTATTCGTTCGCCGCACAAGTACAAGGACAGCCGTGAGCACTTTGAAATGCGTACTCACAAGCGCCTGATCGACATTATTGACCCCACGCCGAAGGCCGTTGACTCGCTCATGCGTCTTGACCTGCCTGCAGACGTGAACATCGAAATCAAGCTGTAGGGGAGTGCGGATTACTATGTCTACCACTACACGCCAGGTAAAGGGACTGCTGGGCACCAAGCTCGGTATGACCCAGGTTTGGGATGAGAACAACCGCCTTGTGCCGGTTACCGTCGTCCAGGCCGACTCCAACGTCGTCACTCAGCTGCGCAATGCAGATGCTGACGGTTACACCGCCGTCCAGATCGGCTACGGCCAGATCGACCCCCGCAAGGTGTCCAAGCCGCTGGCCGGACACTTTGAGAAGGCCGGTGTCACCCCCCGCCGCCACCTCGTTGAGCTGCGCACCTCGGACGCCGAGTCCTACGAGCTCGGCCAGGAACTCTCCGTGGAGACCTTCGAAGCCGGTCAGAAGATCGACGTCGTCGGAACCTCCAAGGGTAAGGGTTTCGCCGGTGTCATGAAGCGCCACGGTTTCTCCGGTGTCGGCGCTTCCCACGGTGCCCACAAGAACCACCGCAAGCCGGGTTCCATTGGTGGCGCCTCCACTCCGGGCCGCGTCTTCAAGGGTCTGCGCATGGCCGGCCGCATGGGCGCCGTCCGCCACACCACGCTGAACCTGACCGTTCACGCTGTTGACACCGAGAAGTCGCTGCTCTTGATCAAGGGTGCCGTCCCCGGTGCCCGCGGGTCGGTCGTTCTCGTCCGTTCCGCTGTGAAGGGAGCCTAGTCCAATGGCTAACACTGTAAAGGTTGACCTGCCGGCAGAGATCTTCGACGTCCAGACCAACGTGCCGCTGCTGCACCAGGTCGTCGTCGCCCAGCTCGCTGCTGCCCGCCAGGGAACCCACAAGACCAAGACCCGCGCCGAGGTTTCCGGTGCAGGCCGCAAGCCGTTCAAGCAGAAGGGCACCGGCCGCGCCCGCCAGGGTTCGATCCGTGCGCCTCACATGACCGGCGGTGGCGTTGTCCACGGTCCGACCCCGCGCGATTACAGCCAGCGCACCCCGAAGAAGATGAAGGCTGCTGCCCTGCGCGGCGCCCTGTCGGATCGGGCCCGCAACGGTCGTATCCACGTCCTCGACGCAGTGGTGTCCGGCGAGAAGCCGTCCACCAAGGGCGCCATCGAGGCACTGCGTTCGGTTACCGACCGCAAGAACCTGCTTGTCGTTATCGAGCGTGCCAACGATGTGGCGGCCCTGAGCCTGCGCAACATCGAGGAAGTTCACACCATTTACGTGGATCAGCTGAACACCTACGACGTGCTCGTTTCCGACGACGTGGTCTTCACCCAGGCTGCCTACGAGGCATTTGTGAACAAGGAGGACGCCAAGTGAGCGCGACCACCGCTAAGGACCCCCGCGACGTCGTCATTGCACCCGTCGTTTCGGAAAAGAGCTACGGCCTGATCGACGAAGGTAAGTACACCTTCCTGGTCGACCCGCGCTCGAACAAGACCGAGATCAAGCTGGCCGTGGAGAAGATCTTCTCCGTCAAGGTCGACTCGATCAACACCATCAACCGTGCCGGGAAGCGCAAGCGCACCCGTTTCGGATGGGGACAGCGCAAGAACACCAAGCGCGCGATTGTCACCCTGAAGGAAGGCACAATCGACATCTTCGGCGGTCCGCTTTCCTAAGCGGAGACCACTTTAACGAGGAAATAAATTATGGGAATCCGTAAATACAAGCCGACTACCCCGGGCCGCCGTGGCTCGAGCGTAGCCGACTTCGCTGAAATCACGCGGTCGACTCCGGAAAAGTCGCTGGTCCGCCCCCTGTCCAAGACGGGCGGCCGCAACAACTCCGGTAAGATCACGACCCGCCACAAGGGTGGCGGCCACAAGCGCCAGTACCGTCTGATCGACTTCCGTCGCCACGACAAGGACGGCGTTCCGGCCAAGGTTGCCGAGATCGAATACGATCCCAACCGCACCGCCCGCATCGCACTGCTGCACTACGTTGATGGCACCAAGCGCTACATCCTGGCCCCGGCCAAGCTGAAGCAGGGCGACGTTGTCGAAGCCGGAGCCGGCGCCGACATCAAGCCCGGCAACAACCTGCCGCTGCGCAACATCCCGGTGGGTACCGTTATCCACGCAGTTGAACTGCGTCCGGGCGGCGGCGCCAAGATGGCCCGCTCCGCCGGCGCTTCGGTCCAGCTCGTCGCCAAGGAAGGCAAGTACGGCCAGCTCCGTCTGCCCTCCGGCGAAATCCGCAACGTCGACGTGCGCTGCCGCGCAACCATCGGCGAGGTCGGCAACGCCGAGCAGTCCAACATCAACTGGGGCAAGGCCGGCCGTCTGCGCTGGAAGGGCATCCGCCCGACCGTGCGTGGTGTGGCCATGAACCCGATCGACCACCCGCACGGTGGTGGCGAGGGCAAGACCTCCGGTGGTCGCCACCCGGTCAACCCGAACGGTAAGCCCGAGGGCCGTACCCGCCGCCCCAACAAGGAAAGCGACAAGCTCATTGTGCGTCGCCGTCGTACTGGCAAGAACAAGCGATAGGAGCCTGGGAACATGCCACGCAGCCTGAAGAAAGGCCCCTTCGTCGATCAGCACCTCTTCGTGAAGGTCGCTGCAGAGAACGAAAAGGGCACCAAGAACGTCATCAAGACGTGGTCCCGCCGTTCGATGATCATCCCCGACATGCTCGGGCACACGATCGCCGTACACGACGGACGCAAGCACATTCCGGTGTTTGTCACCGAGTCGATGGTCGGGCACAAGCTCGGCGAATTCGCCCCGACGCGGACTTTCCGCGGCCATGTGAAGGACGACCGTAAGGGCAAGCGCCGCTAGGCGCTGGCTCGTACGGCAGAAGACGAGAGAAGGAAAGCAATGGAAGCCAAGGCTATTGCGCGCCACATCCGCGTAACGCCTATGAAGGCCCGGCGCGTCGTCAACCTTGTTCGTGGCAAGCAGGCGAATGAGGCTCTGGCAATTCTGAAGTTTGCCCCGCAGGCAGCTTCGGAGCCGGTTTCGAAGGTACTCGCATCGGCAGTCGCCAACGCCCGCGTTCTCGCGGACCGTGACGGCGTTGCCTTCGATGAGAGCGACCTCTACATCAGCGAGGCCTTTGTCGATGAGGGCCCGACGATGAAGCGGTTCCAGCCGCGGGCCCAGGGCCGCGCGTACCGCATCAAGAAGCGGACCAGCCACATCACGGTTGTTGTCGCTACCCCGGAGAAAGAGGAGGACCAGTAAGTGGGACAGAAAGTAAACCCGCACGGATTCCGCCTCGGTATCACCACCGACCACGTCTCCCACTGGTTCGCTGACAGCAACAAGGCCGGCCAGCGCTACAAGGACTTCGTCCGCGAGGACGTCAAGATCCGCCAGCTCATGTCCACCGGCATGGAGCGTGCAGGTATCGCCAAGGTTGAAATCGAGCGCACCCGTGACCGCGTTCGCGTGGACATTCACACTGCCCGTCCGGGCATTGTGATCGGCCGCCGCGGCGCCGAAGCAGACCGCATCCGCGGCGAGCTGGAGAAGCTGACCGGCAAGCAGGTCCAGCTGAACATCCTCGAGGTCAAGAACCCCGAGATCGAAGCACAGCTGGTTGCCCAGGGCATCGCCGAGCAGCTGACTTCCCGCGTGGCCTTCCGCCGCGCGATGAAGAAGGCCATGCAGTCCGCAACCCGCGCCGGCGCCAAGGGCATCCGTGTCCAGTGCTCCGGCCGTCTGGGCGGCGCCGAAATGAGCCGGTCGGAGTTCTACCGCGAAGGCCGTGTGCCCCTGCACACCCTGCGCGCGAACATCGACTTCGGCTTCTTCGAGGCCAAGACCACCTTCGGCCGCATCGGCGTGAAGGTCTGGATCTACAAGGGCGACGTGACCGCGAAGGAACTGGCTGCCCAGCAGGCCGCCGCTCCGTCCTCGCGCGGCCGTGGCGACCGTCCGGGCCGTGGCCCGGCTGACCGTGGTGACCGCCGCCGTCGTACTGACCGCTCTGCAGCTGCCGAGGCCCCCAAGGCCGAGGCTCCCGCTGCGGAAGCAGCCGCTCCGGCTGCAGAAGGAGGAGAGGCTTAAATGCTTATCCCACGTCGAGTCAAGCACCGCAAGCAGCACCACCCGTCCCGCACGGGCAACGCTACCGGCGGCACCCAGGTCAGCTTCGGCGAGTGGGGTATCCAGGCTCTGACGCCTGCGTACGTCACCAACCGCCAGATCGAAGCGGCCCGTATCGCCATGACCCGCCACATCAAGCGTGGCGGCAAGGTCTGGATCAACATTTATCCGGACCGTCCGCTGACCAAGAAGCCGGCCGAAACCCGTATGGGTTCCGGTAAGGGTTCGCCGGAGTGGTGGGTAGCCAACGTCAAGCCGGGACGGGTTCTGTTCGAACTCTCCGGTGTCAATGAAGAGGTAGCTCGCGAGGCCCTTCGCCTGGCGATCCACAAGCTGCCGTTGAAGGCACGCATCGTGCGTCGCGAAGGTGGTGAATAGAAATGGCAGTTGGTTCGAAGGAACTCGCAACCGATCAGCTCGAGACTTTCGACAAGGACCGTCTCGTCGAGGAGCTGCGCAAGTCCAAGGAGGAGCTGTTCAACCTCCGTTTCCAGTCCGCCACCGGTCAGCTGGAAAACCATGGTCGCCTGCGCGCCGTCAAGCGCGACATCGCCCGCATCTACACGGTGCTGCGTGAGCGCGAGCTGGGTATCCGGCCCGAGGTTGTAGCTTCCCAGGAAGCTCCGGCTGAGAAGAAGGCAAAGAAGTCCAAGAAGGCCGAGTCCGCGGAAGCCGCCGAGACCCCGGCCGCCGAGGATGATGCCAAATGAGTGAGAAGGAAGCATCTGTGACTGAAGCAGCACAGGCTCGCGGCAACCGGAAGACCGCCCGCGGTTACGTGGTCTCCGACAAGATGGACAAGACCATCGTCGTCGACATCGAAGACCGCAAGAAGCACGCCCTCTACGGCAAGGTCATGCGCCGCAACACCAAGGTGAAGGCCCATGACGAGCAGAACTCCGCCGGCATCGGCGACCTGGTTCTGCTGGCCGAGACTCGTCCGCTCTCCGCCACCAAGCGGTGGCGCCTGGTCGAGATCATCGAAAAGGCTAAGTAGGACCTGGTTCCTGCAGGTCGGACCCGCCCGCACGGCGGGCGGGTCCGACCCCTTAGGTTTCCCGCCTCGGTCACGTTCCGGCAGCAGCCGGCGAGCTGTCCGGGGATGGGTTTGAAGGGGAGCGATCCCCTTGAAAAGTACGAGCCCCTGGCCGCAGATTCAGCTGAATTTCGCGTCCGGGGTGTCTTGGTAATAAACTAGTAATCTTGCCTGTGCCGTTTGGGAAGACTATCCACCTTTCCGCATGGACAGAATAGGCAAATTCCCGCAACCGCCTTCGGCTTTGCGCTCACGCGCGGGCAGGGGGAGCACGGTGCGGGGTATCCCATATCCGTTCCGCAAGGCTCATTTTCATGAGAACCGGCGCGACGACAGGAGTTATAAGTGATTCAGCAGGAGTCGCGACTAAAGGTCGCCGACAACACGGGTGCCAAGGAAATCCTGACCATCCGCGTTCTCGGTGGATCGGGACGTCGCTACGCAGGCATTGGCGACGTTATCGTTGCCACCGTCAAGGATGCAATTCCCGGCGGCAACGTCAAGAAGGGTGACGTCGTTAAGGCTGTCATCGTTCGCACCAAGAAGGAACGCCGCCGCGCGGACGGTTCCTACATTAAGTTCGATGAGAACGCTGCAGTGATCCTGAAGAACGACGGCGACCCCCGCGGTACCCGTATCTTCGGCCCGGTGGGCCGTGAGCTTCGCGACAAGAAGTTCATGAAGATCATCTCGCTTGCTCCGGAGGTGCTCTAACCCATGGCTAAGTTCAAGATCAAGAAGGGTGACCTGGTCCAGGTCATCACCGGTGCCAAGCAGGACCGCGGCGGCGACCGCGGCAAGCAGGGCAAGGTCCTGAAGGTTTACACGGAGACCAACCGCGTGCTGGTTGAAGGCGTCAACCGCGTCACCAAGCACACCAAGGTCGGCCAGTCGCAGCGCGGCACGAAGACCGGCGGCATCGAGACTGTCGAGGCCCCGATCCACATCTCCAACGTGGCCGTTGTCGATCCCGAAACGAAGAAGCCGACCCGTGTTGGCTACCGCACCGAAACCGTCGAGCGCAATGGCCGGGAGCGCACCGTGCGCGTCCGCGTTGCCAAGGGCTCCGGGAAGGACCTCTAATGACTGAGACTGTCACGAAGATCGTCCCCCGTCTGAAGACTCGCTACGCCAGCGAGATCAAGAAGGCCCTGCAGGACGAGTTCAACTACGCCAACGTGATGCAGGTCCCCGGCCTGGTCAAGGTTGTCGTCAACATGGGTGTTGGAGATGCCGCCAAGGACTCCAAGCTCATCGACGGCGCCGTCCGCGATCTGACCCAGATCACCGGCCAGAAGCCGCAGGTCACCAAGGCCCGCAAGTCCATCGCACAGTTCAAGCTGCGCGAAGGCATGCCGATCGGTGCGCACGCTACGCTGCGCGGCGACCGCATGTGGGAATTCATCGACCGCCTGGTCACCCTCGCCCTGCCCCGTATCCGCGACTTCCGCGGCCTCAACGGCAAGCAGTTCGACGGCAACGGCAACTACACCTTCGGTCTGACCGAACAGTCCATGTTCCACGAGATCAATCAGGACAAGATTGACCGTGTACGCGGTATGGACATCACCGTAGTCACCACCGCCAAGACCGACGCGGAAGGCCGCGCGCTGCTCAAGGCGCTGGGCTTCCCGTTCCAGACCGAAGACTAAACCAACTACGTAACAGGTCCGTACCGACGGAAACCGTTACGGGGAAGGGCTAGAGCCCACCATGACAATGACAGATCCTGTCGCAGACATGCTGACTCGTCTGCGCAATGCAAACTCGGCATACCACGAGACTGTGTCCATGCCGTACAGCAAGCTGAAGGCACGCGTTGCCGACATCCTGAAGGCCGAAGGCTACATCGCCGGCTGGAAGGAAGAAGAGGCTGAGGTTGGCAAGAAGCTGACCATCGACCTCAAGTTCGGTCCCAACCGCGAGCGTTCGCTTGCCGGCGTCCGCCGTATCTCCAAGCCCGGTCTGCGCGTTTACGCAAAGTCCACCAACCTGCCGCACGTGCTGGGTGGCCTGGGCATCGCTATCCTGTCCACCTCTTCCGGACTGATGACTGATCGTCAGGCCGGCAAGAAGGGCGTGGGCGGCGAAGTCCTCGCCTACGTCTGGTAACGGGAAGGAAAGAGAATAATGTCACGTATTGGACGTCTCCCCATCACCGTTCCCTCCGGCGTCGAGGTCAAGGTTGACGGCAACGTTGTTTTCGTCAAGGGCTCCAAGGGCGAGTTGACCCACACGGTCGCTTCCCCGATCCAGGTTTCCCTGGAGGACAGCACCCTGACCGTTACCCGCCCGAACGACGAGCGCGAATCCCGCTCCCTCCACGGCCTGACCCGCACCCTGATCAGCAACATGATCATCGGTGTGACCGAGGGCTACAAGAAGAGCCTGGAAATCGTCGGCACCGGTTACCGCGTGCAGGCCAAGGGATCGGACCTCGAGTTCGCCCTCGGCTACAGCCACCCGGTCCCCGTCAAGGCTCCCGAGGGCATCACCTTTGCAGTAGAGGGTCCGACCAAGCTCTCTGTATCGGGAATCAACAAGCAGCAGGTCGGCGAGGTTGCTGCCAACATCCGCAAGCTGCGGAAGCCGGACCCCTACAAGGGCAAGGGCATCCGTTACGCTGGCGAGCAGATCCGCCGCAAGGTCGGAAAGGCTGGTAAGTAATCATGGCTATCGGAATTAAGGGTAAGAGCAAGTCTGCCGCACGCGGCCGCCGCCACCTGCGCGTCCGTAAGCGCATCACCGGCAGCGCGGCCCGTCCGCGCCTGGTGGTCAACCGCTCCGCGCGCCACGTGTTCGTCCAGGTTGTCGACGACAGCAAGGGCATCACCGTAGCTTCGGCTTCCACCATGGAAGCCGACCTGCGTTCGTTCGACGGCGACAAGACCGCCAAGTCCAAGCGCGTCGGCGAGCTCGTCGCCGAGCGTGCCAAGGCTGCCGGTGTCGAGGCCGTAGTGTTCGACCGCGGCGGTAACCGTTACCACGGTCGCATCGCGGCAGTGGCCGACGGCGCACGCGAAGGTGGGCTGGCACTGTGACCGCTGAGAATAACGAAAAGGAAACTCAGGTGACTGAAGCAACTGAGACCACCGCGACCGCAGGCGCCGCAGAGAAGGCTTCGACCCAGGATGACCGCCGCGGCGGCCGTCGTGGAGAGCGCAGCGACCGCGGCGGACGTGGGGACCGTGGCGGCCGTGGTGGCCGCGACAACGCCCGCGACGCCGAGAAGGACAAGTACCTTGAGCGCGTTGTGACCATCAACCGCGTCGCCAAGGTCGTCAAGGGCGGACGCCGCTTCAGCTTCACCGCTCTGGTAGTTGTCGGCGACGGCAACGGCCTGGTCGGTGTCGGCTACGGCAAGGCCAAGGAAGTTCCGGCCGCTATCGCCAAGGGCGTGGAAGAGGCCAAGAAGTCCTTCTTCCGCGTTCCGATCGTGGCCGGCACCGTCCCGCACCGCGTTCAGGGTGAGGCAGCCGCAGGCGTCGTCATGCTCCGTCCGGCAGCAGCAGGTACCGGTGTTATCGCCGGTGGCCCGGTCCGCGCCGTACTCGAGTGCGCCGGTGTCCACGACGTGCTGTCGAAGTCGCTCGGCTCCTCCAACGCGATCAACATCGTCCACGCCACTGTGGATGCACTGCGTCGCCTCGAAGAGCCGCAGGCCGTGGCTGCCCGCCGCGGGCTGCCCATGGACGAGGTCGTTCCGCCGGTGCTGCTCCGCAGCCTCCAGCAGAAGGCAGGTGTCTAATCATGCAGACGACCCCGAAGAATCTGACTCCGTCCGAAGGACAGTTGGAAATCACCCAGATCAAGTCCGTCATTGGCGGCAAGCAGAATCAGCGCGACACGCTGCGTTCACTGGGCCTGAAGCGGATCGGACACACCGTTGTCCGCAACGCCGACGCCGTGACCGTGGGCATGGTCAACACTGTTTCTCACCTGGTAAAGGTTGAGGAGGCGAAGTAGGAATGGCAGAAGAGAAGACTCTGAAGGTCCACCACCTGCGTCCTGCCCCTGGTGCCAAGACCGCCAAGACCCGTGTTGGTCGTGGTGAAGGCTCCAAGGGTAAGACCGCTGGCCGTGGTACCAAGGGCACCAAGGCCCGTTACCAGGTCAAGGCAGGCTTTGCCGGTGGCCAGCTGCCGCTGCACATGCGCCTGCCGAAGCTGCGCGGTTTCAAGAACCCGTTCAAGGTGGAATTCCAGGTCGTGAACCTGGACAAGCTCAACGAGCTGTTCCCCGAGGGCGGCGAGGTCACCGTGGAGACACTGGCGGCCAAGGGCGCAGTCCGCAAGAACCAGCCTGTAAAGGTTCTGGGCACCGGCGACATCACCGTCAAGGTCGATGTGAAGGCTCACGCCTTCTCCGCCAGTGCCGCTGAGAAGATCGCTGCCGCCGGCGGCTCCACCACGGAGCTCTAGATTCCGACGCTAGTGGTCATCCACAGCCCATGAGTAAACTCTTGGTGGCCGGTCCAAGCCGGCCACCAAGAGTTTCTTTTCGTTAAAAGCCCGTATTCACCGGCCCGAGTTCAGCCGGTCCATGCTGAACCGATAGACTCGGTTCTTGTGTAATGCCGCTCGGCGGCATCGAATGACTTTCAGGAGGACGCTTGCTTAGCGCAATTGGCCGGGTATTCCGGACGCCTGACCTGCGACGCAAGTTGTTGTTCACGCTCGGTATCATCACCATCTACCGCATGGGTGCCTTCATCCCGGCCCCCGGTGTTGATTACGGCAACGTTCAGCAATGTTTGGCGTTGGGCAACACCACGGGCGGTCTCTACCAGTTCGTGAACCTCTTCAGCGGCGGCGCGCTGCTGCAGGTGTCCATCTTCGCCCTGGGCATCATGCCGTACATTACGGCGAGCATCATCGTGCAGCTGCTGCGCGTGGTGATCCCGCGGTTCCAGGAACTGCACCAGGAAGGCGCGCAGGGCCAGTCCAAGCTGACCCAGTACACGCGCTACCTGACCATCGCCCTCGGCCTGCTGAACGCGACCACGCTGATCTCGCTGGCCCGCAGCGGCACCCTGCTGGGCAACTGCCCGGTGCCGATCATCCCGGACGACAACCTTGTCACGATCATCCTGCTCATCATCACCCTGACTGCCGGTACCGGCCTGATCATGTGGATGGGCGAGCTGGTGACCGAGAAGGGCGTCGGCAACGGCATGTCGATCCTGATCTTCATCTCGATCGCCGCCGGCTTCCCGTCCTCGCTCGGTGAGATCCTCCGCGCCCAGGGCGTGAACATCTTCATCGGCGTGATCATCATCGGCCTGTTCGTGGTCGCCGCCGTCATCTTCGTGGAGCAGTCGCAGCGGCGCATCCCGGTGCAGTACGCCAAGCGCATGGTCGGCCGCCGCACTGTCGGCGGCACCAGCACCTACATCCCGATCAAGGTCAACATGGCCGGCGTCATCCCGGTGATCTTCGCGTCGTCGATGCTCTACCTGCCCACACTGCTGGCGCAGTTCAACACGCCCAGGGACGGCACCACGGCGCCGCCGGAATGGGTCAACTGGATCAACACCTACTTGGTCAGCGGGGACCATCCGCTCTACATGGTGGTCTACTTCCTGCTGATCGTCTTCTTCACCTACTTCTACGTCTCCATCACGTTCAACCCGCAGGAGACGGCGGACAACATGAAGAAGTACGGCGGCTTCATCCCGGGCATCCGCGCCGGCCGCCCCACGGAGGAGTACCTCTCCTACGTGCTTGCCCGGATCACGCTGCCGGGTGCCCTCTACCTCGGCCTCGTGGCCCTGATTCCGCTGATCGCACTGGTGCTGATCAACGCGAACCAGAACTTCCCGTTTGGCGGAACCTCGATCCTCATCATGGTGGGTGTGGGTCTTGAGACGGTCAAGCAGATCAATGCCCAGCTACAGCAACGCCACTACGAAGGACTATTGCGATGACGAAGATGCTCATTATTGGCCCGCCCGGTTCGGGCAAGGGAACCCAGGCCTCCCGCATTTCCGAGCGGCTGGGCATCGTCGCCATTTCCACCGGTGACATCTTCCGCGCCAACGTCAAGGAAGAGACCCCGCTGGGCATCGAGGCCAAGAAGTACATCGACAAGGGAGACTTCGTCCCGGACAGCGTCACCAACAACATGGTGCGCGACCGCCTGAAGCAGGACGACGTCGAGCCGGGCTTCCTGCTCGACGGTTACCCGCGCACCACCGCGCAGGTGGAGGAGCTGGACAGCATCCTGGCGGACAGCGAGGACTCGCTGGACGTGGTCCTGCAGCTGACCGCCGACGACGAGGAACTGGTCAAGCGCCTCCTCAGCCGCGCGGAGCTCGAAGGCCGCGCCGATGACAACGAGACGGTCATCCGGCACCGCCTGGACCTCTACCACGAGCAGACCGAGGCCGTCGTGGCCCGGTACGCCGAACGCGGCATCCTGACCAAGGTGGACGGCATCGGGCCGATCGACGAGGTCACCGACCGCATCATGGACGCGCTCAAGAGCGTCACCGCCTAACCAGGCATCAACCTTAACCGCAGGCCCTGTTCGTCCGGACAGGGCCTGCGGCCTTAGCAGGAACAGAAGGAATCCAGCACATGGCATTCGGCCAGCCCAGCATCGAATACAAGACCACCGAGCAGATCCGCCGGATGCGCAAAGCCGGCCTCGTGGTCAGCCGCGCCCTCGACGCCGCCCAGGCAGCCGCCGTCGTCGGCGCCACCACCGCGGACATCGACGCCGCCTTCGAAGCTGTGCTCGACGCCGAAGGAGCCAAGAGCAACTTCAAGGGCTACCACGGCTTCCCGGCGACGGTCTGCGTCTCCGTGAACGAGGAAGTCGTCCACGGCATCCCGGGCGGCAAGGTCCTGGAGGACGGCGACATCCTTTCCATCGACGGCGGCTGCAGCATCGACGGCTGGCACGGGGACTCGGCCCGCGGCGTGATCGTCGGCACGGCGGACCCGGAGGACCAGCGCCTCTCTGACATCACCGAAGAGGCCATGTGGCGCGGTATCGCCGCCCTGGCCAACGGGTCCCGGGTCGGCGACATCGGGAACGCCATCGACGACTACGTCAGCAGCGTCCCCGGCAAGCCGCTGGGCATCCTCGAAGACTACGTCGGGCACGGCATCGGCACCGCCATGCACCAGGCCCCGGACGTGCTCAACTACCGCACCAAGCACCGCGGCCCGAAGATCCGCCCCGGACTGTGCCTCGCCATCGAACCCATGCTGGTCCGCGGCGACATCGAGACGAAGACCCTCGACGACGACTGGACCGTCGTCACCACCGACGGCTCCCGCTCCTGCCAGTGGGAGCACACCGTCGCCGTGCACGAGCGCGGCATCTGGGTGCTCACCGCGGAGGACGGCGGCGTCGCCAAGCTCGCCCCGCTCGGCGTCACCCCCGTCGCCCTCGACTGAGCCCGGCGCCGTGTCGCGTGGACACGTGGCAGGATGAGGCCATGTCATCCATAACGGACGTGCCGGGGATCCGGGTGGGCCAGGTCGAGCGGATCGGCGACGGCTGGCTGACGGGCGTGACGGTGGTGCTGCCGCCGCCCGCGACAATCGGGTCCGTGGATGTGCGCGGGGGAGGGCCGGCCACGCATGAGACGGACGCGCTGGATCCGACGACGCTGGTGCCGGAGGTCGACGCGGTGGTGCTGGCCGGCGGGAGCACGTTCGGTCTGATCGCGGCGCACGGCGCCCAGCGCTGGTGCGAGGAGCAGGGCCGGGGCTTCCGCACGCGCGAGGCCGTGGTTCCTATCGTTCCGGCGGCGGCGATCTACGATCTGGGCCGGGGCGGGGACGTGATGGCCCGGCCCACGGAACAGATGGGGTACGACGCCGCAGCGGCCGCGGGCGCCTCTCGGGAGTTCGCTGCGGTGCGGCGGGGCAACGTCGGCGCCGGGACCGGCGCGGCCGTGGACCGGCGCCGTTTCAAAGGGGGAGTGGGGACGGCCTCGCTGCGGATGGACGGCGACAACGCGGACATCGTGGTGGGTGCCCTCGCGGTGGTCAACGCCGCCGGCGCCCCGGAAGTTGTGTCGCGCGCGGGAGCTACCGGGGCACAGGCGCGGGCGGGCGTACCCGGGACGGCGGCCCCGGACCGGACGCCGTCCGAACCAGGTCCGCCGCAGGCCGGTCCGCTCAACACGACACTGTGCGTGGTCGCCACGAACGCGGTGCTGGATCCCGCGCAGGCCAAGCGGACTGCGTCGGCCGCGCACGCCGGACTGGCCCGCGCGCTGAGTCCCTCGCACACCCTGGCCGACGGCGACGTCGTCTTCGCCCTGGCGACGTGCCGGCGCGAGCTCGTTCCCGGAACGGACAGCGATCCGCGGATGGACCTGCAGGTCCTCGCGGCCGAGGCGGTGCGCCTGGCCATAGCGGACGCGGTGGCGAGTGCCGAAGCAGTGGAGACACCCGCCGTCGTACTTGCAAAGCATCCGGATTTAACTTAAACGACCCTCTGGGGTAGAGTTGTCTGTTGGTTGTCTCTGTTTTCGTGCCCAGTTCCGGGTCCGAAACCGCCGGAAACGGCGGCTTTCGTCGAAGGCTTCGAGGCGAACAAACCCAAAAATTCCAGCCCCACACTGTGGTGGTTACTGACGTTAGCGGAGGATATGGCTAAGAAAGACGGTGTCATTGAGATTGAAGGCACTGTGCAGGAAGCTCTGCCCAACGCGATGTTCCGCGTTGAGCTGACTAACGGACACGTTGTGCTTGCTCACATCTCAGGAAAGATGCGTCAGCACTACATCCGGATCCTCCCCGAGGACCGGGTAGTAGTGGAACTCAGCCCGTACGACCTCTCGCGGGGCCGTATCGTCTACCGCTACAAGTAAAGACCGATTCCCGCGGGCAACTGCGGGCCGAGGTAGTTACGCAAGCAACAACTGCAAATAACGCAAAGGAAAACCATGAAGGTCCAGCCGAGCGTCAAGCGGATTTGTGACAAGTGCCAGGTGATTCGTCGCAAGGGTAACGTCATCGTGATCTGTGAGAACCCGCGCCACAAGCAGCGCCAGGGCTAAGCTCCCTGCTTCGGCAGGGGCGCTCCCGCGCGTAGTAACTCAATAAGGCAGCACCGCAGGGTAACCTGCACACCCCCGGTACGGAGGCCGGGGACCTGGACAACAGGGACGGTGCTGTTTCAGACCTCCGGATACAACAAGGAGAACCGCCAATATGGCTCGTCTCGCTGGCGTAGATATTCCCCGCGAAAAGCGGGTAATCATCGCCCTGACTTACATCTACGGCGTGGGTAAGACCCGTGCAGAGCAGACCATCGCGGAGACCGGGATCAACCCGGACACCCGCGTAAAGGACCTCACCGACGCGGAGCTCGTGCAGCTGCGTGACTTCATCGAGGGCAACTACAAGGTAGAAGGTGACCTCCGCCGCGAGGTCGCCGCCGACATCCGCCGCAAGGTCGAGATCGGCAGCTACGAAGGCCTCCGCCACCGCCGTGGCCTGCCCGTCCGCGGACAGCGCACCAAGACCAACGCTCGTACCCGCAAGGGCCCGAAGCGCACCGTCGCCGGCAAGAAGAAGACCCGCTAAACAGCTGGCCCTCTAGCTACCAAACAACCTTTGTAGGAGAAATACATGCCCCCCAAGACTCGTGGAGCGGTGCGTAAGCCGCGTCGCAAGGATAAGAAGAATATTGCGCTCGGACAGGCGCACATCAAGAGCACCTTCAACAACACCATCGTGTCCATCACGGACCCGACCGGTGCGGTCATCTCCTGGGCTTCGGCCGGCGAGGTTGGCTTCAAGGGCTCCCGCAAGTCCACCCCGTTCGCCGCGCAGATGGCTGCTGAGTCCGCTGCAAAGCGTGCCCAGGAGCACGGCCTGAAGAAGGTCGACGTCTTCGTGAAGGGCCCGGGCTCCGGACGCGAAACCGCCATCCGCTCGCTGCAGGCCGCTGGCCTCGAGGTCGGCTCCATCCAGGACGTCACCCCCAGCGCCCACAACGGATGCCGTCCCCCGAAGCGCCGCCGCGTCTAATTAGCCGTTTCGTCGTTCCCTCGGCCGCTGGCCGGGTTCCCTCGCGGGGATCCGGGCAGCGGCCGAAGGGGCCACTTCCGGCTGACTAGCCGCCCTTTTCCACCAATTCGTGTTGCGTCATATAGCGGACGCTCGCTGAAAGGAAATCTAAGTGCTCATTGCACAGCGCCCAACTCTTACCGAAGAAGTAGTAGCGGACAGCCGCTCCCGGTTCGTCATCGAGCCGCTGGAGCCGGGTTTCGGCTACACCCTTGGTAACTCCCTCCGCCGTACCCTGCTGTCCTCGATCCCCGGTGCCGCCGTTACCAGCATCCGGATCGACGGGGTCCTGCACGAGTTCACCACCGTTCCGGGTGTCAAGGAAGATGTCACCGAGATCATCCTGAACATCAAGAACCTGGCAGTCTCCTCCGAGCATGACGAGCCCGTCGTGGCCTACCTGCGCAAGCAGGGCCCCGGCGTCGTCACCGCTGCGGACATTGCCCCGCCGGCCGGCGTGGAATTCCACAACCCGGACCTGCACATCGCCACCCTGAACGAAAAGGGCAAGTTCGAGCTCGAACTGACCATCGAGCGCGGCCGCGGTTACGTTTCCGCAGCCCAGAACAAGTCCGGCGACTCGGAGATCGGCCGCATCCCGGTTGACTCCATCTACTCGCCGGTCCTGAAGGTCACTTTCAAGGTTGAGGCGACCCGTGTTGAGCAGCGCACCGACTTCGACCGCCTGATCGTCGACGTCGAAACCAAGGATTCCATCGCACCGCGCGACGCCGTCGCCTCTGCCGGAACCACCCTGGTCGAGCTGTTCGGCCTGGCCCGCGAGCTGAACACGCAGGCTGAAGGTATCGAGATCGGCCCGAGCCCGACGGACGCCGCCCTGGCTGCCGACATGGCTCTGCCCATCGAGGACCTCGAGCTGACCGTGCGTTCCTACAACTGCCTCAAGCGTGAGGGCATCCACACCGTGGGTGAGCTCGTTGCCCGCTCCGAGGCCGACCTGATGGACATCCGCAACTTCGGTGCGAAGTCCATCGACGAGGTCAAGGCAAAGCTTGTCGAACTGGGTCTGTCCCTGAAGGATTCCCCTCCAGGATTCGACCTGGCCGCCCGCGCTGCCGCCATCGAAGAGGACGAAGAAGCCTTCGGCGAGGACGAACTCTAAAACGCAGGAATTCGCCGTCGTGGTGCTAGGTAGCGCCAAACGGCACCATATGAGGAGATAAAGAAATGCCTACCCCCCCTAAGGGTCCGCGCCTCGGAGGCGGTCCGGCTCACGAGCGCCTGATGCTCGCCAACCTGGCAGCAGCGCTCTTCGAGCACAAGCGGATCACCACCACCGTGACCAAGGCCAAGCGCCTGCGCCCCTACGCCGAGCGCCTGATCACCTTCGCCAAGCGCGGAGACCTGGCTGCCCGCCGCCGCGTGCTCGCCACGATCAGCGACAAGGGCATCGTCCACGAGCTGTTCACCGGCATCGCCCCGGCAGTGGAGAACCGCGAAGGCGGCTACACCCGCATCACCAAGATCGGCAACCGCAAGGGCGACAACGCCCCCATGGCCGTCATCGAACTGGTGCTGGAGCCGCTGTCCCCGAAGCAGGCCGTAGTCAAGGAAGCCGAGAAGGCCGCCGAGACCGCCGCGCCGGCTCCGGTTGCTGAGGAAGCTGCCGAGACCGAGTCGCCGGAATCCGCCGAGTCCGCTGAGTCTGCCGAATCGGCAGAGTCCGCTCCGTCGGCCGAATCCGCCGAGGAAGCCCCGGAGGCCGAGGAGAAGAAGTAGCTTCTCCTTCCCTCTAAACTGGAGGGTATGACCTCACAGAAGCCCGCCGTCCCCAATCCGGACGGCGGGCTTCTGCGTGTCCGGATGGATCTGGCGTACGACGGCGGGGCGTTCAGCGGGTGGGCCGTGCAGCCCGGTCTGTTGACCGTGCAGGGGGCCGTCGAGGAAGCCCTCGCCACCCTGATCCGGCGCCCGGTCCGGCTGACCGTCGCCGGACGCACCGACGCGGGAGTCCACGCCCGGGGGCAGGTGGTGCACTTCGATCTGGAGCCGGGGGAGTGGGAGGCCCTGGCCCGCGGCCGCGACATCGACCCCGCAGAGTCCCTGGTCCGCCGGCTGCGCGGAGTCCTGGCCAAGGTCCTCGGCGGCCGGGTCGGCGCGCCCGTCCCGTACCGCGACCTCGCCGGCGCCATCGAAGTCCACACCACCGGGCTGGCCCCGGAGGGCTTCGACGCCCGGTTCTCCGCCCTGTGGCGGCGCTACAGCTACCGCATCGCCGACCGCCCCGCGAACTGGGATCCGCTCGCGCGCAACATCACTCTCTGGCATAAGCACGCGCTGGACGTCGAGCTCCTGAACGATGCCGGGAGCCGGATCCTGGGTGTTAACGACTTCCTGTCCTTCTGTAAACCGCGGGAGTTCTCCACCACCATCCGCGAACTCCAGCACCTCGAATTCAAGCGTGGGGACGACGGCGTCATCACCGCCTCGGTGCAGGCCGACGCCTTCTGCCACAACATGGTCAGGGCCCTGGTCGGCGCCTCGCTCATGGTCGGCTCGGGGGAGCAGGAGCCCGCCTGGCTCGCCGAACGCCTCGCCTCCCAGGTCCGCGACTCCAAGACCAAGCTCGCGCCCCCGCACCCGCTCGTCCTCGAGGAAGTGGCCTACCCGCCGGCCAGCGCGCTCCTCGAACGCGCCGAGCAGACCCGCGCCATGCGGACCGCTGAGTCGGAGTAAGTCAAGGGTTGTTGGTCTGATGCGGCCGGGCACCCCGGCCCCCGGCGGAGACTTACAAAAATTTCAAGCAAGCATCGGTGCAAGCAAGGTAGCCGCAATCATTGCCGGCCCAAATGGAATGTCCGAGTTCCGGTTGAGCACCCTCGCCAGCATCAGCACCACAATGGCCACAGCGTTCAGCAGGAACGCCCCAACTAGCACTAGCAACCACGCATCGAGGCCCAGGTAGCCTGCGTACAGCCCCACCACGGCCGTTAGCTTCACGTCGCCCAGGCCGATTCCGCCTGGCTTGATCAATGCCATGACCAGGTACAAGGCAAACAGCGCCGCCCCGCCAAGCAAGCCCCCCAGCAACTGCAACCAGGCCCCGGACACCGCCGCTGCCGAGCCCAACAGAACCAGCGCCCCAACCAGGAACGGCAGCACCAACCGATTCGGCAGCAGCTTGTGCCGAGCATCAATCGCACCCAGCAGGACCCCCATCACCGCCAAATAGCAGAACGCCGGCAGCACCGCACTTGCTCCAAAGAACCAAGCCATCAGCCCGCACAGCAGCCCAGACCCCACGGCCATCTGCACCCGCCAGCTCCGCGGCACCGCCGTCCGTTCCTCCCGCTGCGCAAGCGGAAAGACGAACCAGCCCGCCGCCGCTCCGAGGAGGGCTGCACCACCCACGACAATCACGTCCACCGTCCGAGCCTACGTCGGCCTACTGGCCGCTGAAGGTGTTGATGGCGTTGATGACGGCCGGTCCCAGGATCGCGATGAACAGCACCGGGAAGATGAAGAACATCAGCGGGAAGAGCACCTTCACCGGCAGCTTCATCGCCTTCTCCTCGGCCCGCTGCCGCCGCTTGACACGCATGACCTTCGCCTGAGTCCGCAGCACGCCGCTGAGGGCAATGCCGTAGGCGTCGGCCTGCACAATCGCCTTCACAAAGCTGCGCAGTTCCGGCACGTTCGTGCGGTCGGCCAGAGCTAGGTAGGACTCGCGGCGGCTCCTGCCCACCTGCATGTCCTGCAAGGTACGGACCAGCTCGTCAGCAAGCGGCCCCTTGCCATTCGCGCCCGCACGGGCCATGGCCGCCTCGAAACCCAGCCCGGCCTCCACTGAAATCAGCATCTGGTCCAAAGTATTAGCCAGCTCCAGTTGCAGCTTCTGCTGCCGTTCCTGCCCCTTGCTGTAGAGCATGAGGTCCGGAATGAAGTAACTGAGAACGCTGAGGAATAGTCCGAGCAGAACCATCGTGGAACTGAGGTTCGCGCTGATCATCAGAAACGCGAGCACTCCTCCGGCTATCCCTAGGGCAGGCTTCGATGCCAGGAGCTTTTCCAGCGGCATGGATGCAGGACGCCCGGCCAAGGCCAGCAACCGGTCGAGCTTCTGTACGTACCCGGCCGGAGTGAGCTTCCAGCCCAGCCGGTAGAAGAATCCAAGGTCGCGTTGCTTGCCGTTCTCACCCACCTCGAAACCGCGCTTGAGGTTCCGTAGGACCGCGCGGCGGCCCCTCTTGTCATTCGAAAGGAGCAGCCAGGACAAGTAGCCGAGGGATCCGCCGAGCAGCAGGGTTCCCAGTAAGACTGTTGGACTCATAATCCCGCCCCGTCAGAACTTCAGGTCGATGATCTTGCGAAGCCACAGTCCGCCGACGATCATCAGGATGATAGATACGCCGATCATGACCCAGCCGAGGGGCTCGGAGAAAAGGACACCAACGTAGCCCGGATTTACCACGCTCAGCATCACGACAATGCCGATCGGCAGGGCCATCAGGATGTACGCGGAGAACTTGCCCTCGGCCGAGAGAGCCTTGATCTGGCCCTTGATTTCGGCGCGCTCCCGGATCGTTCCGTTGACCTGGTCGAGCACCTCGGCCAGATCGCCGCCGACCTCGCGGTTGATCTGGATCGCCTGGGCAATCCAGGTGAAGTCCTCGCTCTCCATCCGCTGCGCCGTATCCATCAGCGATTCAAGCAGGTCCTTGCCCAAGCTTGTTTCGGTGATGACGCGCCGCATTTCCTCGGACGTGGGAGCATCGGCCTCCGCCGCGGCGGCGTCGATGGCTCGCAGGATACTGTGGCCGGCCCGCAGACCGCCGCTTAGCAACTGCAAAAGGTCGCCCATCTGCGAATCGAACTTCGCACGGCGCTGGCTGATCAGGATTACTAACACGAAGTGTGCAAGGAACGGTGACACCAGCCCAAACAGCAGCCCAAGCCCAAAGCCGCGCAGGAGGGTTCCCACGGCCCCGGCAACGAGCGTTCCCGCGGTGACTAGGATGATGTAGTCAGCCTGGCTTAGTTTGAGACCGGCCAGTTCCAGCAGTTCACGCCGATAGATTCGGGTAGGGCGTCGCTTCAGTTGCTCCTCAAGCAGACGTACCGCGGCACCCGCAAAGCGTGACAGCTTGGAGGTGGATTCTTCCTCAAACGGCCGCCGGCGGTCGCGCGGCAACGTTGCTGCTTGCGGTTGCAGGACCGTGAACCCCAGCAGGATTCCGGCCAGCACGAGTACGACTCCCAACATGAGTAGCAGAGGCATGGCTAGTGCCTCCCGCCCAGTCGTGACTGCTGGCCGAAGACAGCGGGGGAAACGGTGACGCCCATGTCCTCGAACCGCTCGATGAAACGGGGCCGGATGCCCGTCGGTACCGGCCGGCCCAGGAAACGGCCGTCGGGACCGACGCCGGCGGAGTAGTCGAATACGAAGGCGTCCTGGAGCGTGACAACGTCACCCTCCATGCCCTGGACCTCGGTGACATGGGTGATCCGTCGCGTGCCGTCGCGCAGGCGTGCGATCTGGATGATCAGGTCCACTGCGGAGGCAATCTGTTCGCGGATCGCGCGGAGCGGCAGATCCACTCCGGCCATCAGCACCAGAGTCTCGAGGCGGGCCACGGCGTCACGCGGCGAGTTTGCGTGCACGGTCGAGAGCGAACCGTCATGACCGGTATTCATGGCCTGCAGCATGTCGAGCGATTCGCCGCCGCGGACCTCGCCCACCACGATTCGGTCGGGTCGCATACGCAGTGAGTTCCGCAGGAGGTCGCGAATTGTCACGGCGCCCTTGCCCTCGGTGTTCGGAGGCCGGCTTTCAAGCCGCACGATGTGCTGCTGTTGAAGCTGTAGCTCCACGGCATCCTCGATGGTAACGATCCGATCGGACTCGGGGAGGAATGACGACAGCACGTTCAGCAGCGTCGTCTTACCTGTGCCGGTGCCGCCGGAGACGATGATGTTGAGCTTGGCCTTGACGCAGGCATCGAGCAGTTCGGCCATTTCGGGAGTCATCGTCCCGAAGTTGATGAGGTTTTGGACTGTCAGAGGCACCTTGCTGAATTTACGGATCGTCAGCGAGGACCCATTCACAGCCAGGGGTGGGATGACCGCATTGACGCGCGACCCGTCTTCGAGACGCGCGTCAACCAGAGGCGAGGACTCGTCAATCCGTCGTCCAACCTTGGACACGATCCGTTCAATAACCTTGCGCAGATGCTCCTCGGAGCCGAAACGCGCGTCAGTTAAGGTGACGTGCCCCTTGCGCTCGACGTAGATCTGGTCCATCCGGTTCACCATGATTTCGGTGACGCTCTCGTCATCGAGGAAGCGCTGCAACGGCCCGTAGCCCATGACGTCGTCAGCGACATCGCGGATGAGGCGACGGCGCTCTTCGACAGAGAGCGGCACCTGTTCCTCGTCGATGATCTGGCCCAGTTCCTCGCGGGCCATCGCCCGAAGGTCCTCTTCGGTCATCGAGGTGTCGCTGATCCTGGCACCCATACGGTCGAACAATGCCGTCGCAGCCCGCTGCTTTAGTCCTGCTAAGGCATCCACCGGCGCAACTACCGGGTCTGCCGCGACGAGGGCAGGCTTGGGCCTGGCGGCAACTGGCGGGACAAGCGCAGGAACCACCGCGGGCGACGGGAGCGACTCCGGCTGAGTCGGGGTCAGGGCACCCAGCCGTTCGGAGAGCTTCATTGAAGCACCGCCCTGCGGTGAAGGCTCCGGCGTTTCTCCCGCCAAGCCGGATCAAAGCGTTCCACCAAGGACTTCAACCCTTTGGTGGCCGGGTCCTTAACGTCCTCCTGCAGCACAGGAACACCGCGGTTCGTCGCGTAGCTCAGCGCCTTCGAGCGGGGGAGCGCGATGTCGACCGGAGCGTTCAGGCTCGCCTCGACGTCCCGGACCGCAAGTCCGGACTTCGTGTCCGCAAAGTTCAGCACCACGTGACGATGCTCCGGCAGCAGTTCCAGCTTGCGGAGTACATCAGTTCCCAGGCGCAGGCTGCGGACGCTGGAGACATCCATCCCGGCCACCCAGATGGCGTCCGTGCACTGCTCCAAGGCGGCGAGGGCGTGCTCGGTCAGCCCGGGGCCGGTGTCGACGACGACGTAGCGGAACTGGGCGGTCAACTGCCGCAGCAAGTGGGTCACCTGATTGGCAGAGACGAAGTCGGCTGCCACCGGGTCCAGCGGTGCACACAAGGCGTAGATGTTCGCGGGATGGACGGTCAGGAACGCTTTCAAGACCATAGCGTCCTGGCTCGCAGGATTGGAAACAGCATCGAGGATGGTGTGCTCGGGATTCAGGTACAGGCTGGAGGCAACATCGCCGAACTGGAGATCGAGATCCACCAAGACAACGTTCATCGGGGCCATCTTGCCCAGTCCCACCGCGACATTAGTGGCGATCGTCGTCTTGCCTACCCCGCCCTTCGGCGAGACCACACCGATGACCATCCCCTGCTCCTGTGGCTGGATTGTGCCCGGCTGTTCGAGCCGGAAGCGGCTGGCGAAAACCTGGCACGCCCTTTCCAACAGAACGCGAATTGAGGGAATGTCAGCCATAGGGTTCAGCAGATCGCGGATTCCCGAGCGCATGGCCTGCAGAATCAGGTCGGGGGTGCCCTCAGCGACTAGAACGGTGCTGATCTCAGGAAACTGCACGTCGAAAACCGTTGCTAGGCGCAGTGCGTCCTCGACGGGAAGACCCGGCCCTAGGATCAGGACCTCCGGACGCTCACCGGTGACGAAGGACAGCAGTTCCCTTGGCTGCATCGCCGCTGCGTCCGGACTGAAAGTGGTGATCTCTCCCGGCAGCCCGCCCGCGACGGCCAGACGTAGCTTCTCCTCGAAAGCACTGTCCGAACCGATGAAAATGAAGCGGCTCATCGGTAGACCTCGGAGCGCTGAACCACTTCGGGCTTGCTTTCCTTTGCGTCCTCAGGCTCCTTGCTCAGCCAAATCTTCGCGAATTCTGCTGCGAACACGATTTTCTGTGCCGCTTTGTCGTCGACTGCGACGGTGACAAGCATTGACCCTTCCGGCAGCGCTTGCGCATCGGTCGCGCCCCCCTCAGTCACCGGCTGTGGGGCACGCTGGATGGCTGTCAGAAGCGCTTTCCTGACCACGAGTTGCGTCGTTTCCTTGTCGGGACTGGCTTCGAGACCGCCCTTATCCATCGAGATATAGACACCGACGTGCTCTCCAGCCGCGAGACGACCTCCTGCAACGCGTTGCGGTTCCAACTGAAAGGAGACTTCCTGTAGCCCTTTCGGGACATTGACCGCTCCGGCTGTCTGAACGTCCTCAGGAGCAACGAGTCGTTCGTTAAGTAGTTGCTCACCAGGTACCAGATCTGCAGCGGTAACCTTCCCTGCACTCTCGGACAGGTCTGTTATCGCGGAGGGGGCAACTGCTGAGGCAGGAAGAGTCGTTTCTGTCACTGAAGCGCTGAGAGATTCGACGGGAGTGCCGGCAGGTACCGCAGTCTTCACGACGAGGACGGAGGCAGGTTGCATATCTGCCATGGCTCGATCATCGGCGTTGCCTACATATGCAAATATCAGTAGTGCACCTACTATCGCCAAAAGGGCCGCGCCGATGGCAGCTACGAGACGTGACTTCATTAGTTCCCCAATCCTGAATTAGTCACTTGGTGAAGAAGATTCGGTTTGCGCCCAGTTCACTGGTGCCACCCGTCTTGAAGTCCTCGTCGAGTGTTGCGAATCGAATAAACTTGCCGATGATTCCTCGGCAGTCGCCGGTACATTTCTGCCCAACGAACTCTGCGTTCTTGTAGAGGTATGGATCTTCCATCGGCTTGGACGCCTTCCAATCGCCACCACTGAACTTCCAACCCATGACGCTGAAAGCGGCGAAGCTCTTTATGAAGTACTTCCCGCCGGATCCAGTTCCGACTGCGCCTTCGGCCTTATCGAATACGGGCAGCAGGACAACGACTTCTCCATCCGGTTGCTCCAGTGCGCTCATCCACTTTTCGAGAAGCGCCTCGCACATTGAAGGGCTGGCATTGCCCGTGTCGCTGGGAACGCCGATGGTTGTCGAGGCCTGGGCATAAACATCGCACTTTGTAGGGTCCGGTGACTTGAGGTAACCGAACCCTCCAGGAATGACGTTGCCGCTCTTGGATGTGCATCCAGGCATGGTCACGCCTTTACTGGCGATGAGTTGTACTCCGCCGGACAGCGTGAACTGACACTCCGAAAACGCCAGGGGAAAAGCCGCCGGGCCTGCCGAGATGCCACCCGCAGCCACAGTTGCCGAGGCACGAACGTCAGTTCCTGTCAGACCAAGTATTGGAGCAAACAGATACGGCAGCGATTCGCCGCTATTGTCCTTCGTCCCGGTGGTCACACTCACACGGTTGGGGACAGAGGTGTCTGCTTTGACAATTCTTACTGTGCCGTCGTTGACGTTCTCTTGTGCCAAGGTCTCCGCGTGTGTAGTTGGAGCGAGGCAGAGAGTGCTGCCTGGTGCATCAGCGCAAGACTTGGCGATGGATAGTGCCGTTGCATCTGCGGCATTCTGAAGCTGAGCCTTTTCTGCATAAAGACGCCCGAGGTCAACGGCTAGTGCAACAAACCCCAGTAATACCACCAAGAGAATGGCTACCAATACGGCTGTCGCACCATCATCGTTCTCGGCCTTCTTCACCCGCCGCATCTCATGACCCCTTGTCCCGTCAGACTGAAGGGTGCGATAAAGCCTGTCAGCGTCTGCAGATTATACGTGACGCGCACTGTTGCCTGATGCCCAGGCTTACACTCATTGACCGTCACAGGACCACTCAAAGATGGATCGCGTGACTCAATTTCGATAACCATGCGAGCGGGATCTAACGTCGCAGCCGCTTGAATTGTTGAAGCTTCTGCTAGAGAAGCATCGTCCTCGATTGCCATGACCCGCACACCTTCACGAGCAGCCTGGGTCAGAGATATCTGCGTGTTGTAGGCACGCCCGAACTCTAATATTCCTAAGAGAATTAGCAACAGTAACGGTACGGCCAGCGCGAATTCCACTGCTGCCGCACCCCGTTCAGAAGTACTCCGCATCATTCAGGACGATCATCGAGGATTGTTGAGGCTGTCCAGCTGCTTTCAAATGGACAGCCCCAACAACCAGGCTCGACCGCGGCTTGATTACGGGGCGCAGGTTGCAGTTCCGGCTTTGGCACCAGCCGCAACCGCAGTGAATGTGCCACCGTTGATCTTGCATTGCGCTTCAGTAAACATATCTTGAATGCCGCCGCCGAGCAGGGTGACTGCAGTGATGATGACGACGGCGATGAGGGCGACCATGATGCCGTATTCAACGGCAGTGGCGCCCTTTTCTTCGCGGGAGAGGCGGTTGGTGACGAAATTGCGCGCGTTCAAGTACAGTCCGAGCATTGGATTCAACTCCTGAGGTGAGAATGACCGGGAAGTCATTACACGGATTCATTACTGATGGCAGGGAGATACCGCAGAAATGCCCCCAACTATTCCGAGAGGGAAGTCTCGAAGGAGTTGAATATGGCCCCCAACCGAAATCCATAGTAAACGAAAAGTACAAGGTTTAACCAAGCTGTTTTTGTTGTTGTTATCAAACCGTTATGTGATTCTGGAACTATCGGCGTGTCTCGTTCGATGCGGGGCGAACGAGATCCTGCGCAGCCGGCCTGTGGGGGGCAGAGCAGGAACCCTCCCTTTGACCTTTAGTAGGGCTGCACGATATCCTTGGTAGCTGTTGTGCGTGTCCAACCTCGATGCGTCCATGTCTGTGTGTTTGCCCGGTTGCAGGGCTACCTGATCCGCGGACCTGGCCGGGGCCTCTTGGACCACTGGTTACATTTCAGTCCTCACCTGAGATTCCGGTAGCGCATGAGAGAACTTGTGTGCGTGCCCGACTGGGCGCGCCGCTACTTGCAAACAAGAAACGAAGGCCAAAACCGTGCGTACGTACACTCCGAAGCCCGGCGATATCAACCGCCAGTGGCACGTCATTGACGCCACCGACGTTGTCCTGGGTCGTCTTGCCAGCCAGACCGCAACACTGCTGCGCGGAAAGCACAAGCCGACCTTTGCTCCTCACATGGACATGGGCGATTTCGTCATCATCATCAACGCTGAGAAGGTAGCCCTGACCGGCGCCAAGCTCGAACAGAAGCGTGCCTACCGCCACTCCGGTTACCCGGGTGGCCTGTCCTCCGTCAACTACGCCGAGCTGCTGGAAAAGAACCCGGTGCGCGCAGTTGAGAAGGCCATCAAGGGCATGCTGCCGAAGAACTCCCTGGCTGCCCAGCAGCTGTCGAAGCTGAAGGTCTACGCAGGCCCGGAGCACCCGCACGGTGCCCAGCAGCCGAAGTCCTTCGAAATCACCCAGGTCGCCCAGTAGTCCTGGCCACCTAGCTAAAGAATTTATTCAAGGAGAACCGTGGCTCAGAATACTGAAGAGCTGAACAACGAGGGCGAGAACCTCACCAGCTACACCTCGGAGAGCGCTCCCGCTTCCGAGACCGTTGTCAAGGAGCGCCCGGCCCTGACCGTGGCCGGCTCCGCCGTCGGCCGCCGCAAGGAAGCCGTTGCCCGCGTCCGCGTTGTCCCGGGTTCGGGCAAGTGGACCATCAACGACCGCGAGCTGGCCAACTACTTCCCGAACAAGCTGCACCAGCAGGAAGTGAACGATCCGTTCAAGATCCTGGAACTGGAAGGCGCTTACGACGTTATCGCCCGCATCCACGGCGGCGGCCCCTCCGGCCAGGCCGGTGCGCTGCGCCTGGGTGTTGCCCGTGCGCTGAACGAGATCGACCGGGAAAACAACCGTCCGACCCTGAAGAAGGCCGGCTTCCTGACCCGCGACGCTCGCATCATCGAGCGCAAGAAGGCCGGTCTCAAGAAGGCCCGCAAGGCTCCGCAGTACTCGAAGCGCTAAACCTGCTTCGCCGGGCCCATCCCGGACTGCAGCGGCACCCCGTCCAGTGGTTTTCCACCGGGCGGGGTGCTCCGCTTTAACCCGAAGATCGACTGCGGTCGGCGGGGAACGCCTGCATCCGGCAGGGGGAGAACGACGGCGGCGGCGTCCTAATGTGTAGCAAACCACTGTCCCGTGCTGGCGCGGATTGGAGCGTGCAAACGCCGCGACGGCGGGGGACATGTCAGTTTTCGCGCCCCTGCTCCCGTAAAATGGCTAGCGATGTCTAGATTATTTGGTACCGATGGTGTCCGCGGTTTGGCCAATGGTTTGATTACCGCCGAGCTGTCCATGGAGGTTTCCCAGGCTGCTGCCGTGGTGCTGGGCCACGAGCAGGTTCCGGCGGGCAAGAGGCCGGTGGCCGTGGTGGCGCGGGACCCGCGGGCCAGCGGCGAGTTCATCAGCGCGGCGGTTTCGGCCGGCCTGGCCAGTGCCGGGGTGGATGTGTTCGACGCCGGTGTGCTGCCGACGCCGGCAGCGGCCTACCTCGTGGCGGACCTGGGCGCGGATTTCGGCGTGATGATCTCCGCGTCGCACAATGCGGCGCCGGATAACGGGATCAAGTTCTTCGCGCGCGGCGGGCACAAGCTGCCGGACGAGGTCGAGGACGCGATCGAGGCCGAGATGAAGGCCGAGCGGCGCCGCCCGACGGGTGCCGAGGTCGGCCGGATCCAGCGTTTCTCCGACGCCGAGGACCGCTACATCGTGCATCTGCTGCAGACCCTGCCGGCCCGCCTGGATGGGCTGAAGATTGTGCTGGACTGCGCCCACGGTGCCGCGAGCGGGTGTTCGCCGCAGGTCTTCGCGGACGCCGGCGCGCAGGTCATAGTGATCGGTGCGGAGCCGGACGGGCTGAACATCAACGACGGCGTGGGCTCGACCCACCTGGAGCAGCTGCAGGAGGCCGTGGTCAAGCACGGCGCGAACCTGGGCATCGCGCACGACGGCGACGCGGACCGCTGCCTGGCCGTGGACGAGCAGGGCATCGTGGTCGACGGCGACCAGATCATGACCATCCTCGCCCTGGCTCTGAAGGACGCGGGCAAGCTGAAGGACAACGTGCTCGTAGCGACCGTGATGAGCAACCTGGGCATGAAGCTCGCGCTGCGGGAGGCCGGGATCCGGATCGAAGAGACCGCGGTGGGGGACCGCTACGTGCTCGAGAGCATGCGCGCCAACGGTTACTCGCTCGGCGGGGAGCAGTCCGGTCACGTGATCTTCTCGGACCACGCGACCACCGGCGACGGCGTCCTGACCGGCCTGCAGCTGGCGGCGCAGATCGCCAAGACCGGTCGCCCGCTCTCGGACCTGGCGAAGGCGATGAACCGGCTGCCGCAGGTGCTGATCAACGTCAAGGGCGTGGACAAGGCCGCGGTGAAGACCAATGTCGGCCTGCAGCTGGCCGTCGAGGAGGCCTCCCGCGAACTCGGCGAGACCGGCCGGGTGCTGCTGCGCCCCTCCGGTACCGAGCCCGTGGTCCGCGTGATGGTCGAGGCTGCGGACATGGACACCGCCCAGGCCGTCGCGGAAGGCCTAGCCGAGGCGGTCAAGCAGCACCTCGCCTTGAAGGCGTCGCCCGCCGAGACAGCGGCCGGCTAACCGGCGGCCAACGAAGCAGCAGGAATGGGACGCAGCCCGGGCCACGAGGCCCGGGCTGCTCTCGTACCCGGGCGTCGTGGCGCCGGCCGTTCCGCGTCGCGCCAGGACAGCCCAGGCCGCGTCGCGGAAGGATGTCAGTCGTCGCCGTAGGCGTCGACGACGACCACCTCGAACTCCTTGGCCTTCGGCGGCAGGCCGGTGTCGAACTTGGCGTTGACGGCCAGCAGCTGGTCGCCGACCCGGGCGGCCGTGGTCGGGACTTGGAAGGCCTTGTCGGTGATGGTGTCCCTGAGCCTGCCGCTCTCGAGGTCGGAATCGAGGCGCCAGCGGGTGATCTTGTTGTCGAAGTTCTGCACGACCCAGAGGGTTCGGCCGTCGAGCTCGATGCCGTCCGCGTACGGAACCTTGACGCCCGCGATGACCCGGCTCTCGCCGTCGTTGGTGTCCACGGTGTAGACCGCCTTGTTGGCGGTGTGGGCGACGATCAGGGTGTCATCGTCGTCGGTGGCGGCGATGCCATTCAGGTTGAAGTCGCCGGTGATTTTTGCGGCGGGCCCCGTGAGGGCGAGGGTTTCGACGTCCCCGATGTCGCCGTCTCTGTCCACCGGGACGAAGTACAGCTCGCCCTTGACCGAATTGGTGAACCAGGCGCCGCCGCCGGTGAAGATGACGTCGTTGATGAAGGCGTTGGCGTCCTTGGTGAGGGCTACGGTCGCGATAGTGTCGCCGTCGTCCACGTCGTAGAAGTAGGCGTCGCCGGTGGTGCCGCCGGCCACGGCGAGGGTGTCGCTGCGGGTGTCGAGGTCCATGCCGAGCGCCATCCTGCCGGCGGGCGCGTCGATGAACTGCTCCGCGGTTCCCTCGTCCAGGTCGCCGAGGAAGATGTCGCCTTTGAACAGGTCGCCGGCGTAGAACGTGCCGTCGTCGTCGGCGGCGATGCCTTCGGCCGAGGACGCACCGGGGAGCTTGATGACCTCGGAGCGGTCGTCGTCGTTGTTGGAAAAGGCCGGCGCGGAACCGGCTGATACGAGGAGCGCGGCTGCACCCAGCAGGCCTGCGGCGGTACGGCCGAGGGGCGGGCGCATTGCGGAACGAGGGGCTGGTTGGGGGTGCACGGGGGTCTCCGTCCGGATCGGACCAGGAGTCACCGAGGCGGGCCCCTGGTGATGCCGCCCATTTTACGCGCGGGGCGCCGCGCTAGACAGGCGCAAAGGGCACGGAATCGGCAGCTTCTATGGTGCTGGCGTGTCCCCGGTGGGACATTTGGAGGAGCAGGCAAGACCGGTTCTGACAAAGGAGTCTGCAATGTCTTCCTCGCACCAGCTGCCCCCGGAACAGCGCGCGCCGGCGGCCGCGCCCGCCAAGAAAAAGGACCACACGCACTTCCTGTATATCGCCGTGATCGTCGCCGTGGTCCTCGGCGCCATCCTCGGTTTCGTGGCTCCGGAGGTCGCCGTTGCGCTGAAACCGCTGGGTACGGGGTTCATCGCGCTGATCAAGATGATGATCGCGCCGATCATCTTCTGCACCATCGTGCTCGGCGTCGGTTCCATCGCCAAGGCGGCGACGGTCGGCAAGGTCGGCGGCCTGGCGCTCGCTTACTTCCTGATCATGTCCACGTTCGCGCTGGCCATCGGGCTGGTGGTCGGCAACATCATCCAGCCCGGCGAGGGACTGAACATCTCCAGCGGGAGCGTCGAGGCACCGAAGGGCGAGGGCGAGGGCGGGTCGGTCAACTTCGTCCTCGGGATCATTCCGACGTCGATGCTCTCCGCACTGACCGAGGGCAACATCCTGCAGACATTGTTCATCGCACTGCTCGTGGGGTTCGCGCTGCAGAAGATGGGGCCGTCCGGCGTGCCGATCCTGCAGGCGGTCAGCTACATCCAGGCGCTGGTGTTCAGGATCCTGATCATGATCATGTGGCTGGCCCCCATCGGCGCGTTCGGTGCGATCGCCGCGGTGGTCGGCGAAACCGGCTTCCAGGCGATCGTCAGCTTGGGCACCCTGATGGTGGCGTTCTACATCACCTGCATCCTCTTCATCGTGCTGGTCCTGGGCCCGATCCTGAAGCTCGTTACGGGCATCAACATCTTCCGGCTGATGCGCTACCTCGCCCGGGAGTACCTGCTGATCGTCTCGACCTCGTCCTCCGAGGCGGCGCTGCCGCGACTGATCGCCAAGATGAACCACATTGGCGTGGACCGCTCCGTGGTCGGCATCACCGTCCCCGTGGGGTACTCCTTCAACCTGGACGGCACGGCCATCTACCTGACGATGGCGGCGCTGTTCGTGGCCGAGGCGATGGGCAAGCCGCTGGCCCTCGGGGAGCAGATCTCGCTGCTGGTGTTCATGATCATCGCGTCCAAGGGTGCCGCCGGGGTCAGCGGTGCGGGCCTGGCCACGCTGGCGGCGGGCCTGCAATCACACCGGCCGGATCTGGTGGAGGGCGTCGGGCTGATCGTCGGCATCGACCGCTTCATGTCGGAGGCCCGGGCCCTGACCAACTTCACCGGTAACGCCGTGGCGACGGTGGTGATCGGCCAGTGGACGCACGAGTTCGACAAGGACCAGGCCGAGCGCGTGCTCTCCGGGCAGGACCCGTTCGACGAGACCACGATGAACGAGGACCATGGCTACGTTGCGCCGCGGCAAGAGGCCTCGGTGGGTACCGACGCGTCGGACGCCGCCCAGACGGGAGCCACCGGGGCCGGGGCGCCGGGCACGGCACCGACGGGCGGCGCCCCGACCGGCGGCACGCCGCGCCGGGAGCGGGACGTCTAGCCGGCCCGCCAGCACCTTGCGGCTCGAAGCGCCGGGAGGCCCTCCCGAATTTCGGGAAGGCCTCCTGGCGTTGAGGGTCGGCTGCGGGCCTACTGGCGCGTGCGCAGGGAATCGCGGATTTCGGTCAGCAGCGCGATCTGGGGATCCACGGCCTCTTCTCCCGGGGTGATGCCCAGCAGGCGGTTGCGGCGCTCGATGATGTGGTTCATCGGGACGATGATGATGAAGTAGATGGCGGCGGCGATCAGCAGGAAGTTGACGATGGCGGTCAGCAGGACACCGAACTGGACGAGGTTGCCGTTGAAATTCCAGACCGCGAAGTCGTCGAAGTTGGGGGAGCCGAACAGGCCGGCGATGAATGGCATCAGGACGTTTTTCACCAGAGCATTGACGACGCCGCTAAAGGCAGCCCCGATGACGACGGCGGTGGCAAGGTCGATGACATTGCCCTTCATGATGAAATCTCTGAATCCCTTGAGCATGGCGCTCAATCTACACGCGACGCTCGCCGGCCGGAGGGATCAACGGCGAACAAACCGTGAACGGGTCAGCGGTAATCCGGTGCGGCGGGCAGGCCGTAGTAGGTTTCCAGCGTCTTCGCGCCGCTGCTGAACATGGCGCCGGCGTCCTTGGTCCCGATGTAGCGCAGGTGCCACGGCTCGGCGGAGTAACCGGTGACGGATTCCTGGCCGGGCTGGTAGCGGACCACGAAGCCGAAGCGGTGCGCGTTCTGCGCCGCCCAGGCGCCGGCGGGGGTGTCGGCGAAGCAGGCCTCGAGGCGGCAGGAGCCAGAGGCATCGCCGATGTCCATGGACAGCCCGGTCTGGTGCTCGGAGAAGCCTGGCCGGGCCGAGACGCGGTCCGCGCCGGCCTTCCCGTTCACGTCGACCCAGTGCTGGTAGGTCGCGACCTGGGTCTCGTAGGAGCGGAAGCCGCTGAGCACGGTCATCGGGGCGCCGTCGGCGGCCGCGGCGGCGAACATCCGCTCGGCGGCCTTGGCCGCGGCGGCGCGCAGCTGTGCGTCGTCCCCGCCGGGCCCTGGGGTGAGCGCGGGGGTGGCCAGGTCGGCGGGGAAGTAATCCAGCGGCTCCAGTGGGCGCTGCTTATTAACGACGACGTCGATGCGCGCCGGGTCGTCGTGCCCGCCCTGGGCCTGAGGTTCTTCGGTTTCCGCCCCCGTCGGCGATGCCGACGCGGAGGTCTCCGCCGGTTCCGGGCTTCTGGTTGCGGGCCCGGTTCCCTGCGAGGGGGAGCCGCCGGCAGAGGCGGAAGGCGAGGCGGATGCGCCGCCGGGGGACACCGCCGTCGTACTTTCACCGGGGGAGGGCGGCTCGCCGGGGGCGCAGCCCGCCATCAGGCCGGCCAACCCGAGCAGGGCGGCGGCGAGGAGCACGGGCTTGGCAGTATTCATCTCAGGTCTTCCGCAGCAGCATCCGGCGGACCGAATGGTCCGCGTCCTTGGTCAGCACCAGCTGCGCCCGGCCGCGGGTGGGCAGCACGTTCTGCTCGAGGTTGGGCTCGTTGATCCGGTGCCAGATGCCCAGCGCGGTCTCGCGCGCCTCCTCGTCCGTGAGCGAGGCGTAGCGGTGGAAGTAGGACTCGGGATCGGCGAAGGCGGAGCTGCGCAGTTTCTGGAAACGCGTCACATACCACTCTTCGATGAAGGAGGTCTTCGCGTCAACGTAAATGGAGAAGTCGAAGAAGTCGCTCAGGGCCAGGCCGGACCGGCCGTCCGCGCGGGGCCGCGCCGGCTGCAGCACGTTCAGGCCCTCGACGATCAGCACGTCCGGCCGGCGGACCACGATCTCCCTGCCCGGCACGATGTTGTAGGTCAGGTGCGAGTAGTACGGAGCGCGGACTTCCTCGGCGCCGGACTTGACCTCGCTGACGAAGCGGAGCAGCGCGCGGCGGTTGTACGACTCGGGGAAACCCTTGCGCTCCATCAGGCCGCGGCGGAGGAGCTCCTCGTTCGGGTAGAGGAAGCCGTCGGTGGTCACCAGCTCCACGTTCGGCGTGCCCTCCCAGCGGCGCAGCATCTCGCGCAGCACGCGGGCGGTGGTGGACTTGCCGACCGCCACGGAACCGGCGACGCCGATGACGAAGGGCACGCGCCGGGTCTGCTCGCCGAGGAAGGTGGTGGTGGCCTTGTGCAGCTCTCCGGCCGCGCCGACGTAGAGGTTGAGCAGCCGGGACAGCGGCAGGTAGACCTCGCGGACCTCGTTCATGTCCAGCTGTTCGCCGAGGCCGCGGAGCCGTTCGACGTCGTCGTGGTTCAGCGGCTGCTCGATCTCGTTCGAGAGGCGCGACCAGGTCTGGCGGTCCAGCTCGACGAAGGGTGTGACGTTGCTCTCACCGTTCGACGGCGCTGCCTTCGGTGCGTCATCAATCACCTAAGAATTGTGCCTGCTGGCCGGGGCATTACCCAAAACGACGACGGCGGCGCGGCGCCCGTGCGCGCAGGCCTCCCGCGTGGGTGGCGGCGGCAGCAGGTAGGCTTGGTGCCATGTGTGGAATCGTAGGTTATGTAGGCCGCCGCGACGTTCTGGTCGCCGATGGCGGCTCGGATCTGGCCCCCGGTATTGACAGCCACGGCGCCCTGGACGTGGTGCTGGAGGGGCTACGCCGCCTGGAGTACCGCGGCTATGACTCCGCCGGCGTGGCGGTTATCGCGGACGGCGGCATCGAGTCCCGCAAGAAGTCCGGCAAGCTGAGCAACCTCATCGAGGAGCTCGAGGAGCGGCCGCTGCCGCAGTCGCTGACCGGCATCGGCCACACCCGCTGGGCCACGCACGGCGGGCCGACGGACCAGAACGCGCACCCGCACCTGGCCGACGATGACCAGCTGGCCGTGATCCACAACGGCATCATCGAGAACTTCGCCGAGATCAAGGCGTCCCTGGTGGCCAAGGGCCACACCTTCCGCTCGGAGACGGACACCGAGGTCGCCGCGGTGCTGCTGGGCGACATCTACCGCTCGCTGGCCGCCAAGGGCGAGCCGTCGCTGGCCAAGGCGATGCAGCTGGCCTGCCAGAAGCTGGAGGGCGCGTTCACCCTGCTGGCCATCCACCGCGAGCAGCCGGACGTCGTCGTCGCCGCCCGCCGCAACTCCCCGCTGGTGGTCGGCCTGGGCGAGAACGAGAACTTCCTGGGCTCGGACGTGTCCGGGTTCATCGACTTCACCCGCCGCGCGGTGGAGCTGGGCCAGGACCAGATCGTCACGATCACCCCGGACAGCTTCGAGATCACCGACTTCCACGGCAACCCGGCGCAGGGCACCGAGTTCGAGGTCAACTGGGACGCTGCCGCCGCGGAAAAGGGCGGCTACCCCTCCTTCATGGAGAAGGAAATCAATGACCAGCCCGCCGCCGTCGGCGACACGCTGCTGGGCCGTGCGGACGCGGCCGGCCGGCTGACGCTGGACGAAATCCGGATCGACCCGGAGCTGCTGAAGAACGTCAACAAGATCATCGTCCTGGCCTGCGGCACCTCCGCCTACGCCGGGCAGGTGGCCAAGTACGCGATCGAGCACTGGGTCCGGATCCCGACCGAGGTCGAGCTGAGCCACGAGTTCCGCTACCGGGACCCGATCGTGGACGCGAACACCCTGATCGTGTCCATCTCGCAGTCCGGCGAGACCATGGACACCCTGATGGCCGTGCGCTACGCGAAGGAGCAGGGCGCCAAGACGCTGGCGATCTGCAACACCAACGGCTCCACCATCCCGCGCGAGTCCGACGCCGTGCTCTACACGCACGCCGGCCCGGAAATCGCCGTCGCCTCCACCAAGGCGTTCCTGGCGCAGATCACCGCCGCCTACCTGCTGGGCCTGTACCTGGCGCAGCTGCGCGGCATCAAGTTCCAGGGCGAGATCCGCGACATCCTCTCCGACCTGGGCGCGATCCCGGCGAAGATCCAGTCCGTCCTCGACAATGCGGACCAGATCAAGAAGCTCGCCCGCGAGATGGCCGAGACCAAGTCCGTGCTGTTCCTGGGCCGCCACGTCGGCTTCCCGGTCGCGATGGAAGGCGCGCTGAAGCTCAAGGAGCTGGCCTACATCCACGCCGAGGGCTTCGCCGCCGGCGAGCTCAAGCACGGCCCGATCGCGCTGATCGAAGAGGGCCAGCCGGTGTTCGTCGTTGTGCCGTCCCCGCGCGGCCGGCACTCGCTGCACTCCAAGGTCGTCTCCAACATCCAAGAGATCCGGGCCCGCGGCGCCAACACCATCGTGATCGCCGAACAGGGCGACGAGGCGGTCAAGGCCTACGCCGAGCACGTCTTCTACATCCCGGAGACGCCGACCCTGCTCGCGCCCCTGCTGGCCACCGTGCCGCTGCAGATCTTCGCCTGTGAACTGGCCACGGCCAAGGGCTACGACGTCGACCAGCCGCGCAACCTCGCCAAGTCCGTCACCGTCGAGTAAGCGAAGGCCAAATGATCGTCGGGATCGGCGTCGACGTCGTCGAGGTGTCCCGCTTCCGGGCGCAGCTGGAGCGCACGCCCGGACTGCGGGACCGCCTGTTCACGCCCGAGGAGCGGAAGCTCAACACCCGCTCCTTGGCCGCGCGCTTCGCGGCCAAGGAGGCGATCGCCAAGGCCATCGGCGCTCCGGTCGGCATGAACTGGCAGGACTGCACCATCCGGGTCGACGGCGGGGGAGACCCGTATCCCGAATTCACCGGGACCGTCGCGGCGGCGTCCGAGGCCAAGGGCGTGAAGTACTGGCACCTGTCCATGAGCCACGACGGCGACCTCGCGACCGCGATGGCGATCGCCGAGAAGTAGCACCCCGGTGCGGGCCGCCGGCAGCCCTGTTGGCGGCCCGCACCTGTGCGCTCCAGCCTGGAGCCGGTAAGTTGGGGCCAGCCGTCCTGACTCATCGAAGGAGCATCATGACTGTTGGAACCAGCGGCACGCCCGTCTGTCCGCAGTGCGGCCAGGCCCTGCAGGCGCTCGACGAAAGCCAATGGGAGGCAGAGGGCCCGGTGCCGGAAGGCACCCTGGCGGTCTACCTCTGCGAGGGACAGCACCGGGTGCTGGTAGTCCCTCCGGCGATCCAGGGCTGACGTCCCGCTAGAACGGGGCTAGTTCTTGCCCTGGTTCGTGCCCTTTCCGTGTCCGTGGCCGTTGCCGTTGTTGTTGTTGCCGTTGTCCTGCCCGTTGCCGGTGGCCGGCGCATTGCCGTTGCCCGTGGACCCGTTGCTGCGGCCCTTTCGGGGGGTAACGCCGGGATTCTCAGTTGTACCGGAGCCGGCGTTGTTGTCCTCCGGGCCGGGAGCCGGAGCAATGGGGGCGGGTGTGGGGGCGGCGGGTGCAGGCACGGGAGGGCTCTCTTCGGCTGCTGTCTCCGATTTCACGCCGGCCGGCTCGTTGCCGGGCGAAGGCGCGGGCGATGTCGGCGACGCGGCCGCTTGTTCTGCCCGGAGGTCCTCGCCCAGCTGCCTGATCGCAGCATCGATGGCTTGGTAGCGGGAGAACGAGACGTCTCCCTGGCCGGCCGCCCGTGACAGTTCATCGGCAAGTCCGTCCAGTTCCTCCGCCGCTTTCCGGTAGTCCCCGGCTGCGGCCGCGGCACGAACCACGGCGGCCTGCTTCTGCAAGGTGATGGCCGCCGCGTCCGTCAGGGCGGGCGGCGCAGCGCAGGCAGTTACGGCGGACAGGGCAAGCGCAGTAAGGCAAGCGGCAGCTCGGCCGCGGCGTCGTAGGGCTTTCACGGGACGAGGTGCCGTTCCAGTTCACGCATGTGGTCTTCCAAGCTTCCGGTCAAGGACGGGGACGGCGCCGGGGCGGCCGGCGGTGCCGTCCCGCCTGCCGAGGCCACCAGGATGGCTGTGACTGCACCGGCGAGCAGGAGCAGCGCGGCGGCCAGCCAGAGAAGATGCATGCCGCGGACCCGGAAACGTGCAGGCCTGTTCGGTTTGCGGGCGGGCAGGGCGACGGTGGGTCGATGTCGCTTGATCCCGGCTGGCGCGGGCAGCCCGTCTTCGCCCTGCATCGCCGCCAGCACCGCTTCGACTTCCGCCGCGTCCGGTCTGGCGGCAGGGTCCATGGCCGTCATGCCGGAGAGCAACTGCCGCCAGGTCGAAGGCAGCGCAGGCGGGACCACCGGCGCGCGCTGCAGCCGGGCGACTGCGGATTCGACCGGAGTTCCCGGGAACTCGACCTGGCCGGTCAGGCACTCAAGCAGGACCAGTCCCAGGGAGTAGATGTCACTGGAGGTCCCCAGTGCCTCGCCCTTGGCCTGTTCGGGGCTGAGATACGTCGCGGTACCCACGGTTTTCCCCGTCGCGGTAAGCCGGGTGCCTGCGATCACCCGCGCGATGCCGAAGTCCGTGAGCTTGGCCCCGGCCTCGCCGGTGTCCTCGTCGTAGCTGAGCATGACATTGCCCGGCTTCAGGTCCCGGTGGATCACGCCCCGTTCGTGGACATAGCGCAGCGCGCCCGCCAGGTCGGTGCCGATCCTTGCTACGTCTCCTGCCGGCAGCGGCCCCTGCCTGAGGCGGTGCTGCAGGTCGCAACCCTGTGCCAGTTCCATGACGACGAAAGAGCAGGACCCGCCCGCAGGAGTGGCTTCCCTGCCGGCGTCGTAAACGGCGACGAGCCCGGGATGGTTGAACCCAGCCAGCAGGCGGACTTCCGCCTGCTGCCGACGAAGCTCGTCGTCGTGGCCGGCATCGGGCCGGAACACTTTCACCGCGACGGCCCGGCCCAGCACCTCGTCGACGCCCCGGTACACAGACGCAGACCCGCCCCGGCCGACCAGTCCCTGCAGCTTGTAGCGGCCGCCCAGGGTCATCGGCGGAGCCGCATCCACAAGCGGGATGCGTGTCACAGGATGGGCCGGCCTCCGGTGACCGCGATGCGGGCCCCGGAGATGTAGCTTCCCTCATCGGAGGCCAGCAGGACATAGGTTGGCGCCAGTTCCGCCGGCTGGCCCGCGCGCCCCAGCGGCGTATCCTGCCCGAACGCTTCGACCTTTTCCGGCGGCATGGTGGACGGGATCAGAGGCGTCCAGATGGGCCCGGGGGCCACACTGTTGACCCGGATGCCCTTTTCGCCGAGCATCTGGGCCAGGCTCGCGGAGAAGTTGGCGATGGCGGCCTTGGTGGCAGCGTAGGGGGCCAGGGTGGGATTGGGCATGTCCGAATTCACCGAAGAACTGCCGATGATTGATGATCCCGGCGCCATGTGCGGGAGTGCGGCTTTGACCAGATGGAACATGGCCCCGATGTTGACCCTGAAGGTGTAGTCCCATTCTTCGTCGCTGATCTCGTCCAGCGACTGGTGGGTCATCTGGTAGGCGGCGTTGCTGACCAGGATGTCGATCTTGCCGAACTCGCTGACCGCGGTGTCGATGACCTTGCGGCACTGCTCCGCCGTATCCAGGTCGCCGCGGACCAGCACGGCCCGCTGGCCGGCCTGCTCGACGAGGCTGGCCGTGCCCTGGGCGTCCTCGTCCTCATTGAGATAGGAAATGAGGACGTCGGCGCCCTCACGGGCGAAGGCGATGGCTACGGCCCGTCCGATGCCGCTGTCACCGTCGGTGATGACGGCCGCTTTGCCCTTGAGCCTGCCCGTGCCGCGGTAGCTGTTCTCCCCGCAGTCAGGCACCGGGGTCATTTTCGACTGCTCGCCCGGAACTTCCTGTTGCTGCGCTGGCTGGCCCATTTGTGTTCCCTCCCATGGACGACAGATGTGCCGGCCCGGCTCGCCGACAACGTAAGCAACCTTACTGTCCGTGCGGGGTGTTGTCTGCATGAAACGGGAGACCGGTCGCGGAATGACCCGGGAAGGCTGCGGTCAGCGACGCACGGCGTAGCGGAGTTCTCGACGTCGTCACGGACTCGAGTGTGGAGGAGTAGACGATCTTGTCCTTCTCCAGCCACTGCTTCGCAAAATCCCGCTCCACGTCCTCCAGCCCCGGATCCGCGGCCAATGTGTCCCATACGGACAAGACCTCGTGCATCCGGCGGCCCAGCAGGTAGGTTCCCATCGTCCGCTCGATGTCGTTGAGGAACGCGTGCACCTCCTCATCCGGAGCGGTCCAGTCGATGCTGCCGTTCCCGTCCGCGATGTAGCCGTCCAACGACATGGTGGCGGAATATTTCAGGCTGGCCATGCTTCCTCCTCTCTTGGGATGCGCTTGGTGTAGCGGCGGTCCGGTCCCTCGCATCGATCACGCCACGCCCAGGCATGCCGCGATGCTGTCCTGCCCCTGGGGGAGGGGACAGGACGCCGCCGTCCACTCTCCGCTGCCGAATTTGTCGCGGGTGGCGTCGTGGTAGATCTGCAGCGACGGGCCATGCCGGGTGACCCGTACATGGCGCACCACCATGTCGCCCTCGACGGTGGGCGAAGCCACGGCGAGCTCAGCGCCGTTCCCTGCATACCCCCGTTCGAGGCATGCGATGGCTTCGGGCCCGAGCTGCTTCCCCTGGTCGAGGATCACGTCCGGGCACAGCGGCAGTGCCGCCCGGTTCCTGAAGTCGTCCGGCGCGGAGGAATCGGCGCGCGACTCGTCAATGACGTCCGGACTCGGCGTGGCCTGGCAGCCGGCGAGGAGCATGGCTGCGGCGGCCGCCAAACACGCCTGCCTGCCGGGCCGCACGCGTCGTGCCATCGTCGTCCACCCCCTGCGCGGCTCCTGCCGCCTGGCTTGAGTGTGCTCCGGCCGGGGCGAGTCCGCAAGGCTGCACCGGTGCGGACGGGAGCGTACGACGGCGGGCGGCAGGCCGGCGTCGTACGTGTTACGCGTTAGGCGGATTACACGAAAGTGTCACCCGGATGGGGTAAGAAAGGAACAGACAATCCCCAAATGTCAGGAGCAGTTGATGGAAGCATGGCCCGGAGACGCCTATCCGCTCGGAGCCACTTATGACGGCAACGGCACCAACTTCGCGATCTTCAGCGAAGTGGCCGACGCCGTCTACCTTTGCCTGTTCGACGACGACGGCACGGAGACGCAGGTGCCGCTGCGGGAGGTGGACGGCTACGTCTGGCACGCCTACCTGCCGCAGATCCTGCCCGGGCAGAAGTACGGCTACCGGATCGACGGCCCGTACGACCCGGGCAGTGGCGTGCGCTGCAACGTGAACAAGCTGCTGCTGGACCCGTATGCGAAGGCGGTCAGCGGCGAGATCGACTGGGCGCAGCCGCTGTTCGGCTACAACTTCGGCGACCCGGACTCGCGCAACGACGAGGACTCCGCGGAGCACATGATGCTCGGCGTGGTGGTCAGCCCCTTCTTCGACTGGGACGGTGACCGCAAGCCGCGCACGCCGTACCACCGCTCGGTAATCTACGAGGCGCACGTGAAGGGCCTGACCGAGCTGCACCCGGACGTGCCGGAGGAGCAGCGCGGCACGTACGCCGGCGTGGCCCACCCTTCGGTGATCGCGCACCTGCAGAAGCTGGGCGTCACGGCGATCGAGCTGATGCCGGTGCACCAATTCGTCAACGACAGCACGCTGCAGGACAAGGGCCTGTCCAACTACTGGGGCTATAACACCATCGGCTTCTTCGCTCCGCAGAACACCTACAGCTCCACCGGCGATGCCGGGCAGCAGGTGCAGGAGTTCAAGGCGATGGTGCGCGAGCTGCACCTGGCCGGCATCGAGGTCATCCTGGACGTGGTCTACAACCACACGGCCGAGGGCAACCACCTGGGTCCCACCCTGTCCTTCCGCGGCATCGACAACCAGGCCTACTACCGCCTGATGGAGGACGAGCAGCAGTACTACATGGACTACACGGGCACCGGCAACTCGCTGAACGTGCGCCACCCGCATGCGCTGCAGCTGCTGATGGACTCGCTGCGGTACTGGGCCACCGAGATGCACGTGGACGGCTTCCGCTTCGACCTGGCGTCCACCCTGGCCCGGGAGTTCTACGACGTGGACCGGCTGTCCACCTTCTTCGAACTCTGCCAGCAGGACCCGGTGGTGTCGCAGACCAAGCTGATCGCCGAGCCGTGGGACATCGGCCCCGGCGGCTACCAGGTGGGCAACTTCCCGCCCCTGTGGACGGAATGGAACGGCAAGTACCGCGATACGGTGCGCGACTTCTGGCGCGGCGAACCTGCGACGCTGGGCGAGTTCGCGTCCCGGATCACCGGCTCCTCGGACCTGTACGAGGACTCCGGCCGGCGCCCGGTCGCGTCGATCAACTTCGTCACCGCGCATGACGGCTTCACCCTGCGGGACCTGGTGTCCTACAACGAGAAGCACAACGACGCCAACGGGGAAGACAATAACGACGGCGAGTCCCACAACCGCTCGTGGAACTGCGGCGCGGAGGGGCCCACGGACGATCCGAACGTGCTGGCGCTGCGGGCGCGGCAGCAGCGCAACTTCCTCGCCACGCTGCTGCTGAGCCAGGGCGTGCCGATGATCGCCCACGGCGACGAGCTCGGGCGGACCCAGCAGGGCAACAACAACGTGTACTGCCAGGACTCGGAGCTGTCCTGGATCGACTGGGGCAAGGTGGACCAGCCGCTGCTCGAGTTCGTCGCCGCGGTGAACCGGCTGCGGTCCGAGCACCCGATCTTCCGCCGCCGCCGCTTCTTCGACGGCCGGCCGGTGCGGCGCGGCCAGGGCGAGGCCCTGCCGGACATCGCGTGGCTGACCCAGGACGGCACGCCGATGGAGCCGGAGGACTGGGATTCGCCGATCGGGCGGTTCATCGGCGTCTTCCTGAACGGCCAGGGCATCCGGGGCCGAGACGACCGCGGCCAGGCGATCACGGACGTGAATTTCCTGATCTACTTCAACGCGGACGACGTGGCGGTGGACTTTGAGCTGCCTTCGAAGGACTATTCGGCGAAGTGGGACGAGGTCATCGACACCGGCGGCGAATACGCGGACTCGGAGCCGGTCTCGGCCGGACAGAAGATCTCGGTCCAGGCCAAGTCCATGGTGGTGCTGCGGGCCCACACCCCGCCGCCGGAGGAACCGGATCACTCGGTGGCCGCTTCGCTGGCGGTCCTGGCTGACGAAAAGGGCGGCCGGAAGGACACCGCATGAGGACGCCGCTGTCCACCTACCGGCTGCAGATCAGCCCGTCGTTCACGCTGTTCGACGCGGCGGAACGGGTTCCCTACCTGCGGCGGCTGGGGGCGGACTGGGTCTACCTTTCGCCGATCCTCACCGCGGAACGGGGCTCGGACCACGGCTACGACGTCACGGACTTCTCCACGGTGGATCCGGCGCGCGGCGGCGCCGAGGGCCTGAAAGCGCTCTCGGACGCCGCGCACGCCGCGGGCATGGGCGTGCTGGTGGACATCGTGCCCAACCACATGGGTGTCGCCACGCCGGCGCAGAACCGCTGGTGGTGGTCCCTGCTGGCCGAGGGCCGCGGCTCGCGCTATGCCGAGGCCTTCGACGTGGACTGGGACGCCGCCGGCGGCCGGATCCGGATTCCGGTCCTGGGCGACGGCGACGCGCAGCTGGACGAGCTCAAGCTGTTCGGGGGCGAACTGCACTACTACGACCACCGCTTCCCGCTCGCGGCGGGCACGGCGGAGGACGGCGCCTCGGCCCGCGAGGTCCATGATCGCCAGCACTACGAGCTGGTCAACTGGCGCCGGGCCGACGCGGAGCTGAACTACCGCCGGTTCTTCGGCGTCAACACGCTCGCCGGCGTGCGGGTGGAAGTGCCGTGGGTGTTCGAGGAATCGCACGCCGAGGTCCGGCGCTGGTTCGACGAGTCGCTGGTGGACGGATTGCGGATCGACCACCCGGACGGGCTGGCCGACCCGGCGGGATACCTGGAGAACCTGCACCGGCTGACCGGCGGCGCCTACGTGCTCGTGGAGAAGATCCTCGAGCCGGGGGAGCGGCTGCCGGACCGCTGGCAGTGCCAGGGCACCACCGGCTACGACGCGCTCGCGGATGTGGACCGGCTCTTTGCCGATCCGGCCGGCCGGGCGGAACTGGAAGCGGCCGCGCCCGCGGAACCCTTCGCCGAAATGATCCACGGGACCAAACGCGCCATCACGGACGGCATGCTCCGCTCCGAGGTGCTGCGCCTGGTCAGGCTGATTCCTGCGGAGGCGGACCTGGCCGAGGATGCGGCGGAGGACGCGCTGGCCGAGCTGTTGACGTGCTTCCCTGTCTACCGCAGCTACCTGCCGGACGGCGCGGAGTACCTGGAGGAGGCCGCCATCGCGGCCCAGGTCCGCCGGCCGGATCTGGCGCCGACCATCGCCGCCCTGCAGGGTTTGCTCTCGCCGCAGGACGGGCTGACCGAGCTGGCCGTGCGGTTCCAGCAGACCTCGGGAATGGTGATGGCCAAGGGCGTGGAAGACACCGCGTTCTACCGCTACCCGCGGCTGACCTCGCTCAACGAAGTCGGCGCCGATCCGTCCATCTTCTCGCTGGAACCGATCGAGCTGCACCAGCGGCTGCTCCGGCGCGAACTGCACGCCCCGCTCGCCATGACCGCGCTGTCCACGCATGACACCAAGCGCAGCGAGGACACGCGTGCCCGGATCAGCGTGCTCTCCGAGCTGCCCGGGGAATGGGCGGCGGCGCTGACCCGGCTCGAGGAGGCCGCGCCCATCGGCGACCTGCCGCTGGCGGACCTGCTCTGGCAGGCGCTGCTAGGGGCCTGGCCGCTGAGCCGTGAGCGGGCCCATGCCTACGCCGAGAAGGCCTCGCGCGAGGCGGGCAATTCCACCACGTGGGTGCGGCCCGACGAGGACTTCGAACGGCGCCTCCACGCGGCCGTGGACGCGGCCTTCGACAACGCCGCGGTCCGTACGATCCTGGAGGACCTGGCCGGAAAGCTGCGCGGCGCCGGCTGGAGCAACTCGCTGGCCGCCAAGCTCGTCCAGTTGACCATGCCGGGCGTGCCGGATGTCTACCAGGGCACCGAATTCTGGGACCACTCGCTGGTGGATCCGGACAACCGCCGGCCGGTTGACTTCGCCGCGCGGCAGCAGTCGCTCGAGGACCAGGAATCCGGGGCCCTGCCGGCCGTGGACGAGGGGGCGGCGGCCAAGATGCTGGTGGTCTCCCGCGCGCTGCAGCTGCGCCGGGACCGGCAGGAGCTCTTCACCGGGTACCGCGCCGTCCCGGCCACCGGGCCGGCCGCGGACCACGTCTTCGCCTTCGACCGGGGCGGCGCGGTCACGCTCGCCACCCGGTTGCCGCTGGGACTGCGACGGGCGGGCGGGTGGCGGGACACCGCCGTCGTCCTTCCGCCGGGACGCTACCGCGATGAGCTGACCGGACTCTGGTACAAGAGCACTGGGACCGTGCCGGCCGCCGAGGTCTTCGGGAACCTGCCGGTGGCGCTGCTGGTCCGGGAGGAGGAAGCATGAGCCGCTTCGACGTCTGGGCCCCGCGGGCCGAATCGCTGGAGCTGGTCGCCGCCGACCGGCCGTACGCCATGGAGCGCGCGGACGGCGGCTGGTGGCGGCTGCCGGAGGATGCCGCCGTTCCCGCCGGGGAGGTGGATTACGGCTACCGGATCGACGGCGCGGACAAGCCGGTCGCCGATCCCCGCTCGCGCCGCCAGCCGGACGGCGTCCACGGCCTCTCGCGGACCTTCGACCCGGCGCAGCACTCCTGGACGGACGCTGGCTGGCGTTCGCCGGGGCTCAGCGGCGGGGTGATCTACGAGCTGCATGTGGGGACCTTCACGCCCGAGGGCACGCTGGATGCGGCGGCGGCAAAGCTGGACTACCTCGCCGGGCTCGGCGTGGACTATGTTGAGCTGCTGCCGGTCAACGCCTTCAACGGCACCCACAACTGGGGCTATGACGGCGTGCTCTGGTACACGGTCCAGGAAAGCTACGGCGGTCCGGCCGCCTACCAGCGCTTTGTGGACGCGGCGCACCGGCAGGGGATCGGCGTGATCCAGGACGTGGTGTACAACCACCTGGGTCCCAGCGGCAACTACCTGCCGCAGTTCGGCCCCTACTTCGCCGCCGCCGGCTCCAACCCGTGGGGCGACTCGATCAACCTGGACGGGCCGGAATCGGACGAGGTCCGGCGGTACATCGTGGACAATGCGCTGATGTGGTTCCGCGACTTCCACGTGGACGGCCTGCGCCTGGACGCGGTGCATGCCCTGCACGACGAGCGGGCCGTCCACATCCTCGAAGAGCTCTCCGCAGCCACGGACGCCTGCGCGGCGGAACTGGGCAAGCCGCTGTTCCTGGTCGCCGAGTCGGACCTGAACAACCCACGGATGATCGAGCCCCGCACACGCAACGGCCTCGGCCTCGACGGACAGTGGAGCGACGACTTCCACCACGCCGTGCACGTGAACCTGACCGGCGAGACCTCCGGCTACTACGCGGACTTCGACTCCCTCGCCGCGCTGGCCAAGGTGCTGACCGGCGGGTTCTTCCACGACGGCAGCTACTCCTCGTTCCGGCACCGCCACCACGGGCGGCCCATCGACAAGGAGCACGTGACCGCGCGGCAGCTGGTGGTCTGCACGCAGAACCACGACCAGATCGGCAACCGCGCCGCGGGGGACCGGCTCTCCGCGACGCTGGACTACGGCTCGCTGGCGCTGGCGGCGGTGCTGAACCTGACCTCGCCGTTCACGCCCATGCTGTTCATGGGGGAGGAGTTCGCCGCGTCGACGCCGTGGCAGTTCTTCACTTCGCACCCCGAACCGGAGCTCGGGGAGGCCACCTCGAAGGGCCGGCTCCGCGAGTTCGAACGGATGGGCTGGGACCCGGACACCGTGCCGGACCCGCAGGACGAGAGCACGTTCACCAACTCGAAGCTGCTCTGGTCCGAGGTCGAGGACGGAGACCATGGCCGCCTGCTGCAGCTGTACCGGGAGCTCATCCGGCTGCGGCGCCAGGAGCCGGAGCTGACCAACCCGGACCTGCGGGCGGTCGCCGTGGACTTTGACGAGGACCGCCGCTGGCTGCTGCTGCGCCGCGGCCGCGTCACGGTGGCGTTCAACTTCGCGGAGGACGAGCGCCGGATCGAGGCGAGGCCGGGACGGCTGCTCCTCGCGACGGACCCGGACGTGAAGCTGGACGGCGCGCTGACGCTGCCGGGCAAGTCCGCGGCGGTGCTGCGGCGGCAGGGCGAAGGCACCGCGTGACGGGCCGGCCGGGCACGGGCGGACGGGGCATCCATTCGAGTGGAGGCCGGGCATGATCCGCGCCTGGACCGGTGCGCAGGTCCGCGAGGCCGAGCGGCCGCTGCTGGACGCCGGCGAGGGCCCGGCCCTGATGGCCCGGGCGGCGCACGGCCTGGCGGTATCCGTGCTGCGGGCACTGCGCGCGCGCCGGGGCAGGGTCTCCGGTGCGCGCCTGGTGGTCCTCGCCGGCAGCGGCAACAACGGCGGGGACGCCCTCTTTGCCGCGGCCGCGGTGGCCCGCAGGGGAGTGCGGACGACGGCGGTGCTCACCTCCGCGCGCTGCCATCCCGAGGCCCTGGCCGTCTTCACCGCGGCCGGGGGTCTGGCCGTTCAGCTGCGGGAGGAGAACACCGCGGACCTGGCCTCGCTCTGTGCAGGGGCCGACATGCTGGTGGACGGAATCCTCGGCACCGGTGCGGCCGGAGGCCTGCGCGGCCCCGCAGCCGGCCTGGTCCGCGCAATCGCCGAGGCCGGAGTCCCGCTCGTGGTCGCCTGCGACCTGCCCAGCGGCACCTCGGCGGACACGGGCGAGCTGTTCGAACCGGTGCTCCGCGCCGACCTCACGGTCACCTTCGGCGGAACCAAGGCCGGCCTGCTCACCGGTCCGGCGGCCGGTGCCGCCGGCAGCGTGGAAACGATCGACATCGGTCTCGGCCCGCACCTGCCGCAGCCGGCGCTCCGGCGGCTGGAGCCGTCGGATCTGCGCGGGCTCTGGCCCGTGCCCGGGCGCGATTCGCACAAGTACACGCGAGGAGTGCTTGGCATCGTCGCCGGCTCGGAGCAGTACCCGGGCGCCGCGCTGCTGTGCACGCAGGCGGCCGCGGCCACCGGGGTGGGCATGGTCCGCTACCTGGGCCCCCGGGACGTTTGCAGGCTGGTGAATGCCTCCACGCCGGAGGCGGTGTGCAGCAGTTCGGACTCGGTTGCGGACAGCCGGGTGCAGGCGTGGCTTGTGGGACCGGGAACCGGGACGGACAAGGAACAGGCGCAGCGCGTGCTGGATGCGCTCGCCTCCGGCCTGCCCGTGGTCGCGGACGCCAGCGCGCTGGACGAGCTGCCCGGCGAGCTGGGGCCGCAGGTGGTGCTGACGCCCCACGCCGGCGAGCTGGTCCGGATCCTCGCCCGCCAGGACGTCGAGGTGGCGCGCGAGCAGGTGGAGGCCTCGCCGTCGGAATTTGCCGCACTCGCCGCCGGCCTGACCGGGGCGACCGTCCTGCTCAAGGGCGCGGCGACGGTCATCGCCTCACCCTCCGGCACGCTCTTCAGCCAGGACAACGCAACGCCCTGGATGGCCACGGCCGGCTCCGGGGACACACTGGCCGGCATCCTCGGCGCACTCGCGGCCACGGTGGACCGGGCTGACCTGGATGCCGCCGGCATCGAACCGCCGGACCACACCGCCGGCATCGCCGCCATGGCCGCCGCCGTCCACGGGCTCGCGGGCACCGAGGCCTCCGCGGGAGGACCCATCACCGCCTCGGACATCAGCCGGGCCCTGCCGGAGACAATCCGCGCTCTGCTGCGGGGCTGAGCCGGAGTCCGCCAAGCCGCCGGCGCCCGGTTTTTCAACGCCTGTTTTGAGCGGTTTACCCGCCGCGCTCAGTCCGTCGGCGGGAGGATGCGGACGCAGCAGCGGCCGGGGGCCGGGTCCAGGACGGCCGTGCAGCCGCTCTGCCCCGACACTTCGGTGGCGGCGGCCAGCAGGTCGAGGTTCATGCCGCAGACCGTCGCGGTGTGGGTCTTCGAAATCCGGTGGAACGGGCAGTTGCGCATGATGATGCTGCCGTCTTCTTCGCGCACCGGCTGGTACCCGTAGCGCGCCAGGGCGTCCTCCAGCCCGCCCTCGGCGCCGATGGCCCGCCCGGCCTGTGCGGCCGCATGGCTGAGGGTCTCCTGCACGGGCTCTCCGGTCCGGGCCGATTCGTCCACGGCTGCTGCCAGCAGCTCGGCGGCCAGGTCATAGTGCCGCTGGGGCAGACTGACCGAGACCTCGCGGACGGTGGGGGCGTAGAGCTTGGTGGGCCGGCCCGAGCCCGGGCCGCTGCGCCCGGTCAGCCGCCGGTAGCTGACGGTGAGCAGTTCTTCGCGGGCCAGCCGGTCCAGGTTGAAGGCTGCCGTGCCGCGGACCATACCGAGGGCGCCGGCGACGTCGTCCCGGCTCACCGGGGCGGCCGCGGAGAGGACGAACTCGTACACGGAACGTCGGGAGGTGTCCGCCAGGGCCGCGATGGCCGTGACGGCATCCGGATGGCTGCGGTGTCCCATGGAAAAATCCTACTCTAAAAACAAGAACCATTGACGTAACAGGCCGGGCTTTCTAAAGTTAATTACCACTACTTTTAGAAAGGATTGGTCATGGTCACCCACCAGCCCAGCACTGCCACCCGCACGGGCGTACACAGCCCGGTCCGCCAGGCCTTCCTGCTCCTCCGCACGGTCTTCACCATCGCGCCGATTCTCTTCGGCCTCGACAAATTCGCGAACCTGCTCACCGATTGGACCCAGTACCTCGCACCGGTCGCTACCCAGGTCGTCCCGGTCACCGCCCAGCAGTTCATGTACGGGGTGGGCGTGGTCGAGATCCTCGCCGGCATCCTCGTCGCCTGGCGGCCGCGCATCGGCTCGCTCGTCGTGGCGGCCTGGCTCCTCGGCATCATCATCAACCTGCTCGTCCTGCCTGGCTTCTTCGACGTGGCCCTGCGCGACTTCGGCCTGCTCGTCGGCGCGCTGGCCCTGAACCGGCTGGCCACGGCCGAGTCCCGCCATCCGGACGGAATGATCAGCAAGTAACGGCGGACCTGCCGGCCGCTGCAATCACTATGCCGACCGCCGGGCGGCCGCAGAGGGGGACTGCGCCGCCCGGCGGTCTTCGGCTGTGCGGCCGGAAGGGCGGGGTTGGGGCGGGTGGCCGGGGCGAAATCCTGCCTCAGCTTGGCGGTGCGGGAGCTTCCTCATCGGACGCAGCGGTCTGGGTGTCCGGTCGGAGCAGGAACGTGTACTTCCCGAGCAGTGCGGCGAGCAGGTCCAGGGCCGCGTCAATGTCCGACGGCGGCGGCTGGGTCGAGTGCGGATCCAGCTGTGCGTGGGTGATGTGCTGGTCCACCCAGCATTTGATTCCCGCGGTCCGGCCGGAGAGTGCGGCGAGGTCAGCGCGCGGGACGGCCGGGTTCAGGTGGCCGAAGCGCAGGGGGTCCGCCTGTTCCCTGAAAGCCGCGGCCAGGTCCGCGCGGCGCGCTCCGGTACTGCCGCCGAGGAACCATTCCTCGTCCAGGAACTTGGGCTCCTCGGCCATCTTCTGCAGCAGCCGCTTGAACGAGCCGGTCCGGCGGTCGCCGTCGACCATCCGGCGGATGCCGAGCGCCGCGTCCCGGTAGTAGAGCTGGGCCAGCCAGGACGTGTCCGTCCCGGCGGGCGCCTCCGATTCGAGGGCCGCGCCTCGGGCATGCATGTCCCGCCAGGTGCGCCGATTGTCGAGCAGCGCGGCGATCTCCACCGTGACGCGCTCCAGCAGCACAAACCAGTCCGCGGGCGGACACCGGAGGCCCGCGTCGTCGTCATTGTCTCCCCGAAAGGCGTCAGCGGGCATCCGATGTCCGCATCCAGCACAAGAACCGCATGGCTCCCAGTGCACTCCATGGTGCCCCGGCAGGCAAGGGCGGCACGGGATGAACCCTCCGGGGCGCCCCAGTCGGCTGCAGCCGCGCGCAGTGAGCTATTGCATGCCGGGCAAGTTTGCATTGAGTGCAAGTTCGGCCCTAGAGTTGTCGGGTGCAGGAAACGACTTCGGCGGCTTCACCGAGCCGCCGCGAATTGAACAAGCAGGCCACCCGGAACGCGATTTCCGCCGCGGCCCTGAAACTGGCCCGCGAACAGGGGCCCGGCGGCTTCACCGTGGACGCCCTGGCCGATGCGGCCGGCGTCTCCCGCCGCACCTTCTTCAACTACTTCCCCTCCATCGAGGCGGCGGTGGCCCGGCCGATCGAGGAGTTCCTCGACGCGGCGTTCAGCCGGCTGGACGAACGCCCGGCGGACGAGCCGATCGTGGACGCGGTCATGGCGACCCTCGGCGGCGACATGAGCCGCGAGCAGATGGCGGTGCTGTGCGAGGTCTATGCCATGACCGAAGACAGCCCGCAGCTGGAGCGCATGCAGCTGCAGCTGTGGAACAGCGCCCAGCAGAAGCTCGAAGACGGGCTGACCGTCAGGCTCGGCGCGGCCGCCGGCGAGCTGCTGGTCCGCGCGCTCGCCGGGTCGCTGGTTGCGTGCGCCAAGGCCGCGATGCGGACGGCCGCCGACTCCGCCGCCGGGCGCAATCCGGACCCCCAGTCATTCCACAACCACCTGCTGGAGAGCATCGGCCTGCTCCGCAGCGGCTTCAACATCAACGGCATCAACCACGATCCCAAGGACTCCTAGACCATGGCTTCTCTGCTGTATTCGCTCGGCAAACTCGCCGCCCGCAAACGCTGGTGGTTCATCTCGGCCTGGCTGGCGGTGATGGTGGCCATCGGCGGTTCCGTGGCGGCCTTCGCCGGCACGCTCTCCAACACCTTTTCCATCCCCGGCACTCCGTCCCAGCAGGTGCTCGACGAGCTGCAGGACAGCCTTCCGGATGCCGCGGGCGGGCTGGGCACCATTGTGTTCAGCACGGACGACGGCGGGAAGTTCAGCAAGGAGCAGCGTGACGCGGTAGCCCAACTGGCCAAGGACCTCGGCGAACTCGACGCGGTCAAGAGCGCGACGGACCCGTTCGAGCTCCAGTCCGCGCTGGATGACGCGCCGCAGAAGATCGAGGACGGCCAGGCCCGGCTCGACGAGGCCAAGGCCCAGCTGGACCAGGGCCGGGCTGACCTGGAGGCCGGACGGGAGCAGCTCGAGCCCGGAAAGGCGCAGCTGGCCGCGGCCGAAGGGCAGCTGCAGGCCGCCGAGGCGCAGGCCGCCCAGGCCGACGCCGCGGGACAGCCCGCCATGGCCGCCCAGATCCGCGCCCAGCTGGAGGCCCAGCGCGCGCAGCTGGAGCCGCAGAAGGCCCAGCTCGAGGCGGCCGAGGCCAAGCTGGAGGACGCCGGGCAGCAGCTTAGGGAAGGCCGCTCCGAGTACGAGTCCGGCGTCGCCGACCTGCAGGCCGCGAAGCTGCAGCAGCAGTCCTCCGAGGGCGTGCGCTTCGTCAGCGACACCGGCAGCGTCGCCGTCATGCAGGTCCAGTTCGAGAAGTCGATGATGGAGGTCGCCAAGGAGGACCGCGAGGCCGTCCAGGAGATGACCGAGTCGGCGCTCGCCAGTGGATTGCACGCCGAGTACAGCAAGGACATCGTCGAAGACATCTCGCAGCTGTTCGGCGCCGCCGAGATCATCGGCATCACCGTCGCGGCCGCCGTGCTGGTCATCATGCTCGGCACGCTGATCGCCGCCGGCCTGCCGCTGCTCATGGCCGTCGTCGGCGTCGGCGTGGGCGTCGGCGGCACGATCGCGCTCTCGGGCGTCGTCGAAATGAGCTCCATCTCGCCGGTGCTGGCGCTGATGCTCGGCCTGGCCGTGGGCATCGACTACTCGCTGTTCATCGTCAACCGGCACCGGACCCAGCTGCTGGCCGGCATGCCGCTGGAGGAATCCATCGGCCGCGCCACCGGCACGTCCGGCAACGCCGTGCTGTTTGCCGGCCTGACCGTCATTATCGCGCTCGCGGCGCTCGCCGTGCCCGGCATCCCGTTCCTGACCGTGCTCGGCCTGGCCGGCGCCGCGACGGTGGCCGTCGCCGTCGTCGTTGCCCTCACCCTGACCCCGGCGATGCTCGCCGTGATCGGCAAGCGCATTCTCTCGAAGCGGGCGTGGGCCAGGGCGGGCATGTCCGGTCCCGACGTGGGCACCGCGGCAATAACGACGGCGGATGCCGCGTCCGTGAACGACCCCAAGCGGAGCTGGGCGCGGGTCGTTACGCGCCGGCCCTGGCTGGCCCTGGTGGCCGGCGTGGCGCTGCTCGGCGTGATGGCGGTGCCGGCCACGCAGCTGCGGCTGGGGCTGCCCGACGGCAGCTCGGAGCCGGCGGATTCCACCGCCTACCGCGCGTACACCCAGCTCGGCGACAGCTTCGGCGAGGGCATCAACGGTCCGCTGGTGGTCGTGGCAGACCTGCCGGCCGGGCTGCAGGGGAGCGAGGCCGACGAGAAGCTGCTGCAGGTATCCCGGGAACTGCGGGCCCTGGACTTCGTGACCGCGGCGGTGCCGTTCGGGACCAGCGACGACGGCCGCACCGCCGCGCTGCAGGTCATCCCGGAGGAGGGGCCGGCAGCCGAGAGCACCGAGGACCTCGTCCACAACCTGCGGGCCCAGGCCGACGAGATCGAGGCGAACACCGGCGTCGGAATTTCCGTCACCGGGCAGCCCGCCATGCAGATCGACGTGTCCGACAAGCTCGCCGACGCGATGCCGGTGTACCTGACGATCGTGATCGGGCTGTCGCTGATCCTGCTGCTGCTGGTGTTCCGCTCCATCCTGGTGCCGCTGCTGGCGACCGCCGGATTCCTGCTCTCGCTCGCGGCCAGCTTCGGCGCCGTGGTGGCGATCTACCAGTGGGGCTGGCTGTCCAGCATCTTCGGCGTGCATGATCCGGGCCCGATCCTGAGCTTCCTGCCGATGATCCTGATCGGCGTGCTCTTCGGGCTGGCGATGGACTACCAGATGTTCCTGGTCTCCGGGATGCGCGAGTCCTACGCACACGGCGAGGAGGCCCGGGCCGCGGTGGTCAGCGGGTTCAACCACGGCGCCAAGGTGGTCACGGCCGCGGCGATCATCATGGTCTCGGTCTTCGCCGGCTTCGTCTTCTCGCACCTGACCATGGTCCGGCCGATCGGTTTCGGGCTGGCGCTCGGGGTGCTGCTGGACGCGTTCGTGGTGCGAATGACGCTGATCCCGGCGGCGATGCACCTGCTGGGCAAGTCCGTCTGGTGGATGCCGCGGTGGCTGGAGAAGATCCTGCCGGATGTGGACGTGGAAGGGGCCAAGCTGTCCGCGCCGGCGCCCCGCGCGCCCGAGCCGGAACCCGTCGGGGTCCGCTAGCCCGGCCGGCCTCTGGCCGCTGCCTGCAGGACCGCCCGGAAAAAGCCGCTACGACCGGCTTTTTCCGGGCGGTCCTGCTATCCGGTAGGACTCGTCGAGCAGTTCGCCGAGTTCGTCCGCCGCGACGCGGTCCAGCCGGACGAGGACGAGGTTGGGGGACCGGTCGTGGTGCGGCGTCCAGAAGAAGGTTTCCGGGGCGGTGCCGGCGAGAGCCTCGCGCTCGTCCGTCTTGACGGTCAGCACGCCGGGCTCCCAGATGCGCGCCATCAGGGTGCGCGCGAACCAGGCCGGCCGGCCCCAGCTGGGCCGCTCCGTCACACCGGGCAGGTCCAGGCAGATCCGGCGCACGTCGTCCTCGGTGGGCATGGTTCCCACCTTGGCATGCCCGGCATCCGGCGTCGACGGGAGGGGCGCAAGGAATGCGGCTCTGCCCGCCCCGCCGCGGCCGCAGCTTGGTTCTGCAGTCCCGCGGGAGTTCGGCTCCGCATCCCGGCTCCCACAGGCAAATTTAGGGGGTTCCCGGGGCTTGCGGGCAGGGGAGAAGCGGGTTCAAATGGAGACGTCGTAGTCCGGCGGGTGGAGGGGAACCTGCCGGCAGCAACCGCAGGCAGTGGGGCAGCTGCAGAAAGGACCCGGGCATGTCGTTCTCCGCCCTGAAACCGTCGGACGACTTTCCGCAGGACCTGTCTGCCCTGACGGGCATCGAGCTGGAGCAGCTTCAGGCGCGCGTGAACGAGGAACTGTTCCGAGAGTGCAACGACTACCGGGCCGCGCACGGAGAAACGCTCTACCGCTTCAACGCCGTGGCGCATGAGCTGGCCATCCGCCGGGTGCTCGGGGACCTGGGCCCGCTCTGATTCCGCGGACGCTTCCACAGACGCTGGCTTCGAAGAGGCCGCGCTGGCGCGGGTTTCGCCCAATCGCCGGACGGGCTGGACGGCGGCGCGGGCGCCAGGTGGAAGAATGGAGTGGTGAATTCAGCAGCATCCGAGAGTTTTGACCGCCAGGCCGTCATCGATCTGGAAGCCATCCGGGACAACATCCGGCAGTTCCTGCAAGTGGCCGAGCCCGCCCGCGTGATGGCGGTGGTCAAGGCGGACGGCTACGGACACGGAGCGCTGCCGGTGGCACGCGCGGCCCTCGAAGCCGGCGCCTCCTGGCTGGGCGTCGCCCACATCACCGAGGCCCTGGCTCTGCGCGCGGCCGGCATCGAGGCGCCCGTCCTGGCCTGGCTGCACACCCCGGACAGCGATTTCGCCGCCGCCATCACGGCCAACATCGACATCGGCATCTCCGGCTGGGAACTCGAACGCGTGGCGGAAGCCGCCAAGGAAGTCCAGCGGCCTGCCCGGGTGCAGCTGAAGATCGACACCGGCCTCGGGCGCAACGGCTGCCCGCCGGACCGCTGGGAGGAGCTGATCGGCCAGGCCTCGGCCTTCCAGGAAGAGGGGTTGCTGCGCGTGGTCGGCGTGTTCTCCCACCTCGCCGTGGCGGACGAGCCGCACCGGCCGGAAACGGACGAGCAGATCGACCGCTTCCGCGAAGCCGTGGCCGTCGCCGAGGACGCCGGGATGGACCTCGAGGTCCGCCACCTGGCCAACACGCCGGGCACCCTGAGCCGGCCGGACGCCCATTTCGACATGGTGCGCGTGGGCCTCGGTACCTACGGCCTTTCCCCCTTCGAAAACGAGCGGCCCGAAGACCTCAAGCTCCGGCCCGCGATGACGCTGCGCGCCAAGGTGGCGAACTGCAAGCGCGTGCCGGAGGGGCAGGGCGTGTCCTACGGGCTGCGCTACCGGACGGAGGGACCCAGCACCCTGGTCCTGGTGCCGATGGGCTACGGGGACGGCATTCCGCGCAACGCCAGCGGCGCGCAGGTGGCCATCGGAGGCAAGCGCTACGACGTCGTCGGCCGGGTGGCGATGGACCAGTTCGTGGTGGACCTGCGGACAGCCGAGGCGGCCGACCTCGTCGGCGAGGAAGTCATCCTGTTCGGTGCGGGCGAAGACGTTCCGGGGGCAGCGGACTGGGCCGCGGCGGCGGGCACCATCAACTACGAGATCGTCACCCGGATCAGTCCGCGGGTGCCCCGGGTCTACGTAGGCCAGACACCCGTTGACGACGGCGGTGCGCCCGCCGGGAGTGCGGAGTGAGCACCGCGGCGGACGGGCCTGTCTGGCGCGCCGACTATCCGGTGGCCGGCGCGGCCGAGACGCAGGCCCTGGCCAAGCGCATAGGCGCGCAGCTTCGGGCCGGTGACCTGCTGGTCCTCACGGGCGAACTCGGCGCCGGCAAGACCACGTTCACCCAGGGCCTGGGCGAGGGCCTCGGTGTGCGGCCGGGCATCATCTCTCCGACCTTCGTGCTGGTGCGGGAGCATCCGTCCCTGGGCGAAGGGCCGGACCTGGTGCACGTGGACGCCTACCGGCTGAAGTCGGACGCGGAGATCGACGACATCGACCTGGAGAACACCGTGGACAGCTCGGTCACCGTCGTCGAATGGGGCCGCGGCCGGGTGGAGCACCTGGCCGACAGCTGGCTCGACGTCAGCCTGCACCGGTCCACCGGGACCGGACCCGCCGCGGACCCTGCCGCCGCAGGCTCCGGCGGCGGCAGCACCGCCGTCGTCCTTGACTTCGATGAGCCGGACGAAGCGGAGGACCGGCTGATCAGCATCGCCGCGTATGGACCGCGCTGGGCGTCGCACGGTCCGTTCTGACCTGTCCCTCCCGATGGCGCGTCCGATGGGGAGTCCTCCCCATCGCGGCGCGGACCGGTCCATGCCTAGGCTGGTAGGCGCGATACGGCGTTGAACAAGGAGTGCGGGCGTGGCGGGATGGGTGAAGAGGACGATCCATCCGCCGCTCGCCGTCGATGTGGCAACACCGGAGGGCTGGGAGCGGGTCCCGGTGGAACACACCGAACTGGTGGCCGCCCTGGCCGGACTTCCGGCGGGGACCTTCCGCCCGAGCCTGGTCGTGGTGAGCTACTTTTCCGACGAGCCGCTGCCGCGGATCGCGCTGCGGGCCGCGCAGGAGGCGCAGCGGCAGTACGAGGACCCGCTGCTGATCGCCAGCGAACCGCTCGAACACGCCGGACGCCCCGGCCGGCGGCTCGAATCCACCTACCGGATCGGCGAAACCACCGTGCTGGTCCGGCGCTGGATCCTGAAGCTGGAACAGCGCTGCCTCGACGTCGTGGCCAGCAGCGCGGTGGGACAGGTGCCGCTGGTCCGCGGCTCCTTCGATGCGATGATGGCCTCGCTCCGGTGGGACGAGGCGGCGGCATGAGCGCCGGGCTGCAGCCCGAAATACGATCCGGCGGCGGACCGGTCCGTTTCGGCGGCCTGGCTGGGGGAGTGCCCGAGGAGTTGGCCGGCCTGGCCGACGGGCAGGGCTACTTCTCCACCGGGCCCTGGCTGTCCGCCGAGGCCGCCTCGGTCCTGCTCAACTCGGCGCAGCACCGCTTCGGGAAGGCCGCCGCGCTCCGCCGGCCGCACCTCGCCCGCGAGTTCAGCAGCTGGGGCTTCACCGACCCCCGCGGCGTCTACACCGCGGACACCCGGTTCCTCCGGTACGCCGTGCAGACAGCGCAGACCACGGCCCGGATCGAGGGCTGGTACCAGGGGAAGCGGACAAGCCTGCAGCTGTGGGTCGGGCGCCGCTGGACCGCCGTCATCGCGGGAACCTCTGCGCGGGCGCTGCTGGCCGGATACGAGTCCGGCGCCGGCGGCAGCATGGTCCAGCTGGACGTCGCCGGGGTCGAGGACACGGCATCGACGATGGCCGCCTGGGCAGGCCTCGGTCCTGCGTGGACGGTCGCCGCCCCGGCGGCCAAGGTCCCGAGGCAACACTTCGAGCGGCGCATCCTGGACCCGCGGACTCCGCCGCCGGAGGGAGCGGACCCGCAGCTGCGCCGGATGTGGGGCGAACCGTGGTTCGTCTGGGTCGCCACCGTCGGCGCGGGCCGCTTCCGCCGCGGATTCGTCAACGCGGGTGCGGCCGGCCACTATCTCTTCGGGCTCAACCACGACGGCGGCGTGCAGCTCGCGCCGCAGTCCTCCTCCGTCGTCTGGCACACTCTGCGGGACGCCGTCGAAGACGCCCGCTCCCAGAACGGACGGAGCTGACCCGGCGCATGGAGGATCATCCTGGCCCACTTCCCGGGCGCGGCCCGGATCGGTAGCCTGCAACGCATGGCCATCAAATTTGAGAACGTCGGCATCGCCGTCCGCGACCTCGAAGCAACGATCTCCTTCTTCACCGACCTCGGCCTCACGGTCCTCGGACGCGACACGGTCAGCGGGGAGTGGACCGACACCGCCGTCGGCCTCGACGGCAACCATGCGAAGATCGCGATGCTCCAGACGCCGGACGGCCACGGCCGCCTTGAGCTCTTCGAGTACATCCACCCCGAAGCGATCGAGACGGAGCCCACCCGTCCCAACGAAATCGGCATGCACCGCGTGGCGTTCTCGGTCGACGACATCGACGAGGCCCTGGCGATAGCCGCGCGGCACGGCTGCCGTCCGCTTCGCGGCGTGGCGACCTACCAGGACATCTACAAGCTCACCTACGTCCGCGGACCCAGCGGCATCATCGTGATGCTCGCCGAGGAACTCAAGAAAAACTGAGGTTCGCGGCAGCGGCCAACTATCGGCGCGCACGGGCGATTCAGACCGGCCGGGGGCTGAGGGCATAGACACCAGTCCGGCACGCCAGTGCCAGGCCCACCTTGGGGAAAGTCCAGTCGCATTCGCGATATACTTTTCTGGTAAAGTAAATTCTTGCGAGCGGAGGAGCGTCATTCCAGCGGAGCCCGAGGCCGGAGCAGCCGGGCCGGAAGACTATGTCGACGGCGTCAGGCGGCAGTGGGCGGAGATCTTCCCGGGCCTGGTGACCGGCGGGATGGATATCATCACGCGGATCAACCGCATCGCCCAGATTGTCGAACAGCGCAGCGACAGTGTCCTGACGTCCAACGGCATCACGCGCGCCGAGTTCGACATGCTCTCGCTGCTGGCCCGTTCCGGCAGGCCGATGACTCCGACCGAACTGTCCGCCGAGCTGCTGATCTCCGGTGCCGGCGCGACCAAGCGGATCAAGACGCTCCAGAACGCGGGCCTTGTGGTGCGGGAAACCAACCCGAAGGACGGCCGCGGCGCGCTCATCACAATGACGCCGCGGGCCCGCGAGCTGCTGCGTCCCATTCTGGAATCGGTCCTCGAATTCGAGACGGGCCTGCTGTCCGGACTTGATCCGGCCACCGCCGCGGATCTTGCCCGGAACCTTCGCGGCCTGCTGTCCGGCCTTGAGCGGCCTGCCGGCTGAACCTGACTCCACGGCCGGCCGCTCCGTCCGGCATAGCCGCAACATCCACCCCCGCGATCCACAGGAGGCGCCCACCAACCGTGAAGCAGCATGCCCGAGAGTTCTTCCACGTTCCACCCGCCCGGGGACACCGCATCCCGGCCCTGCGCGTCGCCGCCGGCATTGTCATTCCGCTGGCCGCGCTGGTACTGATGGGGCGCACGGACCTCACCGTCTACGCTGTTTTCGGTGCGCTCACGGGCGTCTACGGCCGGGTCGAACCGCACTGGCTGCGGCTCAAGCACCAGACCTTCGCGGGCATCATCATGGCCTGCAGCGTCGTCGGCGGCGTGGCGCTGGCCGGAAGCGTGTCGGACTGGGGCCTGGTCGCGCTGAGCACCGTCATAGCCGGGGTGCTTTCGCTCGCGGCCGACTACCTGCGGCTGCGCCCGGCGGGGCCCTTCTTCTACCTTTTCGCCTTCACCGGCAGCGCCTCCATACCGTTCAGGGGAGCACTCTGGGAGGCGGCCCTCACGACGGCGGGCAGCGTCGCCGTCGTTCTTTTCCTCGGTTTCGCCGGGCGCCTGCGCGCCCGCCATATTGACCCCCGCCGCGGCCTGCGCGAAGCCGAGCACCCGGCATGGCGGCGGATGGTCGTGCACGCCGGCCGCTACACGGTGGCCATCGGCGCAGCGGGCTCACTCGCCACGCTGGCCGGCCTGGGCCACAGCTACTGGGCCATGGTTGCCGCCGCGGCGCCGATCGCCGCTGCCGATGCCACCCGCGGCCTGGTCCGCGCCGTGCACCGCACCGTGGGCACCTACGGTGGCGTGCTCCTGACCGCCCTCCTGCTGACCGTCGACTGGCGCCCGCTGCAGCTGGCGGTCCTGCTAGCCGCGCTGCAGTTCGTCGGCGAGGTCTTCGTGATCCGGCACTACAGCATCGCGCTGGTCTTCATGACCCCGGTGGCCCTGATGATGACAGAGTTCGTCGCCGCCAAGCCGGCTAGCGTCCTGGTCACGGACCGCGCGGTGGAAACCACCATCGGAGCCTCCATCGCGTTCATCGTCATCCTGCTCACCACCCGCGAGCAGCGCAGGTCCGGCAGACCGGCGGCGCCCGTGCAGGGCCCTATCGGCAACGTGCTGAGCGGCACGGCTTACGCGGCACCTTCCGACCAGTCAGCTAAAACCGCTTGAGGCGGGTGGGCGCCGTTAGTCGGCGTCGCCGTCCGGGCCATCGAACGCGTCGGTGCACGGCTCGGCTGCTTCGCTGAACGCCAGCACGGAGTCCGCACCGCGCAGCGAAGCCAGGACGCTGTCGAGGTCCCGCGGACCGGGTGCGCCGGACGTAAGGTCCGCGACATCATGGGCTTCCTCGTCGCACGCGCGGGGGCCGGTGCCGTCCGCCGGGATACGCGTGGCCGGGTCGGAGCTGTCTTGGTGTACGGGAAACACACGCAGGGGAATTGCCGCGCTGCTGGCGCTTTGAGGACCGTTCACGTCGACCTCCGGGTGATGTAGTTGGATCATTATAGAGCCGCCGGCACTCCCTGCGCCTGGCTCATTGTGCAAAGGCACACGCCCGGCGGCGTTGTCGGTGCGAAACTGCTCTTTCGCGAGCCGGCAAACGCGGCGAGACTCGAAGCGATGCCGATTTTGCGGGCATCGCTGGCTTTGTCCCGGAGCTTCGATTACTCCATCCGCCGGAACCGACTGGAGAACATGATGTCCCTCGATCCGCACATCCGCGACCGCATCCTCGCCGCTGTGGACGAGGCCTTCGACGCCCAGATCGCCTTCACCCAGGACCTTGTCCGCCATCCTTCCCTGCGCACCAGGGAAGGCGGCGCGCAGCAGCTGCTGTTCGAGGCCATGGAACAACGGGGCCTGGAAATGGACCGCTGGGAACTGGATCCCGAGGAGTTGTCCGCGCACCCCGGGGCCTGAACCATCGCCGTCTCCTACGACGAGGTGGTCAATGTCGTCGGCACCTGGACGCCCAAAGCCGAGCGCGGACGCTCGCTGATCCTCAACGGCCACGTCGATGTGGTCCCGGAAGGCCCGGCGGAGCAGTGGTCGGCTTCACCGTGGGATTCCTACGTGAAAGAGGGCTGGCTGTACGGCCGGGGCAGCGGCGACATGAAGGCCGGACTGGCGGCCAACCTCTTCGCTTTCGACGCGGTCCGCGCCGCAGGCTTCGAACCCGCAGGGCGGGTCCACCTGCAGTCCGTGGTGGAGGAGGAGTGCACCGGCAACGGCTCGCTGGCCGCGCACCTCCGGGGCTATCGGGCCGACGCCGTGATCATCCCGGAGCCCGAGGAAGACATGCTGGTCCGCGGGAACGTCGGCGTCATCTGGTTCCGCCTCGAGGTCGCGGGCCGGCCGACCCACCCCCGGGAGATGCTCGCGGGATTCAACGCCATCGACGCGGCCTACTATGTCGTGGGCCAGCTCCGCACGCTGGAAGCCGAGTGGAACGGCGACCGCTCCGCGCACCGGTATTTCGAAGACCTCGACCATCCGATCAACCTGAACCTGGGCGGCATCCGGGGCGGCGACTGGCCCTCCAGCGTCCCGGCCTGGTGCCACGTCGACCTGCGGGTGGCGCTGTACCCGGGGCTGTCGGCCGAAAGCGTGTGGAAGCAGATCACCGAGCTGCTCGAGAGCATCACGGCGGATGAGCAGGGCAACGCAATCCTGGCCAAAGCGGTGCGCACGGGATTCTTTGCCGAGGGCTACGTGCTTGAGGAAGGCAGCGACGCCGAGAACGTGCTCAGGGACGCCCACCGCGACGTCTTCGGCAAGGAACTGCAGTCCTTCGTCACCCCCGGCTACCTCGACGGCCGCGTCTTCACGCTCTACGCCGACACCCCGACACTGGTCTACGGGCCTGTCTCCGAGGCGATCCACGGCTACGACGAGCGGGTCGACATCGAGTCCGTCCGCCGCATCACCAAGTCGATCGCCCTCTTCATCGCCGAATGGTGCGGACTCAACACCATCGAACGCTGACCCTGCGGCGTTAGCCGGCCGCGGCCGGGCTCCTAACCTTCGTTCTGCGCGGCCAGGAGCGCCTTGATGCGGCCTGTCGCATCGAGCAACGAGGCATCGTTCACCGAGGCGGCAGCGACGGCGTCTTGGTTCCGGGCGGCAGCAATCAGGTCCTGCTGGTAGCGCCAGAGCGCATCGTCGCCTCCGGCGCTCAGGGAGCCTTGTGCCCCCACGATCTTGTAGGCCCGGCACTGCTGCCAAAGCGTGCGGATCATCTGTACGAGCACGGGGTTCCCCGAGGCGTTGTACAGGGTGGCCAGCATCTCCTCGTCGTGGTCGAGGAGGGCGACGACGCGGCCGTCGGCGATCGCGGTCCGCATCTGGGCGTACTCGTCCTGCATCTTGTCGACGTCCTCGGACGTGATCCTCTGGCTCCCCAGGCGCGCTGCCTCGACCTCCAGCAGGCGGCGCACGTCGTAGACATGGACCAGTTCCTCCAGCGTCAGGCTCTTTACCACGGCGCCCTTGTGGGGCTCACGCTCGGCGAGTCCAGCTTCTTCAAGGCGGCGGATCGCTTCCCGCACCGGCATTACGCTGGTCCCGACCTGGGCGGCGAGGTCGCGGATGCGCAGGCGGGAGCCGGCCGGCAGATCCCCGTTCAGGATCGCCTCATGAATCATCGAGTACACCTGGTCGGTCAACAGGGTCGACTCGACGCGCTTGGATATGACCACAGATCAAATATATCGCCGCCAGCGGGGTCTTTAGCTCGCGCCGTTGCCTCGGCTCGAAAAACTTCCTTCCAGGTCCTTGTGTGATGTGTGATCACAAATTATGGTTGATGTTACGCACATCACGTCGGCCGCATCACGAAACCTCGCCAGACAAGGAAGCAGGAGCCGGCGAAGCCCCGCGGAACGGCCTTCCTCATAGCGGCTACCGCTCCCAAGCACGAAACCCGGACAGGAAGTTTGAACAAATGAAAGATGTAGTAATCGTCGGTGCCGGACTGGCCGGTCTTTCCGCCGGGTGGCGGCTGCGTCATTGGGACACGCTGCTGCTGGAGGCGGACGGGCGGGTCGGCGGGCGGATCCGTTCGGAGCGCCGCGGGGACTACTGGTTGAACTGGGGCGGGCACGTCTTCGCCGGGACCGGCTCGTCCACGGATGCCCTGCTCAGCGAGGTCGGTGTTTCCGCCGTCGAGATCCCCGGGTCGCTGCAGGCCCTGTCGATGAACGGCAAGTTCATCCGCAAGGGGCACATCGCCACGTACCCGTTCCGGATCCCGATGTCCCTTTCGGCCCGCATCGATACGCTGCGCGGCGGGATGAAGGTCGTGGGCGGCGTCGCCAAGTACACCCGGGTGGTGCGGAAGCGCGCGGGGGAGTCCGGGGCGATGCGCCAGCAGCGCATCTACGACTTCCATAACGAGGAATCCTTCCAGGACTACATCGGCGACCTGAGCGAGGACGCGGCCGCGCTGTTCAAGACCACGGTCACCCGGTCGGCCGGCGACATGGACCAGATTTCGGCGGGTGCGGGCATCGGCTACTTCAGCCTGGTGCTGGGCTTCGGCCAGGGACTGAACCGCGGCATCGTCGGCGGGCCGTCGACCCTGACCGAAACGATCGCGGCATCGCTGGGCGACCGCATCCAGCTCGGTGCCGCCGTGCAGGAAGTCGTGCACAAGAAGAACTCCGTCGTCGTCCGCTACACCCAGGGCGGAGTCGACCGCGAGGTGGAGGCCCGCGCCGTCGTGCTCGCCACCACCGCGGACGTCTCGCACCGCGTCGGCGTCGACCTGCCGGAGGAGCTGCGCAGCGCGCTGAGCCAGATCAAGTACGGCCCGCACGTCAGCACGGCCTTCCTGACCAACGAGACCTCGGCGCGGCCCTGGGATGACATCTACGCCATCGCGGCCCCGAAGCGCTCGTTCGCGATCGCGCTGAACCAGGCCAGCATCGTCCGCGGCACCGAATCCGTGCGCAAGCCCGGCGGCAGCTTCATGACGTTCTCGCCCGCCGGCCTCGGCCGCGCGCTGCTGGAGAAGAGCGACGAGGACGTCATCCAGACCCACCTCGCCGATCTCGACCAGGTCCTCGGCCACGGCTTCGCCGACAGCGTCGTGGAGGCCAAGACGGCCCGGTGGAAGGTGGCCTCGCCCTACTGCTTCCCCGGCCGGGCCAAGCTCCAGTCCACGCTCATGCGCGGAACCAACCGCGTCTTCCTGGCCGGCGACTTCCTCGGCACCCTGTACACCGAAAGCTCCATCACCTCCGGGTTCTCGGCGGCACAGGAAGCCGCCAGCCTGCTGGCCACCCAGCGCCAGGCGCGGCCGAACCCGGGCATCTCGATCGTCGCCTAACGCGTCGCCCCACCCTTACCGAACAGAAACGAGGAACCACTTCATGTCCACAGAACTCACCGGTGTGCTCACCGCCCTGTCCACTCCCTTCAACGCGGACGAGACCATCGACACCGCCACCCTGCGGCGCGTCGTCGACCGCTCCATCGACGGGGGCGTAGCCGGCGTCGTGGCCGCAGGATCGACGGGCGAGGTCGGCGCCCTGTCCTCCGAGGAGCGCCTGCTCCTGATCAACACGGTCATCGAGCACACTAACGGGCGGGTACCGGTCATCGCGCAGACCGGCGCCACCTCGACTTCCGAGGCCATCCGCCTCTCGAAAGCCGCGGAGAAGTCCGGCGCCGACGTGCTGATGCTGGTCACCCCGTACTACGAGCCGCTGACCGTCGAGGAAACCGTCACGTACATCAAGGACGTGGCCGGCGCCGTCGACCTTCCGATCATGCTTTACAACATTCCCGCCGTGACCGGCGTGAACCTGGACCCGGCCACCGTCCGCTCGCTGGCCGAGGACGTGGAGAACATCCGCTACATCAAGGACTCCAGCGCGAACTGGGAACAGGCGCTGCAGCTGATCCATCATCACCGTGATGTCATCGGGACCTTCATCGGGTGGGATGCCTACATCTACAGCGCCCTCGCCGAGGGCGCGGCCGGCGTGATGGCCGGCGCGGCCAATGTGGTGCCGAACGAGATCGTGGCCGTCAGCCGGCGGATCGCCGCCGGCGACCTTGCGGGTGCCCGCGAGCTGTGGAACGACGTCTACCCGGTCATCGACGCGCTCCTGTCCGTGCCGTTCATCCCGTCCGTCAAGGCCGGACTGGCACTGCAGGGGCTGCCGGCCGGCAAGCCCCGTCGCCCCACAGCCGACCTCAACGCCGCCGATCTCGCACGGGTCCAGCAGGCCCTGTCCGCGCTGAAGCAACCCGTCGGTTAACCACGATCGGGAGGTCAAAGATGCCCGAATGCCAGCTTTTCAACATCGCGGCCAAGGTAAAAACCATCTCGTTTATCCCAACCTGGCAGGAGTAAGCCATGTCATCGACAAAGAACCCGGCCGCCCGTTCGGACGCGGGCGCAGCGGCAGACAAGCGACGGTTCCTGATCAGGATGGTCAGCGTCCTGATCGGCGGCATGGTCCTGGACGGCTATGTCCTCGGGATAATCGGGCCGGTCGCGGGAACGATGGCCGAAGACCTGCAGCTCACGTCGTTTTGGGAAGGCCTGATCGCTGCGGCTGCCCTGGTCGGCATCCTGATCGGCGCTCCGCTGGGCGGCATCGCCGCCGACAAGTGGGGCCGCAGACCGATTTTCATGTTCGACATCGGCCTGTTCGCCGTCGCGTCAGGCATGCAGTTCTTCATCGACTCACCGGTGTGGCTGATCGTGGTGCGGCTGCTGATGGGCATTGCCATCGGCACCGAGTACGCGGTCGGCTGGCCCCTGATGGCCGAGTTCTCGCCCACCCATCTGCGGGGGCGGCTCATGGCCGCCATGGGCATCGCCTGGTACGGCGGCTTCATGATCGCATTCCTGACCGGCCACCTGCTCAACGAGTACACCGACCTCAGCTGGCACTTCATCCTGGGTACCAGTACCTTCATCGCGGTGGCCCTGTTCCTGGCCCGGCTCGGCCTGCCCGAATCGCCACGCTGGCTGTGGAGCGAGGGCCGCAAGGACGAGGCCCGCGCCCTCGCGGCAAAGTACATGCCGGACGACGCGCTCGACGATGTCCAGCACGAGGACGTCCGCAAGGGCAGCTTCGGGATGCTGTTCTCCAAGGAATACTGGCGCTCCACCCTGTTCATCTCCGGGTTCTGGTTCTGCGCGGTGACCCCGTACTTCGCGATCGCGACCTTCGCCGACAGCGTGCTGCAGCAGTACGGCCTCGCCGGTGGGCTGGCCGGCGGAGTCGGGCTTTCCGCCGTCGCCCTGGCCGGGGTCATCGTCACGTTCCTGCTGATCGAAAAGGTCGGCCGGCGGCTGTTGACTGTTCCGCCGCAGTGGCTGTGCGGCGTCGTCCTCGCGATCATCGGACTGTGGGCCGGCGCGCCGGCGCCCGTCGTGCTGGTCCTCTTCCTGGTCTTCTCGTTCTTCAACGCCGGGTACAACACCCTGACGAACGTCTACCCGGGCGAGGTCCTCCCGACCGAGATCAGGTGCATCGGTACCGGCTTCGCGGCCGCCGTCAGCCGGGTCGGGGCAGCCATCGGCATCTTCCTGCTGCCAATGTCGATGGAGAGCCTCGGAGCCGGTCCCACCATGCTGATCGCCGCCGCCGTCGCCCTTGCCGGGGCCGGGCTGTCCCAGTGGCTGGCTCCGGAGACGAAGGGCAAGACCCTCACCGAAGCAGCCGCGGCGTTCTCGCACTAACGACGACGTCGACCGCCTTCCGGCGCCGCAGGCCTGGTGCGACACCAATAGCCGCACCGGGCCCGCGGCCCGCTCCAACCGCTTACAACAAGGCTTAAGGAAAAACCATGACGACCTCAGACACCGCCCTCTTCACCGTCCGCAGGGCGGAAGCCGCACCGGCTCCCTCCCTCCCGCCGTTCGGCCAGTTCATTAATGGTGAGTTCACGGCCCCGAGTTCGGCCGCGACCAGCGGGGTGGAGAACCCGGCCACCGAAGAAGTCCTCATGCAGGTTCCCGACGGTTCCGTGGCGGACGTCGACGCCGCCGTCGCTGCCGCTGTCGCGGCCAAGGCGTCCTGGGCGGCGACGATTCCCAAGGCCCGTTCGGCAGTCCTGCTGCGCATCGCGGACATCATCGAGGCCAACCGGGGGCTGCTCGAAACCCTCGAAGCGGCCAACACCGGGAAGCCGGCCGCGGTGGCCGAGGACGACATCTCCAGTGCGATCGACACGTTCCGGTTTGCCGCCGGCGCGGCCCGCGCGTTCACCACGCTGGGCGCGGACGACTACGCGGAAAACCACACCTCGGTGATCTTCCGCGAACCTGTGGGCGTCGTCGGCGTGATCACGCCGTGGAACTACCCGCTGCTGATGGCCGCCTGGAAGATTGCGCCGATCCTGGCCGCCGGTAACACGCTGGTGCTCAAGCCCTCGGAGCAGACGCCGCTGACCACGCTGAAGCTGGCCGAGCTCATTGCCGACGAGGTTCCCGCGGGTGTGCTGAACATCGTCACCGGGTCCGGGCGCATCGTGGGGGACCGGATCTCGGCGCATCCGGATGTGGACCTGGTCGCCATTACCGGCAGCGTGGGCAGCGGGCAGAAGGTCGCCGCGAATGCGGCCTCCACGGTCAAGCGCGTGCATCTGGAGCTGGGGGGCAAGGCCCCCGTTGTCGTCTTCGACGACGCCGATTTGGAGGCCGCGGCCCGGGGTGTCCGCGAGGCCGGGTTCTGGAACGGCGGCCAGGAATGCGGTGCGGCGTGCCGCGTCCTGGTCCACGAGTCGGTGGCGGAGAGGTTCACCGAACTGCTGGTGCGCGAGGTCAGCGGGATCTCGGTCGGTGCCCCGGGGGCGGGCGACGACGTCGAAATCGGTTCCATGATCTCAGGCGACCACTACCGGAGAGTCCTGGCCGCGCTCGAGGACATCCGCAAGGAGGGCCTGACGATCGCCGTCGGCGGCAACGCCCTGGAGGGCCCGGGCTACTTCATCGAACCCACCGTGGTCACGAACGTGCCGGCCGGTGCCGCGATCGCCAGCACGGAGATCTTCGGCCCGGTCGTCTCGGTGGAGACCTTCGGCACCGACGAGGAGGCCGTGAGCCGGGCCAACGAAACGATCTACGGGCTTGCCGCCTCGGTGTGGACCACGAACGCCGCCCGCTCGCTGTCCGTCCCCCGGCAACTGGACTTCGGCACGGTCTGGGTCAACTCGCACCTGGTCATCGCCAACGAGGTGCCCTGGGGCGGATTCAAGGGCTCCGGCTACGGCCGGGACCTCTCGATCTACGCCCTGGAGGACTTCTCCCGCACCAAACACGTCATGTACAACCGGGGCTGAGCCCGAGGTTCCCGGAACGTACGGATTCAGGACTCCGAAGGGACCGGCCCGGCATCACGCCGGCCGGTCCCTTCGGCTTCCGAGGGCTTCCGGCCTAGGATTTGCGGAGGGAACGAGCCGGCGAAGCGCGGGCACGCCCGTCGTTGCTAGGAGAACATGGGAGGTTCCCCGTGGCCATATCCGCCGCACCGGGTTCGGATGCCGGCATCCGAACGTACCTCGATTCGCTGGGCCTGCCCGGGATTATCGATCTCCATGTGCATTTCATGCCGCAGAACGTGCTGGACAAGGTCTGGGCGTTCTTCGACCGCGTGGCAGAAAGCGGGGCTCCCGCCTGGACCATCAATTACCGGGAAGCCGAAGAAGAACGCGTCCGGGCGCTGCGGACTATGGGCGTCAAGGCCTTCACCACGCTGAACTACGCGCACCGCCCCGGCATGGCTGCGTGGCTCAATGACTACTCGACTGCCTTCGCCTCGACCCATGCCGATGCCATCCACTCCGCCACCTTCTATCCGGAGCCGGGCGTGGAGGCCCTGGTCGCCCGCAGCCTGGAGCAGGGCGCCCGCATCTTCAAGGTGCACATCCAGGTGGGCGGCTTCTCGCCGCTTGATCCGCGGCTCGCGCCCGCCTGGGACTGATCGAGGCGTCGGGCACACCCGTGGTCATCCACTGCGGCAACGGTCCGCACCGCGGAGAACACACCGGCCCCGCGCCCATCCGCGAGCTCGTCAGCAGGCATCCTTCGCTGGTGCTCATCATCGCGCACGCCGGCCTGCCGGAGTACCGGGAGTTTGCCGAGCTGGCGGCGGAGAATCCACACGTCTACCTCGACACGACGATGGTCGGGACCTCCTACATGGAGCAAGTCGCGCCGATCCCGCGCGGCTACCCGGAGTCGCTCGCTGCCCTGTCGCACAAGGTGGTGTTCGGGACCGACTTCCCGTCCATTCCCTACTCCTACAGCCACCAGATCGAGGTGCTCGAGGGCTGGGGGCTCGGAAATCAATGGATGCGGAACGTCCTCTGGCACACCCCGAGGGAACTTCTGGGAGTCGGCGGGTTTCCGGTAGAGGAGCGCCTCGACGCCGCCCGGACGGGCCGCACCCCGTAACCGCGTAAAATGGTGGGGTGCTGATCCTCTCCATTGATACCTCCGCCATCGCCAGTGCGGCCTTGCTGACCGGAGAGGGAGAGACCCTCGGAACGTTCGCCACCGAAGACACGCGGACCCACGCCGAGGTGCTGGCACCGGGCATCCACGGAATCCTCACCTCTGCGGGCGTGACCGGGACGCAGCTGGACGCGCTGGTGGTCGGCGTCGGCCCGGGGCCGTTCACCGGCCTGCGCTCCGGCATTGCGACGGCGCGTTCGCTGGCCTTCGCCTGGAACAAGCCGCTGCACGGCGTGATGAGCCTGGACGCCATTGCCGTCGACGCTGCGCTGGATGCGTGGCGCCAGGGCGTGGACGAGTTCATCGTTGCGACGGACGCCCGGCGCAAGGAGGTCTACTGGGCCCGCTACTTCAGTACCGGCGGCACGCATCAGCTGATCGACGGGCCGCATGTCTCGGCCCCGGCCGACGTCCCGGAGCTGCCCGTCTACGGGCGCGGCGCCGGCCTCTATCCGGAGCTGCTCCGGCCCGTCCCCGGCTTCACCGGCACCCAGCCCACCGCCGAAGCGCTCGGCCGCACCGCCGTCGTCAAGCTGGTCCGGGGACTGCCGCTGCTGGACACGACCCCGCTCTACCTGCGCGAATCCGACGCCAAGGTACCCGGGCCGCGGAAGCGGGCGCTGTGAACGCCGCCGGCAACACCGGTGCCGGGGCCGGCCGCATCCGGACGATGACCGGCGCGGATCTTGCCGCCGTGGAGGAACTGGAGCGCGCGCTCTTCCCGCTGGATGCGTGGCCGCTGCAGATGTTCGAGGACGAACTCGCGCAGCCCGAGACCCGCAGTTACTTCGTCGCCGTGGACGCGCTGGACCGCGTGATCGCCTACGCCGGGCTTATGTGCATCGAACCGATCGCCGACGTGCAGACCATTGCGGTGGTGCCCGAGCGGGAAGGCCAGGGCATCGGGACGCAGCTGCTGACCCTGCTCATCGACGAGGCGGGCCGGCGCAAGGCCAAGGACGTGCTGCTGGAGGTCCGCGCGGACAATCCGCGGGCACAGCGGCTCTACCGGTGGTTCGGCTTCGAACAGATCCACGTCCGCCCGCGCTACTACCGGGACGGTGCGGACGCGCTGATCATGCGGCTGGAACTCGACCGCTGGACCGGGGCGCCGGGTGCGAACGCCGGGCAGGCGGCGCAGACCCGGCCGGCCCAACAGGGCGGGACCGCCCTACCCACAGATCCCGCCCAACAGACCGACGAAACGGAGGAAGCCCGATGAACCGCAGCGAGCCGTTGGTGCTCGGCATCGAGTCATCCTGCGATGAGACCGGCGTCGGGATTGTCCGCGGGGACACGCTGCTGACCAACACCGTGTCCTCCTCCATGGACGAACACGTGCGTTTCGGCGGCGTCATCCCCGAGATCGCCTCGCGGGCCCACCTGGACGCCTTCGTGCCGACGCTGCGGCAGGCCCTGGACAGCGCCGGCGTGACGCTCGACGAAGTGGACGCGCTCGCCGTGACCTCCGGGCCGGGCCTGGCCGGCGCCCTGATGGTCGGCGTCTGCGCGGCCAAGGCGCTCGCGGTCGCCACGGGCAAGCCGCTCTTCGCCATCAACCACCTCGTGGCGCACGTGGGCGTGGGCCTGCTGGACGGCGGCGCACTGCCGGAAAACCTCGGCGCGCTGCTGGTGTCCGGCGGGCACACCGAGATCCTGCGCGTGAAATCCATTACCGACGACGTCGAACTGCTCGGCTCCACCATCGACGACGCCGCGGGCGAGGCGTACGACAAGGTGGCCCGGATCCTCGGGCTCGGCTACCCTGGCGGCCCGGCGATCGACAGGCTGGCGCGCAAGGGCAACCCGAAGGCCATCCGCTTCCCCCGCGGCCTCAGCCAGCCCAAATACATGGGGACCGCCGAGGCTCCCGGCCCGCACCGCTACGACTGGTCCTTCTCGGGGCTGAAGACCGCGGTGGCGCGTGCCGTCGAGCAGTTCGAGGCCGCGGGCCAGGAGGTCCCGGTGGCGGACATCGCCGCGTCCTTCCAAGAGGCCGTGGTGGACGTGATCACCGCCAAGGCCATGCTCGCGTGCACGGAGAACGGCATCAGCAACCTGCTGCTGGGCGGGGGCGTGGCCGCCAACTCGCGGCTGCGGGCGCTGACGGAGGAACGCTGCGAGGCCAACGGCATCGCCCTGCGGGTGCCGCCGATCAGCCTGTGCACGGACAACGGGGCGATGGTGGCGGCGCTGGGCTCGCAGATCATCATGGCCGGGGGAGAGCCGTCCGGCATCGCGTTCGCCCCGGACTCCTCCATGCCGGTCACCAGCATCCACCTGTAACCCGGAGCTGCTGCTAGGCTCCGCAGCATGACTTTCCTCCGCCGTCGGCCGGACGTGGTCCTCGTGCTGACGGGCGTCCTGCTCGTGATGACCGGGGCCGCCATTTACGTGACCTCGCCGGACCACGACTTCGGTTTCTTCGCGGGGGCGCCCTTCATCCTGCTGGACCTGCTCTCGGGCCAGCAGAAGACAGGGCTGGCCGTGGGCTGTACGGGAGTGCTGCTGCTGGCCTTCGGTGCCGGCACGGGACTGGGCCTGCGCCTCGCCCGCACCACGAATGCGGGCTGACGTCCGGGCCGGCAGGCGGCCCGACCCATCCGCCCCGGCCGCCTAGGAGCGCTCGGGAGGGGCGGTTTCCCGGCGCGCGGCACGGGTGGACAGGCGCAGCAGCACTATGGTCGAGGCAGCGATCAGGAGGGCGGCAACGGTGCTGATGCCGGAGTAGCCGACGAGGCCCATGACGGGCCCCGCCACTGCGCTGCCCACGGCCCCGGCCAGCGACATGGTTGCGTCGGAGAAGCCTTGCGCGGGAACGCGCTGGGAGGAAGTGAGGGAGGCGACGAGCAGGGTGGAGCCGGCGACGGTGGCCGCGGACCAGCCGAGTCCGAGCAGGATGAGACCGGCGGTGACGGCGGGCATGCGGCCGGGCAGCAGCCCGGTCAGCGCCACCGCGGCCATGAGGGTAGCCATGCCCGCCAGGACGGTCGGTGCGGCTCCGAGCCGGTCGGTCAGCCAGCCCATCAGCGGGGACAGCGCGTACATCCCCGCGATGTGCAGGGAGATGGTGAATCCGATCAGGGCGATCGTGTCCGGGCTCCCGGCCGCGTGCCCGGCGTGGTGCTGAATATGCAGCGGCGTCATGGACATGACGGCAACCATCACGGCATGGGCGGTCACCACGGCGATGACCGCGCCGCGGGCGGTCGGATGCTCGCGCACGATCTGCCAGCCGGCACGCCACAGGCTTGAGCTGCTGCCGGACGGCTGCGGTGCGCTCCCATCGATGGCGCGGCGGGTCAGCAGCGGGTCGGGGCGCAGGAACAGCCCGACGATCGCGGCGCCGATAACCATTCCGGCAGCCGAGATCAGGAACGGCCCGGCCTGGGCAGGGATCCCCAGCCAGCCGGCCAGCACCGCGCCGGGATAGACCATGTTGGGGCCGGCGACCGCCCCGATCGTTATCGCCCAGACCACCAGGGACAGGTCCCGTCCCCGGCGGGAGGGTTCCGCCAGGTCGGTGACGGCGAAGCGTGCCTGCAGGTTCACCGCCGTGGCCAGGCCGACCAGGAAAGCCCCTGCCAGCAGCAGCGCGAACAGCCCGGTGGCGACGGCGCCGACCATCAGCGCGGTGCCGGCGATCGCCGCCGTGAGCCCGGTGGTCAGGGCGATCCGGCGCCCGCGTGCCAGGGCCAGCTGGGACAACGGAATCGCGGAAACGGCCGCGCCCAGGGTCAACGCGGTATTCACCGACCCGGCCAGGGCTTCGGAGCCCGACAGGTCAACCGCCAGGATCGAGCCCAAGGCCAGCGTGGAGCCGCTGCCCAGTCCGGAGAAGATCTGGGCAATGGCAAGGGTCCGCACGATGCGGGACTGGGTAGTCCGTGTCGCGGACAGTGCGGTATTCACAGGCTTGGGGCTCCTCGTCGTCGGGCCGGCTGCTCCACGCCGAACGCACCCCGGCGCGGCGGGGATGCGCCCGCGGAGGAGACAGGTGCGCGAGACGACTGTATTGTCATGGGTTTATGCAGTTCAACCATGACAACATGAACGGCGTCCGGCTGGCCGAAGAGCTCGTCAACATGCTGGACACGGACTACTGGACTACTGCCGCCCTCGAGGAGCTCCTGACGCGCTTCTTCGTCCGGCAGGCGGAGCTGGGCCCGGCTGCGGAACGGGGGCTGAGGAGCTGGGCGGGCATGCTGCGGCCGGTCTTCACAGCCGAGGCCGAGGAGGTCCGCTGCGCCGCCGACAACACCCTGCTGGACCAGGGGGTGCGGCGCGTCTTCCTCACTACCCATGACGGCATGCTCCCGCACATGCACTTCGCGGACCCGCAGGACAGCGTGGTCGAGCGGGTCCGGGGGATGACCGCCGGGGGACTGGCCATCTTCATCACGGAAGCGGGAGGCGCCCGCCTCGGCGCATGCGCACGCGCCGGCTGCCGGCGGGTCTTCGCCGACACCAGCCGCGGGGGCCGCCGCGCCTACTGCTCCGCGCGGTGCGGCAACACCGACGCAGTCCACCGCTACCGGGGCCGCCAGGGCATCCTTCCAGCCCGTGTCGACCGATGACGCGGGGCCTGTCGCCAACGCCACGCCAGCTGGAGTCGCCGGGCGGTCAGCTCCGGGTGCGCAGGATGGACCAGTCGTCCAGGGCATAGTACGTCCGGCGGCGGTACACCAGCGGCGGGGCGGGCGAGCCGCCGTCGAGAATCTGCTGGACCTGGGCGGCCAGCAGGACGCCGGTTCCGGCGGCCATCCGGTCGAGCGGCTTGCACAGCAAAACCGTGCCGACGCCGCGGATGACGGGTTCGCCCGCCGGCGCCGTATACCAGTCCATGTCGAAACCGAAACGGCGCGAACCGGGCGTCGAAAATAATTCAGCGAGCCGGAGGTTGGCGGTGGTGAGCAGGTGGACGGCCAGCGCCCCGCCGGCCAGCAGGGCGGCGCCGGACCCGCTGCCGGGGGTGATGGAAACGGCCAGCACAGGCGGTTCCGCGGACACCGAAATCACTGAGGACGCCGTAATCCCGGCGGGCCCGTCCGGCCCGGCTGCGGTGACGATCGCGACGGCCGCGGGATGGCCCGAGAACGCGGCCCGGAACGCGGCCCCGAGGCCTGCCGGCCCGGAGTCCTGCGGATCTGGACCCATTCTGGCTCCTTCCTAAGCCTAGCCTTCGCGCATCTGCCGGACCGCGTCGAGGACAACCGCGCGCAGATCGCCGTCGTTCTCCGCCGCCACCCGCCGCTGCCGCTGGTAACCGGCACCGCGCTCGATGATCTTCTCCACGTCCGCCAGTTCGTTGCTGCAGCCGAGCTTCCTGGCCACGGGCTCCAGCCGGTTGAGCACGTCCTCGCGCAGATGGTCGGTGACGAGTTTCTCGCGGCCGGCGCCGTCCAGGATGACGATCGCGTCCAGCCCGTAGCGGGCGGCGCGCCACTTGTTCTCCTGCACGTGCCACGGCGGCATGGTCGGAATGGCCCAGCCCTCGTCCAGCACGGTGGAGAACTCGTCCACCAGGCACTGGGTCAGCGCGGCGATGGCGCCGACGTCCTGCAGCGAGGACATGCCGTCGCAGATGCGCATCTCGATGGTGCCCAGCGCCGCCACCGGCCGCACGTCCCAGCGGATCTCGCTCAGCGTGTCGATCACCCCGGTGGTGAACATGTCCTGCACGTAGTCTTCGTAGTTGGCCCACGCCGGGAACTGGAACGGCAGTCCGGCCGTGGGCAGCTGCTGGAACATCAGCGCCCGCTGCGAGGCGTACCCGGTGTCCTCGCCGCCCCAATAGGGCGACGACGCGGAGAGCGCCTGGAAATGCGGGAAGTAGTTGACCAGGCCGTCCAGGACCGGCAGCGCCTTGTCCCGGTGGTCCAGACCCACATGCACATGGACGCCGTAGATCACCATCTGCTGGCCCCACCACTGCGTCCGGTCGATCAGCTTGGCGTAGCGCTCCTTGTCCGTTACGCGCTGCGACCGCGGCGTGGCAAACGGGTGGCTGCCGGCGCAGAAGAGCTCGATCCCCATCGGATCCGTCACGTCGCGCACCGAGGCCATGCCGCTGGCCAGCTCGTCCTTGGCCTGCTCCACGGAGGTGCAGATCCCGGTGACCAGCTCCACGGTGTTGAGCAGCAGCTCCTGCTTCACGTGCGGATGCTCGTCGTCGTCCTTCAGGTCCGGATGGTTCCGCGACAGTTCGCTGAGGACCTTCTCGGCCGCGGACACGAGCTCGCCGCTCTCGGCGTCAACCAAGGCGAGCTCCCATTCGACGCCGAGGGTGGACTGCGCCGACTGCGCGAAATCGATATTCAAACCGGCTCCTGATCTGCTGCGTTGTCGTCCGGCACCCTGCGCCGGAGCTGTGTTTCCGGCACGCAGCGCTGCGGCGGAGGACCTACCTCGATTCTACGCAGTGGTACGGTCGAGTACGTGAAATTGCTCGGTTCCCGCCGCCTGGCGTTCGGTATGCTGGCGGCCTCGTCCCTGCTGCTGGCCGCCTGCACCACCGCACCGCCCGCACCCCAGGACGGAACCGGCGCCCCGCCGTCGTCCGCGTCCGCTACCCCTACGCAGGACCCGGCGCTCTCGTGGGGGCCCAGCCAGCAGGATTACGACGACGCCGCTGCCGCCGTCTCCGCGATGAGCGTCGCCGAAAAGGCGGGACAGGTGATGGTGGCGTTCTACGCCGGCACCGACCCCGCGCCGCAGGTGGAAGCGATCCAGAAGCTGCACCTGGGCGGCAGCATCATCATGGGCGACAACGTCCCGACGGCGCCGGACGGCACCGTGGACGTGGCGGCGATGGCCGAAGTCAACAAGACCCTGCAGGACGCGATGTTCGACAGCCGGGACTGGCCCGGCATCATCTCGGTGGACCAGGAGGGCGGGCTGGTGTCCCGGCTGCGGGCGCCGCTGACCGAGTGGCCCACCCCGATGACCTACGGGGCCGCCGCGGACAAGGACGTCTCGCGGGATTCGATGGCGGCCATGGCCACGGAGCTGTCCGCGCTCGGCTTCACGATGGACCACGCGCCCAGCGTCGACCTGACCATCGGCCCGGCGGACCCGACCATCGGGGCGCGCTCGCTCGGCAGCGACCCGGCTCAGGCATCGGCGCAGGTCCCGTCCCTGCTCGAAGGTTTCGAGGACGCCGGGGTGCTGCCCAGCGTCAAGCACTTCCCCGGGCACGGCTCGGTGACCACGGATTCCCATCTGGACCTGCCGGTCCAGGACGCCTCGCTGGCGGAGCTGAAGGCTCGCGACTGGAAGCCCTTCCAGGCCGCTATCGATGCCGGGGCTCCGGTCATGATGATGGGCCACATCGCCGTCAACGCGCTGGAACCCGGCGTCCCGTCCTCGCTCTCGGTGCCGAGCTACAAGGCGCTGCGCGGGCTCGGCTTCGAGGGCGTCATCGTCACGGACGCGCTCAACATGGGCGCCGTGGAGAACGCCTACCCGGGCGGGCAGGCTGCACCCATGGCGCTCGCAGCAGGCGCCGACCTGCTGCTGATGCCCACCGACGTATATGCCGCGCACGCCGCCATTCTCGCCGCGGTGGAGGACGGCACGCTGAGCGAGGAGCGGCTGGATGAGGCTGCCACGCGCGTGGTCACCCTGCAGCTGTGGCAGAAGTCGATCGCGCAGGTGGCCTCCCTCGAGGAGGTCGGCACGCATGCCGCCGAGGCCGAGTCCGCCTCGGCCGCCGCCCTGACGGTCCTGACCAGGCAGTGCAAGGGCGGCCAGGTCGACGGCGCGCTGACCATCCAGGGAGCTGACCCGGCGGCCAACGAGCGGCTGGCCGAGGCCGCGCGCTCCCGCGGGCTGCAGGTCGGTTCCGGCCCGGTGGTGACGCTGCTGGCCGGCCGGGAATCCGGCAGCGGCGACGTCGTCGTGTCCCTGGCGGAGCCGTGGGGGCTGGAGCTCTCGCAGGGCGAGACCAAGGCGGCGCTGTACGGGGACACCCCGGCGGCTTTCGATGCGCTGCTGGACTACCTGACCGGCGAGGCCGCCGCGCCCGGCAAGCTGCCGGCGGATGTCGGGGAATTCAAGGCCGGCGCCGGCTGCGGCTGAGCCGGCTACGGCCTCTCACGAACAGCACCCGCCGTCGCGCCGTCTTACGGCCTGACGTCGCGGCTCCGACTGCGGTGGCCTGGTCCCGGGACCGGCTCCACGACAATGGCCACCCGGTCCTCGCCGATCCGGGTGAGCACCAGCGTCGCTTTGTTCGGTCCCTTGCCGGACCCGGTCAACAGGGTCTTGCGCAGCTCCTCCGGCGTGACCGAGGTGCCGCGCTTCTTGATCTCCAGCGTGCCGATCCGGTTGGCTTTCACCCACGCCTTGAGCTTCTTGACGTTGTAATGGCGCACCTCGAGCACCTTGTAGGCGCGGGCAAACGGCGACTCGATGAGTTCGGGCGCGCAGAAGTAGGCGATGTGCTCATCCAGCAGGTGCCCGTTCAGCTGCCGGGCCACGTCCGCCACCAGTCCGGCCCGGATCACCGCTCCGTCCGGTTCGTAGAGGTAGCCCTCGGCCGGGCCGAGTTCCACATCCTGGCTGGCCGGATCGAAGTCGACGCCGCTGGTGATTTCCGCCGAGCCGCCGTGTCCGATCACCAGCGCCGCGCGCCGGACGCCGGGACGGGCCAGTGCGTTGAACCAGAGCGCCGCCTCGGTCACCTCGCCGTCCACCGACACCCACTGCGCCTCGCAGCCGGCGGGCAGTGCCTCGTGCGGGATGCCCGGCCCCATCTTCACCCCGACCGGCAGCTTCCGGTCGGCCAGCTGCTCCACGAAGGACAGCGGCGGGGAAAACGCCTCCGGGTCGAACAAACGGGTGGTGCCCGACGTCGTCGTCGTCCTCCTGGCCGGATCCAGCCAGACCCCGTCGACCCCGGCCAGATCCACGTCCTGCGCCTCCGCGTTGACCACGGTCGCGTTGGGCCAGGGCATCAGGTTGATCGTCGCCACCGCGGCGGTGGTCTCATCGCGTTCGACGGCGGTGACCCGGCGTTCCAGCGTGGCCAGGGCCAGCGCGTCCGCGCCGATGCCGCAGCCCAGGTCCGCGACGTGCTCGACGCCGGCGGCGACGAAGCGCTGTGCGTGCAGGGCCGCGATGTTCAGGCGGGTGGCCTGTTCCAGCCCGGCCTGGGTGAAGAGCATGTTGGCGGCGAACGGGCCGAACTTGGCCTCCGCCTTGCCGCGCAGCTTGGACTGGGTCAGCGCCGCCGAGATGAGCTCGGGGGAGTGGCCGGCCTTGCGCAGTTCGGTGCTGGTCTTCAGGCTGTCGGCCTCGGAATAGGGGCCCAGGGAGTTGAGCAGCTCCCATCCCGCGGGCGTGAGAATGGGCGCAATGTTCTCCGAAGCCATGGATTCAAGCCTAGCCCAGCGGCAGCCGCGCAGGAGCCACGGGTAGTTCTCCATCGCGGCACTGTTCCGCCGCCCGATGTACCCGAACAGGTGGCCGGCTCTGCTTGCCCGCGCCGCTGGCGCTCCCCATCCGTTCCGCGTGCCGCGCCACAGGCAGAAGCCGCTGCAGGCCAGCTGGAGCAGGACGAGCCACCAGCTCGATGCGCCGGTGAGGATGGCCGCGAGGACGGGCAGCATGGCCAAAAAGGTGAAGTCCGGCCCGGCCAGGTATGAGGTGGCGGCCCGGGCCGCCAGGTAGTTCCACGGCACGGCGGCGGGATCCGTCCAGCCCGGTCCCGCCCTGTAGGCGCCGCGCACGGCGGCGCCGGCAAGGCCCAGGGCGGCCACCGTGCCGAGGGCCAGGGACCGGGGCCCGGCCGCGCCCATGGCCAGGAGCGTCCCGAAGGCGACCGCCGCCCATGCCACCAGGAGCAGAGCGGGCACCACGGCGTGGGCGAGCCGGGCTGCGGCCGTGCTGATCGGCAGGCCGGCTTCCAAGGCCGGCCGGGCGGCCCAGCTTCTGGCTGCCGAGGACGCCCCGGCGGCGGCGATGCCGGCGCAGGCCAAGAGCGCCATGCCCACCAGCACTGCGCTTCCGGCGCCGGCGACGTTGGCGACGGCGGCCGGCAGAAGGCCGCAAAGGAGGATCCAGCCGGTCCTGGCCGGTGCCCGCAGGAACGCCAGGGCGTCCGCCTCGACCAGGATCCGAAAGGCGGACGCCGGTTTCCCTGACGGGGCGAACCAGGATTTCGCTTTCGCCTCGGGCGCAAGGACTCCGCGGAGAACGCCGACGTCGCCGAAATAGAAGGCGGCCGAGGCCTGGCCCGCGGCCCGCCCGCTGGCGACCAGCTCGTGGGCCGGCAGCCGGTCGAGCAGCAGACCGGCCGCAACTGCCCCTGCCGGGACCAGGACCGCCAGCGCTGCCAGCGGCCAGGCCGTACCGTGGAGCACCAGCAGCGGCCACGACGACGGCGACAGCAGCAGCACGGAGTCCACCCCGGCCGAACGCGCGGCGTGGGCAGCCAGCGGCGTGGGCACGACCAGCAGCGCCGCGGCCAGTAGGGCCGACAGCAGCCAGTGGACGGGCCGCTGCAGCCGCGCCAGCTGGATGAGGGCCCCGGCGAGGAAGAGGACGGCGCCCAACCTGGCAGCCGCAAGGCAGCCGAGGACAACGGAAGCGGCACCATGCTCAGGATCCGCGAGCGCCGCCACCGGGACGAAGACCAGGCCTGCGGCGGCCGCAGCCCTCGCCAGTCCGGCGGCAGCAGGCCGGGCCAGGACCTTCCGGCGATCGACGGGTAGGCCGAGCCACCAGTGGGCCTGCGCCGGCGTCACGGAAACCGGACCCACGCGCAGGAACAACTTCATCGCGGCCGCTGCCGCGCACAGCAGCGCCAGGCGGACGGCGACCGCACCGGGTAGCTCCGAGCCGTCGGGCGCAAGCTGCCGCGTCAGAGTGGCGCCGGATCCGACCAGCAGCCCCTCCAGCATTCCGTTCAATACGGCGCCGGCGTAGGCGAGCGCCACCGCTGCCGCGAGCAGGATCTGGTAGGTGTCGGCGAAGCTCTCCGCCCTGCTCCGGAGAGGGTGCCGCCGGGCCGCCGCGCGGGTAAAGGCCAGGGGATCGAAGCCGGACGGCCGCTCCAGTTCCCCGATGGCGGCCCTCACACCGACATCATCCCGGCTGCCTGCCCGGGAGCCACTTCGAGAGTCTCCTCGCCGACCAGTACGCACCGGTCCGCGGCTGCGGCCAGGAAGCCGGGATCGTGGGTCGCCATCAGCACCGCGGCCCCGGCATCGACGCGCTCGCGGATCCGCCCCGCCAGCCGGCCCCGCATGCCCTGGTCCAGGCGCTGTTCGGGCTCATCGAGCACCATCAGCGCGAACGGGCGGATAAACGCCGAGGCTAGGAGCAGCCGGCGACGCTGTCCGGAGGAGAGTTCGTCCGGCAGCGCGCGGCGGCGTCCGGCCAGCGCGAAGAACTCCAGTTCATGTCCGACGGCGGTGTCCGGGTCCCGTACCTGGTGGCCGCGGGCGGTCATCAGCAAATGCTCGCCGGCGGTCAGCGAGGGGAAGAACGAGTCCTCGTCGGGGACGGCCGCGACGGCCCGCCGGTAGGCGAGGCTGCCTTCGGCCGCCAGCTGGCCGTTCAGTCGAACGGAACCCGCCACCGGGGCCTGGCGGCCGCTCAGCGTCCTGATGAGCGTGGACTTGCCCGTCCCGTTGGCGCCGATGAGGGCCAGGCACTCGCCTCCGTCGAGCCTGACGGTCAGGCTGCCGCAGACGGCGGTGCCTGCATAGCCGGCTGCCAGGGCGTCGGACTCCAGCAAAGGTGCGGACCGGTTGGGGGACGGTAGCACTGGCTTGGTCCTCTCGCGCGGGGGCGGTCAAAGCCAGCATAGGCCCTTAGGTCCGCGACGCGGCGGGCATGGGTAGCATGGCCTCATGATTCCTGGGGCAGCAACATATTTGGCGGCCGGCCGGCACTTCCGCGGAGTATTGGCGCAGGTCCCGCCGGACGGCTGGGAGAAGCCTGGGCTGGGGGAGTGGAGCGTCCGGACCCTGGCCGGCCATACCAGCCGGGCGCTGGTGACCGTGCTGACCTACCTGCAGCGGCCCGCGGAGAGGATCGATATCGCGTCGCCGGCCGCGTACTTCGTCGGACAGGATTTCAGCTCTTCGCCGGGCGTGACCAACCGCGCCGTCGCGGCCGGACAGGGTCTGGGGCATGCACCGGTGGAGGCGGTGGACCGGCTCCTCGTGCAGGCCGGGCAGATCATTCCCGCGGCCGAAGACCGGGTCATCGAAACCATCGCGGGCGGGATGCGCCTGCGCGACTACCTGCCGACGCGGATCTTCGAACTGGCGGTGCACAGCGTCGACCTCGCCGCCGCCTGCGGCATTCCGACGTCGCTGCCGGCCGACGTCGAACTCTGCGCCGCGAAGCTCGCCGTCGAGATCGCGGTCGCCCGCGGCGACGGCAGCAGGCTGCTCTCCGCCCTCACCGGGCGAACGGCCCTGCCCGCCGGGTTCTCCGTGGTGTAGGAGCGAGCCCGGGGCAGTGAACGGACGTCCTAGGGGAAGGCGATGCCGTCGGCCAGGCTGGGCCGGACCGTGACCTCGATCCGCTGCACCGCGTTGTTGCCCATGCCCTGGTAGTTCCACTCCTGCTCAAGGGGCTGGATGTTCCCGGCCGTGTCCTCGGCCCGGCACATCAGTTCGTGGGTCCCCTCGGAGGCGACCCAGGGGAAGGTCCAGCGCCGCCACGCGTACCGGCCCACCGCCGGTTCCAGGTGCGCCCGGAACCACGCGCCGTCGATCCCGACCGAGACGGCCGTGACCGCGCCGTGCCCGGACCAGGCCCGTCCCTCCAGGACGGCCGGTCCGGCAGCGAGGACACGGCGCCGGGTGGCGAAGTCCGCCTCACCCGGCGGGACCATCAGGGCCCGCACCCGGATACGCGAGACCCGCGTTCCCGGATCCTCCGCGTCCTGCTGGAACCGGTACGCGACGCTCTGCTGGAAGCCCTCGAACGGCGTCGTTACTGCCTCGATGCTGCGCAGCCACTTGACGCTGGTCATCCCGTACCAGCCCGGCACGAGCAGCCGAAGCGGGAAACCGTGCTGCGGCATCAGCGGCTGGCCGTTCATTTCGTAGGCCAGGAGCACATCGTCCGACGCCGCGACCTCCACCGGAAGGCTCCGGGCGTAGGCCTGCTCGACGCCGCCCTGGTAGCCGCGGTCCTCGCCGGTGAAGACGAGTTCCACCGCGCCCGGTTCCAGCCCGGCTTCCGCCAGCAGGCCGGACAGCGGCGTGCCGGTCCAGACCGCGTTGCTCACGCCGCCCAGGACCCACGGCTGGCTCACCGGCCGCGGCTTCAGCAGCGAGCGGCCGTTGCCCGCGCACTCCAGCGTCACGTCCAGCGTCCGCGCTTCCCTGGCGCGCAGATCCCCTAGGCTCAGTTGCAGTTCGCGGTGCACCGCGCCGTGCAGCCGCAGCGACCAGGTTTCCGGGTCGACCGCCGGGACGTCCCAGTGGATGACCAGGTAGTGCATGCCCGCCGGCGTGGCGTACCAGCGGAGCATCTCCAGCGGCATGGCGTGGTTCCGCGATGCCAGCAGGAGTTCATCCTCGGTGATCAGGCCGGTGCTCGGCTCTGCCGGATGCGGCGAGGCCGCCTTCTCCTGGGCCGGCCGTGCCTGCGCCCGATCTGCCTGCCCGGGATGGCGCCCGGAACGTACTGCAGTCTTTTTCATGCCTACAGTGTCGTCCCGCCGCCGCGGACGGTCAGGAACCTGTGTTCCACCTGCTCAGTTCCATCAGCCGCTCCGGTGCCAGCAGGACGATCCGGTCCCGTTCAGTCCGCACCGTCTGCTCCTGCCGGAACTCGCGCAGGACCCGCACGATCACCTCCCGCGCGGTCCCCGCGGCCTCGGCCAGCCCGCGCTGGCCAGTGGTCACCACCAGTTCGTGGCCCGGCCCGGCGGGTTCGGGATGCGCCAGGTCCAGCAGGTGGCGGGCGACGCGCTGCCGCACCGATGTGAAGGCCGTCCCGGCGATTTCCGCCATGAACTGCAGGGCGCGCTCGCTGAGTTCCTGCAGCAGCGCCTCGGCCACATGGCCGTCCTGCCGGGCGGCGGCGCGGACGACGGCGGGGGAGAGCCGGTGCACCTCCAGCTCGGTGAGTGCCAAAACCGTCGCCGGCATGATGAAGCCGTCGGTAAAGAGGGAAACCACGCCGACCAGGGCGCCGGTCCGGCAGTAGCGGACCGTGGCGGTCCGCCCGTTCGGTGCCGTGACGAAGACCTTGGCCAGGCCGGAGACGACCAGTTCCAGATGGGCCATCGGGTCGCCCTCGTGGTGCGTGACCGATCCGGCGGGAACCACCGCCGCGGCGCTGCCGGCCATGACGCGCGCGAGCGATTCCTGCGGCAGCGGCGCCAGGTGCGAGGCGGCAAGGGCCAGTTCCAGGTCCGTTCTTGGGACTGACGCATTCATCGCAGGCCTCCGGTCCGCCGCTTCCTGGCGCCTTCTCCCATGGTAGGACGGCGGCCCGGAGCGGGCGACGCCGCCGAGCCTGCCGGCTCTGGCCCGGGACCGCGGAGCGTGCCAAGGTGGAAGGAGCCAGGCGGTTGGCAGGATACGGAGGGGATTCCCATGTTTGCAGCAGCGCGTGCCATGAGCGGCTTCAGCGTCAACGACATCGCGGCAGCCAAGGCGTTCTACGGCGACGTCCTGGGGCTGGACGTGAACGACGGCGAAATGGGCACCTTGCGCCTCACCCTGCCGGGAGGCGCGGAGGTGCTGGTCTACCCCAAGGACACCCACGAGCCGGCTAGCTTCACCATCCTGAACTTCCTGGTCGACGACGTGGACGCAGCCGTCGAGGAGCTGAACGGCAAGGGCGTGGCGACGAAGATCTACGACGACCCGCAGCTGCCCACGGACGCGAAGGGCATCATGCGCGGGAACGGGCCGGACATCGCCTGGTTCAAGGACCCTGCCGGCAACGTCCTCTCGGTGCTCAAGGCCTGAGGCGCGCGGGCCCGAGCCGGGCCGCGCAATGCGCAAAGGGTGCTGCCGGACGAAACCCGGCACACCGCCGTCGTACTGTGCCCGCTCAGGCGAAGTAGACGCCGATCCGGTTCCCGTCGATCTCCTCGATGCGGATGTCGATCTCGTACACGTCGCGCAGGACCTCGGGCTGCATGATCTGCGCCGGCGGCCCCTGGTGGATCAGCCGGCCCTGCCGCATGGCCACGATGCTGTCGGAGTAGCAGGAGGCGAAGTTGATGTCGTGGATGACCAGCACCACGGTCTTGCCCAGCTCATCCGCCAGCCGGCGCAGCAGCCGCATCATCTCCACCGAGTGCTTCATGTCCAGGTTGTTCAGCGGCTCGTCCAGCAGCAGGTAGTCCGTGTCCTGCGCCAGCACCATGGCGATGAACGCGCGCTGGCGCTGGCCGCCGGAGAGCTCATCGACGAACTTGTCCGCGAGGTCGCCCAGGTCCAGGTACTCCAGGGCCTGGTCGATGTGGACCTTGTCGGCGGCGGTGGGCCGGCCGTTGTTGTGCGGGAAGCGGCCGAAACCGACCAGGTCCCGCACGCTCAGGCGCACGGTGAGCTGGTTTTCCTGCCGGAGGATGGCCATCTTGCGCGCCAGCTGCCTGCTGTCGGTGGCGTTGACGTCCAGCCCGTCGATGCTGACGCTGCCGTTGTCCATGGGCAGCAGGCGGCTCATCATCGACAGGAGCGTGGACTTGCCCGCGCCGTTCGGTCCGATGATCGACGTGATGCCGCCGTCCTTGATGTAGCAGCTGACGCCGTCCACCACGGTCTGGCCGCCGTAGCGCTTGGAGACGTCGGAGACGTGGATCATTTGACGGAGCCTTTCAGCAGCAGGGCGATGAAGACGATGCCGCCCACGAATTCGATGACGATGCTCAGCGCGGTGTCGAAGGCGAAGACGCGCTCCAGCACCAGCTGGCCCCCGACCAGCGCGATGATGCCCAGCAGCACCGCGATCGGCAGCACGTAGGCGTGCCGGAAGTGGCTGCAGAGCTGGTAGGCCAGGCTGGCCACGAGCAGGCCGAAGAACGTGATCGGGCCGACCAGCGCGGTGGAGACCGCCACGAGCACGGCGCAGATGACCAGCACCGAGGTGACGGACCGCTTGTGGTCCACGCCGAGGTTCAGCGCCATGTCCCGGCCGAGCGAGAGCACGTCCAGCTGGTGTCGCATCCGCCAGGCCAGCCCGCTCACCGCGGCCACGGCCGCCACGGACACCAGCAGCAGGAGGCCGTCCACGTTGTTGAAGCTGGCGAAGAAGAGATCCTGCAGGATGATGAACTCGCTGGGATCGATCAGCCGCTGCAGCAGCGAGGAGATTCCGCGGAACATCACGCCGAACACGATGCCGACCAGCAGCATCAGGTGCAGGCTCTTGCCGCCGCCGGTGAACAGCCAGCGGTACAGCAGGAAGGAGAAGCCGACCATCAGCCCGACCTCGATCACGAACCGCACCGGAGCGCCGAGGCTCAGCAGCGCCTGGCCGCCGATGGCGAACGTCAGCGCGGTCTGGATCAGCATGTAGAGCGCGTCGAAGCCCATGATGGACGGAGTCAGGATCCGGTTGGACGTAACCGTCTGGAAGAGCACGGTGGAAACACCGACGGCGTACGCCACCAGCAGCATCGAGCCCACCTTGATCGCGCGGCGGGGGAGGATGTAGCCGATGTTGCCGCGCAGGTCGATCAGCATGAACGTCGCGACCAGCGCGGCGGCCAGCACGGAGAGCAGGATGATCCAGGTCTTCGGGCCCAGCGATTTCAGCGGCCGGCGGGTGTGCTGGGTGAGGGCGGCGGGAAGCTGCGTGCTAGCTGTATTACCCACGGAGTTCACGCTTGCGCAGCAGGAGGCAGAGGAAAAGGACGCTGCCGATCGCGGAGACCACCACGCCGACCGGAATCTCGTACGGGAAGCGGATGGTCCGGCCGATGATGTCGCAGGCGAGGACGAAGCCGGCGCCGAACACCGCGACCCACGGCACCGAGCGGCGCACGTTGTCGCCGAAGGCCAGGGATACCAGGTTCGGGACGATGAGGCCCAGGAACGGAATGCTGCCAATGGAAACAACGACGACGGCACTGATCAGGGAGACGATCACGAGTCCCGTCATCATCACCTTGTTGTAGTCCATTCCCAGGTTCGTGGAGAACTCCTGGCCCATGCCGGCCATGGTGAAGCGGTCGGCGCACAGGTACCCCACGACCGTCAGCACGGCCACGATCCAGAGCAGCTCGTAGCGGCCGCGCAGCACGCCGGAGAAGTCGCCGATCATCCAGCTGTTGAGGGTCTGGAGCAGGTCGAAACGGTAGGCGAAGAAGGTGGTGACCGAGGCGATCACGCCGCCCAGCATGATGCCCACGAGGGGCACCAAAAGGGTGTTGCGCAGCGGGATCCGGCGCAGCACCAGCAGGAAGAGGCCCGTGCCCAGGGCGGCGAACACGGCGGCGACCGACATCTTGGTCAGCAGCGCGGCACCGGGGACAGCGACGGTGACGACCAGGATGCCCAGCGACGCCGACTCCACCGTCCCCACGGTCGAGGGCTCGACGAACTTGTTGCGGGCCATCAGCTGCATGATCAGGCCGGCCACGCTGAGGGCCATGCCGGCCAGGACCACGGAGATGGTGCGCGGTACGCGGCTGATCCAGAAGATGTCCCAGGCCGTCTGGTCGCCGGCCAGCAGGGCGGGCAGCGAGACGTCGGAGACGCCGACGAACATGCTGATAATGGCCAGCGCCGCAATCGCGGCGCCCGCGCCCATCAGCTGGCCGCCGCTGCCGCGGGGGCGCGTCGGGGTGGCCCGCTCGGCTGCTGCCGGGGCAATCGGGGTGATCGTTGAGGAAGCCATAGTCGCCTGCCAACGCCGCAGGGGCTCCTGTAACGGGGCCCCGGCGGCGGAAGCGTCCTACGCCGCGACGGCTTCCTGCACGGCGCCGATCATGGCGTCGACATTGTTCAGGCCGTAGCCCACCAGGTACCAGGAGCTCGAGTCGAGGTAGGTGATGCTGTCGTTCCTGGCGGCGTCCGTGCCGTTGACCAGCTCGTTGTCCAGCACGGCGGACGCGGCCTGCCCGGCCTCTCCGGTGGCGGCGTCGCGGTCGATGACGAACAGATGCGCCGGGTTCTTCTCGGCGATGTACTCGAAGGAGATGGCCTCGCCGTGCGTGCCCTCGGACTTGACGTCGGCCGCCGTCTTGACGCCCAGGACGTCATGGACCAGCCCGAAGCGGGAGCCGGCACCGTAGGCGGTCAGCTCGCCGCCGCTGGTCATCACGATCAGGCCGGTGCCCGCGCCGGCAGCGGATGCCTTGGTTTCCTCGATGCGGGCGTCGATGGCCGCCAGCTTCTTGTCGGCCTCGGCCTCCTTGCCGAAGATCCCTGCGAGGGTCTCGGTGTTCTTCTTGAACGACTCCAGCGGGTTGGCCATGTCGACGCTGACGTCGATGGTCGGGGCAATCTTGCTCAGCTCCGGGTAGGCCTCGGCGGTGCGGCCGGAGATGATGATCAGGTCCGGCGCGCCCTCGCTGATCGCTTCGAAATCGGGCTCCTTCATGGAACCGATCTTGGTGACGGAGTCCTCGCCGTACTTGGTGAGGGACTTGGGCAGGACGGCCTGCGGAACGCCGTCGACCTCGACGCCGAGGGCATCGAGGGTGTCGAGTGCACCCAGATCGAAGGTGTAGACGGTCTCGGGGTTGGCCGGAACCTCGGTGGAACCCTGGGCGTGCTCGACGGTGACTGTTTCGCTCGCGGCGGCGGTGGCTCCGGGGTTCTGGCCGCACGCGCTCAGGGCCAGCAGGGATGCGGCGGCAGTGACCGCAAGCAGCCGGGACGTCAGGGTCGAGTTCATTTCAGGGCTCCAAATAAGGTCGGTCCGGAGGGCTCGGCGCCCATCCGGCAATAGGACACAAAATCGTTTGCTAATTGTGCGCGCATTTGCACCCTAGCGGTTAGGTTAGCCTTACCGCAAAACCGTGGGCGGTCGGGAGTCTCCCGGTGACGCGCGATGAGGGGAAGGCTGTTGTGCGTCTTATACGCGGGGCGGCCGGGAGGACCCGCCCCGATGCTCCTCCGCGGCGGTGGCGTGGCTGGATGCGGCAGGTCGGGAGCGCTTCCACGGCCTCCTGCACAGCGCGGCGGCGGCCGCATGGCACCCCGTTGGCACTCGCCTTGACCGAGTGCTAACTGTGCGAATAGAGTCAGCATTAGCACTCTCACCCTATGGGTGCCAACCTTTCAAGGAGCCTTCTGCCGGCACCGCGACGACGGTGGAAAAGTCCTTGGCCAACGTACCTATTCGTAGCTCATGCAAAGGAGAGAGCCGAGTGTCGGTCTCCATCAAGCCTCTTGAGGATCGTATTGTCGTCCAGCCGCTCGAAGCCGAGCAGACCACCGCTTCCGGCCTGGTCATCCCGGACACCGCCAAGGAAAAGCCGCAGGAAGGCAAGGTTGTCGCGGTTGGACCCGGCCGCGTTGACGACAACGGCAACCGCGTACCGGTCGACGTGACCGAAGGCGACGTCGTCATCTACTCCAAGTACGGTGGCACCGAAATCAAGCAGGGCGGCCAGGAATACCTGGTTCTGTCCGCGCGCGACGTCCTGGCGATCGTCGTCAAGTAAGTTTTCCGATGACCCCGGCCAGGCAACTGGCCGGGGTTTTCTCGATCAAGGAGATCACATGGCAAAGCAGCTGCAGTTCAACGACGCTGCCCGCAAAGCCCTGGAAGCCGGCGTTGACAAGCTGGCCGACACCGTCAAGGTGACCCTCGGCCCGCGCGGCCGCAACGTCGTGCTGGACAAGAAGTGGGGCGCCCCCACCATCACCAACGACGGCGTGACCATCGCCCGCGAAGTCGAGCTCGAGGATCCGTACGAGAACCTCGGCGCTCAGCTCGCGAAGGAAGTGGCTACCAAGACCAACGACGTCGCCGGCGACGGCACCACCACCGCCACGGTCCTGGCCCAGGCCCTCGTCAAGGAAGGCCTGCGCAACGTTGCCGCGGGCGCGGCCCCCGGCGCCCTGAAGAACGGCATCGAGATCGCCGTCGAGGCCGTTGCCGACCGCCTGCTGGAGAACGCCCGCGAGGTTGAGGGCAAGGTGGCCGAGGTTGCCACCATCTCGGCCCAGAGCCCGGAAATCGGCGAACTGCTGGCCAAGGCTTTCGAGCAGGTCGGCAAGGATGGCGTCATCACCATCGAAGAGGCCTCCGGCCTGCAGACCGAACTGGTCCTCACCGAGGGTATGCAGTTCGACAAGGGCTACCTCTCGCCGTACTTCGTCACGGACGCCGAGCGCCAGGAAGCCGTCCTCGAAGACGCGCTCATCCTGATCAACCAGGGCAAGATCTCCTCGGTGCAGGAATTCCTGCCGCTGCTGGAGAAGGCCCTGCAGGCCGGCAAGCCGCTGTTCATCATCGCCGAAGACATCGAAGGCGAAGCCCTGTCCACCCTCGTGGTGAACAAGATCCGCGGCACCCTGAACGTGGTCGCCGTGAAGGCCCCGGGCTTCGGCGACCGCCGCAAGGCCATGCTGCAGGACATCGCGACGCTCACCGGCGCGCAGGTTGTCTCCCCGGACCTGGGCCTCAAGCTGGACCAGGTCGGCCTGGAGGTGCTGGGTTCGGCCCGCCGGATCACCGTGACCAAGGACAACACCACCATCGTCGACGGAGCAGGCTCCGAGACGGACGTGGCCGACCGCGTGGCCCAGATCCGCGCCGAGGTTGAGCGCACCGACTCTGATTGGGACCGAGAGAAGCTGCAGGAGCGGCTGGCCAAGCTCGCCGGCGGCATCGGCGTGATCAAGGTCGGCGCCGCCACCGAGGTCGAGATGAAGGAAAAGAAGCACCGCATCGAGGACGCCGTGTCCTCCACCCGCGCTGCTCTGGAGGAGGGCATCGTGGCCGGCGGCGGAACCGCCCTCGTCCACGCTTCCCAGGCCCTGGATACGGACCCGAAGGTCCTCGCCCTCGAAGGCGACGCCGCGACCGCCGTCGGACTGGTCCGCCGCGCACTCGTCCAGCCGCTGCGCTGGATCGCGGAGAACGCCGGCTACGAAGGCTACGTCGTGGTCTCCAAGGTGGGCGAGCTCGAGGTCAACAAGGGCTTCAACGCGGCCACGGGAGAGTACGAAGACCTGGTCGACGCCGGCGTCATCGACCCCGTCAAGGTGACCCGCTCGGCACTGCGCAATGCAGCGTCGATCGCGGCCCTGGTGCTCACCACCGAAACCCTCGTTGCGGAAAAGCCCGCCGACGAGGATGAGCACGCCGGCCACAGCCACTAGGCACGGGCGTTTCGGACGTTTCGAAACACAGGGGAGGGGATCCGGCTTCGGCCGGGTCCCCTCCGGCTGTTTTGCCGGGCAGGACCGGCGGCGGCGGGTAACGTCGGCCACATATCCGTCCGCTTGAAATAGAGCGGGGTCGTGAATGGTTCTAGGATGTATCTACACACCCAAACCATCCCGGCTGCTGCCTCCGTTCGAGATTCCCGCTGCGCCGGCGTGTCGCGAAAGGCCCGAGAGTGTCTGAAGAATTCAACCCGTTTGCCTTTGAGGGCCTGACTTACGACGACGTCCTGCTGCTCCCCGGCCCGACGGACGTCATCCCGTCCGAAGCCGACACCAGTTCCCGGCTGTCCAAGCGCATCACCGTGCAGACGCCGCTGCTGTCCGCCGCCATGGATACCGTGACCGAGTCCCGCATGGCCATCGCCATGGCGCGCCAGGGCGGGTTGGGCGTGATCCACCGCAACCTCTCCATCCAGGACCAGGCCGAGCACGTCGACCGGGTCAAGCGCAGCGAATCCGGCATGATCACCAATCCGGTAACCATCGCGCCCGAGGCCACGCTGGCCGAACTGGACGACCTGTGCCGCAACTACCGCGTCTCGGGCCTGCCCGTGGTGGACCCCAACGGGAAGCTGTTGGGCATCTGCACCAACCGCGATACCCGCTTCGTGCCGAAGGCCGACTACGACACGGTCAAGGTCGACGAGGTCATGAGCCGCATGCCGCTGATCACCGGACATGTGGGCATCAGCCGCCCCGAGGTCATCGACCTCCTCGGCAAGAACCGCATCGAGAAGCTTCCCCTCGTCGATGACGAGGGGATCCTCCGCGGGCTGATCACCGTCAAGGACTTCGACAAGGCGGAGCAGTACCCGCTCGCGACCAAGGACGAGGAAGGCCGCCTGCGCGTCGGCGCGGCCATCGGCTTCTTCGGCGACGGCTACGAGCGCGGCATGACCATGATTGACGCCGGCGCCGACGTGCTCGTGGTGGACACGGCCAACGGCCACAGCAACGGCGTGCTGGACATGATCGCGCGGCTCAAGAAGGACCCGGCGGCGGCGCACGTGGATATCATCGGCGGCCAGGCGGCGACCCGCGAGGGCGCCCAGGCCCTGATCGACGCCGGCGCGGACGCCATCAAGGTCGGCGTGGGCCCCGGCTCCATCTGCACCACCCGCGTCGTGGCAGGCGTCGGCGTCCCCCAGGTCACCGCGATCTATGAGTCCGCCAAGGCCGCGATCCCCGCCGGCGTGCCCCTCATCGCCGACGGCGGCCTGCAGTACTCCGGCGACATCGGCAAGGCCCTCGTGGCCGGAGCCGACACCGTGATGCTCGGCTCCCTGCTGGCCGGTGCCGCCGAAAGCCCGGGGGACCTGGTCTTCATCAACGGCAAGCAGTTCAAGGCGTACCGCGGCATGGGTTCGCTCGGCGCCATGCAGACCCGCGGCAAGAACACTTCCTACTCGAAGGACCGCTACTTCCAGGCGGACGTGCCGGACGACGAGAAGCTCATCCCCGAAGGCATCGAAGGCCAGGTGCCCTACCGCGGCCCGCTTTCCGCCGTCGCTCACCAGCTGGTCGGCGGCCTGCGCCAGACGATGTTCTACACCGGCGCCCGCACCATCGAAGAGCTCAAGGCCAAGGGCAAGTTCGTGCGGATCACCTCCGCCGGGCTCAAGGAGTCCCACCCGCACGACATCATGATCACGGCCGAGGCGCCCAACTACCGGCGCTGACCGAACCACCCGCCGCGGCCGTTAACGCCCGGGCCGCCTGTCCACATCCGCACCGGCCGGCGGGGCGGACGTGCGCCGGTGGGATAACCTAGAGCCGTGACTTACGAGATTGAAATTGGCCGTGGCAAGCGTGGGCGTCGTGCCTACTCCCTCGACGATGTAGCGATTGTCCCGTCCCGCCGGACCCGGGACCCCAAGGACGTCTCGGTCAAGTGGCAGATCGACGCCTACGAGTTCGAGATGCCCGTCCTGGCTGCCCCGATGGACTCCGTGATGTCCCCGGCCACAGCCATTGCGATGGGCCGGCTGGGCGGCCTCGGGGTGCTGAACCTGGAGGGGTTGTGGACGCGGTACGAGGACCCGCAGCCGCTGTTCGAGGAAATCGCCGGCCTCAGCGAGGACAACTTCAGCCCGGCCGCGACCGAGCGGATGCAGGAAATCTACAACGCCCCGATCCAGCCCGAGCTGATCACGTCGCGGCTGGCCGAGATCCGGGAAGCCGGCGTCACGGTGGCCGGTTCGCTCACGCCGCAGCGCACCCAGGAGTTCTACAAGACCGTCCTCGCCGCCGGCGTCGACATCTTCGTCATCCGCGGCACCACCGTTTCCGCGGAGCACGTCTCGCGCGAACATGAACCCCTGAACCTGAAGCAGTTCATCTACGAGCTGGACGTCCCGGTCATCGTCGGCGGCGCCGCCGGCTACACCCCGGCGCTGCACCTGATGCGGACCGGCGCGGCCGGCGTGCTGGTCGGTTTCGGCGGCGGGGCAACAACGACGACGAGGCGCGCCTTGGGCATCCACTCGCCGCTGGCGTCGGCAATTTCGGATGTGGCTGCGGCGCGCCGGGACTACATGGACGAGTCCGGCGGACGGTACGTGCATGTGATTGCCGACGGCGGACTGGGCAGCAGCGGGGACATCATCAAGGCCGTCGCGATGGGCGCGGACGCCGTCATGCTCGGCGCCGCGCTGGCCCGGGCGGAAGAGGCGCCGGGCCATGGCTGGCACTGGGGCCAGGAAGCCCACCACCACGAACTTCCGCGCGGCGACCGCGTGCGGATCGGCACGGTCGGTCCGCTGGAGGAAGTGCTCTACGGGCCCTCGCACCACACCAACGGAACCTCCAACATTATCGGCGCACTGCGCCGCTCGATGGCTACCACGGGCTACTCTGACCTGAAGGAATTCCAGCGGTGCGAGGTCGTCCTGGCGCCGTACCAGATCAACGACTGAGCCTCGAAAGGACCTACCGTGAGCACGCCCGCCGCCCTCAGCCCGGAGAGCCGCGGCGAGGCGCTGTCCGCGCTCCGGGCCACCGGAACCAGCGGACGTGAACTCGACGTCCTGATCGTCGGCGGCGGCGTGGTCGGCGCCGGAGCCGCGCTGGACGCGGTCACGCGCGGCCTGGACGTCGGCATCGTCGAGGCCCGGGACTGGGCCTCGGGCACGTCCTCGCGCTCGTCCAAACTGATCCATGGCGGCCTGCGCTATCTGGAGATGCTGGATTTCGGGCTGGTCCGCGAGGCGCTGCAGGAACGCGGCCTGCTGCTGCAGCGGATCGCCCCGCACCTGGTCAGGCCCGTCCCCTTCCTGTACCCGCTGACCAAACGCTTCGTCGAGCGCCCCTACGTCGCCGCCGGCGTCGCACTCTACGACGCCCTCTCGGTAGCGACCGGCCAGGGCAGGGGAGTGCCCTTCCACAAGCACCTCTCCCGGCACGGGACCCTGCGGGCGGCCCCCAGCCTGAAGAAGGAGTCCCTGGTCGGCTCGATCCGCTACTACGACGCCCAGGTGGACGACGCCCGCCTGGTCGTGAACCTGGTCCGGACGGCGGCCGACTACGGCGCCCACGCGGCCAACCGGCTGAAGGTCATCAAGTTCCTGCGCGAAGGCGAACGGGTGGTCGGCGCCCGCGTGCAGGACCAGGACGACGGCGCGGAGTTCGACATCCGGGCCCGGCAGATCGTCAATGCCACCGGGGTGTGGACCGACGAGACGCAGGCCATGGTCACGGACCGCGGCCAGTTGAAGGTCCGAGCCTCCAAGGGCATCCACCTGGTCGTCCCGCGCGACCGGTTCCAGTCCACGGTCGGCCTGATCCTGCGCACCGAGAAGTCCGTGCTCTTCGTCATCCCATGGGGACGGCACTGGATCATCGGCACCACGGACACCGAGTGGAACCTGGACAAGGCCCATCCAGCGGCGACGTCGAAGGACATCGACTACCTGCTGGACCACGTGAACCAGGTCCTGACCACGCCGCTCACCCGCGAGGACGTCGAAGGGGTCTACGCCGGCCTGCGCCCGCTGCTGGCGGGGGAGAGCGATTCGACGGCGAAGCTGTCCCGCGAGCACGTGGTGGCGCATCCGGTACCCGGCCTGGTGGTCGTTGCCGGCGGCAAGTACACCACCTATCGCGTGATGGCCAGGGACGCGGTGGACGAAGCGGTCAGGGCGCTGGACGAACGCGTCCCGCCCAGCTGCACGGAGAGCGTGCCGCTGCTGGGCGCCCCGGGCTTCAAGGCGAAATGGAACAAGCGCAGCCGCCTGGCCGCGCGGGCCGGCGTGCACGTGGCCCGGGTGGAGCACCTGCTCAACCGCTACGGCTCGCTCGCCGAGGAAGTCCTGGCCCTCATAGCCGCGGACCCGCAGCTGGCCGAGCCGCTGCCGGGAGCGGACGACTACCTGCACGCAGAGGTCGCCTACGCCGTCACCCACGAGGGCGCACGCCACGTCGACGACGTCCTGACCCGCCGCACCCGGATTTCGATCGAGGCCTGGGACCGCGGCGTCTCCGCGGCTCCCGTGGTGGCCGGGCTGATGGCGCCGCTGCTGGGCTGGCCGGACGAGCAGCGGGACCGCGAGACGAAGTACTACCTGGCGCGCGTCGATGCCGAGCGGCTGAGCCAGGAGCAGCCCGATGACGCCGCCGCGGACACCGCCCGGATGGCCGTGGAGGACATCGTCCCGCTGGGCTGAGCCGGCCTGCGGATTCGGTTTTCTACAACGGGACGAAGTAGGGTTAATGGGTGTTGAAAACTGCCCTCAAGCCCCGCTGGATAGCGGCGCTGGTGCTGGCGCTGGCCGTCGCAACGGTCTTCGTGCTCCTGAGCCAGTGGCAGTTTTCCGCCTCCAAAAGCGATGCTCCGCCGCCGACGTCGCAGACGGAAACGGTCCGTCCGCTGACTGAGGCCTTCAAGCCGGGCGTGCCGATGCTGGCCACAGAGGCGGACCAGATGGTGACCTTCGACGGCCGGTTCGACCCGGCACACCAGGTCCTGGTGCATGACCGCCTGAACGAGGGCGACAAGGGCTATTGGGTGGTGACCGGCTTTGCGGTGGCGGACGCACCCAAGCTGGACGGCGAAGCGGTGATGATCCCCGTGGTCCGCGGCTGGGTCGCCGATCCGGCCGACGCCGCCTCCGCACCGGAAGGCGATGCGACCGTCGTCGGACGCCTGCTGCCCAGCGAAGCCCCCGAAGCCGAACACCCGGTCCCGGGCCAGGTGCCCACGCTGTCCGTGGCCCAGCTGATCAACCTGTGGGACATGCCGTCCTACTCCGCGTTCGTCACCGCCACCGACCTGACCGTGGGCGGCGAGGATCTCGGTGACGGGACCGCCGGCACGCAGATGCGCGGCGTCGTCGTCGGCGCCCAGCCGCAGGAGACCCCGGTCAACTGGATGAACGTGTTCTACGCCGTCGAATGGGTCGTCTTCGCCGGTTTCGCCATCTTCCTCTGGTGGCGCCTGGTGGCCGATGACTACCGGCGCACGCTCGAGGACCAGGAATTCGCCGCAGCCGAGGCCCGGTACCAGGCCGGCCAGGACGTCGGCGGTACGCAGGACGGTGCACCAAACGGTGCGCCAAGGAACGAGGTATCCCCGTGACAGATAATCCCAACCCGCAGCCCCAGCAGACCGGCCAGCGCCCCGAACGGCCGGTCAAGCGCCGCTACGGCGGCACGCACGCGCAGATCCGCTCGGCCCTGACCTTCTACAAGGTGACCTCGTGGATCACCGGCGTGATGCTGCTGCTGCTCTGCGTCGAGATGATCCTGCGCTACGGGTTCAACCTCTTCCTCTTCGCCGGCGGCACCAACACGGTGACCGGCGAGCCGTTCGGCTTCGGTTTGGCCCAGGCCGAGCCCGCCGCGGTGGACGGCGGCGTGAACCTTTCGATCGCCGTGCTGATCGCGCACGGCTGGCTGTACGTGCTCTACCTGATCGCCGACTTCCGGCTGTGGTCGCTGATGCGCTGGCCGTTCACGCGGTTCATCCTGATCGCGCTCGGCGGCGTGATTCCGTTGCTGTCCGTCATCCTGGAGAAGAAGGTCCACCGCGAGGTCGAAGAGGACCTGGCCGCCCATCCGGAAGCCGCCAAGCGCTACTGAGCCGGCATCTGGGGGAGGGACACTAACGACGGCGGTCTGCGGCCGCCGTCGTTGGCGTTTCCGCTGGCGGGGAGCCGATGTGCGCCCGGCTGCACGCGGCGACTATCCTAGGTGGGTGACTAATCCTCCCCCCGCCGCCGCCACGGACCACCGGCCGGTACTCGTCGTTGACTATGGGGCCCAGTACGCGCAGCTGATCGCGCGCCGCGTACGTGAGGCCAACGTGTACTCGGAAGTCGTCCCGCACACCTACACCACCGAGCAGCTGCTGGCTAAGAACCCGGCTGCCATCATCCTCTCCGGCGGGCCGTCCAGCGTCTACGCCGAAGGCGCCCCCGCGGTAGAGCCGCAGCTGTTCCAGGCCGGCGTGCCGGTCTTCGGGATCTGCTATGGCTTCCAGGCCATGGCGAACGCTCTGGGCGGCACGGTCGCGAAGACCGGGCTGCGCGAGTACGGCGCCACGAACGCCACGACGGTCGGCACGGCCCGCTCCATCCTCGCGGGCATGCCGGAAACCCAGATCACCTGGATGAGCCACGGCGACTCGGTGCACGAGGCTCCGGAAGGCTTCGAGGTCCTGGCCAGCACGGCCGGCGCTCCGGTGGCTGCCTTCGCCAACGAAGAGAAGGCCCTCTACGGCGTCCAGTGGCACCCCGAGGTGAAGCATTCCGACCTCGGCCAGCAGGTCCTCGAGAACTTCCTGTTCAAGGGCGCCGGCATCACGCCGGATTGGACCACCGGGAACATCGTCGAGGAGCAGGTGGAGCGCATCCGCGCCCAGGTCGGCAGCTCCCGCGTGATCTGCGGCCTGTCCGGCGGCGTCGATTCCGCCGTGGCGGCGGCGCTGGTCCAGCGTGCGGTCGGCGAGCAGCTGACCTGTGTGTTCGTGGACCACGGACTGCTGCGCGAGGGCGAGGCAGAGCAGGTGGAGCGGGACTTCGTGGCCGCCACCGGCGTCAAGCTGTACGTGGCCAACGAGCAGGAGCGCTTCCTGAAGGCGCTGGCCGGCGTCAGCGATCCGGAGACCAAGCGCAAGATCATCGGCCGCGAATTCATCCGCGCCTTCGAAGAGGCCGAGCGGGCCATCATCTCGGAAGCCGCGGCCGAGGGCGAGAGCATCGAATTCCTGGTCCAGGGGACGCTGTACCCGGACGTCGTGGAATCCGGCGGCGGCGAAGGCGCGGCCAACATCAAGAGCCACCACAACGTCGGCGGCCTGCCCGAGGACCTGCGCTTCGAACTGGTGGAGCCGCTGCGCAACCTGTTCAAGGACGAGGTCCGCGCCGTCGGTGCCCAGCTGGGCCTGCCGGCCGAGATGGTCGGCCGCCAGCCGTTCCCCGGTCCCGGACTCGGCATCCGCATCGTCGGCGAGGTGAACGCCGAACGCCTCGAGCTGCTCCGCAAGGCGGACGCGATCGCCCGCGCCGAACTCACGGCCGCCGGGCTGGACAACGAGGTGTGGCAGATGCCGGTCGTGCTGCTGGCCGACGTCCGCAGCGTCGGCGTGCAGGGAGACGGCCGCACTTACGGCCACCCGATCGTGCTCCGGCCGGTCTCCAGCGAGGACGCGATGACGGCGGACTGGTCCCGCCTGCCGTACGACCTCCTGGCCCGCATCTCCAACCGCATTACCAACGAAGTCGAGGGCGTCAACCGGGTCGTGCTGGATGTAACCAGCAAGCCGCCGGGAACCATCGAGTGGGAGTAGGCCTCCTCAGCGGGTGGCCGCAGCACGAACAGCGCCGGGTGCGTGATCCACGGGTAATTTGCCCCGGCCAGTGTTGCGGTCACCCGTTTCCGTCTATGAATCGGATAGCTTGAGTGGCATGCCGATTTGGTCCAGGCTTATGTCCCAGAGTGAAGAGAAGAAGGTAGCCGTGTCCCGCAACCGCGCTGTCGAAGCGGACGAGGATATCCTGACCCACTGGCTGCAGCAGTTGGGGCAGCACGCGGGAACGGACACTCTGCTGTACTACGCGCCGACCCCGGCCAACAGCATCGATCTGACCCACGCGCACCCCTCCGGCCTGGCGCAGCTGCTGACCGGCCGCCGCACCCGGATCTCCACGCTGCTGCGCGACCCGGCGCATTACGGCGCCGCCATGAAGACGGCGCGCGCGCTTCGGGCGAAGATCTTCGAGCTCGGGAATGACCGCGGGATCGACGTGGGTTACCTGGCCGCAGGCACGGCCTCCTGGCGGGTCCCGGACGTTGGACGGTCAGAAGCACTGTACGCGCCGGTGATGCTGATCCCCATCGCCCTGACGGTCCGGCCGAGCCAGGATGATTACGAACTCCAGCTGATGGACCAGGCCAGGCTGAACCCGGCGATGGTCCGGCACCTGCGGCACGAACAGGGCATCGATATCGACCCTGATGCCGTGGCCCGGCTCGCCTACAGCACGGCCCGCTTCGACCCGCACCCTGTGCTGGACCGGCTGCGCGCGCTGACCGAGGACGTCCGCAGCATGACGATCGAGCACCACCTGCTCGTCTCGACGTTCGCCGACGTTGCCCACACCGCCGCCCATGCCACGGTCGAGCCCGACCATCCCGTGCTGAACGCGCTCATGGCCGCCGAGATGGATCCCGAAACCGAGGTGCAGATCCCGGTGCCGGAAACCGGCCTGCCTCCGCTGGATGAGCGGGCACCGCAGGACGAGTTCCTCGTGCTGGACGCCGATTCGGCCCAGCAGGATGTCCTGGACCTGGTACAGGAAGGCCACTCGCTGGTGGTCTCCGCCCCACCGGGCACCGGCCAGACCCAGACGGCGCTCAACGCGGCGGCGCTGCTTGCCTACGAGGGCAAATCCGTGCTGGTGGTCGCTGAACGCAGGGCCACGCTGAACCAGTTTGCCAAACAGCTGGACGACCTGAAGCTCGGCTCCATGGTGCTGCAGCTGAATCCGAACCTCACCGGACAGCAGCTCAAGGACCAGTTGGTCCGCGCCATCATTCGGAACGAAAAGGCCGCCGCGCCCCAGCTGGAGAAGCTGCACAGCACTCTGGCCGGTCACCGCCACCAGCTGCAGGACCACGTCAAGTCGCTGCACAACGTCCGCAAGCGCTGGAACTGTTCGCCGTACCAGGCCATGCAGTCGCTGGCCAAGCTGACCTCCCTCGAGCCGGCTCCCGCCACCACCGTGCGGCTGAAGCGCTCCGTCCTGGACAGCATCACGGACCGCGCCGAGCTGACGGGTCGGCTGGGCCGGGCTGCCGAACTGGGCAGCTTCAGTAAGGCGTCCACGACGAGCCCGTGGTTCGGCGCCAAGCTGCACAACAGGAAGGAAACCGAGGACGCCCACGAGCTGGCCGCCGGCCTCGCCCGGGACCTGCCGGAGCTGCGCAGCCAGATGGAGCGCGCGGCCGAGCACTCCAGGATCACCCTCGGCGTCACCTTCCGCGAGTGGGGCGAGCAGCTCCTGCTGCTGGTTTCCGTCCGCAGTAGCCTGGACAAGTTCACCCCGGACATTTTCGACCGGCCGGTCACAGACCTGATTTCCGCGACGGCGCCCTCCGGCTGGAGGCGGGAACGCGGCATCGAGATGAGCTCGATGACCCGCTCCAGGCTTCGCCGGGTCGCGAAGGAATACGTGCGGCCGGGCGTCCATATCGCCGATCTCCACGAATCCCTGGTGGAGGTCCAGGAACAGCGGACGCAGTGGACCGACTACGCCACCACGCAGCGCCATCCGTCCGTGCCCTCGGGGCTGGCCGAGCTGAACGGCTTCTACCTTGACGTGCGCCAGCGGCTCGGCAAGCTCGGCTCCGTCCTGGCCGAGCCGGCGGACGGCGCCCGGCTGATGGACCTGGAACTGGGCGAACTCGCCAGCCACCTCGAGTCCCTAGCGGCCGACCGCGAGACGCTCGTGCATCTGCCCGAACGCACGCTGCTGCTCGAGCAGATGCGTGAGCAGGGCCTGGGCGAGCTGCTCGATGACCTGGCCGAACGCGAGGTTGGTGCGGCCGCGGTGGGAGCGGAGCTGGATCTGGCCTGGTGGCAGTCCGCCCTGGAAGCCATGATCAGCGGCGACGACTACCTGGCTATGTCGGACGGCGACAACCTGCGGAAGCTCGAAGCGGTCTACCGGCTGGCCGACAACGCCCACATCGCCTCGGGCCCCGCAAGGCTGCGCTGGGAACTCGTACAGAACTGGCGGGACGCCATCAAGAGCAAGCCCAAGACGGCCGAACGGCTGCGGGAACTGCTCAAGTCCGGCGACCCCACCCTGTCGGCCTTGAACGACCAGTCGGGCTCCCTGTTGACGACCCTGGTGCCAGTGTGGGCGGCCTCGCCGCTCGTGCTGCCGGCAGTACTGCCCGCCGGCCAGCGGTTCGACGCCGTGATCATCCTCGATGCCGAGGCGACCAGCCTGCAGTCGGCCGTTGGGGCCATCTGCCGGGCCCCGCAGATCATCGCCTTCGGCGACGGGCAGCTCGGCACCGCCGAACCATTCGAAGTCAACGTGGACCGCCGGCAAGCCACGGGCAGCGCTGAACAGCCGGAGCCGTTGATCAGCGCGTTCCACGCGCTGGAACGGGTCCTGCCGGTGCTTCCGCTGACCACGGCCTACCGCGCGGTGGACCTGGCCCTGGCGGAGTCCCTGAGCGACAGCTTCTACGGCGGTTCCCTGACCCGGCTCCCGTCGGCCGCCGAAATGACCGGCGGCGGAGGGCTGACGGTCGAGTACCTGCCGGACGGAACGGGCCTGCCCGGGGCCGGTCACGAGGGGGTCGAAAGCGTCCCGGCCGAAATCAGCCGCGTCGTCGACATGGTTTTCGAACATGCCCGGCTGCGGCCGGCCAGGTCCCTCGCCGTCGTCACCGCCACGCTGCGGCACGCCGCTCGGATCGGCGAAGCGATCCGGCTCCAGCTGCCCAACCATCCGGATGCGGCGGAGTTCTTCCAGAGGGCGGATGAGTCGTTCCGAGTGGTTCCGGTGGAACGTGCCTCCGGCCTGGTCCGCGACGACATCATTTTCTCCCTTGGCTACGGCAGGACGCCCCATGGCCGCGCGGTGCACAACTTCGGGCCGCTGTCCGAGCCCGACGGCCGGAACCGGTTCGCCATGGCAATGACGCGTGCGCGGCACAACCTGCGCGTGCTCACCTGCTTCCGCCCCGAGGACCTCGATGCAGACCGGCTCAGCCACGGCGCGGCCGACTTCCTCGAGCTGATCAGCAGGGCAATGCTGCCCGGGTACGGGCAGAAACAGCGGTTCGCGGCCGGGATCGAGGATCCGCTGGTGGCAGACCTCGTGGAGCGCATCCGCAGCCACGGCGCCCGGGTGAAGGACCACTACCACGGCGTGCTGGACATCGTCGCGGCTGCCGATCCGGACCACGTTGACGGCGACCGGGATCCCGGGCTGCCCGTGGCGCTCGAGTCGGACGGCACGGAGCGATACTTGAACATGACCGTGCGCGAGCGGAGCCGACTCCGTCCGCAGCAGCTCGAACGGTTGGGCTGGCGCCCCCTGACGCTGTGGACGATCGAGGTCTTCACGGATCCGAACCAGTGCGCCCGGCTGATCGGAGGATACTTGGGACTGAGGGAACCGGACGAGGCCAAGTCCGGACGCAACATTCCGGCAGGGGGCCCGCGTGACGACGAAGCGCCGCAGCGTCCGTCTGCCGCCGCCGGCAGGGACGAAGAAGCGCGTGGGCTCGACGAGGCGGCGAAGGACGCTGCCGCGGCATCCGAAGACGGGGCCGAGCCCGCAGCCGGTGGAACACCCTCCGGTGCTGACGGTGCCGATGACGTTGACGGTGCCGATGACGTTGACGGCGCCGAGGGCGTGGACCCGGCTGCCGAGGGCGGCGACGCGGTCGAGGCCAGCAGTGACGAAGCGTCCGACGAGCGGGAAACGCTGACCCGCAAGGCACTGCGCGAACGCGCCATCCCCGCGAAGGCCGCCGAAGACGACCCCCGTTCGTGGGGCGAGCGGGAGCCGGACCGGGATGCGTGGCTGAAGGAGCAGCGGCCTCCGCACTGGGGCTGAGCCTTGCGCCGCCACTAGCCGACCAGCACCAGGAAGACCTTGCCGCGGCTGCTGGCGCTGGCCAACGCGGCGGCCTCCGAGGGCGAGGCGGCGACCACAACGAGGCCGTCGCTTTCCTGCGGGCCGAGCAGGCCTTCGTCCGTCCCGGCCGTGTCCGCCTTCCATAGCACCGGCACGGCGTCGGCCAGGACCAGGGTCTCTTCCGGGTCCTCATAGCCGTTGCCGGTGCTCAGGACGATATCCACCAACTGGCCGGGAGCCACCAGCTGGACGGTCGACTTGTCGGCCGGGCGCACCGGCACGGCGGCTGTGCCCGGCGGCGCCCCGGCCAGCAGCCCGGGACCGACAACCGAGGTATCCAGCACGGGGGACCCCTCACGCAGGGCCGAGGCCAGCCGCTGGCCGGACAGTTGGACGGCGGAGGAAGAGGCGCCGGGCGGCACGGCTGCCGTCGGTATCCTGGCCGCGCGCAGATCCGATTCGGCCAGGACGGAGCCTGCGGGAAGGTCGCTGACCGCAATAATAACGGGCACGGTCGCTACCGGTTCGGGCGTCAAGGCCTGCACGGCCAGGCCAGCGGCGGCGCAGAAACAGGCGGCCGCGAGGAAGCGGTAGTGGCGGCGGACGATGCGCCGCAACGGACGGGTCATCCCTGCCGTGGAAGTACGCTGCATGGCGCCAGATTAATTCGGTCGCGCGGGCCTGCAACAGGACAGCCGTTCCGCTTGTGGGCAAGCGGAACGGCTGTAGGGGCTGTGGAGGAACAGCTAAACGGGTAGGACCCCGGGCGGGTCAGCTGGCGGCGGCCGCCGGTGCCGTCGACGCCGGTGCCTTGGACGCGGCCGACGAGGACGACGAGGAGTCCGAACCGGAGCCGCCCTCGCTCTTGGCCGAGGCGGCCGGCACCGTGCTGGTGCTCTTGGAATCCCGGGAATCGGTCCGGTAGAAACCGGATCCCTTGAAGACCACGCCTACGCTGTTGAACTTCTTGCGCAGTGTTCCCGAGCATTCCGGGCAGACGGTCAGTGAGTCATCGCTGAAGGACTGCTGGATATCGAACGCATGGCCGCAGTCTTTGCACGCATAGGCGTAGGTAGGCACGGTTAATCCTCCTGGAAAAATCTTGGTCCGGGACGCTCCGGGCGGCCGGTGTTGGCACTCGGAGATTCCGAGTGCCAATTCTACACCGTCTGCGGATCAAACCACCGCCACCCGTCCGTGGAGACCGCGCCCTCGAGCGGGGCGTCCAGGTTCGTCACTTCGAAGGTCCCGGCGGGCACGACTTCGTGGGGGTAGAACACCCCGGCTTTCCGCGGCCTGGACGGCAGGGTCTCGAGCGCGGCAAGGAACCGGTCGTAGTACCCGCCGCCCTGGCCCATCCGGTTGCCGTTGCTGTCCACGGCCAGGCCCGGGATCAGGAGCAGGTCGACTCCGGTCATGACACTGTTGGCCAGTCGTTCTCCTACCGGTTCGTAGACCCAGGCCCGCGGGCTGCGGACCAGTTCCACGCCGTCGTACCACCGGGTCCAGCTCAACTGGTAACCCGGTTCGCAGACCGGCACGAGGACGTCGTACCCGGCCTTTTCCAGCGCCGGCAGGACCAGGTCGGTGGACGGTTCGGGCCCGGTGGACAAGTAGGCGGCGATGGTCCGGCCCGGGGAAATCCCCAGTGGCGCAAGGCCCTCCATGATGACGTCGCACAGTGCCCGGGCTGCTTCCTGGCGCTCGTATTCGGTCATGCCGCGGCGCATGTCGCGGAAATGCCGGCGGGCCGTTTCCTTGTCCATCGTGGTCATGGGTCGATCCTGCCACAGCCGCCGAATCGCCGCCCGGGCAGGCGCCGGAATCGTCATAGTGGTGCTCATTGTCAGGGCCCTTGGGTACGCTTAGGCTCATGAAGTCTCCATGCACTGTACGCAAAGCCGTCATTCCGGCCGCCGGCCTCGGGACACGATTCCTGCCCGCCACCAAGGCCATGCCCAAAGAGATGCTGCCGGTGGTGGACAAGCCCGCCATCCAGTACGTGGTCGAGGAAGCGGTCCGGGCCGGGATCAACGATGTCCTGATGATCACCGGGCGCAACAAGCGGCCCTTGGAAGACCACTTTGACCGCGTGCCCTTCATTGAGCAGACGCTGGAAAAGAAGGGTGACCTGGACAAGCTGGCCGCCGTCCGGGAAGCCTCGGAGCTGGCTGACATCCACTACGTCCGCCAGGGGGACCCGAAGGGGCTGGGGCACGCGGTCCTGCGCTCCCGCCAGCACGTCGGCGACGAGCCTTTCGCCGTGCTGCTCGGCGACGACCTGATCGATGAGAATGACGGACTGCTCAGCCGCATGATCGCGGTGCAGGAAAAGACCGGCGGCTCGGTCGTGGCCCTGCTGGAGGTGGAGCCGTCCGAAATCAGCGCCTACGGCTGCGCCGACGTGACCGCGGTGGACGGCGAAGACTTCGTCCGGATCAACAAGATGGTGGAGAAGCCCTCGGCTGACGAGGCTCCCTCCAACCTGGCCGTCATCGGCCGCTACGTGCTGCACCCGGCGGTGTTCGATGTCCTCGAAGAGACCGGCCCCGGCCGCGGCGGCGAAATCCAGCTGACCGACGCCCTGCAGACGCTGGCGGCTTCCGACGGTGAAGGCGGCGGGGTCTACGGTGTAGTATTCCGCGGCCGCCGGTATGACACGGGAGACAAGCTCAGCTACCTGAAGGCCGTCGTCACCATTGCCTCGGACCGTGCGGATATCGGCGAGGATCTTCGTTCCTGGCTGAAGCAGTTCATCGAGGGTTCCCAGGCCTAGGCCGCAGGGTGCCGCAGTGCTGAGTTCTGCCATCTGGCCTGCGACGGTCGAATGCGGGGACCTGCTGCTGCGGCCCATCTACCACCGGGACAAGCGGGAGTGGCTGCAGCTGCGCCAACGCAATGCGGCGTGGCTGGCTCCCTGGGAGGCATCCAATCCCCAGCCGGGCGGCCAGCTGCCCGGCTTCGGGGAGATGGTGCGTTCGCTGAATCGGCAGGCAAAACTGGCGACGGCGCTGCCCTGGGTGATTGCCGAGCGCCGGGGAGCCGCCCGCGAGCCGGTGATTGTCGGGCAGCTGACGGTGTCCAGCATCGTGTGGGGATCGGCGCTGATGGCTACGCTCGGGTACTGGGTGGATAGGGGCTCGGCGGGCCGCGGAATCGCGCCGACGGCGGTGGCAATGGCAACGGACCATTGCTTCCGTGTGCTGGGGCTGCACCGGATGGAGATCAACATCCGGCCGGAGAACGCGGCCAGCCTGCGGGTGGTGGAAAAGCTCGGTTTCCGCGACGAGGGGCTGCGGCCAAGGTACCTCCACATCAACGGTGCCTGGGCGGACCACCGCAGCTTCGCGCTGACCACGGAAGAGGTCCCGGAAGGGCTCCTGACCCGCTGGCTCCGCGACGGTTAGCAGCACCGCTGACCTGCTGATTTGCCCGCTTTTGACCGGTTTGGCCGACACACCGGGGGCAATGCCGCGCGGGGCATGTTTTGGCTCCTACGGTGTGAGAATGGACATTCAGAGCTCAGTGATCTTTGTGGCGATCGTGGGGCTCTGGCTTGTCTGGGTAGGGCCGTACCTGCTTCGTTTCCAACGCGCCGGCAGCTTCGCCGAAGCCGGTGGCCCGTCAATGACTTTTGAAACAGTGCCCGCAATCGCCACGGCAAGTGGCCCACAGGGGATCATCATGGAAAACACCGCCCATACCGGAAACACGCACCCTGCGCCGCTGCGCGGCAGCCATGCGCCTGCGGCTGCCGTCCGGCCGGCCGGACCGGCGCCGTTGAAGATCCGCTATGGTCGTACCGCCTTGGCCCTGCTGGGAGCCGCGGCGCTCGTCACCCTGGTTATCGGCGGCGGCCTGGCATTGTTCGGGGCCGTCTCCGGAAGCGTGCCGGGCTTTGCGCTGCTGACGGTGGCCGCCGTCGTCGTTGTCCTGCGTGCGCTGGCCCGCAGGGACCGCCGCCGGAAAGCTGAAGCACGCGTGTCCCGCGCCTTCGAAGAGGCGATGGGCCCGGTGGCTCCGGAACAGGTGCCCGCCGCACCGCGCCGGGAGACCGTATTGTTCGACGCCGCGGCCGGCGCCGAGGAACCCGCGGCTCCGGCGCCGCTGACGGCGGAGGAGCTGCGCGCCGAAGCCCGGAAGGTTGCCGTGGAGGCGGAAGCCGCCCGCCGCGCGGAACCGGAAACAGGTACGCCGTGGCAGCCGGTGGAGGTTCCGAAGCCCACCTACACTCAGTCCGCCAAGGTGGCACGGCCGGCGCCGGAGCCCCTCCCGGTGCCGGAAGAGAAAAAGCCGACGGTGAAGACTCCGATCAAGCAGGCAGCCGTCGCGCCGAAGGTTGAACTGCCCGCTGCTGCGCCCCGTGAGGAGCGCGCCAACCGGCTCAACCTGGACGACGTACTGCAGCGCCGGCGCGCCTGATTTCCGGCCGCTTGCAGGCGCTGCCGTCCCGTCCCGGGGATGGTAAGACGGAACCTATGGATATCACGGGCCTGGGGGCCGTCGCTGACGAGACGGCCGGCATCGAACTCCTGGAGAGCGCCGCCATGGAGGAGCCCCTCGAGCTGGCCGTCAACTCCCTCGGCGGCTCCGTCCGTTCCTGGCACTTGGCCAAACTCCAGCACCGGCCGGGAGCGGGCGCGACCGGCATCTACAGCGTCGACGTGGCATTCGCGGACCGGCCGGACCGGACGGAGTACGTCTGCATCACCAGCTCCAACGTGCCCGAGTGCGGGCTGCCCATGGTGCGCCTGCAGAACGGCGGCATCAATCTCACCGCGTGGCTGTATCCCGGGGACCCGGTGCTGGCCGGGCTGCCGGCGGCATGCGATCCCTCGGCCGTCGCCGCGGCGGCCTTTGGCGGCGGAACCGCGGACCTGACGATGGTCAATTACCGGCCGCTGCGCCGGGCGGTCCTGACTGCGGTGCAGGGACGGAAGCGTGTGTTCATCAAGGTGGTTCGGCCGGACCGCGCGCAGGCCCTGCTGCGCCGCCACCGGATGCTCATCGACGCGGGCATCCCCGTTCCGGAGGCACTGCCGGGGCCTGGCGAGGGAGTCGCCATCCTGCGCCAGGCGGCGGGCACCCCGCTGGCCCAGGCCCTGATGGACGACGGCGCGCAGGACCTGGATCCGCAAACCCTGATCTCGATGCTGCGCAGGCTACCGGAAGATGTGCTCGGCCTGTCCCGCCGACCGGCGTGGGCAGAGCGGGCCGCTGACTACGCGAAGGCGGCGGCGGCGGTCCTGCCGGGGGAGCAGGACCGTATCTTCCGGCTGGCCGAAAGCGTCCGTAACCTGCTGTCCACGACCGACGCCGGACCCCTGGTTCCGACGCACGGCGACTTCTACGAGGCAAACATCCTGGTCGACCGCGGCCGGATCACGGGACTCCTCGACGTGGACTCGCTCGGACCGGGGCATCTGGTGGACGATCTCGCCTGCTTCATCGGGCACTTGGCCGTCCTGCCGGCCGTGCACAGCGCGTACGTTCACGTACCCGAGGCGATGGAGAGATTCCTGCGCGCGTTCGATACCGAGGTGGACCCGGCGGGCCTGCGCGGCCGGGCGGCAGGAGTCGCGCTGTCGCTGATCGCCGGCGCCAAGACAGCCGGCGGCAGTTGGGAAGCGGACGCGCTGCAACGGCTGCAGGCCGCGGAGGAGCTGGCCGCGCAGGCCGATCAGCTGTCGGCCGCCAGGCGGTAACCCACGCCCCGGACGGTGGCGAAACGCTCGGCCCCGAGCTTGTTGCGCAGGTACCGGACGTAGACGTCGACGACGTTCGAACCCGGGTCGAAGTCGTAGCCCCAGACCCTGGAGAGCAGCTGCTCGCGGCTCAGCACCTGGCCGGGGTTGCGCAGGAAGGCCTCGGCCAGCGCGAATTCGCGGGCCGACAGATCGACTTCCTTGCCGCCGACGGTCGCCCGGCGCATCCGCAGGTCCAGCTGGAGATCGCCGCTGGACAGGAGGCCCAGGTCCACGGACGGCGGGTCGGTCCGCAGCCGGAGGCGCACGCGGGCCAGCAGTTCCTCGAAGCGGAAGGGCTTGGCCATGTAGTCATCGGCACCGTTTTCCAGGCCGGCCACCGTATCGTCCACGGAGCTGCGGGCCGTCAGGATGATGACGGGCGTATCGTTGCGGGCCTCCCGGATCCGCCGCAGCACCGTGAACCCGTCCTGGTCCGGCAGGCCGAGGTCCAGCACTATCAGCTCGAAGTCCCCCGTCATCGCCAAATGGTAGCCCTCGCGCCCGGTGGCAGCCACGCTGGGCACATAGCCGGCCGACTTCAGTCCCTTGGCGACGAATGAGCTGATGCGCTCCTCGTCCTCGATCACCAGAATCTGGCTCACGCTGCCTCCTCCTGCTCTGGTTGCTGCTCTGCGATGACGATGGTGAACGTGGAGCCGCGGCCCGGCGCAGAGGCGAGCTCCACCCGGCCGCCGTGTGCCGCGGCGATGGCGCTGACGATCGGCAGTCCGAGGCCGGATCCCTCGGCGCGGGTACTGTTGGCACCGCGGGCGAACCGCTCGAAAATCCGCTTCTGGTCCTCGGGCGCGATGCCGGCGCCTTCGTCACGGACCCACAGGCGCAGTTCGCCCTGCGCGCTGCGCGACCCCAGGGCAATCTGCGAACCGGGGCCGGAGAACTTCACGGCGTTGACCGCCAGCTGCAGCCAGGCCTGGGTGATGCGGTTCGGATCCAGCGGCCAGCATTCCTCCGCGCGGGCATCCACGCTCCAGCGGCGGTCGCCGAGGGAACGCGCTTTGTCCAGCACGTCGTCGGTCAGCCGGCCGACCTCCAGCGGATGCCGGGTGGCAAACTCCGGCCGGTCCGCGGCCGCCAGCGTCACCAGGTCGTCGACCAGCAGCCGCATCCGGTCCAGTTCGTCGAGGGCAATGGATCGGACGGATTCGACGTCCTCGGCGTCGCCCGGGTCCTGCAGTTCGAGATGGCCCTGCACGATGGTGATCGGTGTCCGCAGCTCGTGCCCCACGTCGTCCAGCAGCTGCCGCTGCGCCGTCATCGAGGCCTGCAGCCGGTCCAGCATTTCGTTGAAGGTCCGCGCCAGTTCCGAGAGGTCGTCGTTGCCGGTCACCGGGATCCGGAGCGACAGGTCGGTCTCCGTGATCTTCTGCGCCGTCTCCCGCACCAGCCGCACCGGGGCCAGGAGCCTGCCGGCGACGAGCCAGCCGACACCGGCAATCAGGATCAGCGCGATCAGCGCAATCAGCCCGTAAGTGCGGAAGATGCCGTTCAGCTCCTCCAGCTCCGCCTCGTAGTCGAAGGCCAGCACGAACGTGCTTTGGGCCGGATCGGAGGAGAGCTGGACGGGCACCGTCACCACGCGGTAGGTCGTCTGCGCGGTCTCGACCGAGCTGAGTTGGATGCGGTCGCCCGGCGGCATCGCCAGGATCCGTTCCATGAGCTGCGCATCCTGTTCCAGCCGCAGCGGAACCGCGGAACTCGCGGCGAGCTGGACGCGGCCGTCCACGATCCCGACCATGCCTTCGTTGGCAGCCGGCGACGTGCGGGCCATGGCTGTGCGCACCAGCTGTGCCGCCTCGGTGAAATCGCGGCCGGTGTCCGGGTCCACGCCGATTTCCGCGAGGGTATTGAACTCCTCGACCGACCGGCGCAACGAGTCGTCGATGTTCTGGGTGATCTCGCCGCGCTGCAGCCCGAGTGCCACGCCGCCGGCGACCGTAAGGCCAAGCGCGGAGAGTGCGACGACGGCGGCCAGGACGCGCGTCCGTACGGAGAGCCCGCCGGGCCTGCTAAACAATCGCATCGGGCCACACCGGAGAAAGTCTAGTCATCGATACCGTCATCGTCCTCGTCGGGCTCGGAGGCGTCGTCGTCATCGTCGTCGTATTCCACCGGCGGCGCCGGCTGCACCGGGACCGGCACCGGCGCGGCCGGGGACGGGGCCGCGGTCTTGTCGGGCGCGCGCTTTGGCGGTGCCGACGGCTCCTTCGGCCCGGGTTCCGGTTCGGCGCCCTTGTCCGGTTCGCTCGCGGCGGGCGATGGCGTGAACACGATTGAGGGGCCCAGATCGGAAGAGCCGGGCTCCCTGAAGGTGCTCGCCACGGCAAAACCAGCCAGGCCCATGCCCAGCACGACAGCCAGGCCGATGAGCACATATCGGAGGGTGGCACGCTGCATGTCCCCGATTATTCAGGCCGAAAATGAGATGAAGATGAGAACCTGTCCCTACTCCTCGGCGGCCTCTTCGGCCGCCTGCCGGGCCTGCCTGGCCTCCGTTTTGCGTCCCAGGCTCTCCAGGGCGGCCGCCAGCCCCAGGTTCGCGGCAACCAGCAGCATCCGGCTGATGCCGGGCTGGTCCAGCACCATCCGGTACATGGGGACGGCGTCGCCCGGGCGGCCCAGCTCGGAGAGGATGTGCGCCGCGAACAGTTCGGCGTTGCCCGCGGAAGCCGCGTCGTCGGCCGCCGAATACAGGTCCGCCGCCTGCAGCGCCGCCGACACGGCCGCGGGACCGTGATCCAGGGCCCACAGGCCCCGCGCGCGGGTGTCGCTGTAGTCGGCCTCGTACCAGTGGGCCCCATAGTCCCTTGCCAGCCGGATGGCCTCGTCCAGCTGCGTGATGCCGTCCGAGTCGCCGGCCTCGCACAGGGCGTGGCCCAGGGCGTGCAAGGCCTGCGGCAGCACAGCGGCGTCCTCGGTCTCCCTGCGGGCGGCCGCGACCGCGGCTTCGAAGCAGACGATGGCGTCCGTGTCGCGGTCCTCGCGGGAGAGCAGCGTGCCGATGGCCAGCAGCGACCTGGCGGCCTCGCCGAATTCGCCCGCCCGGTTGAATGCGGCGACGGCCTTCCGCCAGTTGTCCAGTGCCTCGGCGGTGCGCTCCGCATGCCGGTGCGCATGTCCCAGGCTCATGAGCGTCCGCGCCACTTCCGAGGGCGGTGCGGCCGCAAGCCGCTGCCGCTGGAGCAGCTTGCCGAGCACCGCGACCGCCAGCTCGTACTCCTCTGCCTCCAGCAGCTGGTTGCCCAAAGCCAGCCGGAGCGTGGACTCCTCGCGCACCTCGCCGCGTTCGGCCTGCTGGACGGCGGCGCGCCATGCCAGCACCGAACTCTCGTCGTCGCCGGCGGCCGCGCAGAGCTGCGCCACCACGACGGCCGCCGACACCGCGCCCTTGCGGACCCCGCAGGCCGCATAGAGCTCCAACGCGGTCAGCGCATATTCAACGGCGTCGCCGACGTGCTCCCCGGTGCTCGCAAGGTTGGCCTTCAGCAGCCACATTGAAGCGGCCAGCGCGCGGTTGGCAGGCAGGGACAGCAGCCGGTCCGCGGCTGCAATGGCGCGGCGCGGATGTTCGGCCTGCAGGTAGGTGTGGGCGAGGTACATGAGTGCCCCCGCCATGCTGTCGGTCCGGTCGCCCGCGGCGTATCCGTCGACGGCCTGCTCCAGCAGTTCCAGGGCCCGCGGCCGCACTCCCTGCTGCGAAAGGGCAATGGCGACAGCCAGCTTGACGTCGGCGATCACCCCGGGCCCGGCTTTGTCCGCGACCAGTTCCTCCAGCGCCGCCTCCAGTACCGGCAGCTCCGGCTCCGTCGCCTCGCGGAACAGGACCGTGCCCAGATCCGCCTCGACCCCGGCCTGGAGGGTGCGGCCCGTCCTGCGCAGCGTGGCGATGCGCGCCTGCAGGTACTCTTCGGCCTTGTCCTGGTCGCCCTGGATCTGCGCGACGGCGATCATCACCGAATACAGGGCCAGCACGACGTCGGTCTCGTTTTCGCCGGCCTGGTCGAGCCCCATCTGGGCCAGGAGCATCGCGCCGTGGTTGTCTTCCGCGTAGGCTGCCTCGTACGCGCGGTCCAGGCAGTCGCGGGCGCTCGCCGGAACCGCCGCCGGATCCGGCCCCGAGCCGGCCAGGACGTCCAGCAGCCGGCGCTCTGTCGCAGGCAGTGCCAGGCTCCAAACCGGCGGGGCGGGCTCCGCACGATGCCTTGCTGGCCTGATCCCCATGGTTCCAGTTGTAGTCGCCGCGGCGGGGCCGCGCAATGTGCCGCGGGGCGGCCGGCTCGGCGTTCCGCCCGGCCGGCGCGCTCTGCGGCGCCCTCTGCCGCGGGCCCTGCCGGCGCACGGCCGGGCCGGGGCATGCGCCCTAGACTGATCCTCATGAACTTTGACACCCGGGTCGGCGCCTATGGCGTCATCGTCAGGGACGGCGCCGTCCTGCTCGCCCGCTGGACGGAGTCGGGGATCCCGCGCTGGACACTGCCCGGCGGCGGCCTGGAGCTCGGCGAGGACGCCCCGTCGGCGGCGTTGCGCGAAATCGCGGAGGAGACCGGGTACACCGCGGAACTCGGCCGGCTCCTCGGCGTTGACAGCAAGTTCATCCCCGCCGAGCGCCGGCTGCACGGCGCCGGCCGGCCGCTGCATGCCCTGCGGATCATCTACTCGGCCACCGTCACCGGCGGCGAACTCGCCCACGAACTGGACGGTTCCACCGACGAGGCGCGCTGGTTCGCCCTGGGGGAAGTGGCCGCGCTTGATCGGCTCGACCTCGTCGACGCGGGCCTGCGGCTCCTGGGCTCGGAGAAAATCTGAGGACACGGCCATGTCTCCAGAATGTGTTGCAGCCCCCGGGATGTGATTAGACTCGGTCCAAGAGTTCCACCCGGCCCCAGGGCCGGCACAGTTTTGGACCATCGGGCCCTACCTGCCCGAGACCGCGATGGCAGTCCTGCCTGACAGAGCCCGGAGGGAGCCCCGCATGGAAGAGCCCCGCGGGCATTCTGCGGCTGCGGCCGCCGGCCCCATGGTCAGCTTCCGCAACGTGACCAAGAGCTACGCGGCCGGGAACCCCGCCGTCGACAATCTGACGCTGGACCTGGAACGCGGCGCGATCACCGTCTTCGTCGGCCCCTCCGGCTGCGGCAAGACGACCTCGCTGCGGATGATCAACCGCATGGTCGAACCCACCTCGGGCACCGTGCTGGTGGACGGAAAAGACATTGCCGGGCAGGCGCCGGCCAAGCTGCGCCGTTCCATGGGATACGTGCTGCAGTCGGCCGGCCTGCTGCCGCACCGCACGGTGCTCGACAACGTTGGCACCGTCCCGCGGCTCAACGGCGCGTCCAAGCGCGAGACCCGTGCCCGCGCGCAGGAACTGCTCGAAACAGTCGGCCTGCCGGCCGCGCTCGGCTCCCGGTATCCGTCGCAGCTGTCCGGCGGGCAGCAGCAGCGCGTCGGCGTGGCCCGGGCGCTCGCCGCGGATCCGCCCATCCTGCTGATGGACGAGCCGTTCAGCGCCGTGGACCCGGTGGTCCGCGCCGAACTGCAGCAGGAGCTGCTGCGCCTGCAGCAGCAGCTGGCCAAGACCATCGTGTTCGTCACCCACGACATCGACGAGGCGACGCTGCTCGGCGACAAGGTGGCCGTGTTCGCCACGGGCGGCCGGCTGGCCCAGTTCGCCCCGCCGGAGGAGCTGCTCCGCGCCCCGGTGGACGACTTCGTCGCTGGTTTCGTGGGGCGCGACCGCGGATTCCGGTCGCTGTCCTTCCGCGAGGCGGGCGAGCTGCCGCTGCATTCGGCCGCCACCGCCACCCTGGCGACGCTCGGGGAAGCGCCGGTCGGCGTCTGGCTGCTCATCGTGGACGACGGCGGTGCCCCGGCGGGGTGGCTGCCACCCGGAGAGCGGTCCCCGGACCGGCTGCTGGTCGGCGGCTCGCTGTTCACCCTGGGGTCGTCGCTGCGGCAGGCCCTGGACGCGACGTTGTCTTCCCCCGCGGGGCGCGGGGTCGCCGTGGACGGCCAGGGCCGGGTGGCCGGCCTGGTGGACGCCGAGGACGTGCTCAAGCGGCTCGAAGCGGGCAGGAGCGGCTGACGTGGCGTGGCTGCAGGCCAACCTGCCCTTCGTCCTGGAGCTGACCTGGCTGCACTGGATCCAGGCCGTGGTGCCGCTGCTGCTCGGGCTGCTGCTGGCCCTTCCGCTGGGCTACGTGGCCTGGTGGCTGCGCCCCGTCCGCGGGGCGATCCTGTCCGTCAGCTCGGTGCTCTACACCATCCCGTCGCTCGCCCTCTTCGTGCTGCTGCCCTTCGTACTGGGCACACGGATCCTCGATCCGCTGAACCTGATAGTCGCGCTGACCATCTACGCGGTAGCGCTGCTGGTGCGGTCCGTCGTCGACGCCCTTGAGTCCATTGACGACGGCGTTCGGCAAGCCGCGGTCGCCATGGGGTACCGCCCGCTGCGGCGTTTCTTCGGGGTGGATCTGCCGCTGGCGCTGCCGGTGCTCTTCGCCGGGCTGCGGGTGGTGTCGGTGAGCAACATTTCGCTGGCCAGCGTCGGCGCGCTGATCGGCGTCCGCAACCTCGGCACCCTGTTCACGGACGGGCTCCTGCGGTTCTTCGTCACCGAGATTGTCGTCGGGATCGTGCTGACGCTGCTGCTGGCCGTGGTGATGGACCTGATCATCGTCACCGTCGAGCGCGTGCTGACGCCTTGGCTCCGTGCCGGCTCCAAGCAGCCTCCGGGGGGCGCCGGCTTCGCTACGCGTTCGTCCGCGGGGGAGCGGCCGGACCCGGCAGAGGCGGCGGTGCTGCCGTGAACATTTTCGCAGAGGTCGCCGCGTGGTTCGCGGATCCGGCCCAGTGGAGCGGTCCGGCCGGCATCCCCGCGCGCCTCGCCGAGCATCTGGGCTACACCGCCCTGACCCTGCTGATCGCCACCGCGATCGCATTGCCCATCGGCCTGTACGTGGGCCATACCGGAAAAGGACGCGTCGCCGTCGTTAGCGTTGCCAGCGCGCTGCGCGCCTTGCCGACGCTCGGCCTGCTGACGCTGTTCGTCATCCTGTGGGGGCTCGGCCTGATGCCGCCCATCTGGGCCCTGGTCATCCTGACGATCCCGCCCCTGCTCGCCGGAGCCTACTCCGGGATCGCCGCGGTGGACCGGACGCTCGTGGATGCCGCGCGGGCGATGGGCATGACGGAATGGCAGGTGCTGGCGAAGGTGGAACTGCCGAACGCTCTGCCGGTGCTGCTCGGGGGAGTGCGCGCGGCAGTGCTGCAGGTGATAGCCACGGTCGCAGTCGTCGCCTACATCAATCTCGGCGGCCTGGGCCGCTTCCTGATCGATGGCCTGGCCGTCAGCGATCCGGTCCGCATGTTCGGCGGCGCGATCCTGATTGCGCTGCTGGCCCTGGTCATCGACGGGCTCCTCGCCCTCGCGCAGAAATACGCCGTTTCGCCCGGGCTGGCCGACCGCCCGCACCGGCAGCGGCGGGAAACACCAACTGTTGGCGCCGTCCAAGGCGGCATGTAAGGAGAAGCATGAAGAACCTGTTCCCGGTCCGCCGCAGCATCGTGACGGCGGCCGCAGCGTCCGCCCTGGCCCTGTCCCTGAGCGCCTGCGGCGGCGGCTCCAACCCGCTGGAAGAAGACACCTCGGGCGCCGCCGCCAGCTCCGGTGCCGCGGGCCCGCTGGTGGTGGGCTCGGCCAACTTCCCGGAGAGCCAGATCATCGGCGAGCTCTACGCCGGAGCGCTCAACGCGGCAGGAATCCAGGCCAGCACGAAGCCCGGCATCGGCTCGCGCGAGGTCTACCTCAAGGCCGTCGAAGAAGGCTCCGTGGACGTTGTCCCGGACTACAGCGGAAACCTGCTGCTGTACGTGGACCCCGAGGCGACCGCTGCCTCAGCCGGCGAGATCAAGGATGCCCTTCCCGCGGCGCTGCCGAAGGGACTGGGCGTGCTCGAGCCGGCGCCGGCCGAGAGCAAGGACGCGATGGTCGTCACCAAGGCCACGGCGGAGAAATACAAGCTGACCTCCATCGAGGACATGGGGCCGGTGTGCAAGGACCTGGTGCTCGGCGCCAACCCGGAGTTTGCCGAGCGTGAGTACGGGCTGAAGGGGCTGAAGGAGAATTACGGCTGCGAACCCAAGTCCTTCGAACCCATTAACGACGGCGGCGGTCCCGCTACCTTGAAGGCGCTGATCACGGACAAGATCCAGGTGGCGGACATCTACACGACCACGCCCTCGATCGAGGACAACGGCCTGGTGGTGCTGGAGGACCCGAAGAACAACTTCATCGCCCAGCAGGTGCTGCCGCTCGTGTCCTCCGACTCGGTGGGCAAGGAGGCCGCGGACGTGCTCAACAAGCTGTCCGCCGCGCTCACCACGGAGGACCTCGTCGACCTGAACCGGCAGGTCAGCGGCGACGAGAAGCGCAATCCGGAGGATGCCGCGGCCGACTGGCTGAAGGAAAAGGGCTTCGCGGAGTAACCGCAGGCAGTATGCGAAGATTCTTGAATGGCCGAGTTCAAGCAGTCCAACAAGCTCCATAACGTCCTCTACGACATCCGAGGCCCGCTGCTTGAGCATGCCCAGCGGATGGAGTCCGAGGGCCACCGCATCCTGAAGCTGAACATCGGCAATCCCGCGCCGTTCGGCTTCGAGGCGCCGGACGCGATCCTGGTGGACATGATCCGGAACCTGCCGAACGCGCAGGGCTACAGCGATTCGCGCGGCATCTTCTCGGCCCGCACGGCGGTGTCGCAGTACTACCAGACCCGTGGGATCCAGGAGATCGGCGTTGACGACGTCTACCTGGGCAACGGGGTCAGCGAGCTCATCACGATGAGCCTGCAGGCGCTGCTCAACAATGGCGACGAGGTGCTGATCCCGGCGCCGGACTATCCGCTCTGGACCGCCTCCGTCAGCCTGGCCGGCGGCCATCCCGTCCACTACCTCTGCGTGGAGGAAGAGGGATGGCTGCCGGACCTGGAGGACATGGAGCGGAAGATCACGCCCAACACCAAGGGCCTGGTCATCATCAATCCGAACAACCCCACCGGCGCCGTCTATCCGCGGCACATCCTCGAGGGGATGCTGGAGCTGGCCCGCCGGCACAATCTCGTGGTCTTCTCGGACGAAATTTACGAGAAGATCCTCTACGAAGACGCCGTCCACACCAACACCGCGCTGCTGGCGGACGACGTGCTGATCCTGACCTTCAGCGGCCTGTCCAAGGCGTACCGGGTCTGCGGGTTCCGCAGCGGCTGGATGGCCGTCTCGGGGCCGAAGCATCTGGCGTCGGACTACATCGAGGGCATCAACCTGCTCACGAACATGCGGCTCTGCGCGAATGTGCCGGCGCAGCACGCCATCCAGACGGCACTGGGCGGCTACCAGAGCATCAACGACCTGATCCTGCCCGGGGGGCGGCTGCTGGAACAGCGGGACAAGGCGTACGAGATGCTCAACGCCATCCCGGGCGTGAGCACCCAGCAGGCCAAGGGCGCGCTGTACCTGTTCCCGAAGCTGGATCCGGACGTCTACCCGATTAAGGACGACGAGGCCTTCGCCCTGGACCTGCTGAAGCAGCAGAAGATCCTGATCTCGCACGGCCGGGCGTTCAACTGGGTGAAGCCGGACCACTTCCGCCTGGTGACGCTGCCAAACCTGGGCATCCTCGAAGAAGCAGTCAGCCGCATCGGCGAGTTCCTGAGCACGTACCGGCCATGAAGAGGGTAAACGGGGAAGCGGGCGCGGAGGCGGCCGCGAGATTCGACCCGGCAGGCCTGCTGCGCGTGCGCGAGGGTTTCCGGCTGGCCGACGTGGATCCGAACTCGGCGCCTGGCTTCGACGGCGGTAAGGACGAAGGCTCGCAGCTGCTGGCCTCGGCAGACGATGCACTGTCCGAGCTCCAGGAAAAACTGTTCGCCCAGAGCCGCTTCGGAGCCACAGACTCTGTCCTGCTGGTGCTGCAGGCGATGGACACGGCAGGCAAAGGCGGAATCGTCCGGCACGTGATCGGCTCGGTCGACCCGCAGGGCGTGAAGCACAGGGCCTTCAAGGCGCCGACCAGGGAGGAACAGACGCACGGCTTCCTCTGGCGTGTCGAGAAGGAACTGCCGCCGGACGGGATCATCGGCGTCTTCGACCGCTCCCACTACGAGGAGGTCCTGATCCACCGCGTCCGCGGGCTGTCGCCGCTAGCCGAGGTGGAGCAGCGCTACGCCATGATCAACGAGTTCGAGGCGAAGGTTGCCGCCAGCGGCACCCGCATCATCAAGGTGATGCTGCACATCAGCAAGGACGAGCAAGAGAAGCGGCTGAAGGAGCGGCTGGAACGTCCGGACAAGTACTGGAAGTACAACCCCGGCGACGTGGATGACCGGGCCTTCTGGGACGAGTACCAGCACGCCTACCAGCTGGTGTTCGAGCGGACCAGCACCGATATAGCCCCGTGGTACGTGGTGCCGGCCGACCGCAAATGGTATGCGCGGATCGCAGTACAGCAGCTGCTGATCGGCACGCTGGCCGCGATCGACCCGCGGTGGCCGGAGGCGACCTTCGACGTCGAGTCGGAGAAGCGGCGGCTGGAGGAGAGCTAGGCCGCAGGGCCGGCGCTGCCGTCTTCGGCGCCCGCGCGGGCGGCATCCAGGCGCTGGCGCGCGCCTTCGAGCCACGCTTCGCAACGCGCCGCGAGCGCTTCGCCGCGCTCCCACAGCGCCAGGGACTGCTCAAGGCTGGTATTGCCCGCTTCCAGCTGGTTGACCACAGCCACCAGCTCCTCCCGGGCCTGCTCGTAGCTCATCGCCGCGATGTCGGTGTTGTCTCCGTTGCCCGCGTTGGCCGTCGGGGTCTCAGTCATGGGTTCGCTCGTTTCTGCAAAAGGGATGTAAATGTCGGCGGGGGACGGGCCGGCCGCGCCTAGATGACTTTGGCCGCCACTTCGCCGACCGCCACCCGGATCCGCAGCCTGGTGTCCGCCGCGGCGTCCGCGCTGTCGCGCAGGACGCTGCCGTCCGGCAACTGGACGACGGCGTAGCCCCGGTCCAGGGTGTTCTGCGGGGAGAGCGCGCGGACCTGCGCCTTCAAATGGCCAACGCGGTCCGCGTCACGATGGAGGGCCGACGTCATGCAGTTGCGCGCCCGCTGCGTGAGGCGCGTGATGTCCTCGGCCCGGGAGGCGACCATGGTCGCCGGAGCGGACAGCACCGGGCGGCTGCGCAGGGCGGCCAGCCGCTCGGACTCCACCCGGATCAGGTGGTCGACGCGGCGGTCCAGCATCTGGCGTGCGCGCCCGATGCGCGTGAGCTCCTCGTTGACGTCCGGGACGATCCTCTTGGCCGCATCGGTAGGGGTGGACGCGCGCAGGTCGGCGACCTCGTCGAGCAGCGGCCGGTCTGCCTCATGGCCGATGGCGCTAACCACGGGCGTGGCCGCCGCCGCAACGGCGCGGATCAGGTCCTCGCTGCTGAACGGCAGCAGGTCCTCCAGCGAACCGCCGCCGCGCGCGATGACGATGACGTCGACGTCCGGACGGCCGTCAAGCTCGGCCAGGGCCTTCATGACTTGGGATACCGCGTTGACGCCCTGCACTGCCACCTCGCGGACCTCGAATGCCACGGCGGGCCAGCGCAGCGAGGCGTTGCGGATCACGTCCTTCTTGGCGTCTGAATCCCGGCCGGTGATCAACCCGATTCGGTGCGGCAGCATGGGTAGCGGCTTCTTGCGGTCGGCGTCGAACAGGCCTTCGCGGCCCAGCGCCTGCCGCAGCCGTTCCAACCGGGCCAACAGGTCGCCCAAACCAACCGGGCGGATGTCCCGCGTCTGCATCGAGAGCCGGCCGGTTTTGACATAGAGCTCGGGCTTGAGCTGGGCGACGACGCGCGATCCCGGCTCCAGCGGGAGTTCGAGCCGGGCCATGACGCTGTTGAAAGCCATCAGGCTGAACGACGCCTCGGCCTCCGTATCGCGCAGGGTCAGGTAGGTCACGCTGTTGCGCCGGTTCAGCTCGATGACCTGGCCTTCGACCCAGGTAGGCGGCACCCGTTCGATATGGGTCTTCAGCTTCTGCGAAAGCATCCGCAGCGGCCACGGGTTTTCCGCCGTAGTCTCCATGGCCGTAGCAGGCAGGGTCGTGTTTGCGGCGGGGGAGCCCACTTCTCCGTGGACAAGTCCATGGTTGTGGTTCACGTCAGGAGCCCCTCTCAGCCCGTGCGGGGCCATGCCAATCGGTAGAGCAAGTCCATACATTCTTATCAGCAATCACCGACAGTATTGATTCCTGCCCGGCCGTCGTCCGCCCTGCCGCAGCCCGCGCGCACCCCGTGACGGGGCTTACTGCCGAGCTGGTTCCCGTGGTGGAAGCGGCTAGCATGGAGGGCATGACGAGCACCGCTGTCTCTGTTCCCATGCCCAGCATCCCGCGCAAGCGCCGCAGCCCGGAGGAAATCGCCGCCGCTGCCGAAGTGGAAGGCCCGCGACGGGTCCTCCTCGCCGCGCCGCGCGGATACTGCGCGGGTGTGGACCGGGCCGTGATCGCCGTCGAAAAGGCTTTGGAACACTACGGGCCGCCGGTCTACGTGCGGAAGCAGATCGTGCACAACCTGCACGTGGTCAGCACGCTGGAGGAGAAGGGCGCGATCTTCGTCGAAGAGACCGACGAGGTTCCCGAGGGCGCCCTCGTCATCTTCTCGGCGCACGGCGTTTCTCCGGCGGTGGTCCAGTCAGCCGACGACCGCGGGCTGCGCACGATCGACGCGACCTGCCCGCTGGTCACGAAGGTGCACCGCGAGGCGGTCCGCTTCGCCCGCGACGGCAACGAGATCCTGCTTGTCGGACACGAGGGGCACGAGGAAGTCGAGGGCACCTACGGCGAGGCGCCGGACCACACGACGATCGTCAACAACCCGGCGGAAGCACGGACGGTCCAGGTCCGCGACCCCGACAAGCTGATCTGGCTGTCCCAGACCACGCTGTCGGTCGACGAGACCATGGAGATCGTGTCCATCCTGCGTGAGCGGTTCCCGAAGCTGCAGGATCCGCCCAGCGACGACATCTGCTACGCCACCTCCAACCGGCAGGCGGCGATCAAGAAGATTTCCCCGCAGGCCGACCTGGTGATCGTGGTCGGTTCCGCGAACTCGTCCAACTCGGTGCGCCTGATGGAAGTCGCCCTCGAGTATGGAGCGAAGGCCTCATATCGCGTCGACTTCGCCAACGAGGTGGACGAGTCCTGGTTCGAGGGAGTCTCTACGATCGGGCTGACCTCCGGAGCATCGGTGCCCGAGGTCCTCGTGCGGGAGGTCCTCGCGCTGCTGGCCGAGTACGGCTACGCCGACGTGGAAGAAGTGGTTACGGCCGAAGAGGACATCCTCTTCTCGCTGCCGAAGGAGCTCCGGGCGACGCTGAAGGAAAAGGGCGACGTCTCCCGCGGCTTGGGCGGCCGCGGCTCCCGTCCCAACCAGTAGCAGGCTGCGCGGAAACCGGTGGCGGGTTCGCGCTGAAACGGCTGGCGGGCCCGCGGGAACCGGTTGCAGGTTCCAACGGGCCCGGATCGCAAGGCCCGCCCGGGATCCCTAGGCGCTGCGTTCCTGTCCCGAGATCAACTCCGGCGCCGACAACAGGCGCGGGGTACTCTCCAGCGCGGTAGGGCCGGGGGCCGGCTCCAGCGCGGACGGATCGAAGGCGTTGATCTTGCGTGCGGTCGGCAGCACCCTCGATTCCAAGGTGCCGACGAAGGAGTTGTACCTCTCCACCGAGCCCTTGAGCGAGGAACCCAGCCGCGTGACATGCTCGCCCAGGGTTCCCAGCCGCTCGTACAGTTGGCGCGAGAGTTCGAAGATCTCGCGGGCGTTTTCGGTCAGCACCTCCTGCCGCCAGCTGAAGGCCACTGACTTCAGCGAGGCCAGCAGCGACACGGGGGAGACCAGCCCGACGTTGCGGGCGAACGCGTAGTCGAGCAGCTCCGGGTCGCTGTGCAGCGCCGCCGACAGCACCGACTCGGCCGGCAGGAAGCACAGCACCAGTTCCGGCGAGGCCTGCACTCCCTCCCAGTACTTCTTGCCGGCCAGGGCGTCCACGTGCGCCTTCACCGCCTTGGCATGGGCGGCCAGCAGCTGGGCCCGCTGGCGTTCCATATTGGTATCCCCGTGGGCCGGCAGCTCCTGCGCCTCAAGGTAGGCCCGCAGCGGTACCTTGGCGTCCACCACCAGCGATTTGGAGCCGGGCAGCCGCACCAGCATGTCCGGCCGCATCGATCGGTCCGACCCGGCCAGATGGACCTGCTCCGAGAAGTCGACGTGCGCCAGCATGCCGGCGGCCTCCACTACGCGCCGCAGCTGCACCTCGCCCCACTGGCCGCGCGCCGAATTCGATTGCAGGGCCGCCGTCAGCGTCTGGGTGGAACGCAGCAGCTGCTCGTCGCTGAGCCGGGCCGCGCGCAGCTGTTCCTGGAGCTGGCCGTAGTGCTCCACCCGGTCCCGCTCCAGCAGGCTGACCTGCTGCTGGACACTGCGGAGTTTCTCGCCGACCGGCCCAAGGGCGCGGAGCACCACATTCTCCTGCTCGCCCTGCGCGGAGAGCTGCCGGTTGTGCTGGCTGAGCAGCCGGTTCTCCGCCTCCGCCGCCGCCAGGCTCGCGGCCGCGGCACCCAGCCGGGCCCCGGCGTCGTCAATTTCCTCCGATAGGTCCCGCACCCTGCGCCGGAACGGTACGGCCACGGCACACGCGCCGCCCGCCGCTCCGAGGAGCAGCGCCAGCAGCACCAGTACAACCTGAAAAGCATCCATGGCTCCAGCTTGCCAGCGGGGTATGACAATTTAGCCCAAGGGCTCCCCGGGACGAATCGCGCCCTACGCGGCCGCACCGGTATCCTTGACTACCGTGGCTCTTACTATTGGCATCGTCGGACTGCCCAACGTCGGCAAATCAACCCTCTTCAACGCGCTGACCCGCAACCAGGTGCTGGCGGCGAACTATCCGTTCGCCACCATCGAACCCAACGTCGGAGTGGTGCCGCTGCCGGACGAGAGGCTGGACAAGCTCGCGGAGATCTTCGGCTCCGCGCGGATCCTGCCCGCCACCGTCTCCTTCGTGGACATCGCCGGCATCGTCCGCGGCGCCTCGGAAGGCGAGGGGCTCGGCAACCAGTTCCTGGCGAACATCCGCGAAGCCCAGGCCATCGCCCAGGTCATTCGCGTCTTCGACGACCCCGACGTGGTGCACGTCGAAGGCAAGGTGGACCCCGTTTCCGACATGGAGACGATCAATACCGAACTGATCCTGGCGGACCTGCAGACCATCGAGAAGGCCTTCCCGCGCATCGAGAAGGAAGTGAAGATCAAGAAGCGCGACGCGGCCGAGCTGGCGGCCCTCGAGGGTGCCCGCAAGGTGCTGGAACGCGGCGACACGATCTACGCGTCCGCGGAGAGCGACAAGCTGGACCTGGCGAATCTCAAGGAACTGAGCCTGCTGACTGCCAAGCCGTTCATCTACGTCTTCAACGTGGACGACCAGATCCTCGGCAGCCAGGAACGGCAGGCCGAACTGGCCAAGCTCGTGGCTCCGGCCGATGCTGTTTTCCTCGACGCCAAGCTCGAATCCGACCTGGTCGAACTGGAGCCCGAAGAGGCCCGGGAGATGCTGGAAATGAACGGCCAGGAGGAGTCCGGCCTCGACCAGCTCGCCCGCGTCGGCTTCCACACCCTGGGGCTGCAGACCTACCTGACCGCGGGGCCCAAGGAGGCACGCGCCTGGACGATCAACCAGGGCGACACCGCACCGCAGGCCGCCGGGGTGATCCACTCGGACTTCCAGCGCGGCTTCATCAAGGCGGAGGTCGTTTCCTTCGCGGACCTCGTCGAGGCCGGCTCGATGGCGGAGGCCAAGTCCCGCGGCAAGGTGCGGATCGAAGGCAAGGACTATGTAATGGTCGACGGCGACGTGGTGGAGTTCCGCTTCAACGTCTAGTTCCTGATCCCGGAGACCTATTGCGATGGCCGCCAAGAGCACTTGTTCTTGGCGGCCATGCGCTTATACGGCCGCCCATTGCCAAGTCGAAATGATGCCGGCCGGCATTCTGCTGCATAACGAATTTAGAACAGCGGCCAGGGCACCGCAGACATCTCCCCGCTCGGAGGCGGAAACCGCCCTGCCAAGCGCAACCGGGCACAGCGAGCGGCGAGCGATGCGATTTCTTCGGCGCTGAGCAAGTCCGCCAGGTCTCTGCCCAGGCCGCCGTGCAGTCCCTCGTTGACACGGTCTATGCCGTCGCGTTCCTCGGCGGTTAGAGCGTCTCCCAGCCATCCCCACAGCACCGTGCGCAGCTTGTGGTCACGGTGAAAGGTCAGCCCATGGTCCACGCCGTGCCGGTGTCCGTCCGTCATTGCAAGAATGTGGTCGCCTTTGCGGTCGGCGTTGTTGACGATGATGTCGAACACCGCCATGCGTCTGAGCGCCGGCGAGTCTTCGTGAACGAGGGCGACCATCTGTCCGTTCTCATCTCGACCCTCGAGAACGTGTTTCCAGCCCGTCTCCGGCACCTGGTCCGCCGCGACCAGGTTTACGGCGCTTTGGGCAAGGTCTTGCCCCTGCCAGAGCTGCACCATTCCTACGCCCAGCGGACCATCGCGCAGCCAGGTCTGCGGTACGACGCCCCAGCCGAAGGCCTGCGAGACCAGGTAGGCGGCCACCTCCCGGTGAGCCAGGGTGCCGTCGGAAAAATCCCACAGCGGACTTTCGCCTGCTATCGGCTTATAGACGACCACCACGTCGCCGATGCTGCCCAAAAATGTCGCGTTCGAAGCTGTCGTGATGCGGCCGGTGAGCGTCAGCTCGGCGGTCACCAGGTCCGGCGCTGGCATCAGGCCTCGGGAAGGGTGCAGATGTGGCCGTCGGCGTCTATGGGGTAGCCGCAGAGCGGGCACGTCGGACGTCCGGCGCCCACGATCTCACGGGTGCGCTTGGCGAATGCGCGGGCTGTGCCGACCGGCATTCGCACCAGCAGCATTTCGGCCGCCTCAGTCCCGCCCTCATCAAGCGATTCGTCGTCGGGGGCATCGACGTCGGTGATGGCGTAGGCCTCTATCACGACCTGCGCCGTCGTCGGGTCCCAACCTAGGCTCATGGAGCCGGTGCGAAACTGCTCCTGAACTGCCTCGAGCTGGTCATTATCGACAAGTTCAATGGGAGTACTCGTGGGAACGCTGAAGGGGTTGCCCTCGACGGTGATGAGCTGGTCGAGAATTTCGTCGATTTTCTCCGCGAGCAGAGCCGACTGCTGCTTCTCCAGGGCAATACTCACGATCTGCGTCCCCGCACGCACCTGCAAATAGAACGTACGCGCCCCCGGAAGGCCAATGGTGCCAACGACGACCCGATCAGGCCAGGCAAACTCGTGAACACGTGTAGGCATGTCAGTATTTTAGGCGCATGAGGTCTAGGGCGCCTGCTGCCCTGCACCGGCGCCCACCGGCGCATCGGCAGAGCGGGTGCCGTTCGACAGCCACGACGGATCACCGGCGTCGGTGTTGGTCGCGTGCCGCCGCGGTTGCTCGACGCCGTCAAGCGGCCAGAATAGGTTCATGGACGTCGCCGTCGGTCTGCTGGCTCTGGTGGTGGTGGTTTGCGCGGTCAGCGCGCTCGGCCGCCGGTTGAAAGTCTCCGTCCCGCTCCTGCTGGTGCTGGCCGGCGTTGCGGGATCGTATCTGCCCTTCATTCCACCGGTGGTCCTGATCCCGGAGATCGTCCTGATCGGGATCCTGCCGCCGCTGCTCTATGCGGCAGCATTGCGCACCTCGGTGGTGGAGTTCCAGGCCAACAAGCGGTCGATCGGACTGCTCTCGGTCGGCTACGTGATCTTCGGTACCGTCACCACCGGACTGGTGGTCTGGTGGCTGCTGCCCGACGTCCCGCTGCCGGCCGCGTTTGCCCTCGGCGCCGTGGTCGCGCCACCCGACGCGGTGGCCGCCACATCCATCGCCCGGCGGGTGGGCATGCCGCGGCAGATCGTGAACATCCTTGAGGGCGAGTCGCTAGTCAACGATGCAACAGCACTGGTCCTGCTCCGGGCCTCGATCGCCGCTATAGCCGGCAGTGTCACCCTACTGGAGATCGGACTGGAGTTCCTGCTCGCGGTGGCCGGCGGAGCAGCGGCCGGAGCGGCTGCTGCCTGGGTGCTGCTGCAGATCCGCAAGAGGGTGCGCAATGTAGCCATCAATACCTCAATGTCGCTGGCCGCTCCCTTCGTGGCGTTTATCCCGGCCGAGGCAATCCATGCCTCCGGCGTCCTCGCTGTCGTCGTCGCCGGACTGATCATCGGCACCTACAGTCCCGCCATGCCCGGCGGTGCATCCCGGTTGAGCCAGCGCAGCAACTGGGCCACCGTACAGTTCCTGTTGGAAAATGCTGTTTTCCTGCTGATCGGGCTGCAGGTGCGGTCGATCATTGATGCCGCGAATGCTGATCCGCTCGGCATCGGGCGCGCTTGGTGGACCTGCGCGGTGGTGCTCCTGGCAGTACTGGTCCTGCGCCCCGTCTGGGTATTTCCCGCCATTTATCTCCCGCGCCTGGTCCCCCGAGTCAGACGATCGGAACCGGCTCCGGGCTGGCAGGTACCCGCCGTTGTCTCGTGGGCCGGGATGCGCGGCGTGGTGACCCTGGCAGCGGCCCTGGTCCTGCCGCAGGACATACCCCACCGCCAGGTCCTTGTCCTCGCCGCCCTGGTCGTAGTGGGCGGAACCTTGGTGCTGCAGGGATTCAGCCTGCCCTGGCTGGTACGTAGGCTGGGACTGCATGGTCCGGACCCCGGGCAGGACGCGCTGACCCAGGCCTCGATGCTCCAGCAGACCATGGCAGCAGGACTGGATAGGCTGCGCACGGCCGCTGTCCCCGAGGATCCGCCTGAAGTCCTGGCCATGCTGCAGCGCCGGACCCAGGAGCGCAGCTTGGCAGCCTGGGAGCGGCTGGGCCGGCCGGAAACCGAAATCCGCACCCCCAGCCGCCGCTATGCCCAGTTGCGGGTGGCCATGCTGGACGCCGAACGGGCCAAAGTCCTGGAACTTCGCGGAACGGGTGCCTATCCTGCCGAGGTGGTGGATGAGGTGCTGGAGCGGTTGGATGTCGAAGAATCGATGCTCGACGCCGCGATGGACGACTGCGGCACCCGCCACGGGGCGTTCTTGGTAGTACCGCAGGAGGTGGCGGCCGGCTGCGGGCACCTCGGCCAGGCACCGGACCGGCCGGTTCCGGTCGACCCGCAGTGCCTCGACTGCCTCACCGAAGGAACCACGCCGGTCCACCTGCGCCTCTGCCTGGAATGCGGCAACGTCGGGTGCTGCGATTCTTCCCCCGGCCTGCACGCGGCCCGGCACTACAGCACCTCGGGACACGCAGTCATGCGCAGCGTCGAACCGGGTGAGTCGTGGCGCTGGTGCTATGTCGACGAAGTCCTGGGCTGAGTGGTGAGTCCCGCTTCAACGTCCGGCGTTACCGACGCGCATCTTCAGCCTCCGACCAGCAGCTCGGATCAGGATTGACGGCCTAGTAGATGCTCCGGACCCAAATGCCGTGCACCCCTATTGTCGGGGAGGCGCGATGGGCTATGGTGGCCCCATGTCGCGGTTCAGCTTCTTAGGATGGCCGGTGGTCCGGCAAATCGCGTCGGGTGATCCACTCGGCCGCGGTGAAGCCGTGACATCGCCGAAGACCCGAGGGATCACGCCGCGGACGTCGACTGCGGACCGAGTGGTCCAGAGCGTGTGCCCGTACTGCGCCGTCGGATGCGGCCAGCGCGTCTTCGTCAAGGACGAAAAAGTCGTCCAGATCGAAGGGGACCCCGATTCGCCGATTTCCCGCGGGCGGCTCTGCCCCAAAGGATCGGCCAGCGAGCAACTGGTCAACGCGCCCGGCAGGCAGACAAAGGTGCTCTATCGGGCGCCGTACGCCAAGGACTGGCAGCAGCTTGACCTGGACACCGCCATCGAGATGGTGGCCGAGAGATTCCTCGAGGCACGCCGGAACAACTGGCAGCAGGACGATGCGCAGGGCCGGCCGCTGCGCCGCACCATGGGCATCGCCGGTCTTGGCGGGGCGACTCTGGACAACGAAGAGAACTACCTGATCAAGAAACTCTTCACCGCCGCGGGAGCCATCCAGCTGGAGAACCAGGCCCGCATTTGACACTCCGCCACGGTTCCCAGTTTGGGAACCTCGTTTGGGCGGGGCGGCGCCACACAATCGCTCCAGGACATGGCAAATGCCGACTGCATCGTCATCCAGGGCTCCAACATGGCCGAATGCCACCCCGTGGGCTACCAGTGGGTGACGGAGGCCAAGGCACGGGGTGCAAAGGTCATCCACGTGGACCCGCGGTTCACCCGCACCAGCGCGGTGGCCGACAAGCATGTGCCCATCCGGGCCGGATCTGACGTCGTGCTGCTGGGCGCCCTGATTAACCATGTGCTCAGCAACGAACTGTGGTTCAAGGAGTACGTGCTCTCCTATACCAACGCGGCGACGTTGGTCGGCGAGGACTTCCGTGACACCGAGGACCTGGACGGACTGTTCTCCGGGTTCGATCCCGAGACCGGGCAGTACGACCTGTCTTCCTGGGCCTATGAACGGAAGCGCGGCGCGGAAGGACACGGCGGGCACGAGCACGGCGCCGATACCTCGGCGCGGGCGGCCGGCCATCAGTACGGCAGCGGGGGCCCGCCGCTGGCGAACCCTCAATTCGAACGAGACCCATCGCTGCAGCACCCGCGGACCGTGTTCCAGATCCTCAAGCGGCACTACTCACGCTACACGCCCGAGATGGTCCGCGAGGCCTGCGGCATTTCCCTCGAGGATTTCGACTATCTGGCCCGGGCTGTGACGGAGAATTCCGGAAGGGACCGGACCACCTGCTTCGCGTACGCCGTCGGGTGGACGCAGCACACCTTGGGCGCACAGTTCATCCGGACCGCGGCGATCCTGCAATTGCTGCTGGGCAATGTCGGGCGCCCCGGCGGGGGAATCATGGCGCTGCGCGGCCACGCCAGCATCCAAGGCTCCACCGACATCCCGACCCTGTTCAATTTGCTCCCCGGCTACCTCCCGATGCCCAAGGCCGACATGGAGACCCTGGAGCAGTACCTCGAGGGCATCGCCTCGCCGACCCAAAAGGGATACTGGGCGGCCGCCGACACCTACACCATCAGCCTGCTCAAGGCCTGGTGGGGCGATGCGGCCAACGAGGACTCGGAATGGGGCTACCGATACTTACCCCGAATCAACGGCCCCCACGGCACGTATGAGACGGTCATGAAAATGCTCGACGACGAGGTCGAGGGCTACTTCATCTTCGGCCAGAACCCAGCCGTCGGGTCGGCCCACGGACGGATGCAGCGGCTGGGCATGTCCCACCTGAAATGGTTGGTCGTGCGGGACCTGAGCCTGATCGAATCGGCGACGTGGTGGAAGGACGGCCCGGAGATCGCCTCGGGCGAACTCAAGACCGAAGACATTGCCACCGAAGTCTTCTTCATGCCGGCGGCCACCCATGTGGAAAAGGCCGGTTCCTTCACTCAGACGCAGCGGATGCTCCAATGGCGCCACCAGGCCGTCCGGCCGCCGGGCGACAGCCAGAGCGAACTGGACTTCTTCTACGAACTGGGACAGCGCATCCGGGCGAAACTGGCAGGCTCGACCGATGAGCGGGACCGGCCGTTGCTGGACCTGACGTGGGACTATCCCCTGAACGAACACGGCGAGCCTGACCCCGAGGCGGTGCTCGCAGAGATCAACGGCCGGCATCTGACCGGGCCTCAGGCCGGAAAGCCGCTTTCGTCCTACACAGAGATGCGCGCCGACGGGTCGACCTCGGGCGGATGCTGGATCTACACCGGAGTCTATGCGGACGGGATCAACCATGCCGCCGACCGGAAACCGCAGCAGGAGCAAGGCCTGGTCGCGCCCGAGTGGGGATGGGTCTGGCCTGCGAACAGGAGGATTCTCTATAACCGGGCATCCGCGGACCCCGACGGCAAGCCGTGGAGCGAACGCAAGAAGTACGTCTGGTGGGACCCGGAGCAGAACCGGTGGACCGGACAGGACGTGCCGGACTTCCCCGTGGACCGCGCACCGGGGGCTGCTCCGGATCCCGAGGCAGGCGGGGCCGCGGCGCTCGCCGGCGACGATCCGTTCATCATGCAATCGGACGGCAAGGGATGGCTCTTCGCGCCGAAGGGCATGGTGGACGGCCCGATGCCAACGCACTACGAGCCCCAGGAATCTCCGATCGCCAACCCGCTCTACCGGCAGCAGCAGAATCCTGCCCGGCTGACCTATCCGCGCGCGGACAATCTCAGCGCGCCCAGCGCGGGCGAGCGCGGTTCCGAGGTGTACCCCTTCGTGTTCACCACGTACCGCCTGACGGAGCATCACACGGCCGGCGGGATGAGCCGGTGGCTGCCCTACCTGTCCGAACTCCAACCGGAAATGTTCTGCGAGGTGTCCCCGGAACTGGCGGCCGAACGAGGACTGGAGCCCTACGGATGGGCGACCATCATTTCGCCGCGGTCGGCGATCGAGGCCAGGGTGCTGGTAACCGAACGGGTGAAGCCGCTGGTCGTGAGCGGGAAGACCTTCCACCAGATCGGATTGCCCTACCACTGGGGCGTTGGGCAGGACGCTGTGGTTTCCGGCGATGCGGCCAACGACCTGCTCGGCGTGACCCTCGACCCGAACGTACAGATCCAGGAGTCCAAGGCCGGGTCGTGCGACATCGTTCCGGGGCGCCGGCCGCGTGGCGCCGCGCTCCTGACGTTGGTTGCCGATTACCAGACCCGCGCAGGGGTGACGCCGGAGACCGGCAACCAGAAGCCCACCAGTCCCGGCCGCGCTTCGGGCCACGGGACGAAGGAGGAGAACTGAATGAACCAACTGACCGAATCTCCGGACCACATCAGGCACACCGGGCATCCGCGGAAGGGCTTCTTCACCGACACCTCGATCTGCATCGGATGCAAGGCCTGCGAGGTCGCCTGCAAGGAATGGAACCGCAATCCCCAGGACTCGGAATACGAGCTGCTCGGTTCTTCCTACGACAACACCGGGTCGCTGGGAGCAGATACCTGGCGCCACGTCGCGTTCATCGAGCAAGACAGCGAGCAGATCGGCCGGGCCCGGGAATCCGGGCGGGCTCTCGTCAGTCTTGGCATGCCCGGCCTTGGCCCGCCGGGGGACCGCGCAGCGAATCTCGCCGGCGCGGACACGACGCCGCCGGACACCCCCGACTTCCGGTGGCTGATGTCTTCCGATGTGTGCAAGCACTGCACCAACGCCGGCTGCCTCGACGTCTGTCCCACCGGTGCTTTGTTCCGCACGGAGCACGGAACCGTCGTCGTGCAGGACGACGTCTGCAACGGCTGCGGCACCTGCGTGGCCGGGTGCCCGTTCGGGGTGATCGAGCGGCGCAGCGACGGCACGGCAGGGCCGAAGACCGAGCGCGACTTCACGCCGGGCGAGCAGGCCCCGACCCGCAACGCCGGGGTCGCCCAGAAGTGCACCTTGTGCTACGACCGGATCGTCGACGACCAGACGCCCGCGTGCGCACAGGCCTGCCCGACGACGTCGATCAAGTACGGCGAGCGCGAGGACATGGTGGCCACGGCGAAGGAACGGGTGGCCCAACTGCATGCGCGCGGGCTGACGGAGGCGCGGCTCTACGGCGCCAATGATTCCGACGGCGTGGGCGGTACCGGTTCCGTCTTCCTGCTGCTGGACGAACCGGAGGTGTACGGGCTTCCGCCGGACCCCCGGGTGCCCACGGCGGACCTCCCGCGCATGTTCAAACGGGCGGGCATTGCCGCCGCCGGCATGCTCGCCGCCGCTACCGCGGCCTTCCTGGCGGGAGGCAGGGTTTGACGGTTTCCGATTTCGACGAGTACCGCCCGCCCGAACCGCCGCGCGGGCGCAAGCGGGGCGGCAAGCGCCGTCGTGCCGGGACGGGCGAGGGCCGCGGCGAAGTGCCGATGGTTCCCGAGGCCGAGTTCACTTCCTATTACGGCCGGCCCGTCGTCAAGCCGCCGCCGTGGGGAGACCCGATCGCCGTCTACCTCTTCCTCGGGGGAGTGGCCGGCGGTTCGGCGCTGCTCGCCGTCGGCGCGCAGCTAACCGGCAGGACGGTCCTGTGCCGTAACAGCCGGCTGGCCGCTCTCGCCGCCGTCGGGGCGGGTGCCGTGGCTCTCGTGGAGGACCTGGGCCGCCCCGAGCGGTTCCTCAATATGCTTCGCACCATCAAGCTCACATCGCCGATGAGCCTGGGCTCGTGGATCCTGACGGCGTTCAGCGCCGGTGTCGGAGTCACAGCCGTGTCCGAGATCGACCGGATGACCGGGTCAAGGCTGCCGCTCGGGCCCCTACGCCGGCTGCTGCGCGGGCTTGAGGGGCCGGCGGGGATCGAAGCCGCCGTGTTCGCGGCTCCGCTGTCCGCCTACACCGCGGTCCTGCTGTCGGACACCGCGAACCCGACCTGGAACGCCGCGCGGGAGGATTTGCCCTTCGTCTTCGTCAGTTCTGCCAGCCTCGCCGCGGGAGGCCTGGCCATGATCACCACTCCGGTCCGGGAGGCCGGGCCGGCCCGGGCACTGGCTGTGCTCGGAGTCGCCGGCGAGTTGATCGCCAGCCGGCTCATGGAGAAAAACATGGACCCGGTCGCGGCCGAGCCCCTGCACCTGGATGGCCCGGGTCGGATGCTCGCCTGGAGCGAGCGGCTGGCCGTCGTCGGCGGTGTCGGAGCCCTGCTCGGCGGCCGGCACCGGCTCACCGCTGCAGTCTCCGGCGTGGCGCTGCTCAGTGCCTCGGCGCTCACCCGGTTCGGGATCCTGCGCGCCGGTATTCGCTCTACGGAAAGTCCCCGTTACACGATCGAGCCGCAGAAGAGGCGGCTAGCTGCACGCCGCGAGGCAGGCGTCGTCCACGATTCAATTACGACCATCGAGTGAGCCGCCCGGCGACCGGCCGGCTAGCGCCCGGAGCCCGGCAGCGAGCCCAGCGAGCTATGGGGGCCGCCAAGGGGCGTGTGCCGAGCACGCGGGGCCGGCCGCCAACGGTGAACGCGCGACGCCCTAGCGCACTACGATGCCAGGCCCTCCGGTCGTGTGTCCGATGACGGGATGTCCGGGCAGCTCGCCCACGACGAGCAGTCCGCCGGAGGTCTGGGCGTCGGCGAGCATGAGCAGGTCCTCCTCGGAGACCCCGGGCCCCGGCCGCAGGTGGGGACGCACCCACTCCAGATTGCGCCGCGTTCCGCCGGAGATAAAACCGTCCCGCAGTGCTTCCCGGGCGCCGGCGACCAGCGGCACCGCATTCCGGTCGATGACCGCACCCACGCCGGAGGCCCGGCACATCTTATAGAGGTGGCCCAGCAGGCCGAACCCGGTGACATCGGTCGCGGCGCGGAGGCCGCCCTGCACGGCCGCTTCGGCCGCCTCCCGGTTCAGCTGCACCATCGTCGCAATGGCTTCGGCGAATACCTCGCCGGTTTGCTTGTGCCGGTTGTTCAGCAAGCCCAGGCCAATGGGCTTGGTCAGCGTGAGCGGCAGCCCGGGCAGGGCAGCATCGTTGCGCAGCAGCGCACCGGGGTTGGCGACGCCGGTCACCGCCATTCCGTATTTGGGTTCCGGGTCATCGACTGAGTGTCCCCCCGTCACCGGGCAGCCGGCTTCGGCCGCAACCGCCAGCCCTCCGCGCAGAACCTCGGCCAGCAACTCCATCGGCAGCGTGTCCCGCGGCCAGCCGACAAGATTGATGGCGCTGACGGGACGCCCGCCCATGGCATAGATATCGGATACGGCGTTCGCCGCCGCGATCCGGCCCCAGTCGTAAGGGTCGTCGACCACCGGAGTGAAGAAGTCCGCCGTCGAGAGCACCGCAAGGTCGTCGCCGACCAGCACGGCGGAGGCGTCGTCGCCGCCGTCGAGACCCACCAGAACGTCGGGGTGGGTCTGTCCGACCAGGCCCCGGACGACATCCTCGAGCTCCCCGGGGGGAATTTTGCAGGCGCACCCTCCGCCATGCGCATAACCGGTGAGCCGGACCGCTCCGGACTGTTCCTGGTCTAGGGCCATCATCCCGTCCATGCCCCCAGTCTAGGAGCCGAGGGCCCCGCTGCGAAGCGAAGCGAGCCAGAGAGCTGCCAGGGGTCCCCGTGCGCGAAGCGTGCGGGGGAGGCCGCGAAGGGGGAGGCGACGACGACGCTAGGAGCCGAGGGCCCCGCTGCGAAGCGAAGCGAGCCAGAGAGCTGCCAGGGGTCCCCGTGCGCGAAGCGTGCGGGGGAGGCTGCGAGCAGGGGGAGGCGACGACGACGCTAGGAGCAGCGGGAGGCGACGACGACCCTAGGAGGGCAGGGCGGTGTTAGCATCCTCTTGGAGGCGTCCGGGTCCTGGTGGGCCCCCCGGTCTTCAAAACCGGTGAGGCCGAGTACCTCGGCCTGGCGGGTTCGATTCCCGTCCGCCTCCGCCAGCTGCCGCAGCCGAAGGAGGAGCGTGGGCGAAGACGATCCGCGAAGACTTATTCCGCGCACCGATCGATTGCTCGCGCACGCGGAGCTTCGGCACGCCCGGGGACGGCTAGGCGACGACGTGATCCGTTCCATCGTCCGGGGGATCCAGGACCGGGCGCGCTCCGGCGAGCTTGCGCCCGAGGACGTCGAGCCGGAGGTCCTGTCCGCAGTAGCATCCCGCGCGGCCACATCATTGCGGCCGGTGCTCAACGCGACCGGCGTCATCGTGCACACGAACCTCGGACGTGCCCCGCTGTCGGAGTCCGCCCGGAGGGCCATGCTCACGGCGGCCGGTTATGTCGACGTCGAAATGGACCTGACGTCGGGGACGCGCGCCCGGCGCGGAGCCGGAGCGCGGGAGGCGCTGAAGCGCGCGTGTCCCGCCGCCGAGGACGCGCTGGTGGTGAACAACGGGGCGGCCGCCCTGCTGCTGGCCACCACCGTCCTGGCCGGCACGGGCGAGGTTGTCATCAGCCGCGGCGAGCTCGTCGAAATCGGTGCGGGCTTCAGGCTTCCCGAGCTCATCGAATCGACCGGAACCCGGTTGCGGGAAGTGGGCACTACCAACCGGACGCACCTGCACGATTACGCGTCCGCACTGGGGGAGCAGACCGGCTGCCTGCTCAAGGTGCACCCCAGCAATTTCCGGGTCACCGGGTTTACCTCCGGCGTGGGCATCAGCCAGCTACGCTCGCTGGCCGATGAACACCGTATTCCCTTGGTAGTGGATCTCGGCAGCGGCCTGCTGGCCCCGGACCCCGTGCTGCCTGACGAGCCCGATGTCGCCAGCGCGCTGGAGGCCGGTGCCGACGTCGTGATCGCCAGTGGCGACAAACTCCTGGGCGGCCCGCAGGCAGGACTTCTGCTCGGGCGTGCCGAAGTCATTGCCAGGCTGGCGCGCCACCCGCTGGCTCGGGCGATGCGGGCGGACAAGTTGGCACTGGCCGCGCTGGAAGCGACGGTCTCCGGGGAGGCGCCGCCGGTGACCGCCGCCCTGCACGCCGACCCGGGGCGGCTGCGTGAACGCACCGAAGCGCTCGCGGAGGCTGTCGGCTTTGCCCTCGTCGAGCACGACGGCAGGGTCGGGGGCGGGGGAGCGCCGGGCGTGCCGCTGCCCGGGTGGGCGATCCGGCTCCCCGAAGGCGCGGCACCGTTGCTTCGCACTGGGGACCCGGCGGTGCTGCCCCGGGTCCACGGCGGCGCGTGCCTGCTGGATCTGCGGTGCATCCCGGAGGACGAGGATGAACGGCTGGCCGATGCGGTACGGGCAGCCCTGATGCACATCGGAGAACCACTCGGGGCGGGAGGCGGCTGAAGATGTACGTGGTGGCCACTGCCGGCCACGTCGATCACGGCAAGAGCACCCTGGTGCGCGCGCTGACCGGGATGGAGCCCGACCGGTGGGCCGAGGAGCGCCGCCGTGGGTTGACGATCGACCTCGGGTTCGCGTGGACCAGGCTGACCTCGGGCAGGGATGTGGCGTTCGTGGACGTCCCCGGACACGAACGTTTCCTGGGCAACATGCTGGCCGGGCTCGGGCCGGCGCCCGCCGTGTGCTTCGTCGTTGCCGCCGATGAAGGCTGGCAGGCCCAGTCCAGCGACCATCGCGACGCCGTCGCAGCCCTGGGGATCAGCCACGGGATCGTGGTGCTGACCCGCAGTGACCGTGCGCCTGGCGGCACCGACGGGGTGCTTGCACGGGTGCGGGCCGAACTCAAGGGCACCGGCCTGCGCGACGCGCCGGCCGTCACCGTATCCGCTGTCGACGGGACCGGGCTCGACGAGCTGCGCGGCGCAATGGACGACATGCTGGCGTCTTTGCCCGAACCGGAACCGGACGCACGCGTGCGGTTGTGGATCGATCGGTCGTTCACCATCAGTGGCGCCGGAACGGTCGTGACCGGGACCTTGACGGCTGGCACGCTAGCCCAGGGCGACCGCTTGCTGCTTAGCGGCCACGATGGCGCCAGCCCAGTATCCGTGCGGGCCCTGCACAGCTGCAATGTGGCCGCCGACTCCGTTGGCCCTACAAGCCGCGTCGCCGTCAACCTCCGGTCCGGGCTGTCGGCTGATGCCATCCACCGCGGCGACGTGCTCATCACGGGGGATAGCTGGCCGGTAGTGGACACGGTCGATGTCCGGCGGACCATGGGTGCCTCTTTCGCAGACGCACCAGGCCAAGTGGTCGTCCACATCGGCACCGCCGCCGTGCCCGGCCGGATGCGCCCGTTCGGTCCGGACCACGCCCGCCTGACCCTCGACCGTCGGTTGCCCCTCGAACTGGGCGACCGTTTGGTACTGCGGGCGACCGGCAGCCGATCGGTCTTGGCCGGGGCACAGATTCTCGACGTCGAACCGCCCGCGCTCGACCGCCGCGGCGACAGCAGCCGGCGGGCCGGCGTCCTGGCCGCCATGCCACCCGGCGGGGACCCGCTGACGGAAGTGGCCCGCCGGGGCGCGGTCCGTATCGACCAGTTGCGCCGGATGGGTGTTGGCGGCCTGGACCGGGTGCCCGCCGGGGTGAGGGCCTTCGGCGAGTGGTGGGTGCACGAACCGGTCTTCGAGGCGTGGGGGCGGCGGCTGCGCAGCGCCGTGGAGCAACTCGGCGAACAGGACCCGTTGGCGGCCGGGCTCTCCCTGGGAGCCGCCCGGGACCTGATCGGACCGGCTGGCGGCGCGCTGCTGGAGGCAGTCGTCCGGGAAGCGGGACTGGAGCACCGTGCGGGCTATATCAATCTTCCGGGGCAGCGCCAGGACCTCGGCGCGGCCGAGCCCGGAATCGGAGCGCTGGAGAGCCGGCTGAAGCAGGCGCCGTTTGCCGCCCCGGAAGCCCACGACCTGCAGGCCCTCGGCCTGGGATCCCGCGAACTGGCGGCAGCCGAGCGCAGCGGCCGCCTGCTGCGGCTCGGTGACGGCGTCGTCCTGCTGCCGCGGGCACCTGCCCTGGCCATGCGGGAGCTCGCCGCCTTGCCGCAACCGTTCACGACCAGCGAGGCCCGCCAGGCATTGGACACCACCCGGAGGGTCGCGATCCCGCTGCTGGAATACCTTGACGGCCGCGGCTGGACCAAGCGGCTCGACGCCACACGACGGACCATCGCCTGAGATCGCGACGCCGGATGGTTGCCAGGGCGAGCCGTGTGCTCCGCGCCCCATACGCTCTTCCAGTTAGGTGCCAATAACTGATTACCGATGCCGCAGGCGGCTGGCGGGCGCCGCCGACCCCGGGCTACCGGGCATTTCCCGCGTATTTCGCAGGGGTTTCCGGGATGCAGCCATTTGTGAAGAACATTTTTGAGATCATGACGGCCCCCGTCGGCTTGGTTGCATATCGATAACAAGTCCGTTGTGAAGCAAAATTTTTATACCCAATTTTGCGGCCTCGGTTTACTCTCTTATCCATGTGAGGCGGGCCACTGGCGTGGAGGGGGTCTCAATCGTTCAACCGCGCCAGTGGCCCTTCTCCGGTGACCTCGCAGAGGCATCTTCATCATGAGATACAAGGAGGCGGAATGCGTTTCGGACGTTATTCCAAGGCAATCGGAGTTGCAGCAGTCGCGGCTCTGGCACTGAGCGCCTGCGCATCGGCAGGCGGCGGCGCCGAAACTACGGGGGAAGCCAGCGCGACCGGCGGAACCATCAGCGTTGCGGAAGTCAACGCGTTCAGTTCGTTCAACTCCGACACCGCTGCTGGCAACGTCGATGTCAACGGCAAGGTCGCCTACATGACGCGGGGCGGCTTCTACCACATCGACAATGAGCTCAACGTCGTCCGGAACGAAGACTTCGGTACCTATGAAAAGGTCTCCGACGATCCGCTGGTCGTGAAGTACACGGTCAAGGAGGGCGTCACCTGGTCGGACGGGGATCCGGTCGACGCGGGCGACCTGCTACTGAACTGGGTGGCCGAATCCGGCTATGCCAACGATGCCAAGAGCAACGAGGAAGGCGAAGTCACCTCCGGCACCAACTACTTCGACTACGCGGGCGACACCAGCGGCCTTGGCCTGACCGGGGTTCCCGAGATCGGTGATGACGGCCGCTCGATCACCCTGACCTACTCCAAGCCTTTTGCCGACTGGGAAATCGCCTTCGGCGGCCTCCAGGACGGCGGCATCGGCATGCCGGCGCACGTGGTGGCCGAGAAGGCCGGCCTGGCCGACGAGCAGGCATTGATCGACCTGATCACCGGCCTGAAGCGCGGGGACGCGGAGAAGCCGGCCAAGCCCAATGCCGAGCTCAAGGCCGTGGGGGATTTCTGGAATACCGGCTTTGACAGCAAGTCGCTGCCGGGGGACACCTCGCTCTACCTGTCCAGCGGCCCCTTCATCGTGGACAGCGTGACGCCGGACCAGTCCATCACTCTGGTCCGCAATGATTCCTACAACTGGGGTCCGAAGCCGAGTATCGACGAGGTGACAATCCGCTTCATCGGTGCAGCGCCTGACCAGGTGCAGGCGCTCAAGAACGGCGAAGTGGACATTATCGCCCCGCAGCCATCGGCGGACACCGTCGAACTGCTCAACGCCATCGATGGCGTGACGGTCAATATCGATGACCAGTTGTCCTATGACCACCTCGACCTCAACTACAGCGGCGTCTTCGCAGATGCCGATGTCCGCGAGGCCTTCATGAAGGCCGTGCCCCGGCAGGCCATCGTTGATCGCATCGTCAAGCCGATCAAGGAGGACGCCGCACCGCTCAACTCGCAGTTCTTCGTTCCGGCCCAGGACGCGTACACTCCCTCGGCGGAAGGCAACGGCTCCTCGGTCTACGCCGAACCGGACATCGACGGCGCCAAGAAGCTCCTGGCGGGCAAGACGCCTGAAGTCCGGATCATGTACAACAAGGACAACCCGAACCGAGCCGACGCATTCTCCCTGATCCAGGAGTCGGCCGAGAAGGCAGGATTCAAGGTTGTCGACGGCGGCCTAGGTGCCTCCGACTGGGGTGCTGCCCTGGGCCAGGGCGGCTATGACGCCTCCATCTTCGGCTGGATTAACTCGGGCGTGGGCGTCTCCGGCGTTCCGCAGATCTTCCGGACGGGAAGCGGTTCCAACTACAACGGATTCTCCGATCCGAAGGCCGACGCGCTGATGGACGAGCTGATGGTCACCATCGAACCGGCCGAGCAGGACAAGCTGATCACCCAGATCGACAAGATGGTGTGGGACTCCTTCTACGGGCTGCCGCTGTTCCAGGCAGTCGGACTGGACGCTTACAACAGCGACCGGGTCGAAGGCGTCGTCTACCAGCCGAACCAGACCGGCGTGTTCTGGAACTTCTGGGATTGGAAGGTCAAGGGCGAGTAGGACCCCTGGCGTTCTGTTAGCAAACTAAGCGAAGGCGCCGGGACCACGAGCAGGACGGTCCCGGCGCCTTGGCATTCTCCAGAAGTGAAAATCGAGGTCTTTCAACACCATGGTGACCTACATCGTGCGGCGGCTCTTCACGGCCGTGCTTATTCTCCTAGGCGCTTCGTTCCTGGTGTATCAGCTGACGGCCCTGTCGGGTGACCCCCTGGCCGACCTGCGGGAAAGCAATCAGCCGAACAAAGAACAACTGATCCAGCAGCGCGTCGAGCTGCTGAACCTGGACGTCCCTGCCCCTCTCCGCTATTTCCGCTGGCTCGGCGGAGCGGCCCAGTGCCTGGTGCCCTTCGTGGGCCGCTGCGACCTGGGTTTCGCCGTCAACGGCCAGCCCGTCACCGAAGCACTGGGCCGCGCGATGGGAATGACCATCCTGCTGGTGACCGGTGCGGCCATCCTGGCGGTCGTCATCGGGGTCTGCCTCGGTATCGTAACCGCGCTGCGGCAGTACAGCACCCTGGACTACGGGGTGACCTTCATGGCGTTCCTCTTCTTCTCCCTACCCGTGTTCTGGGTCGCCGTCCTCCTGAAGGAATACGCCGCCATCGGCTTCAACAACTTCCTCCGCGAGCCCCACATACCGCCGGCAACCATAGCCGTGATCTCGTTGGTCAGCGGGCTGTTGTGGTACATCTGTGCGCGCGGCACCGTCAAACGCCGGCTCCTCGCCGCGGTCACCGGATTCGTCCTGGCTGCGGGAATCCTGTGGGCGTTGTCCGTGACACGCTGGTTCAGCACACCCGGACTTGGCCTCGCGGTGATCCTGATCGCCGGCGTCGCCATTGCCTTCGGGGCGACGACCCTCGCAGCGGGGCTGAAAAACCGCAGGGCGCTCTACTCCGCGCTGGCCGCGGTAGCAGTCGGGCTGGTCCTGTACTTCCCGCTCCAGCCCCTCCTGGCGGAGGCCACCACGCTGATGATTGCGCTCCTGGCCATTGCCACCATCCTGGTGGGGATCGGCATCGGCTACCTGATGGGCGGCTACGACCGCCGGCAGAATATCAATGCCGCCGCCATCACGGCGGCCCTGGTAGCCGGGATGATCCTGCTGGACCGCTACATGCAGGCCTGGCCGGCCTACTTCGGCAACTCGCGGATCAACGGCCGCCCGATCGCTACGATCGGTTCCGAAACGCCCAACCTACGCGGCGATTACTGGGTGCAGGGGCTGGACACGTTCACGCACCTGCTGTTGCCGACCATCGCCCTGCTGCTGATTTCCCTGGCCTCCTACAGCCGGTACGCACGCTCGTCGATGCTGGAAATCATGAACATGGACTACATCCGGACGGCGCGGGCCAAGGGCCTGGGGGAGCGCACAGTTGTCATGCGCCATGCCTTCCGGAACGCGCTGATCCCCATTGCCACGATCGTGGCCTTCGACATCGGCGGCCTGATCGGCGGCGCGGTCATTACCGAACGCGTCTTCGCTTTCGCCGGTATGGGACAGCTCTTCATCGAGGCACTGGTGCGGGTGGACCCGAATCCCGTCATGGGTGTCTTCCTCGTGACCGGCATCATGGCGCTGGTCTTCAATTTGATCGCGGACCTGCTCTACTCCGCGCTGGACCCGCGAGTGAGGGTTAAGGTATGACCACGATGACAACGACGGCGCCGGAAATCCAAGGTGCCGGCCCGGAAAAGCAGGGCTTGAGCCAGGGCCAGATCGTCCGGAAGAGGTTCATCGGAAACGCTGCGGCCATCGCGAGCCTGGTCATCTTCGTCCTGATCCTCGTCCTGGCGTTCTCCGCCGGCGGCTTCATGGGCATTCCCGGCTGGTGGAAGTACACCCACAACGAAGTCAACGACCTGATCAACGGCGGGCGTCCGACGCTGCAGCTGTTTCCGTTCAGCTTCGGCGAGCACCCGTTCGGGCAGGACCGGCTGGGCCGGGACACGTTCGCGCAGACCATGCGGGGCGTGCAGATCTCGGTCCTTGTCATGTTCATCATCGGCATCGTGGGCGGCGCGATCGGCATGGTCATCGGAGCGCTGGCCGGCTATTTCCGCGGCTGGGTCGACAATGTCCTGATGCGCCTGACCGACGTCGTGATCGTCATCCCGCTGATCATCCTCGCGGCGGTCCTCGGCCAGATGGCCAGCCGGGTGGTGGCGTCCGATCTCCAGCCCCTGGCCCTCGGCCTGATGGTGGGCCTGGTCGTATGGACGGGACTTGCCCGGCTGGTGCGTGCCGAGTTCCTCTCCCTGCGCGAGCGGGAATTCGTCGACGCGGCCCGCATCGCCGGCGCCTCCAATGCCCGGATCATCTTCCGGCACATCCTGCCCAACGCCGTCGGGGTGATCATCGTCTTCGTGACGCTCAGCATGTCTTCGGCGATCCTTTTGGAGACCTCGTTGTCCTACGTGGGCATGGGCGTCAAGGCGCCCGATGTGTCGCTCGGCCTGCTGATTAGCCAGAACCAGGAAGCCTTTTCGACGCGTCCCTGGCTGTTCTGGTGGCCGGGCATGTTCATCGTCGCCATCTGCCTCTGCATCAACTTCATCGGGGACGGCCTGCGTGATGCGTTCGATCCCCGCCAGAAGAAGTTCAACGCGAAGCGGGCCCGGGACCTGGTGGCCCGCCGGCCGCGCCCCGCGGGGCCGGCGAAGGAGCACTGACATGAAGCTCTGCATCGCGCCAAAGCCGGCACGGTCAGGCCGCGATCACCAACACGGCCGCGGCCAGCAGCACGGCTCCCACGGCGAGCACTGTCCAATTGACGCTGACGCGCGCCCGGGAGGCCTCGGCCATGCCCGGCTCCACGGCGCCGGAAGCGAGCAGTTCGGACCAGCGCTGCCGGACGTAATAGGCGGCCGTGCCGGAATCAGACGTGGCCAGGTCCCCGGGCCGCACCGAGCCGGCGGGACCGTAAGTGGTCTCGGGCAGCCCGCGTACGTGGTCGGGCTGCGCGCGCTGGACCGCGAACAGGCCGGGGGCCGGCGCGGACCAGGCGCTATAGCGGCCCGAGGCTGTCACGAGGGTCAGGGCGTACTTGGTATCGACGGTGATGAGGGAGTGCCACGGCACATCGATGGTGCGGACCGGATTCCGGAGCGTGACCCCGTCGTCCGAAATAACGACGGTAGGGAACCAGGCCAGCCACCACGCCACATAGGCCGCCGCCAGGAGCGGCGAGGATTGCAGGAGGCCGGTGCCGCCGTGGGTCAGCCAGGCGGAGGCCGCGCTGATAGCTGCGATCAGCCATACGATGCCGGTCAGCCAGGGGGCGCTTCTGGCTCGGAGGACAACGGGTCCGGTGTTGCGCTGGGGCATGACACCATCCTTGCAGTCGCCGGCACTAGGGCACTAACGGGACCAGCCGCCGTCGGACTCCCGGAAAACATCAGAAGGACAAAGCACCATGACTGAAATGATCGACCCGGTCATCCCCGCTCCGCTCGAGGACGTTTCCGGCGAACCCGGCAGGCCGGTCCTGCAGGTCACCGACCTCAACGTGGACTTCGGCGTGGACAAGGAATGGGTCCCGGCGGCCATCGGCCTGAACTATGACGTGCATGCCGGCGAGGTCCTGGCGCTCGTGGGAGAGTCCGGTTCGGGCAAGAGCGCCAGTTCCATGGCCCTGCTGGGGCTCCTGCCGTCCAACAGCCGTGCAACGGGCAGCGTCAAACTCAATGGCCAGGAGATCCTGGGCATCACGCCTGCCAAGCTCCGCCGGATCCGCGGCAACGACGTCGCCGTCATTTTCCAGGAACCGATGACGGCGATGAACCCTGTGTACACGATCGGATTCCAGATCGTCGAGACGCTCCGCCTGCATAATGCCATCTCTCCGGAGGAAGCGCGCGAGCGTGCCCTCCGGCTGCTGGAGATGGTGGAATTGCCGGACCCGGCCAAGGCATTCAAGTCCTACCCGCACCAGCTCTCCGGGGGCCAGAGACAGCGGGCCATGATCGCGCAGTCCCTGTCCTGCGACCCCAAGCTGCTGATCGCGGACGAACCTACCACGGCATTGGATGTCACTGTCCAGGCCGAAATCCTCGGCCTCATGCGCAGCCTGCGGAACAAACTGGACAGCGCCATTGTCCTCATCACCCATGACATGGGCGTGGTCGCCGACCTGGCGGACAAGATCGCGGTGATGCGGAACGGCCGGATCGTCGAAACGGGCACGGCCGAGGAGATCTTCAGCAATCCGCGGCACGAATACACCCGGCAGCTGCTGGCGTCCGTGCCCAGGCTTGGCGCCAGCCACGATCGCGGCGAGGCGGAGGTGGACGTCACAGCGGCCCTTGCCTCGGCAACGGGCGTCACCTTGGACGTTGTCGACGACGACGAGATGAAGCGCCGCGAGGAAGAGAATGAGGCCGCCCTGGCCAGCGCCGCGGAGGAGGCGGTCCACGGCGACCCGGTGCTGGAGCTGGCCGGCGTGGCCATCGATTACCCGAAACAGGGCAGGGTTCCGGCCTTCAGGGCAGTGGAGGGAGCCGACCTGGTGATCTACCCGGGGCAGGTCGTGGGACTGGTGGGCGAGTCGGGCTCGGGCAAGACCACGATCGGGCGGGCCGCCGTCGGCCTGCTGCCGGTGGCCGAAGGCTCGCTCAAGGTGGTCGGCCAGGAGATTGCGGGGGCCAGCCGCAGGCAACTGCAGTCGCTGCGCAGGAACGTGGGCATGGTGTTCCAGGACCCGTCGTCGTCGCTGAATCCGCGGTTGCCGATCGGCGAGAGCATCGGAGAGCCGATGTACCTTGCCGGAGTGGCGAAGGGCGAAGGGCTGCAGAAGAAGATCGAGGTCCTGCTGGACCAGGTGGAGCTGCCGCGGGCCTACCGGAACCGGTATCCGCACGAGCTCTCCGGCGGCCAGAAGCAGCGCGTCGGCATTGCCCGGGCGCTGGCGCTGCAGCCCAAGCTGATGGTCGCGGACGAGCCGACCTCGGCACTGGACGTTTCCGTGCAGGCCAAGGTGCTGGAGCTGTTCCGCGACCTCCAGCGGGAACTGGGCTTCGCCTGCCTGTTCGTCACCCACGACCTGGCGGTCATCGACGTGCTCGCGGACCGGATCTGCGTTATGCGGCACGGCAACATTGTCGAGCAGGGAACCCGCGACGAGATCCTGCGCAATCCCCAGGAGGCCTACACGCAGCGGTTGCTGGCGGCAGTTCCGCTGCCCGACCCCGTCCTGCAACGTGAGCGCAGGGAGCTGAGGGAACAGCTGCTCGGGTCGGGGAGCTGAGCGGGACCGGCAGAAAGGAGCGGAAGTCCGAGCCATCGGACGTCAACTGAGGGCCCGTATTGCGATCAGGTATCACCCGATCGGCTTTAGCTGCGGATTGCAGGAAGCCGGAGATACACTGACCCCGGAGGCACTATCCAGCGCCTCCGGCCTCTGGCGAAGGGCTGATCAGGATGAATTCCTTCGAGCGTCAACGGACGGCAGCCGTCCGGACAGCGCCCTTCATGGTGCCGCGGGCCTAGGGGAAGGCATGTCGGGATCCGCATCCGGGCTGTATGCCGCCCTTCCCAATGAATCGTTATTCCGCCTGTGCGCCCGCAGCCGGCCGGCAGGCGGGAGCCGCGCTTCACCGGGACGGGAGCCCGTCTCCCGGCGAGCCGCCGGGCGGGAATTGCCAGCACCCTGTAAAACACATACTGTAACCCGGGTCACTTCTGACGTGGCCGCCGAGTTCGGCGCTGGAGGGACACCGAAACGCGACGATCCACCCGGCGCCGTATTCCGCCCGGGCACTGACTAGCTACTGAGGAGGCGGAATGCGATTTGCTCGCACTTCCAAAATTGTTGGCCTCGCGGCCGCTGCCGCGCTGGCTTTGAGCGCCTGCGGGGGCGGCGGCGGGGGAACGGACGGTGCCGATGCCTCGGCAGTCATTTCCGCCAATACCACCGAGCCGCAGAATCCGCTCGTGCCCACCAATACGAACGAGGTCGGTGGCGGGCGGGTCGTCGACCTGCTCTTCGAGGGCCTGATCAGCTACGATGCTTCCGGCGCGCCGGTCAACGAGGTCGCCGAATCCATCGAGACCAAGGATTCGAAGAACTACACCATCACCTTGAAGCCGGACCAGAAGTTCACGAACGGCGACCCGGTCACCGCCAGCTCCTTCGTGGACGCCTGGAACTACGGGGCTGCGGCTGAGAACGCGCAGCTGAACGGCTACTTCTTCGAAAGCATCGCCGGCTATGACGAGGTCAGCGCCAAGGACAGCAAGAAAAAGGAGATGTCCGGGCTGAAGGTTGTCGATGACAAGACCTTCACCGTCGAGCTGGCCCAGCCGGAGTCGGACTGGCCGCTGCGGCTGGGCTACACGGCCTTTTCGCCGCTTCCCGAGGCCGCCTTCCAGGACATGAAGGCATTCGGCGAGAACCCGGTGGGCAACGGTCCGTACAAGCTTTCCGGCGACGGCGCCTGGCAGCACGACGTCGAGATCGCCCTGGTGCCGAATCCCGACTACTCGGGCACCCGCGCACCCAAGAACGACGGCATCACCTTCAAGATCTACTCCGGCTTCGAGGCGGCCTACCAGGACCTGCTGGCCAACAACCTCGACCTGCTCGACACGATTCCGCCGAGTTCCCTAAAGAACTTCAAGACGGACCTCGGCGAGGGGCGCTACCTGGAGAAGCCGTATGCAGGCAACCAGACCATTACGATTCCCGAGTACCTCGATGAGTGGAAGGGCGAGGCGGGCGACCTGCGCCGCAAGGCCATCTCCATGGCGATCAACCGTCCCGAAATCACGAAGGTCATTTTCTCCGGCGGCCGCGAACCTGCCACGGACTTCACCGCGCCGGTGATCGACGGCTACGACGCGGACATCAAGGGCAGCGAAGTGCTGAAGTTCAATCCGGAGGAGGCCCGCAAACTCTGGGCCGAGGCGGACAAGATCGAGCCGTGGGGCGACAAGACGTTCACGATCTCGTACAACTCCGATGGCGGCCACAAGGAGTGGATCGACGCGGTGGCCAACAGCATCAAGAACGAGCTGGGCATCGACGCGCAGGGGAAGCCCTACGCGACCTTCGCCGAGGTCCGGGAGATTGCGACTTCCAAGAAGCTCGACGGCGCGCTGCGTACGGGTTGGCAGGCCGACTACCCGTCGCTGTACAACTTCCTTGGCCCGATCTTCGGTACAGGCGCCGGCTCCAACGACGGCGACTACTCCAACAAGGAGTTCGACGCAAAGCTCCGCGAGGGACTCGCCGCCAAGAGCCCGGAGGCCGGAACCACGGCCTTCAACGAGGCCCAGGAAATCCTGCTGCAGGACCTGCCTGCCGTGCCGCTGTGGTACCAGGTCCGCCAGGTCGGCTGGAGCGAGAACGTGGACCAGGTGGACACCGCCTGGAACGGTGTCCCCATCTACTACCAGATCACCCGCAAGTAGCCTGAGCGGCCCGTGGGGTCCGGCCCTTTGGCCGGGCCCCGCGGGCTTTTCCACGACGGCGGCTAATCGAGAGCGAACAGGCAAAGGACTCATGCAGACTCACGCGTATCATCCCTCCGACGGCGGGGCAGGCTGATGGCCTGGTACATCGTTCGGCGGTTCCTGCAAATGATCCCGGTATTCTTCGGGGCGACCTTCCTGGTCTACTTCCTGGTCTTTTCGCTTCCCGGCGACCCGATCCAGGCGCTGTTCGGCGACCGTGCGGTCAATCCGGCCGTCGCCGAACAGCTGCGGGCGCAGTACAACCTGGACCAGCCCTTCCTGGTCCAGTACTTCCTGTACCTCAAGAATCTGATAACGGTTAACCTCGGCAACGATTTTTCCGGCCGCCCGGTGGCCGAGGTCCTGGCCCAGGTCTTTCCGGTGACGATCAGGCTGGCGATCCTTGCACTCTTGTTCGAGGCCGTCTTCGGCATCATTTTCGGCGTGATCGCGGGCTTGAGGAAGGGCCGCTTCTTCGACGGAACCATCCTGATCGCGTCCCTGATCGTCATCGCCATCCCGATCTTCGTGCTCGGCTTCGTCCTGCAGTACGTCGTCGGCGTCAAGCTCGGCTGGGCGAAACCGACGGTCGGCGCGGAGGCCGGGTGGTCCGACCTGATCCTGCCGGCCATCGTGCTGGGCCTGGTGTCCCTGGCCTACGTCATACGCCTGACCCGGACGTCGATCATCGAGAACCTGAACGCGGACTACGTGCGCACCGCCACGGCAAAGGGACTGTCACGTCCGCGCGTCGTCGTCGTCCATATCCTGCGGAACTCCATGATCCCCGTGATCACCTTCCTCGGGGCGGACCTGGGCGCGCTCATGGGCGGGGCGATCGTCACCGAAGGCATTTTCAATGTGCCCGGCGTGGGGCAGCGGCTGTACCAGTCGGTCCTGCGCGGAGAGGGGCCGACGATTGTGTCGATCGTCAGCGTCCTGATCCTTGTCTACATTCTGGCCAACCTGGTCGTGGATGTGCTGTACGCCTGGCTCGACCCGAGGATCCGTTATGCCTGAGCACCGCAGAGACTACATCGAACACTATGTCGCGCCGATCGAGGAGACGCCGCTGCAGACGACCGACAAGGTCGCCGAGGATGTCCAGCCCCTCAGCCTGTGGGCCGAGGCGTGGCGCAACCTGCGCCGCCAGCCGCTGTTCATCATCGCCTCGGTCCTGATCCTGCTGATCCTCGTGGTGGCGCTTTTTCCATCACTCTTCACCCAGACCGAGCCGAACGCGAACTGCCAGCTGGCCAATTCCGACGGCGGTCCCGCGCCGGGACATCCGCTCGGCTTCACCATCCAGGGCTGCGACGTCTACGCGCGGCTGATCTACGGCACGCAGGCCTCGCTGACGGTCGGTATTTTCGCGACCCTCGGCACCTTGCTGATCGGCGGCACGCTGGGCGCCATCGCCGGCTTCCACGGCGGGTGGCTGGATTCGGTCATCGCCCGGATCGGGGACGTTTTCTTCGCGCTGCCGCTGATCCTCGGTGCGATCATCATCATGCAGCTGCCATTCTTCCGGGAAAATCGCAATGTCTGGACCGTGGTGATCACGCTCGTGGTGTTCGGCTGGCCGCAGGTGGCTCGTATTACCCGCGGCGCCGTCATCTCCGTGCGCAACGCGGACTTCGTCACGGCGGCGCGGTCGCTGGGCGTGTCCCGGCCGGCGGCCCTGGTGCGGCACGTCATTCCGAATGCATTGGCACCCGTCATCGTGGTGGTCACCGTCAACCTGGGCATCTTCATCGTGGCCGAAGCCACCCTGTCCTTCCTGGGGATCGGTCTGCCGCCGGACGTGATGAGCTGGGGCAATGACATTTCCGCGGCACAGGTTTCGCTGCGGTCGAACCCATCGACCCTGCTCTGGCCGGCCGCCGCGCTGTCCGTGACCGTGCTGAGCTTCATCATGCTCGGGGACGCCCTGCGTGATGCCCTCGACCCGAAAGCCAGGAAACGATGACGACGATCCACGAAGTGAACAGCACCGAGCCTCTGCTGGAAATCCGCGATCTGGCCATCACCTTCAGCAGCTCAACCGGCGACGTACCGGCTGTCCGTGATGCGCGCCTCACGGTAATGCCGGGCGAGACGGTGGCCATCGTGGGGGAGTCCGGGTCCGGCAAGTCCACCACGGCATTGGCGGCCATCGGCCTGCTGCCCGACAACGGGCGCGTCGCGGGCGGCCAGATCCTGTTCGCCGGCGAGGACCTCACCCAAGCCGGTCCCAAGCGGATCATGGAACTGCGAGGCAATTCCATCGGTATGGTTCCCCAGGACCCGATGTCGAACCTGAACCCGGTGTGGAAGATCGGCCCCCAGATCAAGGAGACCCTGCGGGCCAACGGGCTACCCTACGGCCCTGACGACGTGGCCAAGGTCCTGTCCGAGGCAGGCCTGCCGGACGCCGAGCGGCGGGCCCGGCAGTTCCCGCATGAATTTTCCGGCGGCATGCGGCAGCGTGCGCTGATCGCGATCGGCCTCTCCTGCCGGCCCCGGCTGCTGATCGCGGACGAGCCGACCTCCGCTTTGGACGTCACCGTGCAGCGGCAGATCCTGGACCACCTCGAGACGATGACGGCGGACCTCGGCACGGCGGTGCTGCTGATTACGCATGACCTCGGCCTCGCGGCCGAGCGCGCCCGGAAGGTCGTGGTCATGTACAAGGGCCGCGTCGTGGAATCGGGCGCCGCGCAGGAAATCCTGACGAATCCGCGGCACCCGTACACCAAGCGCCTGGTGGAGGCGGCGCCGTCATTGTCCTCCCGCCGCATCCAGTCCGCGCGCGCGGCGGGGGTGGACTCCGCCGAACTGCTGGCGCCGGTCGAGGAAGCCGCGGCCGCGGCGGACAACGTGATCGAAGTGCAGGACCTGACCAAGGTCTTCAAGCTCCGGGCCGGGTTCGGCAAGTCCACGGACTTCACCGCGGTCGACGGCGTTTCCTTCGCCATTAAGCGGGGAACAACGACGGCGGTGGTGGGGGAGTCGGGGTCCGGCAAGTCCACGGTGGCGCGCATGGTGCTGAACCTGGAGACGCCGACGTCGGGCAGGATCCTCTTCGACGGGGTGGAAATGGCCGGGCTGTCGCGCGGTGAACTGCTGAAGTTCCGCCGCCGGGTGCAGCCGATCTTCCAGGACCCGTACGGCTCGCTGGATCCGATGTACAACATCTTCCGGACCATCGAGGAGCCGCTGCGGGTGCACAAGATCGGCAACAGCCGGAGCCGCGAGGCGAAGGTCCGGAAGCTGCTGGACCAGGTGGCGCTGCCGGCCTCGGTGATGCGCCGGTTCCCCAACGAGCTCTCCGGCGGCCAGCGCCAGCGCATCGCGATCGCCCGGGCCCTCGCGCTCGATCCCGAGGTGGTGATCTGTGACGAAGCCGTGTCCGCGCTCGACGTCCTGGTGCAGGACCAGATCCTCAATCTGCTGGCGGAGCTTCAGCAGGAACTCGGGCTGAGCTACCTGTTCATCACCCACGACCTGGCGGTGGTGCGGCAGATCGCCGACCACGTCTGCGTCATGGAAAAGGGCCGCCTGGTGGAGGCCGGGAGCACCGACAGCGTGTTTGATTCGCCCCGCCAGGACTACACGCAGGCCCTGCTGGCCGCGATCCCGGGCGCCCGGCTGGAGCTTCCGCCCGAGGTGGCCTGACCCGGCCGGTGCGGGAGGCACAGCGTACGACGGCGGGGCGCACCCGCCGTCGTACGTCCCCCGGCATGCGCGCATTAGGTTCGTTTTGCCTTCAGACGCTAGTATGTACATGCCCCTTTTTGAGGGCGCGGCCACGTCCGGGCCGGATTCTCCAGTTCTCAACCTGAATTGAGCCATCACGTATGTCTGAAACCACCACGTCGACACAGAGCGCGGTCCGCAGCGACCTTCGGAATGTCGCCATCGTAGCCCACGTCGACCACGGTAAGACCACCCTGGTGGACGCGATGCTCCGCCAGACCGGCGCCTTCTCCACGCACGGCGAAGTCGAAGAGCGCGTGATGGACTCCGGCGACCTGGAACGCGAAAAGGGCATCACCATTCTGGCCAAGAACACCACCGTGTTCTACTCGGGCCCCTCGGCCAACGGCGAGAACGTCACGATCAACGTGATCGACACCCCGGGCCACGCGGACTTCGGCGGCGAGGTGGAGCGCGGCCTGTCCATGGTGGACGGCGTGGTGCTCCTGGTCGACGCCTCCGAGGGCCCGCTGCCGCAGACCCGGTTCGTCCTGCGCAAGGCGCTGGCTGCCAAGCTGCCCGTCGTCCTGCTGGTCAACAAGACGGACCGCCCCGACGCGCGGATCGACGGCGTCGTCGCGGAATCGATGGACCTGCTGCTCGGCCTGGCCTCGGACCTGGCCGACGAGGTTCCCGACCTGGACCTCGACGCCGTCCTGAACGTTCCGGTCGTCTACGCCTCCGGCAAGCTCGGCCGCGCCTCCCTGGAGCAGCCCGCGGACGGCACCGCCCCGGACAGCGAGGACCTCGAGCCGCTGTTCGCCACCATCATGGAGCATATCCCGGCTCCCACCTACGATCCCGAGGGCGTGCTGCAGGCCCATGTGACGAACCTGGACGCCTCGCCGTTCCTGGGCCGCCTCGCCCTGCTGCGCATCTTCAACGGCACCCTCAGGAAGGGCCAGACCGTGGCCTGGGCCCGCGCCAACGGCGAACTCAAGAGCGTGCGCATCTCCGAACTGCTGGCCACCAAGGGCCTGGAGCGTGTTCCCGCCGACTCCGCCGGCCCCGGCGAGATCGTCGCCGTCGCCGGTATCGAGGACATCACCATCGGCGAGACCCTGACCGACTCGGAGAACCCGCAGCCGCTGCCGCTGATCACCGTTGACGATCCGGCGATCTCCATGACGATCGGTATCAACACCTCCCCGCTGGCCGGCAAGGTCAAGGGCGCCAAGGTCACGGCCCGCCAGGTCAAGGACCGGCTGGACAAGGAACTGATCGGCAACGTCTCGCTGAAGGTGCTGCCGACCGAGCGTCCGGATGCCTGGGAAGTCCAGGGCCGCGGCGAGCTCGCGCTGGCCATCCTCGTTGAGCAGATGCGCCGCGAGGGCTTCGAGCTGACCGTCGGCAAGCCGCAGGTGGTCACCCGGACCGTGGACGGCAAGGTCCACGAGCCGATGGAGCACATGACCATCGACGTCCCCGAAGAGTACCTGGGCGCCGTGACGCAGCTGATGGCCGCCCGCAAGGGTCGCATGGTCAACATGTCCAACCACGGCACCGGCTGGGTCCGGATGGAATTCATCGTTCCCGCCCGCGGCCTGATCGGCTTCCGCACGCGCTTCATGACTGAAACGCGCGGCGCGGGCATTGCATCCTCCTACTCCGAGGGCTACGAGCCCTGGGCCGGCCCCATCGAGTACCGCACCAACGGTTCCATGGTGGCGGACCGTGCCGGCGTAGTGACCCCGTTCGCGATGATCAACCTGCAGGAGCGCGGCTCCTTCTTCGTCCAGCCGACCTCCGAGGTGTACGAGGGCATGATCGTCGGGGAGAACTCCCGCGCGGACGATATGGACGTGAACATCACGAAGGAAAAGAAGCTCACCAACATGCGTGCGGCTTCCTCGGACAGCTTCGAGAACCTGACTCCGCCGCGGACGCTGACCCTCGAAGAGTCGCTCGAGTTCGCCCGCGAGGACGAGTGTGTAGAGGTCACCCCGGAAGCCATCCGGATCCGCAAGGTGATCCTGGACTCCAACGAACGGGCCAAGGCCAACCGCGCCCGCGCCAAGGCATAGGCTGGCTCCATGACAGCGCAGAGGCAGCCCGCAGATCCACACGAGAGCGGGCTGCCTCCCGCCTTTAACCCGCCCGGACTCAATCCCTCGGGCGCGACGCCGGCGGGCCAGGTGCCCGTCCGCTCGCCGGGACAGGAGTACGGACGACGGCGGCGGCTTACGTTGCGGGGCTGGGGCACCGCGGTCGCCGGCGGGCTGGTGGTGGCCCTGCTGGGGACGAACCTGCACAGCCAGGTCTGGTTCACGGCCGGCCAGGCCTACCCCTGGGGTGCCGCGGCGGCCCTGCTGTTCGCGGCCGCCGTGATGGTCTGGGTCGGGCTGCGGACCATGAACGTCCTGGCCGCCGGGCTGACCGGGATCATCGCCTACGTCCTGGTGGGGCTGATGGCCAGCGGGCTGTTCGGCGAACCGCTGATCGTCACCGCCACGTCGGCGGAAAAGGAACTGGCCGTCGCCATCGCGGGCCGGATCTGGACCATCGGGCTGGCCGCCATGGTGATCCTGTCGGTGGCCGTGACCGCGTGGGCACTCAAGCCCCGCCGCTGATCCGCGGTGCCGCTAGTTCGCGGTGCGGTCCACGTGGTGGGCCAGGAAGATTGACGTCGCGGTGCCGTCCTCGTCGGGCGGCCGCCGCGCATATTCCTCCAGCACGGCGTGGAGCTTGTCCATCAGTTCTTTCCGGTTTGCGTCGTTGAGCTTGATGCCCATGCGGGCCGTCTCGATCTCGTCCGGGCCCAGCCCGTCGATCTCCTGCAGGAAGGTCTCCACCAGCACCGGGGCGGCATCGGGCATCGCGGCGCCCCAGGAGCGGCGGGTGGCCCGGTACGGCACCTCCCGCGCGCCGCGGTTGCCCTTGCGCGGCTCCTCGGCCTCCAGGAACCCCGTATTCAGCAGCGTCCTGACGTGGTGCAGGCTCGTCGCGGGATTCAGGTGCAGCAGGCCGGCGATCTCCTTATTGGTGCGCGACCGGTGGAGGCAGAGCCGGAGGATGCGCAGCCGCACGGGCGAGCTGAGCGCCCGTCCGGTGGCCTGCAGATCCTGGTCGGTTGGCATATGCCAAGCATACGTCAGAAACGCCCGGCTGATTGATGTTCCTCAATCGCTGCGGGCGCGGCGGCGCGGCGGGGGAGGCACTTCTTTGGCCGCCGTCACGGTGCCCAGGTCAACCACCACATCGCCGCGCTTCGTGCGGACGGTGCACTCGCCGTCGTTAGCGGAAACCAGTTCGCCGAGGGCATCCGTGTGGCCGCCGGGAATCCGGTAGCGGACCACGACTCTGGTTCCGGGGGCCGCTGTCCGGAGGAAGTCGGCCGGGGTGGGGGAGGGCACGCCACAAGTTTAGGCGAGGACCGGGCGCGGGGAGATAATGGACGAAGGGCTACCCTTGGGGTAGCAGACAAGAAAGGTGCTCAAGGACGTGACGTATGTAATCGCGCAGCCGTGCGTGGATGTCAAAGACAAGGCATGCATTGAAGAATGCCCCGTGGACTGCATCTACGAAGGCGAGCGTTCGCTCTACATCCACCCCGATGAGTGCGTGGACTGCGGCGCCTGCGAGCCCGTGTGTCCCGTCGAGGCTATCTACTACGAGGATGACACCCCCGAGGAATGGGCCGAGTACTACAAGGCCAACGTCGAGTTCTTCGACGACCTTGGCTCGCCCGGCGGCGCCGCCAAGATCGGCAACACGCACAAGGACCACCCGCTGATCGCCGTGCTGCCGCCGCAGAACCAAGACTGAGCGCATGGGCTTCGGACTGCAGCTTCCCGAATACCCGTGGAACGCCATGGACCCGTATCGGGACAAGGCCTCGCGCCATCCGGACGGCATGGTCAACCTCTCCATCGGCACGCCGGTTGACCCCACGCCGCTCGTCATCCAGGAGGCGCTGAGGGCCGCGGCGGACTCGCCGGGGTATCCGACCACGCACGGCACGCGGAAACTGCGTGAAGCGATCGCTGACTGGTACGCCCGGCGGCGGAACGTGCCGGGCCTGGATCCGGAGGCCGTCATGCCGACGGTCGGGTCGAAGGAGCTGGTGGCCTGGCTGCCGCTGCTGCTGGGCCTGGGCAAGGACGACGTCGTGGTGCGGCCAACCGTCGCCTATCCCACCTATGACATCGGGGCCATCCTCGCCGGCGCCACGCCGGTTGCCGCCGATTCGCTCGACGAGCTGGACTCCGCCACGCGCGGGCGGGTCAAGCTGGTCTGGATCAATTCGCCCGGAAACCCCACGGGCATCGTGCGGGACGCCGCGTCGATGCGCGGGCTGGTGGAGCAGGCCCGGGAGGCCGGCGCCGTCGTCGCTTCGGACGAATGCTACGCCGAGCTGGGCTGGGGCGAATGGGACCAGGACCGGGGCGGCAAGGCCGTGCCCAGCGTGCTGGATCCCGAGGTGGCGCAGGGCAGCCACGAGGGGCTGCTCAGCGTGTACTCGCTGAGCAAACAGTCCAACCTGGCCGGCTACCGGGCGGCCTTCATCGCCGGGGATCCGGTCCTGATGGCGAACCTGGTCAACAGCCGCAAGCACGCCGGGATGATCGTGCCACGGCCCGTCCAGGAGGGTATGCGTGCCGCCCTCGGCGACACGGCCCACGTGCAGGCGCAGAAGGACCTGTACCGGAGCCGGCGGGAGCGGCTGCTGCCGGCCCTGCGGGACTTCGGGCTGCAGGTCCAGCACTCGGAAGCGGGACTCTACCTGTGGGGCACCACGGGCGAGGACACCTGGACGGCCGTGGACCGGCTCGCCCAGCTCGGCATCGTCGTCGGACCCGGCGTCTTCTACGGCGAACGCGGAAACGGTTTCATCCGCGTCGCCCTGACCGAGGCCGATGAGCGGATCGACGCGGCAGTCGAACGGTTGCGTTGACGCGCTGTAAACCTAAAAGTGACCTCCGGATTAGATATCGCGGCCCCCGTGCCGGTAGCGTTTGATCCGAGTGTGCATATTAGCGCCGCCACTTCGACGGCGTCCGTGCAGATAGTTTCCACGACTCCTGAAGGGGACTCAATGACAGAGCAGACCGGTGCCACCCTGCAGTATGACGGCGGCCAGCTTGACCTGCCGAGGCTCAAAGCGGCAGAAGGCAATGACGGCTACGACGTTTCGAAGCTGCTGAAGCAGACCGGCGCGGTCACCTTCGACCCCGGCTTCATGAACACCGCGGCCACCACCTCCGCGATCACCTACATCGACGGCGACGCAGGCGTCCTGCGCTACCGCGGGTATCCGATCGACCAGCTGGCGGAGCACTCGAGCTTCCTCGAAGTTTCCTACCTGCTGATCTACGGCAACCTGCCCACGCCCACCGAGCTCGAGGCCTTCGACCAGAAGATCCGCCGGCACACCCTGCTCCACGAGGAGCTCAAGGGCTTCTTCAACGGGTTCCCGCGCGATGCGCACCCGATGCCGGTGCTGTCCTCGGCGGTCAGCGCGCTGTCCACGTTCTACCAGGACTCGCTGGATCCGTTCGACGATGAGCAGGTGGAACTGTCCACCATCCGCCTGATGGCCAAGCTGCCGGTCATCGCCGCTTACGCGCACAAGAAGTCCATCGGGCAGGCGCTGCTGTACCCGGACAACTCCATGAACCTCGTGGAGAACTTCATGCGGCTTTCGTTCGGCCTGCCCGCCGAGCCGTACGAACTGGATCCGGTCATGGTCAAGGCCCTGGACCTGCTGCTGATCCTGCACGCCGACCACGAGCAGAACTGCTCCACCTCCACGGTGCGCCTGGTGGGCAGCTCGAATGCGAACATGTTCGCCTCCGTTTCCGCCGGCATCAACGCCCTGTTCGGCCCGCTGCACGGCGGCGCGAACGAAGCGGTGCTGAACATGCTGCGCCAGATCCAGTCCTCGGGCATGCAGCCGGAGGACTTCATGGAGAAGGTCAAGAACAAGGAAGCCGGCGTCCGCCTGATGGGCTTCGGCCACCGCGTGTACAAGAACTACGACCCGCGTGCCCGCATCGTCAAGGCCACGGCACATGAGATCCTCAGCAAGCTCGGCGGCAACGACGAACTGCTGGACATCGCCATGCGCCTCGAAGAGAAGGCCCTGGCGGACGACTACTTCATCGAGCGCAAGCTGTACCCGAACGTCGACTTCTACACCGGCCTCATCTACAAGGCCATGGGCTTCCCGGAGAAGATGTTCACGGTGCTCTTCGCCATCGGCCGCCTGCCCGGCTGGATTGCCCAGTGGCGCGAGATGATCAAGGACCCGCACACCAAGATCGGCCGCCCGCGCCAGCTGTACACGGGTGAACTGGAGCGCCAGTACCCGGCCCGCTGAGCCTGAATAGGCGGACGACGGCGGCAAATGCCTTAAATGCGTGTGTCCCCCGGAGCAGTCCGGGGGACACACGCATTTAAGGCCGGGCTAGGAGCCGGCGTAGCCGTTCGGGTTTTCCTTCTGCCAGCGCCAATGGTCCTGGCACATCTGCTCCAGCGACCGCTCGGCCGACCAGCCAAGCTCGGCCAGGGCAGCCGTGGGATCGGCGTAGCTGACCGCCGCGTCGCCCGGCCGGCGATCGGTCAGCTCGCGGGGGATCTCGAAGCCCGCGGCCTTGCCGAACGCCTCCAGCACCTCGAGCACGGAGGAACCGCGGCCGGTGCCGAGGTTCCAGCGGCGCACGCCGGAACGGCCGGCGATGTAGTCCAGCGCCGCGAGATGCCCGGCCGCGAGGTCCATGACGTGGATGTAATCCCGCACGCCGGTGCCGTCCGGCGTCGGGTAGTCGCTGCCGAAGACGCGGACTTTCTCGCGGCGTCCCACCGCCACCTGTGCGACGAACGGCAGCAGGTTGTTGGGCACGCCCGTCGGGTCTTCGCCGATCCGGCCGGATTCGTGCGCGCCGACCGGGTTGAAGTAGCGCAGCAGCGCGATGCGCCAGCGTTCGTCCGACGCCCCGAGGTCGGACAGGATGTCTTCGATCTGTTCCTTGGTCCGGCCATAGGGGTTCGTGGCGTCCAGTGGCATCTTCTCGGTCAGCGGGACCTGGTCGGAATTGCCGTAGACCGTCGCGGACGAACTGAAGACGATGGTCCGCACATCATGGGCCTCCATGCAGCGCAGCAGGTTCAGCGTTCCGGTGACGTTGTTGTGGTAGTAGCGCAGCGGCTGTTCCACCGATTCGCCGACGGCCTTCAGCCCGGCGAAGTGGATCACGGCATCGATCTTCTCCGCATCGAAAACCTCGCCCAGGGTGGCGGCGTCGAGCAGGTCCGCCTTGCGGAAGGCGGCGGTCCGACTGGCCAGGTCCTGCACCCGCCGCAGCGACTCCTCGCTGGAGTTGGCGAGATTGTCGACCACGACGACGTCGTGCCCCGCCTCGAGCAGCGCCAATGTGGTGTGCGAGCCAATGTAGCCGGTTCCCCCGGTAACCAGAATCCTCATAGCTACAGCGTAGTTCCTGGCGCCGCCGGTTCGATATTTGACGGTGGTCGAGGGCAACGCCTGCGTCTACAGTGGACCTAGGACGTCGGGAAAGGAACCCTCATCGATGGAGCACACCGGCAGCTCGGGCTGGCGCATCACGGCCGATACCTCGGCGCAGATGCTGATGGCCCTGTACTTTCATGATGTAGCCGGACTGGAAGGGGCCGGATTGCCCGCAGTTTCGGCGGCCGAACCCCCCATCCGCCGGGCAGACCCGCGGCAGCTGACGGCGCACGTCGGCGGCCCCACGGCCCTGCGGCGCGAGTGGGAAAACTGGTGGTCCCACCTGGTCAAGGAAGACACCGGGGCCTCGACAGCCTTGGATCCTCCGGCCTTCAAGGCGTTCGACGGCAGCCCCGCCCTGCAGCTGGTGATGCAGGCCCACTACGGGGCCGCGACGACCTGGGCACGCGAACGCAAGGCGGAATACCAGCGCGAGGCGCAGGAGCGTGAAGCCAGCGGGCGGTCCAAGCTCATCAGCCGGCTGGTGCAGGACCGGGAGATGGAACTGGGCCGCGACGCGCGGCAGTTCGAACTGAAGCTGATCGAACTGCCGCTGCACGAGGCCCGGGCCTGGTACGTGGAGCCGAACCGGATGATCCTGAGCCAGAAGCTGATCGAGGACGAGGCGGCCTACCGCAGCTTCGTCCAGCCCGTGGTCGAGCTGCTCGTCTAAGGCCCGCCTAGGCTCAGGTCCGGGCGGTTGAGGCGGCGTCCGCCAGGGTGATGAGCACGGTCCCGGACTGCGTTTCGGCGGTGGACCAGCCGCCGGCCGCGCGCTCCCAGCGGAGGCCGGCGAACGCGACCGACTCGATCTGCAGTTCCTTGGCCGAGGCCACCGCCCACTGGGCGATAGCCCAGCCGGTCGTCTCGTCGGCGCTGACCTGCAGTTCGTTGCCTTGGACCGAGGGCTCCAGTCCCGGGTAGGCCAGGTCCAGCTGGTCCCGGACAGATGCCGCGTCGCCGACCCCCTCGGGGGTCTTCAGGACACAGTTCAGCGCTGCGGGGGAGTGCCCGGTCAGGGCGGAGGCAAAGGCTTTGCCTTCCCCCTCGTGGTCGGCGTAGGCCTCCGGATAGGCGCTGCGCTGGACCTTCTGCGCCGCCTGGGTGATGGACATGGTCTCGTAGCCCGGGACCTGTTCGAGTTCCTCGTAGAAGCGATTGGTGGCGTAGACCGGGTCCATCACCTGGTCCTCCGTGCCCCAGCCCTGCGAGGGGCGCTGCTGGAACAGCCCGCGCGAATCGGGTCCGGCGTTGTCGCCGTGTCCGATGTTGCGCAGTTTCGACTCCTGGATCGAGGTGGCCAGTGCAATCGAGGCGGCCCTGGCCGGCAGGCCGCGCTGGACCGCGATGCCTGAAATCAGGGCTGCATTCGCGGCCTGGTCCGGAGCCAGTTCAAAGGTCTCCGGACCGACCACGGCCATGCAGCGCTCCCGCACCAGGATTTCCGACCGCTGGATCGACGACACGGCGAGCCATACCCCACCGGCCACCAGGGCAACCAGCAGCAGCAGCACCACAAGGCCGCGGCGGCGTCGGCGTCGAACCATAAGGCGGAAAACCCCGAATCAGTTGGCGTGGAGGGCGGCGTTGAGTTCGACGGTCTGCCCGGCGCGGGGCAGGACCTCGACGACGCCGGAAACGGAGTTCCGGCGGAACAGCAGGTTCGAAACGCCGGAGAGTTCCACGGCCTTGACCTGGCGCGCCTCGCCGCTGGCTTCCAGCAGGCTCACGCGGGTGCCGGCCGTGACGTAGAGCCCGGCCTCGACGACGCAGTCGTCCCCGATGCTGATGCCGACGCCGGAGTTGGCGCCGAGGAGCACCCGCTCGCCGATGCTGATGCGCTCCTTGCCGCCGCCCGAGAGGGTGCCCATGATCGACGCCCCGCCGCCGACGTCGGAACCGTCGGCGACAATGACGCCGGCCGAGATGCGGCCCTCGACCATGGAGGTGCCGAGCGTGCCGGCGTTGAAGTTCACGAAGCCCTCATGCATGACCGTGGTCCCCTCGGCCAGGTGGGCGCCGAGGCGCACCCGGTCGGCATCCGCGATGCGCACGCCGGAGGGCAGCACGTAGTCGACCATGCGGGGGAACTTGTCCACGCCGTAGACGGTCACGTTGCCGCGGCGGCGCAGCCGGAGGCGGGTGGCCTCGAAGTTTTCGGTGCTGCAGGGGCCGAAGTTCGTCCAGACGACGTTGGCGAGCAGGCCGAAGATGCCGTCCAAATTCAGGGAATTGGGCTGGACCAGGCGGTGCGAGAGCAGGTGCAGGCGCAGGTAGGCGTCGGCGGTGTCGGCGGGCGCGGCGTCCAGTTCGATGCCGCGGCTGACTAGCTCGAAGCGCACGCCCCGCTCCGCGTCTTCCTGCTGGGCGAGTGCCTTCAGGTCTTGGTCGGGGCCGTCGGCGGGGGCCTCCCCGCGGCCCGGGGCGGGGTACCAGACGTCGAGGATGGTTCCATTGGCGGCGACGGTGGCGAGGCCGGTGCCGTAGGCGGTACGGGGCAAAGCGGAATCAGTGTTGTTCGCAGGCATGTTTCCCAGTCTACCGACGCCGGATTGGCCGGCGTGCCCCATTACGCTAGGGGTGTGACTGCTTCGACCATTGCCCTTGACCTGACTTCCGACGTCGCCGAGCTGACCGCCGCCCTGATCGATATCAACAGCGTCTCCGGGAACGAAGGTGCCCTTGCGGACGCCGTCGAGTCGGCGCTCCGCGGACTGCCGCACCTGCACGTCCTGCGGGACGGGGACGCCATCGTAGCGCGGACCGAATTGGGCCGGGACGAGCGCGTGATCCTGGCCGGCCACCTGGACACCGTCCCGCTGCCCACGGTGCCGCAGTCGCGGGGGACGGTGCCCTCCAGCTGGGTTGGCGGAGTCCTGTACGGCCGCGGAGCCACCGACATGAAGGGCGGCGTCGCCGTGCAGCTGGCCCTCGCCGCGCAGCTGACCGCGCCTCGCCGCGACGTGACCTACGTGTTCTACGACCATGAAGAAGTCGAGGCCTCGCTCAGCGGCCTGGGCCGGCTCGTGCGGAACCACCGCGAGCTGCTGGCCGGCGACTTCGCCATCCTGCTGGAGCCGACGGACGGAACCGTGGAGGGCGGCTGCAACGGCACCAGCAGGTTCGAGGCCACGGCCATCGGCAAGGCGGCCCACTCGGCCCGGGCGTGGATGGGGCAGAACGCCATCCACGCCGCCGCCGAGATCCTGGTGCGGCTCCGCGACCACGAACCGGCGACCGTGACGGTGGACGGACTCGACTACCGGGAGAGCCTTAACGCAGTGAAGATCAACGGGGGCACCGCCGGCAACGTGATCCCGGACAAGACCGTGGTCGAAATCAACTACCGCTTTGCCCCGGACAAGACCCCGGACGACGCCGAAGCCTACGTCCGCGGCCTGCTCGAAGGATTCGAAGTGGTGCGGACTGATGCGGCGGCGGGGGCGCGGCCGGGTCTGCAGCATCCGGCCGCGGCCGAGTTCGTCGCAGCCGTCGGGGCGGAGCCGAAGCCGAAGTACGGCTGGACGGACGTGGCCCGGTTCAGCGAGCTGGGCATTCCGGCGGTGAACTTCGGTCCCGGGGACGCGCTGCTGGCCCACACGGACAACGAACACGTGACCGCCGAAGCCGTTCGAGCATGCCTGGACGCGCTGCGCCGCTGGCTCCGCTGAGCAGGGCCGCTTAAACGGGTGCGGGCGGCGTCGCTGTGGACGCCGCCCGCACCCGGCCGGCCGGATCAGTGCTCCGGGTCAGCCGGCCTTGGCCGCCACCGGGGGAGCGCTGACGGGACGCGTCTTGCCGGCGGTGCGGCTGCCCAGGAACCGGGAGAGCCAGTTGGCCACACCGGACAGCGTGAAATTGATGATGATGAACAAGATGGCAGCAACGGCGAGTGCCTGCAGGATCGGACCGGATGACCCGTAGATCTGCATGGACCGCAGCAGCTCGGAGTAGGTGATGATCGAGCCGAGCGCCGAGTCCTTGAGGATGACGACGAACTGGCTGACCAGCGAGGGCAGCATGGCGACGAGCGCCTGCGGCAGTTCGATGCTGCGCATGGACTGGCCGCGCGTCATGCCAATGGCCATCGCGGCTTCCCGCTGGCCCTTGGGCAGCCCGTGGACGCCGGAGCGCACGAGCTCGGCAATGACGGATCCGTTGTAGAAAGTCAGCGCGAGGACCACCGCGACGAACGGAATGTCCGCCGGCTCCAGGACCTTCAGCTGGCCCAGCAGGAGCCAGAAGAAGATCATCATCAGCAGCACCGGGACGGCCCGGAAAAACTCCACGATGATGCCGCTGATCCAGGCGATGGACCTATTGTGCGAGAGCCTGCCGACTCCGAACAGCAGGCCGAAGACCACCGAGGTCACGATCGCGGCGGCAGCGGCCCTGAACGTGTTGATGAGGCCGGGCATGATGGTGAACTCCCAGACCTCCTGGGTCAGGAAGGGCGTCCAGAGCTCCGGGGCCAGCTGCCCCTGGTCGTACAGGCCCTTGAGGACGAAGAGCACTGCGCCAAGGAACACCAGTATGCCCACGATGTTCGTGATGACGATGCGCCGCCGGGCCTTCGGTCCGGGCGCGTCGAAAAGTACGTTCTGCCGGATTGTCATCGTGCCACCGCCAGTTTCTTCGAAAGCCAGGTCGTCAACAGGCCGATCGGGATGACGATGACCACGAACCCGAGGGCGAACGTCGCGAAGATCGCCATGATGACATCCGGACGGAACTCGATCATGGTCTTCATCAGGCCCGCGGCCTCGGGGACCGAGGCGACCGTGGCGACCGTGGTGTTCTTGGCCAGGGCGATCAGCGTGTTGCCCATGGGAGCGACGGCGCCGCGGAAAGCCTGCGGAAGGACTACATAGCGGGCCGCCGGCAGGAAGCTCAGCCCGATGGCGCGGGCCGCTTCGGCCTGGCCCAGGGGCACCGTGTTGACGCCGCTGCGGATGGCTTCGCAGAAGAAGGCTGCGTGGTACACCGACAGGCCGACGATCGCCCACAGGAAGAAATTGAAGTCGAAATCGGAGGACAGGTTCAGCTGCAGCTGGAAGACGAGCACCAGGATGCAGAACGTCATGATGATGGTCAGCGGTGTGTTCCGGAAGATGTTGACATAAGCGGCGCCCGCCCACTGGAAGCTGGGCACGGGCGAGATCCGCATCAGCGCAAGCACGGTACCCAGCGCCAGGGCGCAGAGGAAGGCCCAGAACGTCAACTGGATGTTGACCCAGAGGGCAGCCACCACATCATAGGTCTCCAGCGCCGTCAGGTAGCTCTGGAAGTATTCGGACAAGAGGTCCATCCCCTTTCATCGGGAAGAGACGCGCACGCCGCGGGGCAGGCAGCTTGGCCTGCCCCGCGGCGTCAGCGGCTTAGGCGCAGGCGTCGCCCGGCTTCGGCGGGTTCAGTTCCTCGTTGAACTTGTAGTCCACGCCCTCGGTGTTGGCGGTCAGGGCCTCTTCCCAGGCTCCCGACTCGACCATCTTGTTGATGGCGGCGTTGATGTCGGCGCACTGGTCGGTGCCCTTGGGCAGGCCGACGCCGTAGCGCTCTTCGGAGAACGGGTTGCCGACGACCTTGAACTTGCCCTTGAAGTTGGGCTGGGCGGCCAGGCCGGCCAGGATGATGTCGTCCGTGGTCACGGCGTCGATCTGGCCGCTCTGCATGGCGGTGACGCACTCGGCGTAGCCCGGGCGCTCCAGCAGGTTGACGTTCTCGGCATGCTCGTCCTTGATGCGCTGTGCGGACGTCGAGCCGGTGACCGAGCAGAGGTTCTTGCCGTTGAGGTCGTCCGGGCCCTTGATGTCCGTGTTCTCGGCGCTGACCAGCAGGTCCTGGCCTGCCACGAAGTACGGTCCCGCGAAGTCCACGGTCTTCTTGCGCTCATCGGTGATTGAATAGGTCGCGAAGATCATGTCCACCTGGCCGTTGGCGAGCATGTTCTCGCGGTTGGCGGACGGGGATTCGACGAATTCGATCTGGTCCGTGGAGTACCCCAGTTCGTTCGCGACGTACTTGGCCACGTCGACGTCGAACCCGGTGAAATCGTTGCCCGACTTGTACCCCAGGCCCGGCTGGTCGAACTTGATGCCGATGCGGATGGTGTCGCCGCCCGCCGAGCCGCCCTGGGTTTCCCCGCCGCTGCTGCCCCCGTCGCCGCCACAGGCCGACAGGGTGAGAGCGGCAACAGCGCCCATGGCGGCCATTGCAATACGCATCTTGCGCATGTTTTCTCCTTGCGTCATGGTCCTTCCGCGCCGGAAAGGAACCGCAGTTGCTGACTTAGTGGTTGAGGATCTTGCCGAGGAAGTCCCTGGCGCGTTCGCTCTTCGGGTTGGTGAAGAACTCTTCGGGGGTGGCCTGTTCGACGATCTGGCCGTCCGCCATGAAGATCACGCGGTCGGCCGCCTTGCGGGCGAATCCCATCTCATGGGTCACCACGATCATGGTCATGCCTTCTTTCGCCAGGCCGACCATGGTGTCCAGGACCTCGTTGATCATTTCCGGGTCCAGCGCGGACGTGGGCTCGTCGAAGAGCATGACCTTGGGCTTCATGGCCAGTGCCCGCGCAATCGCGACGCGCTGCTGCTGGCCGCCGGAGAGCTGCGCCGGCAGTTTGCCCGCCTGGTTGTCGACGCCGACCCGTTTCAGCAGGCTCATGGCCAGTTCCTTGGCGGCGGCCGGCTTCGTGCCCTTGACCTTGACGGGGCCGAGGGTGACGTTCTCGAGGATGGACTTGTGCGCGAAGAGATTGAAGGACTGGAAGACCATTCCGACGTCGGCGCGAAGCCGGGCTAGCTGCTTGCCTTCGGAGGGGAGCTTGGTGCCGTCGATCAGGATTTCGCCGTCGTCGATGGTTTCCAGCCGATTGATCGCCCGGCACAGGGTGGACTTGCCCGAGCCCGAGGGGCCGATGACGACGACCACCTCGCCCTTCCTGACCTCCAGGTTGATGTTGCGCAGGACATGCAGGTCGCCGAAGTGCTTGTTGACATCTTTGAGCTGCACCAGCGGCTGCCCGGCGCCTTCAGGGGCGGCAGGCGCCGGCGCACCGGAGGCCGCCGGCACGGGTTGGCTGTAAGGGTTGTCACTGGTCATGACTTGAATCTAGCGAACGTTTTCCCGCAAGCCACGCATTTCGCCTTTCCTGCTTGAATCGTGATTCAAGAGAAACCTACCGCCGGCCCCCGCCGAGCAGGGGAAATATCGTGGAAGGAGGCGCCGTGGGCCGCCCGGATCTGTAGCCTTGGGTAATGAGTAACCAGCAAGACTTTCCGCTGCCGTCGGATCTGGCGGCACACTTGCCCGCCCGGCACAAAGGTTCGGTGGAGCTGCGCCGCTCGCAGGCCGATATTCCGCAGGCGGACCAGTATCTCCTCGACACCCGGGACCGGGAGGACTTCACCCACACGGACCCGTGGCGGGTCCTGCGCATCCAGAGCGAGTTCGTGGAAGGATTCGGGACCCTGGCGGAACTCGGGCCGGCCATCAGCGTGTTCGGTTCGGCGCGCACGCGGCCGGGGACGGTGCACTACGACATCGCCGAGCAGATCGGGCGGCTGCTGGTCGAACAGAACTTCGCGGTCATCACCGGCGGCGGCCCAGGGTCGATGGAGGCCGCCAACAAAGGGGCCAGCGAAGCCGGCGGCCTCTCCGTGGGACTGGGCATCGAGCTGCCGTTCGAACAGGGCCTGAACGACTGGGTGGACCTGGGCATCAACTTCCGGTATTTCTTCGCCCGCAAGACGATGTTCGTGAAGTACGCCCAAGGCTTCATTGTGTTGCCGGGTGGCCTCGGAACCATGGACGAACTGTTCGAGGCCATGGTGCTTGTGCAGACGCAGAAAGTAACATCCTTCCCGATTGTCCTGGTCGGCAGCTCGTTCTGGAGCCCGCTGATCGACTGGGTCAAGAGCACGCTGCTGGGAGAAGGCATGATCGCCGAGGCCGACCTGGACCTGGTCAGCGTGGTGGACACGGCCGCGGAAGCCGTCGACCACATCATGGCGGGGCTGTCCGCCCGCAACGGCCGCCGCCGGCCGCCGACGGAATCGATGTAGCGGAGCCGATGTAGCGCGCGAAGCCCGTACGGTCGGCCGGTCCCCGTGACACCGGCGGGAGGCCCGCGCCCTGCCGTCCGTCCGCTGCCGCCGGCGCGCTGTAGCAGTCGGACGTGCTCGGCATGCATCTGGCACGATGGTGCTGTGAGCCTGTTCCTGGTCTTCCTCGCCATCGCCGCCGCCGGTGCGGTGGCCATGGCGGTTTCGGGACGTTTCAGCCCCGGCACGCCGCCGTCGGCAGGATCAGGCTGGCAGCACGGGGAGGTGGCCAGGCTCGAGGGCCTGAGCGAGTCCGACCCCCGGCTGCCTCCCGTGCTGCTCCCCGAGCGGCCCGTGGCCGAGGACATCGAACGGCTCCGCTTCTCGGTGGGGCTGCGCGGTTACCGGATGGACCAGGTGGACCAGGTGCTGGATGCGCTTCGCGATGCGCTCGCGGACCGGGACAAGACGATCGCCCAGCTCAGGAGGCAGGAACACTGGAAGAACGACGACGTCCCGCCGCCGGCACCACAATCGTGACCGGCGTGGAAGACGGGCGCCGGGGCCCGCGTGCGCTCGTGCGCGGCCAGCTGCAGCATTGGGGCAAGCGCCTGGCCGGATGGCCATGGTGGGCCCAGGTAGTGCTCGTCTACGCGCTGGCCCGGCTCTTTTCGTTCTGTGTCTTCCTGGCCGTGGCGCGCCAGCAGGGCCCGAGCCCCTGGGGCAGCGCCCACCCGGACTACCTGTCCTTCATCGGCATCTGGGACAGCGCGTGGTACGAGCAGATCTACCGGCAGGGGTACCCGGAGGAGATACCCCGCGGCCTCGACGGGCGGGCGCTGGAGAACCAGTGGGCGTTCTATGCGCTGTTTCCGGCGCTGATCCGCGGCCTGAACGCGCTGACGGGCATGCCTTGGCAGGGCCTCGCCCCGGCGGTGGCGACGCTGGCGGGGTTCGTCGCGGCCCTGCTGATCTACCGGATCTTCCGGCTGTTCGCCGTGCATGCCACCGCGCTCTGGGGCACCGTCTTCGTGGCGGTTTTCCCCGTCTCCGCGATCCTGCAGGTCCCGTACGCCGAGTCGCTGAACCTGGCGCTGCTGGCCGGAAGCCTGTACCTGGTGATCAGGCGCCGGTTCCTGCTGGCCATCCCGATCGTCCTGATGATGTGCCTGTCCAGGCCCACCGGCGTCCCGTTTGCCGCGATGCTGGGCCTCTACCTGCTCTGGCGGCTGCGCCGGCGGACCGAGGACCCGCTCGATCCGGGGGAATTCGTGCGGATCGCGACGCTGGGGCTGGCCAGCTGCGCCGGCGCCATCATCTGGCCCGTAGCGGCGTGGATGGCCACCGGAGAGCTGCGCGCGTACACCGACACGGAAACGGCCTGGCGCGGTACTGAGCTCATCCCGTTCAAGCCCTGGTACGACATGGGCGCGGACCTGTTCGGCCCGGTCGGCGGGGTCTTCGCGCCGCTGGTGCTCCTCGCCGCCGCGGTGCTGGTGCTGACCAGCGCCACCGCGCGGCGCATGGGCATCGAACTGCGGCTGTGGTGCGCGGCCTATATGGGCTACCTGTTTGTGTTCCTGCATCCCCAGACCAGCACCTTCCGGCTGCTGCTGCCGCTGTTCCCGCTCGCGCTGGTGGCGTCGATGGCCTCGCGGAGCAGGGCCTACCGGATCTGCCTCGCGGCGGCGTTCCTGGCCGGACAGATAGTCTGGGTGACGTGGCTCTGGTCGTGGGCGGAACTGCCCGGAGGCGGCGATTACCCGCCCTGACCGGGGAAGAGTGCGGCACGCCATGACCGGCATTGATTTCGTACCGGCTTGTGATGTACGCGATAATGGGTCTAGTTGTAGCACGGCGGATCGTAGCGGTCCGGCCGTGCTGTGTTAGCGGGCGCGGACGAAAGACCGATGCCCCTCGGTGGAAGGGATATCCAGATGGCTGCGATGAAACCGCGTACCGGTGAAGGACCGATGGAGGTCACCAAGGAGGGGCGCAGCCTCATCCTGCGGGTACCGATCGACGGTGGCGGCCGCCTGGTGCTCGAGCTGAACACCGAAGAGGCCAGCAACCTCAGGGACTGCCTGCTGGGTGTGACCGACGCCGTCGCCAGCTAGGGAAGCGGCCACCGTGGTGCAATCAGCCCTGACTCCGGAGGAAGAGACCGCCCGCACGCTGGAAGAAGCACTGGTCGCGGCCGGTATGCCGCGGATCGTGCCTCGGCCGGCGGTGGACAGCTATGCGCCGGTCCTGGAGTCGGCGGCGGACATCCTTGTCGTGCCGGTGGCGCAGGGCGGCACGTCCGCCAACGACGGCGAGCGGGCCACTCCGCAGCCGCGGCGCGGGGCAGCGGAAGCGGCGGCGCGGTACGGCGTGGACGTCACCCTGCTGGCCGAGGTGCACTCGGTAACCGGCAAGGCGGGCGAAATCCTGAATGCGACGGCGCCCCGGCAGGAGCAGGGGCTGCCCAAGCGGCTCGTATTCCTGGGCGTCGGGGACGAGACGCCGCCGAGCCTGCGCAAGGCCGGTGCCGCCCTGGCGAAGGCGACCCTGGGTGCGGGCACCGTACGCACCAGCGTGGTGGACGGACTGCCTGGGGCTGCGCAGCAGGCGTTCATCGAGGGCTTCCTGCTGGGCGGCTACCGTCCTCCGAGGGCCGGCACATCGCCGGCACCAAAGGCGTTGCCCGCAGAACTTGAACTCAGCGGGGCGTCCGCCGATGCGGCTTCGGCGGCGGCCGCGACCGGGCGCGCCGTCTGGCTGTCCCGGAACCTGGCCAACATGCCGTCGAACGTGAAGAGCCCTGCCTGGATGGCCGGCCAGGCCCGGCGGCTCGCCGATGCCGCCGGGTTGGAGGCACGGATCTGGGACGAGGCGGAACTGGCCGCCGCCGGCTTTGGCGGGCTTCTCGCCGTCGGCAGCGCCTCGCAGTACGGCTCGCGGCTGGTCCAGCTGACCTACACGCCGCAGGACCCGGCCCCGGACGCCCGGCACATAGTGCTGGTCGGGAAGGGCATCACCTTCGACACCGGAGGCATTTCGCTCAAGCCGCGCGAGTCGATGGTGCCGATGAAGACGGATATGGCGGGCGCCGGCGTCGTACTCTCGGTTCTCAGCGCGGCCGCGGAGCTGGGCGTGAGGCACCGCGTTACCGGGCTGCTGGCGCTGGCGGAGAACGCCATCGGGGCTGCCTCCTACCGGCCCGGGGACGTCGTGTCCGTGTACGGCGGCACGACGGTGGAAATCGGCAATACGGACGCGGAGGGCCGAATGGTGCTCGCGGACGCGCTGGCGTATGCCGTCGCACAGCTGGCTCCCGACGAACTGATAGACATCGCTACCCTGACCGGCGCCGCCTCCATGGGCCTGGGCCGCCGGCACGCCGCCCTCTACGCGACGGCGCCGCACTTGGTTGCCGCGTTCGAAGCAGCGGGAGAGGCCTCGGGGGACCGGGTCTGGCACATGCCGCTGGCCGAGGTGGCGGAGGAGTACCGGTTCTCGCTGGACTCGGAGGTCGCGGACCTGTCGCACATTTCCTCGCCGGGTTCCAAGGTCTCTGCCGGGTCCATCACGGCGGCACTGTTCCTGCGGGAGTTCGTCGGGGACGTCCCCTGGGTCCACCTGGACATCGCCGGGCCGGCCCGCGCCACCGCGGACGAGGCCGAGGTGACCAAGGGTGCCACGGGCTTCGGCACGCGGCTGTTGCTGTCCTACCTCACCGCTTGACGGCCAGCAGGAGCCCGTCGCCGGTGGGGAGGATGGTCGAGAGCAAGGACTCGTTCTCCCGGACGGCCTTGCCTACCTGCCGCAGGATGTTGGTCGTGTCGTCCCGGATGGCCGGGTCCGAGACCCGGTCGCGGTCCAAGGCGTCGTTGATGATGAGCATGCCGCCGCTCTTGAGCAGCCGGGTGGCCTGGTCCAGGTAGAGCGGGTACGAGCGCTTGTCCGCGTCGATGAAGACCAGGTCGTACGCGCCGTCCGTGAGCCGGGGGAGGACGTCCGCCGCGCGGCCCGAGATGGTGCGCGTGCGGTTGCTGGGGATGCCGGCTTCCAGGTAGGCCTCCCGGGCGGCACGCAGGTGGTCCACGTCCGAATCGATCGTCGTCAGGACGGCGTTGGCGGGCAGACCGCGCAGCAGGCAGACGCCGGAAACCCCGGCGCCGGAGCCGACCTCTACGACGGTGTGTGCCTTCGACCCGGCGGCCAGGACGGTCAGGGCGGCGGCAACGCCCGGGCTGACCGAAGCCACTCCAAGCTCCCGGGAGCGTTCACGGGCGCGGAGCAGCACCTCATCCTCGGCGGGCAATCCCTCCGTGTAGGACCAGCTGGTCTGCTTGTCTGCGCTCATGTACCTTCGCTTCCTCGATCGTTTTGGTGCGGCCCTGCCTAGCCTACTGTCCGGCTGTCCCGGGCTGTACACGGCCCGGGGCCTAATCGTTCTTTTAGGAGCCAGCTACCAGAATTCTCCCAGCTTTCCGAGGCAGTATGGACATGCGCCTTAAACCAGCACATACCGGCTGATCAAAGGATGAACCCGCAGGGGAGTCACGGCAGCCGCCGAGGGGAGACACCATGACCAAGCACCGACCAGTCCCTCAGGACGCGCCTGCCCCGGCGGCGGACTGGACGGCGCCGACGTGGGAAGAAGTCGTGGTCAACCACTCGGCCAAGGTCTACCGGCTCGCCTATCGCCTCACCGGAAACAAGCACGACGCCGAGGATCTCACCCAGGAAGTGTTCGTCCGGGTGTTCCGTTCCCTGGAGAACTTCAAGCCCGGCACGCTGGACGGCTGGCTGCACCGCATCACGACGAACCTCTTCCTCGACCAGGCGCGCCGCAAGAGCCGGATCCGCTTCGACGGTTTGTCCGAGGACGCCGAGGCCAAGATCCCCGGGAAGGACCCCGGCCCGGAGCGCAGCTTCGAGTTCAACAACCTGGACATCGACGTCCAGACAGCCCTGGAGGAACTGCCGCCGGACTTCCGCGCCGCCGTGGTCCTTTGCGACCTCGAGGGACTTTCCTACGACGAAGTATCCGAGGCGCTCGGCGTCAAGCTCGGCACGGTCCGGTCCCGCATCCACCGCGGGCGCACCATGCTGCGCGAGAAGCTGGCGCACCGGGATCCGGCGGCCAAGCGGGTCTCCCGCCTGAAGCTGCCGCGAGTAGCAGGAGTGCTCTGAATCCACCATGCGTCATCCCGAACGTGACTTGGCGGACTACCTGGACGGTGAGCTTGCCGACGACCGCCGACCCGGTTTCGAACGCCACCTGGCCAGCTGCGAACGCTGCCGGAGCTGGATTGCGGAACACCGTGTCCTGCAGGAGCGGTTGCGCTCCCTTGACGTGCCCGCGCCCGGTCCGGACCTGACGGGGCGTCTGCTGAACGCACCGGCCACCGCGGATGCGGAGCCCGGCGATCGCCTGTCCTCGGCGGACAAGGCTGCTGCCGGAGCGCATGAGACGCCGGTCAAGCGTGCCTCCCGGCGGCAGACCCTGCTGGTGCTCTGTGGCGCCGCGGCGGGTTTTGCCATGCTGACCTTCGGTACGGCGTACATCCTGGGCGGCGAAGAGCCGGCCCTGCAGGCGGCCGGACACGCGGACGGCCAGGTCGCCGGCACTGCGACGGTGGACCTTGGGGGCCTGGCGGCCGGACAGAAAATGGGCAGGGAAGAGCTGGCCCAACTGCGCCGCAGCGGCTGGAACTGTCCGCAGCTGTCCGGGCTGGGCTACGAACTCGAATCGGCCCGCGCCATGACGATCGCCGGAGAGCCTGCCGTCCGGGTGGAGCTCGAAGGAGAGGACGGCAGCGTTGTGGTGACCGAACAACGCCGCGGCGTGGAACGTCCCCAGCCTGCCGCGCCGGAAGCGGCCCGGGCGGTGGCACCGGTCAACGCAGTAACAGGACGGTCGGTAGCGGCGGACGGGTTCCGCCCGATCAACGGAATGGACCGGGACATGTGGCTGCGCGCCGGGCCCAACTGGACGGTGGTGCTGAACTCGGCCGACGTGACCTACACAATGTGGTCGGATGCCCCATTGGCCGACCTGCCGGACATGGTCGGCCAGGTCATCATCGCGGAAAAGTCCCGCCTGATGACGCCGCGGCCCACCGTGCTGGACGACCCGGTCAGCAGGATCATCCGCGGCCTGGGCAAGATGGTCCTGCCAGCGGATGAGCCGACAGAGGGAGCCAACTAGGTGCCGTGCGGCTCGAACAGGTAATCTTCAATCGTGCTCGGAATTAACGGAACGGAACTGATCATCCTTGCGGTGATCGCCGTTATAGTGCTCGGTCCCGAGCGTCTGCCTGAGTATGCGGCGCAGCTTGCCCGGCTCGTCAAGCAGGTTCGCCGGATGGCGGCGGGCGCGAAGGAGCAGCTGCGCGAGGAAGTCGGCGACGAGATCGTGGACATGGACTGGCGGAAGCTGGATCCACGGCAGTATGACCCGCGGCGCATCATCAAGGAAGCACTGCTCGATGATGATGATTTTCCGACCCTGTCTGCCGGGGCGACTGCCGCGGGTGCCGCAGGCGCAGCCGGTACCGCGGTCAAGGCCGTCTCCCGCCCGACCCAGGCCGCCGGCGAGCGGCTGGAGCCGGGCCAGCCAGCGCCGTTCGATATCGAGGCAACCTAGGCCGGAGCGGCTCCAGCGACCCGGTCCCGAGCATTCCCTGGCGGGCTACGCCGGAGCGATCCCCAGCGACCTCCCTGCGAGGCCCCGGGGGGTGGCGGCGAGGCCCTCGGCGATGGACCTCAGGGCGACGGCCGCCGGCGAACGTCCCGCCCCGCCGTCGTCAAGCACGATCGGCAGCCCGTTGTCTCCGCCCTCGCGCAGCCGCTGCTCCAGCGGCACCTGTCCCAGCAACGGAATCCCCGTGCCGAGGGAGGCGCTGAGCCGGTCGGCGAGCGTCCGGCCTCCGCCGGAGCCGAAGACCTCGAGCCGGCTTCCGTCGGCCAGCTCCAGCCAGGACATGTTCTCGATCACGCCTGCCACCTGCTGGCCGGTCTGCGTGGCCATGGAGCCCGCCCGTTCGGCCACGTCCGCCGCGGCGCTCTGCGGCGTCGTGACGACCAGCAGGCGCGAGGCCGGAAGCAGCTGTGCGACGGAGATGGCCACGTCCCCGGTGCCCGGCGGCAGGTCCAGGAAGAGCGCATCCAGGTCGCCGAAGTACACGTCCGTCAGGAACTGCTCCAGTGCCCGGTGCAGCATCGGACCGCGCCAGGCGACGGGCTGGTTGCCGGTGACGAACATGCCGATGGAGATGACCTTTACGCCGTGGGCCACCGGCGGCAGGATCATCTCGTCCACCTGCGTGGGGGCCTGGGTGATGCCCATCAGCCCCGGGACCGAGAAGCCATAGACGTCGGCGTCGACGATGCCGACGCGCAGTCCCCGAGCCGCCATGGCGCACGCGAGGTTGACGGTGACGCTGGACTTTCCGACGCCGCCCTTGCCGCTGGCGACGGCGTAGATCCGGGTCAGCGAGGCCGGGTCCGCAAACGGATTGCCCCGGCCGCCCGCCTTCAGCCGGTCCTTGAGCTCGTTGCGCTGGGCGGGCGTCATGACGTCCATCAGCACCGTGACCTCCGCGACGCCGGCCAGCGGCCCCAGCGCGCGGCGGACGTCCTCGGTGATGGTTCCGCGCAGGGGACAGCCCGCGATGGTGAGCAGCACCTCGACGGTGACATTGCCGCCGTCGTCAATGGCCACGTCCTTGAGCATGCCGAGTTCGGTGATTGGGCGGCGCAGCTCCGGGTCGATCACGGTGTCCAGCGCACGGCGCACCGCCTCCAGGCTGGCGGTCTGGTCAGTCATGTCCTAGCTCTCCGATGCGCTTTCGGCCTCCGCCGAGACCCGCGGCAGCGAGGACGTCGCGTCGGAAACCTTCTTCTTCCGCCTCCGCTGGCGGTCATCCTTCTCCTCCGACTCGAGCAGTTCCTCCAGCACCGTGCGCAGTTCGCTGCGGACAAAGTCGCGGGTGGCCACTTCGCGCAGCGTGATGCGCAGCGAGGCCAGCTCCCGGGTGAGGTACTCGGTGTCGGAAAGGTTGCGCTCGGCCCGCTGGCGGTCCTGCTGCAGGGTGACTTTGTCCCGGTCGTCCTGGCGGTTCTGGGCTAGCAGCAGCAGGGGAGCGGCATAGGACGCCTGCAGCGAGAGCATCAGGGTCAGGGCGGTGAAGCCCAGCGCGGCGCTGTCGAAGCGCAGCGACTCCGGCCCGAAGGTGTTCCACATCAGCCAGAGCAGGCAGAAAACGGTCATCCACATCAGGAACTGGGGGGTGCCCATGAAGCGGGCGAAGCTCTCCGTGGCATGGCCGAAGGCGTCGGGGTTTGGCTTCAGGCGCGGCAGCAGCCGCTGCCGCGCCTCGCGGGGGACATCCAGTCCACTGGTGCTGTTCTGCTTTTCAGCCATTGCGTCCTGCCTTCCGCATCAGCTCGTCCGTGTCATCCTGGGCCCGCCAGTCGTCCGGGAGGAGGTGGTCCAGGACGTCGTCGACAGTGACGGCGCCTACCAGCCTGCCGTCTTCATTCACGACGCCGAGCGCGTTGAGGTTGTAGGTGGCCAGCATGCGGGCCACCTCGCTGATGTCCGCCTGGTCGGAGACGGGTTCAAGGTCCGTGTCCACGATGTTGCCGAGGGCCTCCGGCGGCGGGAAACGCAGCAGCTGCTGGATATGGACGACGCCGAGATAGCGTCCCGTGGGCGTCTCCAGCGGGGGACGGCAGACAAAAATGGCCGAGGCCAGGGCCGGGCTGAGCTCTTCCCGGCGCACGTGGGCCAGCGCTTCGGCGACGGTGGCTTCGGGCGGCAGGATGACGGGGACCGGCGTCATCATCGAGCCGGCCGTGTCCTCCTCGTACTCCATCAGGCGGCGGACGTCCTCGGCTTCTTCCGGCTCCATCCGCTGCAGCAGGTCTTCCTTCTGCTCTTCCGGCAGTTCCGCCAGCAGGTCGGCCGCGTCATCCGGGTCCATCTCCTCCAGGACGTCGGCGGCCCGTTCGATCTCCAGGGCGGAGAGGATCTGGACCTGGTCGTCGTCCGGGAGCTCCTGCAGGACGTCGGCCAGGCGTTTGTCCTGCAGTTCGGTGGCGATTTCGATGCGGCGCTTGTCGCTCATCTCGTGCAGCGCGTCGGCGAAGTCCGCGGGTTTCATGTCCTCGTGGCTGGCGACGAAGGCGGTGGCCGCCTGCGGCTCGTTCTTGGCTCCCGGGCGGGCATCCTTCCAGTCCACGATGAGCGTTTCGTTCCGGCGCAGGCTGCGCAGCGGCGATGACGAGTAGCCGCGGCGGACGAACAGCTGGGAGACGAACCAGTCGCCGATGCGGGATTTCTCCATCGCGATGTCCTCGATGGTGGCGTCCCCCGTGCCGTCCGCGAGCGTGACACGGCGGTCGAACATCTCGGCGACCATGAGGATCTCGGCGCCGCGTTGTTCGAAGCGGCGCAGGTTGACCAGCCCGGTGCAGATGATCTGTCCGGCATCGATGGACGTGATCCGGGTCATCGGTACGAAGACGCGCTTCTTCCCGGGGACCTCGACGACAATGCCGACCACCTGGGGCGCCTTGCCGCCGCGTTCCAGCGCGACGGCGTCGCGCAGGCGTCCCAAGCGGTCGCCCAGCGGGTCGAAGACGTCCAGGCCGAGCAGCCTGGCGATGAAGACTCTGGTGGGATTTGTGCTCACTCCCTTAGGCTACGTGGTCGCGCCCGGCGGCGCCTGCCGGGGCCGGGTGGAGCCGCCGGCAAGTTCACTTTGGGCGATACCACCGGCGCGGTACCCGCGGGTAGGGGAGAATAGGTTTATGTCGATGCTTGGCCGAAGCGAATCCCGTGACCCCAGCCAGCCGTTGCCCCAGGGCGAGCTGCTAGGCAACTACCGCACGTACCTGGATGCCCAGAAGGTGGTGGACTTCCTGGCGGATGAGGAGTTCCCGGTCCAGCACGTCTCCATCATCGGCAATGACCTGAAGTCCGTCGAACGGGTGACCGGCAGGCTGAGCTACCCCCGCGTGGCACTGACCGGCGCGGCGACCGGTGCCTGGTTCGGCCTCTTCGTGGGCCTGCTGCTGATGCTCTTCGGCGGAGGCCAGAGTTTCGGGCTGGTGCTCTCCTCGATGGCCATGGGCGCCGCGTTCTGGATCCTGTTCAGCGTGATCAGCTATGCCTTCCAGCGGGGAAAGCGGGACTTCACCTCCACCAACCAGATCATCGCGACCAGCTACGACGTGGTGGTGGCCGGCGACATGATCTTCGAGGCGCGCCGCGTAGCCAGCCAGCTGCCGATGCCCGGCCACGCCCTGCACCCCGGCGCGGAGCAGGGCCGTTACGTGCACCCGGAGCAGCAGCAGCCGCAGCGGCCCGTCCAGTGGGGCCATGATCCGTATGCCTCCGGCGCCACCGAACAGGAGCAGGGCCGGCCGCAGCCGCCTGCGGGCGCCGAGCACGAACCCGGGACCCCCATCCGTGGCCGGTTCCCCGACCTGCCGGACGGGCGGCCGCAGTATGGAGTCCGGCTCCCGCCCGAGGAGGAGCAGCAGGGGACGCCGGTGGCCGATCCGGAGCATGGCCACCGCGAAGGCGACGAGCGGCGCTAGCCGGCCCTGGCCGCTAGCAGGCGCTGACCGGTAGCCCGGCCGCCGGGGCCGTGCCCGCCCGACCGGCGCGCAACCGGTTGGCCTGCAAGCCGCCGCCCGTCCAACGCAGAAGCCGGCCAACGCAGAAGCCAGCCAACGCAGAAGCCGGGGAACCGTCGTCCGATGGTTCCGGCGGCTTCTGCGTTAGCTGACCGGGCTGCTACTCGCCCGATGGGCTGTAGATACCCGCCATCCAGGACTCCACCTCGTCCGGCTCCCGCGGCAGCGCCGCACTGAGGTTGACCGGACCGTCCGCCGTCATGAGCACGTCATCCTCGATCCGTACGCCGATGCCGCGGTATTCCTCCGGCACGGCCAGGTCCTCCTGCTTGAAGTAGAGGCCGGGTTCGATCGTGAACACCATGCCCTCGGCCAGGACACCGTCGAGGTAGAGCTCGCGCTTCGCCTGGGCGCAGTCGTGGACGTCGAGGCCGAGGTGGTGGCTCGTGCCGTGCGGCATCCACCGCCGGTGGTGCTGGCCGCCCTCGGCGAGTGCTTCGGCCAGCGGAACCGGAAGCAGGCCCCACTCATCCAGGCGCTCGGCCAGCACGGTGACGGCGGCCTTGTGGACATCGCGGAATTTGGCCCCGGGCTGGGCAGCGGCGAAGCCGGCGTCCGCGGCGTCCAGCACCGCCTGGTAGATCCGGCGCTGCACGTCGGTGAACTTGCCGTTGACCGGAAGGGTGCGCGTGACGTCGGCGGTGTACAGCGAGTCGGCCTCGACGCCGGCATCCAGCAGCAGCAGGTCGCCGGACTTCACCTGGCCGTTGTTGCGGATCCAGTGCAGGATCGTCGCGTTGTTGCCGGCGGCGGCGATGGTGTCATAGCCCAGGTCGTTGCCTTCTTCGCGCGCCCTGGCGAAGAAGGCGCCCTCGACCACGCGTTCGCCGCGGTCGTGGGTGATGGCCCGGGGCAGCACCTTGACGACTTCGTGGAACCCGTTGACGGTGGCCGCCACGGACTTCTTCAGCTCGCCGGCCTCCCACTCGTCCTTGACCAGGCGAAGCTCGGACAGGGCCTCGGCGAGCAGGGCGTCCAGGTTGTCGGACTCCTCGAGGTCCACGCCGGTGTTGATCCGGGACGTGTCGACGAGGGCGTCGACGTTGAAGTCCACTTCGCGCAGCAGCCGGATGCGCATGCCGCCGATGTTGACTACACCGGCATCCTTGGTGATCGCCACCTCGAGCTCGCCGAGGTCCCGCGTCTCGATGTCGAGCTGCTTCTGCAGCTGATCGAGCGTCGGCCGCGGGCCGATCCAGAACTCGCCATAGCGGGCGTCGGCGTAGAAATCGGGTGTATCCCGGCCCGCGAGCGGACGGAAGTAGAGGGTGGCATGGTGGTTGCCGCCGTCGTCCCCCTGGCCTTCAGGGAGGGGCTCCATCACCAGGACGGCATCCGGTTCGTGGTCCAGGCCGAGCCCGGTCAGGTGGGCGAACCCCGAATGCGGGCGGAACCGGTAGTCCGTGTCGTTGGACCGGACCTTTAGCGGGCCGGCCGGAATGACCAGGCGTTCGCCCGGGAACTTGAGGGAAAGCGTACGACGGCGGCGCGCGGCAAAGGGCGCGACCTCCGCCGTTGCGGGGGGAGCGGAGGTGTCCGGGGCCCATTGCCCGGCCATGAAATCCTTGAAGGCCCGGGATTCCGGCCGCTGGGAGCGGTTGTTCCCGCGTTCCTCTAGCGGCTGACCCTCGGAGGCCGGCTGTACGGTGCTGTCGTTGGCGTCTGTGCTCACCAACCCATGGTCTCACCGGCACCAAGCCCTGCCAAACAGCTTCGATAGGGCCGCGAGGCCTGCGGGCGCGGCGGTGCCGCAGGTAGATTGGTTAAATGAGGATCGACCTGCATGCCCACTCCACGGCGTCGGACGGCACGGAGCCGCCGGCCGACCTGGTGCGCGCCGCCTTCGACTCGGGCCTGGACGTCGTGGCGCTGACCGACCATGACACCACCGCCGGCTGGGCGCCGGCGCTGGCCGCGGCCCGGGACCTGGGCATCGGGCTCGTGCCGGGCATGGAGATCTCCTGCCGCAGCAGGGAAGGCATCAGCGTCCATGTCCTGGCCTACCTGCACGATCCGACCCACGCAGGCCTGCTGGAGGAAATCGGCAAGGCCCGCAGGGCGCGGCTGACCCGGGCCGAACGGATGGTCGAGCTGCTCGCCGAGGACTTTCCGATTACGTGGGCGGACGTCACCGCCCAGACGGCGCACGAGGCGACGGTCGGCCGGCCGCACATTGCCGATGCCCTGGTGGCGGCGGGCGTGGTCTCGGATCGGAGCGAGGCCTTCAGCAACATCCTGACCTCGCATTCGCGCTACTACGTCACCCACTACGCCCCGGATCCCGCACACGCCGTCGAGCTGGTCAAAGAGGCCGGGGGAGCGGCCGTGTTCGCGCATCCGGTGGCTTCCAACCGGGGCCGGGTTGTCGGCGAGGAAGTCTTCCGCCAAATGATCGACGCGGGGCTGGATGGCGTCGAAGTGGACCACCGCGACAACCCGGAAGAAGGCAGGGCGTGGCTGCGGAGGCTGGCGGCTGAACAGGGGCTCCTGATGACCGGCTCGAGCGACTACCACGGGGCCGGCAAACCGAACCGGCTGGGCGAGAACGTGACGGCCGCCGCGGTCCTGGAGCGCATCCTTGAGATTGGCAGCGGAGCCCCCGCGTACCTGCCCAGCGCGGCCTGAGGCCGGAGCCTGAGCGTCGGCTGATGATAGGGTTGGTCCCGACCGATGCTTGCCCCGGGCAACCTGGACGGCCTTACGCCGCGGGTTTCCGGGCACGGAAAGCATCCTGATCCTGAAGCAGGCTGAAGACCAGCCGCTTCCTGCAACGCGGGCCGGAGACAGTTCCGGCCGCCTTTTTTATGCCGCCTGAAAAGCGGCTTGTCATGGCCCGGCCTTGAGTGCCGGGCGGGATCGCGCGCCTGGAATCCATCGCCGGATTCTTGAACACTGTCCACGGCCCGATGACGGACCGTCCGGGACAACGCATGGCAAATCGGCCCCTCTGGCCGGCGCGCACTGAATTTGGTCGGTGACCGGCGAGCCGTCCATGACCGAGAGGAAGAGAATGACACCGCCTGGTGAAGATTTCTACCAACTCAGCGGTTGGACTGTGATCCTGCTGCTAGTGCTGTTTTACGGCGGCACGCTCCTGATGTCCGCTCTCATCGGGAAGAAGAAGGAAAACGCCGACGGCTACATGACCGCCGGCAACAAGATCGGATTCGGGGTCTCCGCCGCCAGCATGACGGCGACCTGGATCTGGGCTTCGTCCATGTACGCGTCGGCCACCGCGGGCTACACCTACGGGATTTCCGGGCCGATCCACTACGGCCTCTGGGGCGCCCTGATGATCCTGTTCATCTACCCCTTTGGCCGCCGCATCCGCAAAGTCGCCCCGAAGGCGCACACCCTCGCCGAGGTCATGTACGCGCGCCACGGCCGCTCCAGCCAGCTGATGCTGGCCGGTTCCAACATCGTCGGCAGCCTGATCAGCCTCACCTCCAACTTCATTGCGGGCGGCGCACTGATCGCGCTGCTCTCGCCCTTCAGCTTCAGCCAGGGCATCATCGTGATCGCCGCCGGCGTGCTGCTCTACACCCTGTGGTCCGGGTTCCGGGCCTCGGTGCTCACCGATTTCGCCCAGGTCGTGGCGATGCTCGGCGCCGTCGTCGTTATCATCCCTGCGGTCTTCTTCGCCGCGGGCGGTCCCGACATGTTCGAGCAGGGTGCCCAAAACCTCACCCCGCAGCAGTCCAACTTCTTCTCCAGCGACGCCTTCCTGAACCAGGGCGCTCCGTACATCGCCGCCGTCCTGGCCTACGCGATCGGCAACCAGACCATCGCGCAGCGGCTGTTCGCGGTCCGCGAGGACCTGATCAAGCGGACCTTTGTGACGGCGACGGTGGGCTACGGCGCCACCATCATCGGCATCGGCATGCTCGGCGTGATGGCGCTGTACCTGGGCCTGGCTCCCTCCGGCGGCGACGTGAACAACCTGATCCCGCAGATGGCGTCGACCTACCTGCATCCGATCCTGATCGGCGTCTTCCTGATCATGATCATCGGTGCGCTGTCCTCCACCGCTGACTCGGACCTGGCCGCGCTGTCCTCCATCATGATGGCCGACGTCTACGGGCAGAACGTCGCCGGAAAGAAGAAGGCGAACCCGAAGACGATGCTGTTGGTCGGCCGCGTCACCATGATCGTGGCAACGGCCGCCGCCCTGTACTTCGCCAGCGGGCAGATGAACATCCTCGACCTGCTGGTCTTTGTCGGAGCGCTCTGGGGCGCCCTCGTCTTCCCGGTGATCGCCAGCTTCTACTGGGAGAAGGTCACCAACAAGGCCTTCACCATTTCGGTCCTGGCCGCGCTGGCCGTCTTCATTCCGGTCCGCTTCGAGTGGCTGCCCATGGACGGCGCCCTCGGCATCATCACCGACGTGGTCGCCGTGATCGGCATCGGCGTTGTGCTGGGCCTGATGTGCTTCGGTTTCTTCGGCCTCAAGGCCGCCAGGATCATCGGGGCGGTGGCGGCGCTCGCCGCGGCGCCGTTCGCCATCGGATTCCTGCATGACTATGCGGTCCTGTCCGGCTCGCTCGTGGCCTACGCGGTGAGCACCCTGGTCTGCTACTTCATGTGCTTCCGCAACGGCAACAGTTTCGACTTCGACCTGATCAAGCAGCGCATCGGCGACTTCGACCAGCGGCCCGAGACCGAAGCGGCCGAGGCCGCCACGGTCCAGGCCGGAAAGTAAGGAGAAAACATGGATACGTTCTTCCTGACCCTGTACGTACTGATCTGGCCGTTGATCGTGGCGGCGACCCTGTTCGTGATCTGCAATGGATTCTTCAAGGACTGGCGGGAGGCGCGCCAGGAGGGCCGAACCCTCATCTAGGCACGCAACAGCCAGCGCTTAACCCAGGAGGGCCGGCGGGACAACACCATGGTGTGTCCTGCCGGCCCTCCTGCCGTGTGGTGGGGTCCGGCGCCGTCGGGCGCCGCCTGGCTTACTGCGCGGAGCGTCAGCTGCCGGCTGCTGCTTCGGCGACCGTGGGGTCCGGCTCGGCTTCCGCAGCCGGCCCCCGGCGCACCACCTGCACTGCCTGTCCCGCTTGTCCCAGCCGCCGGGCCATGACGTCGATAGCCTGCGGGTTCTCATCGACGCAGACGAAGCGCCGGCCGGCCGGGGCTGCGACCGCCCCGAGGGTTCCCGAACCCGCGAAGAAGTCGAGCACCCAGTCGCCCGGGCGGCTGCTCGCGGCGACCATGCGGCGCAGCAGCCCCTCGGGCTTCTGCGTCGGATACCCGGTCTTCTCCTTGCCGGTGGGGGACACGATGGTGTGCCACCAGACGTCGGTCGGCAGCTTGCCGCGGGCGGCCTTTTCGGCGGTGACCAGGCCGGGCGCCATGTACGGTTCGCGGTCGACTTCGGCGCTGTCGAAGTAGTAGCGCTTCGGATTCTTGACGTACACCAGGATGTTGTCGTGCTTGGCCGGCCAGCGGTTCTTGGCGCGTCCGCCGTAGTCGTAGGCCCAGATGATCTCGTTCAGGAAGCACTCCCGGCCGAACAGCGCGTCGAGGAGCACTTTGGCGTAGTGGACCTCCCGGTAATCCAGGTGGAGGTAAAGCGTGCCGTCGTCGGCGAGCAGGCGCCATGCCTCGGCCAGCCTCGGCTCCAGGAAGGACCAGTAGTCCTCGAAGGCGTCGTCATAGCTGGTCAGCATGCCCTTGATGGTCTGGTAGGAGCGGCCCTTGAACCCCACGCGGTCGCCCTCGCCGTCGGCGCTGCGCACCATCGAGGTCTGCTGCCTCCGCTGGACCCGACCGGTGTTGAAGGGCGGGTCCACATAGATCATGGTGAAGGCGGCATCCGGGAGGGACGGCAGGAACTCGGCGTTGTCCGCCTGGACCACCAGATTCCCGCCGCCCGACGTCCACACCGGGTCCTCCGGCGCGGCAAAAGCCGTTGTCACTGCGCTTATCCTGTCCCGAACCGCTACTCGGCGGCGGGCTGGCTGCCGGACTGCACTACTTCGCCGTTGCGGCGGCGGGTGCGGGTCCGGCGGCGGCGCGGGCTGCCGTCCTCGCCCGCGGGCTTGCCGGCCTCCGAGCCACGGGATTCCCTGGCCGCCGCGGCGGGCTGCTCGCCGGAAGCGGAAGAGGAACGACGACGGCGGCTGCGGCCCGAGCCCGAGCCTGCACCTTCCGTGCGGGTCTCTTCGCTGCGTCCGCCCTGGGCGCGCCGGCTTCCGCCGCGCTCACCGCCGCGTTCACCCCCGCGCCGCCGGTCGCCTTCGCGGCCGCCGCCGCGGGGGTGCTTCTTGCCGGTCTCGCCGAGGTCTTCGAGCGTCTCGGCGTTGATGCCGGCCAGCTTGCGCTGGTTGCGCGGCAGGCGGCCCTTGGTGCCCTCGGGAATGTCCAGGTCCGTGTAGAGGTGCGGGGAGGAGGAGTAGGTCTCTACCGGCTCCGGGACGTCCAGGCCGAGGGCCTTGTTGATCAGGCCCCAGCGGGGCACATCGTCCCAGTCGACAAACGTGATGGCGGTGCCCTTGTTCCCGGCACGGCCGGTGCGGCCCACGCGGTGCAGGTAGGTCTTCTCGTCCTCGGGGCACTGGTAGTTGATGACGTGGGTGACGTCGTCGACGTCGATGCCGCGCGCGGCGACGTCGGTGGCCACCAGGACGTCCACCTTGTCGCTGCGGAAGGCCCGCAGCGCCTGTTCGCGGGCACCCTGGCCCAGGTCCCCGTGGATGGCCGCAGCAGCGAAGCCGCGGTCGACCAGTTCCTCTGACACCTTGGCGGCGGTGCGCTTGGTCTTGGTGAAGATGATCGTGCGGCCGCGCCCGTTGGACTGCAGGATGCGGGCCACGACCTCGGTCTTGTCCAGGCTGTGGGCCCGGTAGATGACCTGGCGGATGTCCTTCTTGGTGATGCCCTCGTCGTCCGGGTCCGCCGCGCGGATATGCGTGGGCTGCGTCATGTAGCGCCGGGCCATGGCCACCACGGGGCCGGGCATCGTCGCGGAGAACAGCATGGTCTGGCGGACGGCGGGAGTGGCGCCGAGCAGGGTTTCCACGTCGGGCAGGAAGCCCAGGTCCAGCATCTCGTCGGCCTCGTCCAGGACCACGATCCGGACATTCTTCAGGCTCAGGTGGCGCTGCCGGTGCAGGTCGATCAGGCGGCCGGGGGTGCCGACGACGACCTCGACGCCCTGGCTCAGCGCTTCGATCTGCGGCTCGTAGGCGCGGCCGCCGTAGATGACGGCGATGCGGGCGTTGCGGTGCCGGGAGGCGGTTTCGAGGTCGCGGGCCACCTGTACGGCGAGCTCGCGGGTCGGCACCACGACGAGGGCCTGCGGTGCGCCCGGCACCGGCAGTTTGTCGTAGCCGTCGTCATCGCGGCCGATGACCCGCTGGAGCGCGGGGATGCCGAAGCCCAGCGTCTTGCCGGTTCCGGTCTTGGCCTGGCCGATGATGTCGTGGCCGCCCAGGGCCACCGGCAGGGTCATGGCCTGGATCGGGAAGGGGTGGGTGATTCCGGCATCGAAGAGGGAGCGGACGATGTCGGCACGGACATTGAAGTCCGCAAAGGTCTGCTGCGGCAGCTCGTGGGGCCGTTCGTCCGAAGCCAGGGTCGCCTCGACGGCGATCTCTTCGGTGCTGTTGTCCGCGTGGAGCAGTTGCCCCTCGTCCGCGGCCAGGTTTTCAGTGTTCAATGACATAACCGTTCGATAAGGCGCCTGCGCGGCCGGTGCTCGACTCCATGGCGCGCGTGCGCGCAGCCATGCAGGAACTGTCGGACGCTGCAGGCGCGTCCAGCGGAAGCCGATCGCGGGCTAACAACTGCGTGCCGGACCGAGGCCATCCATGGCCGGTCCGGCGAACAAAAATCGCGTAGGGGCGGGATCTGTTGAGTTGAAACTTACAAAGTCTTCGAACATTCAACGACCGGGCATCCAGTTCTACGCTTCCCAGTCTACCGGGCACACGCAAATCGCCGGCGAAGGCACCGGGGCGCCGGCAGGTCGTGCCGCGGTTCCGGGCGCCCGGCCACGGAGCCGAGGAGAATCCGGGCGCCGGGTCAGGAGCCGGCGACGCGCTCGAACAGCACCGAGCGCTTGACGATATCCGCCTCGATGAGCCGGACCCGGACCGAGGTGCCCGGCTCCAGTTCGCCCTCGCAGCGGGCCGTCACGGCCGGTTCGCTGAGCTGGACCGTGCCGCGCGGGACCGGGTCGCGCCGGCCGTTCCCGTTGGAACCGTTGCCGTTGCCTTTCCCGTTTCGGTTTCCGTTGCCGCTGCCGGTTCCGTTCCCGTTGCCGTTGGAGCCGTTGGAGCCGTTGGAGCCGTTGCCGTGGCGGTTGTTGTTTTGCCGCGCGCTGATGACCACGGCATCGAACTCCTCGCCGACGCGGTGGCTGAGGAGCGCCGCTTCGACGGCATCCAGGGAAGCCCGGTCCAGCCGTGACGCAAGCTGGTCGGAGGCCGCCATCAGCTCCGGCAGCTGCGGCAGGGCCTGCCGCACCCAGTCCGGGACCTGCAGCCCCGAGACCAGGGCCTCGCAGGTCAGCAGGACGAAGCGGTCCACCAAACGGCGCAGCGGTGCGGTGGTGTGGGCGTAGGGGGCCGCAATCGCGGCCTGGATGTCCTCGGCCGGGGGCTCTCCGTCGAAGGGGGTGTAGCCGGCGCCGCGGAACAGCGATCCTGCCGCGTTCATGATGGCCAGCTGCTTCGGTTCCGAGGTGTCCAGCCCGCGCAGGTATTCGCCGTAGGCAATGTTCCGCGGCCACGGATGGCCCAAAGCCATGGTCTGGCGGCGGAACCGCTCCTCGGACTCGGCGTCCGGTGCGGGCATGGTACGCAGGATGCCGACCTTGCCCGCCAGCATGATCCGCGCCGCCGCCATGCCGGTCATGAGGGACAGCTGGGCGTTCCAGTCCTCCACCGGGAGGGCGGGCCGGGCCAGGATGAAGTAATGCCGCCCGTCGTGCGCGATCTCCTCCTCCGGCAGTTCGAGGCTCGCGCCGCCGCGGGCGAGTTCCAGCGCCTGGCGTTTGATGCCGATCTCTTTCAGCAGCGCCAGGTAGTCCGGGGCGGTTCCCGAATCGATGTCCTCCTGGACCTGTGCGTAGGTTAGCTTGGCCCGGCTGCGCACCATCGCCCGGGTGAGGGAGACCTGCAGAACGTTCGCACCGCCGTCGAGCACGAACTCCCAGACGTAGGCGCTGCGGTCAACGTCGGGCAGCAGGCTGCCGGCGTTCTCTCCGATGGCATCGGGGTGCAGCGGGATCCGTCCGTCCGGCGCGTAGATGGTCTGGCCGCGAAGCCGGGTGGCCCGGTCCAGTTCTCCGCCCGGCTCGATGAACGAGGGAACGTCGGCGATGGCGTACCAGGCCCGGTAGCCGTCGCCGGCACGCTCCAGGTACATCGCCTGGTCCAGGTCCGTCGATCCGGGCGGGTCGACGGTAACGAATTCGAGCGCGGTGAAGTCGCGCCGGGGCAGGCGCTGGCCGGACACCGCACGCTCCGCCTCAGCCAGCACGGACGGCGGGAACGGGCCGGGCAGCTCCAGCTCGGTCCGCAGTTCCTTCAGGACGCGGGCAAGCAGGTGCTGCGATTCGTTGACCTTGGCATCCAGATGTGGGTACGGCACATCCCCAGCCTAATCCTCAGGCGGCGCCGCAGGTCAGGCTACGCTGGAACCTATGAGCACCGAAGAGCAGCCGGCCGGCGCGCCCGCGGCCGGCACGGATGAGGCCCACCGCCAGTACGTCATCGATCTGTACGGCGTCATGGCCTACGGGGAGCTCTCGGCCTTCGAGCGTTTTTCCTCCGATGCCCGCTTCTCGCCGACGCTGCGGGACCGGGCCGAGATCGGCCGGGTGGCCGTGATCGAATTCGAGCATTTCGAGATGGTGAGCGCCGAGCTGGCGCGCATGGGCGTCGACGTGCAGACGGCGATGCTGCCGTTCCAGGCCTCGATCGATGCGTTCCATGAGCGGACCCGGCCGGGGGACTGGTACGAGTCGCTGATGAAGGCCTACGTGGCCGATGCGGTCTCCGGCGACTTCTATCGCGCGATTGCCAGCCGGCTTGACCCGCAGACCCGCGAGGTCGTCGCCGGCATCAAGGAGAACAAGGAGCAGCTGGAGCTGCTGACCACCCGGCTCGCGCAGGCCCTCCAGGGCAATGAACGGCTGGCCTCGCGGCTGGCCCTGTGGGGGCGGCGCCTGGTCGGCGAGGCGCTGACCCAGGCCCAGCGGATCGGGATCGAGCGGTCCTTCCTGGGCGGCCTGCTGGGATTCGATGAACCCGGGGCGCAGGAGACCGTCATTACCGAGCTGTTCGCGGAACTGACGCGGAACCATTCCCGCCGCATGAACGCGCTGGGCCTGACCGCCTGATCACAGCGGGGGCAGCGCCGCCTTCAGCTTGGCTGCCGCGGCCGCGGGATCCTCCGCCGCCGTGATGGCGCGTACGACGACGACCCTCCGGGCGCCCGCGCCGGTCACCTCCGCGATGTTGTCCAGCCCGATCCCGCCGATGGCGAACCAGGGTTTGGCGGAGCCCGCCGCCGCAGACTGCGCCGCGGCTTCCGCCACCAGTTCCAGGCCGACCGCGGCCCGGCCCGGTTTCGTGGGGGTCGCCCACACCGGACCCGTGCAGAAGTAGTCAACCTCGGCGTCCTGCAGTGCGGCGCCAACCTGCGCCGGCGTGTGCGTGGAGCGGCCGATGACGGCCCCGCCGGCCGCGCCATTCGACAGGACGCTCCGTGCCGCGGACGGCGGCAGGTCCCGCTGCCCGGCATGGAAGACCGGTGCCCCGGCGACGGCGGCGAGGTCGGCGCGGTCGTTGACCGACCACAGCCCCGTGTGCCGCGCAGCGACCTCGGCGAGGGCGTGCAGCAGATCGAGCTCTTCGGCCGCGTCGAGCGACTTGTCCCGCAGCTGGATGATGTCGACGCCGCCTGCGTAGGCGGCGTCAAGGAACTGTTCAAAATCGCCCTGCGCCTTACGGGCATCCGTGCACAGGTACAGCCGGGCTGAGCTCAAATCCATAGCTGCAACCATAACCTTGCGGCGGCGGTGCCCTATCCGCCGGGCGTCACATCCGCGGCGCCCGGCCCGCGATGAGTACACTGGTGGCGACACTGCGGGAGCCTGGTACCGCGGCGCCGGCCTCGTGAGCCGGAGCCGACAGGCTGAGAGGGTGCGTGGCACCGACCGTTGAACCTGATCCGGTTCGTACCGGCGTAGGGAAGGAATGACGGACTTTGGCTGGTCAAAAACATCTTGCCGTGGTCGGCGCCGGCATCGTCGGACTGGGCATCGCCTGGGAGGCAGCGCGCCGCGGGCACCGCGTGACCGTGATCGACCCGGCTCCCGCGTCCGGAGCGACATTCGCTGCCGCCGGCATGCTGGCCCCGGTCAGCGAGCTGTACTACCAGGAGGAGCAGCTGCTCGCGCTGACCCTGGCGTCCGCCCGCCGGTACCCGGACTTCCTGCAGGGGCTGGGCACTACGGGACACCAGGCAGCGGGAACGCTGGTGGCGGCCTTCGATGCGGCCGACCGGCTGGCCCTTGAGGACCTGCGCCAGGCCCAGCTGGCCCAGGGACTGCGGGTGGAACAGCTGACCAGCCGCGAGGCTCGCCGGCTGGAGCCGGCGCTGTCTCCGGCCCTGTCCGGAGCCTTCCTCGCCCCCGACGACCACCAGATCGATCCGCGTGTCCTGTCCGCGGCGCTGCTGGACGCGCTCGCCGAGGCCGGGGCCGGCATGGTGCGCCGGCGAGCCGCCGCGCTGGCGAGGTCGGGCAGCGGGGAAGTGACCGGCGTCGTCCTCGATGACGGGACGCGGGTTGCGGCGGACGAGACCGTGGTGGCCAACGGGCTGGGCGCCGCGGCGCTGGACGGTCTGCCCGCATCCCTGCGGCTGCCGCTGCGGCCGGTCTACGGCGACATCCTGCGCCTGCGGGTCCCGCAGGCCCTGCGGCCGCTGGTGCGCCTGACGGTGCGCGGGCTCGTGCGCGGCCTGCCGGTCTACGTGGTGCCGCGCGAGGACGGAACCGTGGTCATTGGCGCCACGTCGCGCGAGGACGGCTCGGATGCACCCTCGGCAGGCGGCGTGTACCAGCTGCTGCGCGACGCCCAGGCGCTGGTGCCGGCGGTTGCCGAGCTTCAGCTCGAAGAGACCACCTGCCGGGCGCGGCCGGGCACCCCGGACAATGCGCCGCTGCTCGGGCGCGTGGCGGAGTCGGGAGGGGAAGTGCCGGGCTTGCTGGTCGCCACCGGCTTCTTCCGGCACGGGGTCCTGCTCGCCCCGGCGGCGGCCAAGGTCTGCGCCGACCTGGCGGAAGGCCTGCCGGTGCCCCGGGAACTGCTGGCGTTCCGGCCGGACCGCTTCAGCACAAGCATGGAAGGGAGCCAACGATGAATATCACCCTGAACGGGGACCGGCAGCCGGTCGCCGAGGGAATGACCCTGCTGGATCTGGTCGCCGCCACGACGGGCCGGCGCCTGACGGCGGAAGGTAAACCGGACGACGGCGGACGGCTGGGCGTCGCGGTGGCGCTGAACGCCGAAGTGGCGCCGCGCGGAAGCTGGGCGGGCACGCTGCTGTCCGAGGGCGACGGCGTGGAACTGATCACCGCAGTGCAGGGAGGCTAGGAATGGACGAGCTGGTCATTGACGGAACCCGGCTGGGATCGCGGCTGATCATGGGCACCGGGGGAGCGCCCAGCCTGGACGGACTGGGCGCGGCCCTGCAGGCGTCCGGGACAGAGCTGACCACGGTGGCGATGCGGCGCTACAGCCCGGGCACCGGTGCCTCGCTGTTCGCCCTGCTGGAACGGCAGGGCATCCGCATCCTGCCGAACACCGCCGGCTGCTTCACCGCCAGGGAGGCCGTGCTGACGGCCGAGCTGGCACGCGAGGCGCTGGAGACGGACTGGGTGAAGCTGGAGGTCATCGCCGACGAGGAAACCCTGCTGCCCGACGCGGCGGAGCTGCTGGAGGCGACGGAACAGCTGGCCGGCCGCGGGTTCAAGGTTTTCGCCTACACCAACGACGACCCGGTCCTGGCCCGGCGGCTTGAGCTCCTCGGCGCGGTGGCCGTGATGCCGCTCGGCGCCCCGATCGGCACCGGGCTGGGCATCCTCAACCCGCACAACATCGAGCTGATCGTCTCCCGGGCCGGCGTGCCGGTGGTGCTCGACGCCGGGATCGGCACCGCCTCGGACGCCGCGCTCGCGATGGAACTCGGCTGCGACGCCGTCCTGCTGGCGACCGCGGTCACCCGGGCGCAGGACCCGGTGCGGATGGCGGAGGCCTTCAAACATGCCGTGATCGCCGGTAGGCTGGCCGCAACGGCCGGGCGGATCCCCAAGCGCCGGCATGCGCTGGCTTCTTCGGCCTTCGCCGGCCGTCCTGACCTGTAGCCTGGAGAGCCTCGCGGCCGGAGGAACAATGAGCGCGCACGACATTCTGGACCGGACACAGATCGACCAGCAGCTGCGGACGCTGCCGCATTGGCGCTACCGGCAGGGAGGGCTGGTCACGGTGTACAAGCTGGACAACGGCCGGGCGGCGCTTGACTTCATCGCGGCGGCGGGAGACTTGGCGGAGGAATCGAACCACCACCCGGATCTGGACTGGCGCTACAACCGCGTGTTCCTGCGGCTGTCCTCCCACGACGCCGGCGGAGAGGTCACCACCCGGGATATCTCCGCGGCGGCCTCGCTCAGCGAACTTGCCGAGCGGCTCGGCGCGGACGCGCGTCCGCAGGAGTACCGGAGTTTCGCGCTCGCGGCGGACACCGCGGACCCGGCACAGATCTCCGGCCTCTGGAAGACGGCGCTGGGCTACAAGGAAGGCTGGCAGGGGGAGCTGGTGGACCCGTTCGGGCGCGGCCCCAACGTGTGGTTCCAGCAGACGGGCACTCCCGCCGAGTCCCGGCTGCACCTGGACGTGTACTACCCGCTCAGCGACATCGCGCCGGTGGTGGCGGCGGCGGCCGACGCGGGCGGGGTCCTGGATGACGCGCACGCCCCGTCCTGGACGATCGCCACCGACGCGGACGGCAACCGCATCTGCCTGTGCACCGAGCATCCGGACAGCGAGGACGGCCAGGAGGGTGCCTGACGGGGCGGACCGTAAGCTGGATCCGGCGACGTCGGACCTGGCGCCGCCCGTGAGGGCAGGCCGGTCGCGCTTAGCCTGCAGCTAGGCGCGCAGCGCCGCTTCCAGCCGCAACAGGTCCGCCGCGCTGCGCCGGCGTCCCAGGAACCAGGCCGTCAGCCATGCCGCAGGCAGGGAGAGGGCGAGGGGCAGCAGCCAGCTGAGGAAGTAGACGCCGGGCTCGGAACCGAGGCCGAAGGCCATCAGCACCAGCCACAGCAGGACGGCCGCGACGATGCCGGCCGCGGCGGGAACCAGCGCCCCGTAGGCCCGGCGCTTCTTATCGGCCGCCCAGACGACGGCGCCAGCGGCGCCGGCGCCCAGGATCAGCAGGACCAGTTCGACCACGGGGCCGTCCCGAAAGGCCTAGAGCGCGCCGAAACCGACGCGGCGGGGTTCCTCGGCGCCGATTTCGACATAGCCCAGCACATTGGCGGGCACGATGACCAGGTTGCCCTTGGCATCCTTCAGGCGCAGTTCCGCGCCGCCGTTCATCGCGCGGGAAACCAGCTCGGCGACCGCATCCGCCGTATCCGGAGAGTCGATGACAAGTTCCCGGCCGACGTTCTGGATTCCGATCTTGATTTCCACGCTTTGCCTCCTGCTTACGCTGTGCTGAAAGTTCCGTACGAGTCGAAATCTATCCTAGGTTTCCTTCGGGAAGCGTGAAATTCCGCGCCAAGCTAAACGGTAAATGAGGTCCACGGCGTCCTCGCGCTCCAGTTCCCCGCTGGTCTGCAGCCAGTAGCGGGCGCTGATCTGTGCCATCCCGGCCAGGGAGCGGCCGAGCAGCGTGGACTCCGCGTCGGACAGCTTGGTCTCCTCGGCAATCACGGCGGCGATGGCCGAGGCCAGGCGGGCGTTGAAATCCTCCAGGCGGCCGCTGACGTCCGGGTCGTTGTTGAGGTCGGATTCGAAGACCAGCCGGTGCGCCTGGCTCTCCTGCGCGATGAACCGGAAGTAGGCGTCCATCGTGGCATGCACCCGGAGCTTGTTGTCCGACGTGGAGTTCAGCGCGGCCATGAGCATCGCGTTCAGGGAGGCGAGGTGGTGGTCCAGCAGGGCGAGGTAGAGCTCCCGTTTGCCGGGGAAATGCTGGTACAGCACAGGTTTGCTGACCTTGGCCGTTTCCGCGATCTCGTCCATTGCGGCGCCGTGGTAGCCGTTGGCGACGAACACCTCGTGGGCCGCCTGCAGCAGTTGGCGGCGCCGTTCCTCGCGCGGCAGCCGGGCGGGCCGGGCAGCCGGTCGGGATTCAGTGCTCACAGTCGTCGGACCTATCCGGCGCGCGTTTGGCCGCGTCGCCATTTTGCAGGTAAATCAGCTCTCAAAGGGCAAGTTTACCCGGCGGGTGCGGGCGGGTTCATTTTTGTCCGCTTTATGCCCGCTGCGCGTAGATTGGCAGTATGAGCACGCAGGAATCCGTCGCGCTGCCGCCGCTCGTGCAGCCCGCCGCAGCCTTGACCCCGGAAGAGATGCAGCGCTACTCGCGCCACCTGATCATCCCGGAAGTGGGGCTGCAGGGCCAGCTGCGGCTGAAGAACGCGAAGGTGCTGGTCATCGGGGCAGGAGGCCTCGGCTCGCCGGCCATGCTCTACCTGGCCGCCGCGGGCGTTGGCACCATCGGCATCGTCGATGACGACGTGGTCGAGGCGAGCAACCTCCAGCGGCAGGTGATCCATAGCGTGCGGGACCTCGGGCGGAGCAAAGCCCAATCCGCGCGGGACAGCATCCTGGACCTGAACCCGGGCACCGCCGTCGTACTTCACGAAACCAGGCTGGACGCCGGCAACGCGCTGGATATCTTTGCCGGCTATGACGTGATCCTCGACGGCACGGACAACTTCGCCACGCGGTACCTGGTCAACGACGCCGCGGCGATCCTGGGCAAGCCCTATGTCTGGGGTTCGATCCTGCGCTTCGACGGCCAGGTCAGCGTCTTCTGGGACCGGTACGGGCCGAACTACCGCGACCTCTACCCGGAGGCGCCGCCGGCCGGGTCCGTCCCTTCCTGCGCCGAGGGCGGAGTGCTCGGCGTGCTGTGCGCCCAGATTGGCTCGGTCATGGTGAACGAGGCAATCAAACTCATCACCGGGATCGGCACCACCCTGCTGGGCCGCGTTCTCGTATTCAACGCCCTCCAGATGAGCTGGCGCGAGCTGAAGGTCCGCAAGGACCCGCACGGCGAGCCGATCACGGAGTTGGCGGACTACGAAGCCTTCTGCGGAGTGGGCGCGGCCCCGGTCGTGGACGCCGGGCACACCGTCAGCGCGACCGAGCTGGCCGGGATGCTGCGGGCAAGGGACGACGGCGGTGCGTCCTTCGAGCTGATCGACGTGCGGGAGCCGGGGGAGTACGAAATCGTGCGCATCCCCGGCGCGAGGCTGGTGCCCAAGGGCCGGATCCTCTCCGGCGAGGCGGCGGGGGAGCTGCCGCGGGACAAGGAGCTGGTCCTGCACTGCAAGAGCGGAGCGAGGTCGGCCGAGGTGCTGCGGGATTTGCTGGACCACGGCTATACCAAGGTGCGCCATCTCGACGGCGGGGTCCTCGCCTGGGTGCGCGACGTGGAACCGGAGAAGGCGGTTTACTGAGGCGGACCTCTGCCGGAGGCCCGGTTAGGAACAGCCGCGGTTGGGCACGGCCGCGGTCGGGGCCAGGCACAGGCGCGTCAGGCGGACGCGGCCTCGCCCGGCTCCGACTGGCGCGGCACGGGGCAGTTGTCCTCGGCGGCGGTCGGCGCGGCCTCTCCCAGGCTGATGCCGTAGAGGGCCTCCAGGGCGGCGATGTATTCGTGCTGGCGGCCGTCCGCGGCGAGTTCGCGGGCCCGGACCGTGGGCAGGTGCAGCAGCTGCTTGACCATGCGCCGCATCGCGAACTCGACTTCCTGGGCCGGACCGGTGCAGCCGTGCTGCGAGCGGACCTTCTCCAGCTCCGTCTCCAGCACGGCCATGGTGTGGCGGCGCAGGGCGACGATGGCGGTGTCGATGGTGCGGGCCTGCTGCTCCTCCTCGAAGGCGCGGGCGGCGTGGGTGACGATCTCGGCGGCCTGATGGACCGACTCGGCCTGCTCTTCGGGAGCGGCGAGCCGGACGGACTCGAGCGTGATCAGGTCCACGCCGTCCAGATCGCCGACGGCGGGCTCGAAATCGTGGGTCAGGGCAAGGTCGATGATGATCAGCGGCTTGTCCGTCCCGCGGCGGACTTCTTCCACGCGCTCCGCGCTGACCTGCAGGTCGCTGCCGCTGCAGCCGATGACCACGTCCGCCGCCGCCAGCGCGGCCGGGAGCGTCTCCTCCGTCAGCGGAGTGCCGCCACGGGTTGCCGTGAAGGTCCGGGCGCGTCCCGAGGACGAGTAGACGGCGACGTTCGCGCAGGAGCGCTCGCGCAGCAGCGCCATGGTGGCGCCGGCGTAGGCGCCGGTACCGAAGACGACGACGTTCTTGCCGGACCAGTCGCGGTCTTCCGCAAGGTCGGTGGCCAGTTCCAGCGCGACCGAGACGATGGACAGGCCGCGCCCGCCGAGTGCGGTCTGGGCGCCGACGTCCTTGGCCGTGCGGGACGCGGTCTGGAAGAGCCTGACGAGCGAACCGCTGGCGGTGCCGGCCTGCTGGGCGACGTTGAGGGCGCGGCGTACCTGGCCGGCGATCTCACGTTCGCCGATGACTGCGGAGTCCAGGCCGGCGCCAACGGAAAAGAGGTGACGCGCCACGTCGGGCCCGGTGTTGGTGGTGAAGGAGCGCGAGACGAGCCGTTCGTCCAGCCCGGACTGGCGGGCGATCTCGGCGACCACGGCCGAACGGGCGGCCTCGACGTCCGAGTCGGCACCGGTTTCGCAGTAGAACTCGACGCGGTTGCACGTGGCCAGGACGACGGCACCGGAAACAGGCCTTCCGTCCGCGAGCACGTTGGCAGCGACCTCGGAGGAGCCGGCGCTCAGGCGGGCAACAGTTTCGAGGTCCAGATCGGAATGCGTCGCAACGAGAGATAGTAAGACCACAGCGTTTCCCATCTTAGCCGCCGGCGGCCCGGCGAATCTTGTAAGGATGCCCTGTTAACCCCGCGTTCGGGTCGGATTCATCCGTGATTTTAGCCACTGAAGGCCGTGACGCGCTCGTCCGCGCCTGTCCGCCGGCTCCGCCCCGTTGGCTTTGGCGCCTGACCACAGGGCAGAATCGGGGGTATGACCTTGAATGCTTCCCACCCCCTGATGGACGGCCGCACTGCGGACTCAGCCCTGATCACTGCCTACCGCGGAGGGAAGCCGGAACGCCGGCCGGTCTGGTTCATGCGCCAGGCGGGGCGTTCATTGCCCGAGTACCGGGAGGTCCGCCGCGGCATCGGCATGCTCGACTCGTGCCTCAAGCCGGAGCTCGCGGCGGAAATCACGCTGCAGCCGGTCCGGCGGCACGACGTGGACGCCGGCATTTTCTTCTCGGACATCGTTATTCCGCTCAAGTTGGCCGGGGTCGACGTCGACATCGTTCCCGGAGTCGGGCCGGTGCTCGGCGCTCCCGTGCGCACCGCGGCCGACGTCGCCAACCTGCCGGTCCTGGACGATGCGGCCCTCGAGCCGATCCGGGAAGCGGTCCGGCTGACCGTGGCGGAGCTCGGCAGCAAGCCCTTGATCGGTTTCGCCGGCGCGCCCTTCACCCTCGCGGCCTACATGGTCGAAGGCAAGCCCTCCCGGGACCACCTGGGTCCGCGGACCATGATGCACGCGGAGCCGGAAACCTGGCGGGCGCTGACGGAGTGGGCGGCCGACGCGTCCGGGAAGTTCCTCCGGGCCCAGCTGGAAGCCGGTGCCAGCGCCGGCCAGCTCTTCGACTCCTGGGCCGGATCGCTGGGGCTCGCGGATTACCGCCGGCACGTCGCCCCGGCGTCGGCCCGCGCCCTCGACCATGTCCGCGACCTAGGCGCCCCGCTGGTCCACTTCGGCACCGGCACCTCGGAGCTGCTGGCGGCGATGCGCGACGTGGGTGTCGACGTTATCGGCGTGGACTACCGGCTGCCCCTCGATGAGGCCAACCGGCGCCTGGGCGGCACCACGCCGCTGCAGGGCAACATCGACCCGGCCCTGCTGGCTGCCCCGTGGGAGGTGCTTGAGGCCCACGTCCGCGAGGTGATCGCCGCCGGAGCCGCCGCGCCCGGCCACGTCCTCAACCTGGGCCACGGCGTCCCCCCGGAAACCGACCCGGAGGTGCTGACGCGGGTCGTCGAACTGATCCACGGGGTGGAACTCTAGCCATGCCGCACCGCGCACAGCAGTCCCGGCTGCCGGCCGCGATTGTGGTCGGCGGCGGGATCGCCGGGCTCGTCTCGGCCCGCGAACTGGCCCTGCACGGCGTCAAGGTGACGGTGCTCGAGGCCGCCGAGCGCTGCGGCGGCTGCGTCACCCGGCACGAGGTCGCCGGCTTCATGCTCGATGCCGGCGCCGAATCCTTTGCCACCCGCACCCGCACGGTCTCCGATCTGGCTACCGAGCTGGGGCTGGGGGCGGAACTGGTCCAGCCGGACCCTGCCGGTGCCTGGCTGCAGCTGCCCGACGCGGTCCAGCCGCTGCCGAAGAGCGGCATCCTGGGCATCCCCGCCGACCCGCTGGACCCGGCCATCGTCGCCGCGATCGGCCGGACCGCGGCCCTGCGCGCCGCGGCGGACAAGGTGCTGCCGCTGGGCAACCTGCTGTCCAAGGAGGGCCTGAGCCTGGGCGAACTGGTCCGCGCCCGGATGGGCGGCGCGGTCCTGGACCGGCTGGTCGCGCCGGTGGCGGCCGGCGTCTACTCGGCGGACCCGGACGTGCTGGACGTGGACTCGGTGGCCCCCGGCCTGCGCGCGTCCGTGGCCAGCCACGGTTCCCTGCAGGCGGCCGTCGGAGCCCTGCGCAGCGCGGCCCCGGCCGGTTCGGCAGTGGCCGGGATCGACGGCGGCATGGGCCGGCTGACCGAGGCGCTGCTGGCGGACCTGGCCCGGCAGGGCGTGACGGTGCGTACCGGGGCCCGGGTGTCCGCGGTCTCCCAGCACGACGGCGTGTGGCGGGTCGAGTCGGAGGCCGGCACGTTCACGGGGGCGGGCCTGGTCATGGCCGCAGACGGCGGCACCGCCGTCGACCTCCTGGCGCCGGAACTTCCCGGCCTCGGTGCCCTCCGGCCGGGACCCGGACCCGCCGTCGCCCTCGTGACACTGGTGCTGGACGAGCCGGAGCTGGACGCGAAGCCGCGCGGGACGGGCCTGCTGGTGGCGGCCGGGACCAAGGGCGTCCGCGCCAAGGCGCTCACGCACGCCACCGCCAAGTGGCCCTGGCTCGCCGCGCAAACCGGCCCGGGCACGCACGTGCTGCGCCTGTCCTACGGCCGGGCCACCGGGCACCCGGAGGCGGGCGGCGAGGACTACACGGGCTGGACCGACGAGGAGCTCTACCGCCAGGCGCTGACCGATGCCACGGCCCTGCTGGGCGTGCCCGTCATCGACGCCGACATCCTCGGCTGGAAGGTGGTCCGCTGGACCGGCGCGCTGCCCTCCGCCACGGTGGGGCACCGCGACCGCGTCGCTGCCGTGCGCGAGATCGCGGGCAGCAGTGCCCGGCTCCAGGTGGCCGGAGCCTGGCTGGCCGGGACCGGGCTGGTCGCCGTCGTCGCCGATGCCCGCGCCCGCTCGTGTCAGCTGGCCGCAGAATTGGCGACGCAGCCGCCGTCGTCCTGAAATTTCTTCTACAATGTGTAGAAGTTGCCGTTTTCGACTAACACCTACTCAGAAGGCAGACTGTTAAGCATGAGTGAAACGTCCCCGTCCGGGTCAACCAGCGCCGCCGAGACCGCGGAAAATGAAGCCCTCTTCTACACCCTCTGGACAGTCTTCAAGCGCTCCGGCGCCCAGATCGCCGACTCGGCCCTCGCCGAGTTCGATTCGACCGTCGCCGCCCTCGGCGACAAGGGAGTAACGCTGCGCGGGGCCTACGACGTCTCCGCCATGCGCGAGGACGCGGACGTGATGATCTGGCTGCACGGCGCCGAGCCGGAGCAGCTGCAGGCCGCCGTGCGCACCATCCGCCGGACCGGCCTGTTCGAAGAGACTGACATCGTCTGGTCGGCCATGGGCGTGCACCGCGACGCCGAGTTCTCCAAGGACCACAGCCCGGCGTTCTCGCGCGGCGAAGAGCCCGAGTCCTGGCTGTGCGTGTACCCGTTCGTGCGGTCGTACGAGTGGTACCTGCTCCCGGCGGCGGAACGCGGGAAGATGCTGCGCGACCACGGCCTGCTGGGCCGCGACTTCCCGCAGGTGCGCGCCAACACCGTGGCCTCGTTCGCCCTGGGCGACTGGGAATGGATCCTGGCCCTCGAGGCCCCGGAACTGATCGACCTGGTGGACCTGATGCGGCACCTGCGCTACACCGAGGCCCGCAACCACGTCCGCGAGGAGATCCCGTTCTATACCGGCCGCCGGATCACGACGGCGGAGATCGCGGAGGTGCTGCGGTGAGCACCGACGCTTCCGGTTTCGATCCGCTCGCCGGCGTCGACGCGAACGGCCGGATGGAACCGAAGCCGTACGACGCCGTCGTCCTCGCCTCCTTCGGCGGCCCCGAGGGCCAGGAGGACGTCATCCCGTTCCTGCGCAACGTCACGCGCGGGCGCGGCATCCCGGACGAGCGGCTCGAGGAAGTCTCGCACCACTACCGGGCATTCGGCGGCATCAGCCCGATCAACGCGCAGAACCGCGCGCTGAAGCAGGCCCTGGAGGCCGAGCTGCAGCGGCGCGGGATCGAGCTGCCCGTGCTCTGGGGGAACCGCAACTGGGCACCGTTCATCGCCGACACCTTCCGGGAGGCCTACGACGCCGGGCACCGCCGGGTGCTCGCCGTGAGCACCAGCGCCTACTCCTGCTACTCGAGCTGCCGGCAGTACCGCGAGGACTTCGGCATGGCCCTGCTCGAGACCGGCCTGGACGGCAAGCTCGAGGTGGACAAGGTGCGCCAGTACTTCGACCACCCCGGCTTCGTCGAGCCGTTCGTCGAGGGCGTCGCCGCCGGACTTGCCACGGTGCGGGCCGAGCTCGCGGCCAAGGGCGAGCCGGACGCGCCGATCCACATCATGTTCGCCACCCACTCCATCCCGATCGGCGACGCCGAGGCCGCGGGTCCGCGGGACGTGGAGTTCGACGGCGGCAGCGCCTACGTCGCGCAGCACCTGGCCACGGCGCAGGCGGTGCTGGACCGCGTGCCGGAGGCGGCCGGCGCCGACTGGTCGCTCGTCTACCAGTCCCGTTCCGGTGCGCCGCACATTCCGTGGCTCGAGCCGGACATCAACGACGCGCTCCAGGAGCTGCCCGCCAAGGGCGCCAAGGGGGTCGTGATCGTGCCGCTCGGTTTCGTCAGCGACCACATGGAAGTCGTCTGGGACCTGGACACCGAGGCCCTGGAGACCTGCGTCGAGCTGGGCCTCGCCGCCACGCGCGTACCGACCCCAGGCGTGCACCGGAAGTTCGTCGAGGGCCTGGTGGACCTCGTCTGCGAACGCACGGCGGAGAACAATATTGCCGACCGTCCGGCATTGACCAAGCTGGGACCGTGGATGGACGTGTGCATGCCCAACTGCTGCGCCAACCGCAGGGGCGAAAAGCCGACCGTGGCCGGCTTCGACTCCACGGTGGGAGCGGGCGCCAAATGAGCATGAATGTCCGTGTCGGCACCCGCGGAAGTGCCCTGGCCGTGACGCAGACGACGACGGTGGCCGAGGCATTGGCCTCCGCCGGGACCTTGGGATACGAGCTGGTGCGCATCCGCACCGAGGGCGACGTGCTGAAGGGCTCGCTGGCGCAGATCGGCGGTACCGGCGTATTCGTCGCCGCCCTGCGCGAGGCGCTGCTCGACGACCGCTGCGACGTAGCCGTCCACTCCCTGAAGGACCTGCCTACAGGCGCGGCCGAGGGACTCGAGGTCGCCGCCTATCCGCAGCGCGTGGACGTCCGCGACGCGCTCTGCGCCCGCGACGGCCTGGACCTGGCCGGCCTGCCCGCCGGTGCCAAGGTGGGGACCGGTTCGCCGCGGCGCGCGGCGCAGCTGCGGGCCGCCCGGCCGGACCTGGAAGTCATCGACATCCGGGGCAACGTGGACACCCGGCTCGGCCGCGTCCGCGGGATGCACGGTCCCGAAGTGGTCGAGGGCAAGAAGGGCGACCTTGACGCCGTCGTGCTTGCCGCCGCCGGACTGACGCGGCTGGGCCGCACCGAGACGATCACCGAGCTGCTGGACCCCTCCCTCATGCTGCCGGCCCCGGGCCAGGGCGCCCTGGCGGTGGAATGCCGGGCGGCGGATGCGGCCGCCCAAACCGTGCTCTCGGCGGCTCTGCGGGAGTACGACGACGAATCCACCCGGCTCGCGGTGACGGCGGAGCGTTCCCTGCTGGCCCGGCTCGAGGCCGGCTGCAGCGCGCCCATCGGTGCCCTGGCGGCCAGGCAGGACGGGAAGCTGGTGCTGGAGGCCGTGGTCTGCAGCCCGGACGGCCGGCGCCTGCTGCGCCGTCGGCTGGAAGCGCCGGCGGACGGAACCGGCGCCGCGCTGGACCTTGGCGTTCGCCTGGCCGAAGACCTGCTGGCCGAGGGCGCGGCGGAACTGACCCCGCTCGCGGGACACTGACGATGCAGCTGCGTCGGCCGCGCCGGGCCCCGGAGAGGCCGCTCGCCGGGATGACGGTGGTCCTCCCGCGCAGCGCGGACCGCGCGGCCGGCATGGTCACCGAGCTGCGGCGGCGCGGGGCAGAGGTGCGGCTGATGCCGCTGATCGACTTCGAGCAGCCCGGCTCCACGCAGGAGCTGGACGAGGCGCTGCGGATGCTCGGCCAGGGCCGGTTCGAATGGATGGTGCTCACCAGCATCACTACCGTGCGGGCCCTGAAGCAGCGGGCCGCCGCGCTCGGCACCTCCCTGCCGGAACTGGTCGGCGATACGAAAGTCGCCGCCGTCGGTACGGCCACGGCGAGCTCACTCGAGGCCGAAGGCATCGACGTGGACCTGGTCCCGGAGGGGACCATGGACGCCGTCGGCCTCGTGGAGGACTGGCCGCGGGGCACCGAGCTTCGGCCCGAGCAGTCGCTGCGCACCAAGGTGTTCCTGCCGCAGGCGGACCTCGCCGCAAACACCATTTTCGAAGGGCTGATGGGCAAGGGCTGGCAGGTGCTGCCGGTGGTCGCGTACCACACGGTGGACTATCCGGCCCGTCCCGAGCGCCGGATTACCCAGCGTCTCGCCTCGGCTGGCGCGCCCTCTGCGGGGGATGAGCTGGAGCCCATCACCGCGGAGGACTTCAATGAGGCGGTGGCGGCCGGAGAGATCCACGCCATTGTCCTCACCTCGCCGAGCCTCGCCCGGCGGCTGCACCACGTGGCGCCGCACCTGCCGGAAGAACTGCTGCTGGTGGCGATCGGCAACAGCACCGCCGCTGAATCCCGGCGGCTGGGCCTGCAGCTGGCCGCGACCGCCGCCCAGCCGACCCCGCAGGGCATCGCCGACGCACTGGCCGCCGCCCTCGAACAATCACCGAACCGACGCTGAAGGAGCCTCATGAGTTTCCCCCAACACCGTCCCCGCCGCCTGCGCACCACGCCCGCCATGCGACGGCTGACCGCCGAGGTCCGGGTCGAACCGTCGCAGCTGATCCTGCCCGCGTTCGTGCGCGAGGGAATCAGCGAGCCCGTGCCGCTCCAGTCCATGCCCGGCGTCGTGCAGCACACGCCCGAAACCCTGCGGAAGGCGGCGGCCGAGGCCGCCGAACTGGGGCTCGGCGGAATCATGCTCTTTGGTGTGCCCGAGGTGCGGGACGCCACGGGCAGCGCCGGGGTGGATCCGGACGGGGTGCTCAACCGCGCGATCGCGGACGTCAAGGCCGAGGTCGGCGATGACCTGGTGGTCATGAGCGACGTGTGCCTTGACGAGTTCACCGACCACGGCCACTGCGGCGTGCTGGCCCCGGACGGCTCCGTCGATAACGACGCCACCCTGGAGGTCTACGCCCGGATGGCCGTCGTGCAGGCCGAGGCCGGCGCCGACGTGCTGGGTCCCTCCGGCATGATGGACGGCCAGGTCGCCGTCATCCGGCAGGCCCTGGACGAGGCCGGCCTGCAGAACACCGCCGTGCTGGCCTATGCGGCGAAGTACTCGTCCGCGTTCTACGGCCCCTTCCGGGAAGCCGTCGATTCGCAGTTGAAGGGCGACCGGCGGACGTACCAGATGGATCCCGCCAACCGCCGCGAGGCGATCCTCGAGGTCGAGCTTGACCTGCAGGAGGGAGCCGACATGGTCATGGTCAAGCCGGCCATGAGCTACCTGGACATCCTGGCCGACGTGGCCGAGATGTCCCCGGTTCCGGTGGCCGCCTACCAGATCTCCGGCGAGTACGCCATGATCGAGGCCGCCGCGGCCAACGGCTGGATCGACCGCAAACCCGCCATCCTCGAGTCCGTGCTGGGCATCCGCCGCGCCGGAGCCGATATGGTGTTGACGTACTGGGCCGCCGAGATGGCCCGCTGGCTGAAGGAAAGCAAGTAAGCAATGACGCGTTCTGAAGAACTGTTCAACCGTGCCCTGAAACTGATGCCCGGCGGCGTGAATTCACCGGTGCGCGCGTTCGGTTCCGTTGGCGGGACCCCGCCGGTGATGGTCTCGGCTTCCGGTCCCTACCTCACGGACGCCGACGGCCGGGAATACGTCGACCTGGTCTGCTCCTGGGGCCCGGCCATCGTCGGCCACGCGCACCCCGCCGTCCTCGAGGCGGTCCACGCCGCCGTGGACCGCGGCCTCTCCTTCGGGGCCTCGACCCCGGCGGAAGCGGAACTGGCCGAGCTGGTCATGGGCCGCGTCGCCGCCGTCGAACGCCTCCGCATGGTCTCGACGGGCACCGAAGCCACGATGACCGCCGTGCGGCTGGCGCGCGGCTTCACCGGACGCAACCTGATCATCAAGTTCGCCGGCTGCTACCACGGCCACCTGGACGGCCTGCTGGCCTCGGCCGGATCGGGCCTCGCTACCTTGGCGCTGCCCGGCTCCGCGGGCGTCACCGAGGCCACTGCTGCGGAAACCCTTGTGCTGCCCTACAACGACCTGGCCGCCGTGGAAGAAGCCTTCGCCAAGCACGGCCAGGACATCGCGGCCGTGATCACCGAGGCGGCGCCGGCCAACATGGGCGTGGTGACCCCCGAGGACGGCTTCAACGCGGGGCTGTCCCGGATCACCTCCGAGCACGGCGCACTGCTGATCTTCGACGAAGTACTGACAGGCTTCCGCACCGGCTACGCGGGTTACTGGGGCCTGACCGGGGGAGCGGCACAGAGCGCTGCGCCGTTCACGCCGGACCTGATGACCTTCGGCAAGGTCATCGGCGGCGGGCTGCCGGTGGCCGCGCTGGGCGGTCGGGCAGAGGTCATGGACTACCTGGCCCCGGTTGGCCCGGTCTACCAGGCCGGCACCCTCTCCGGAAACCCGATCGCCATGGCGGCGGGCATCGCCACGCTCACCGCCGCGACCCCGGACGTCTACGGCCGGATCGACGCGGCTTCGCTCGAACTTTCCGCGGCCGTGTCCTCGGCGCTCGACGCCGCCGGCGTCGACCACAGCATCCAGCGGGCCGGCAACCTCTTCAGCGTCGCCTTCGGCACGTCGGAGCACGGCGTGCGCAACTACGACGACGCCCAGGGCCAGCAGGCGTACCGCTACGCGCCGTTCTTCCACTCGATGCTGAACGACGGCGTGTACTTGCCGCCGTCGGTCTTCGAGGCCTGGTTCCTTTCCGCGGCCCACGACGCCCGGGCCATGGACAAGGTCTACGCAGCACTGCCCGCGGCCGCCGAGGCCGCGGCGGCGGCAACACCGCCGAACTGACGCCGCCCAGCTAAGGAGCATCCATGACACTGACGACGCGGCGGCGGCAGCTGCTGGAAGCGCACCAAAGCCGGCGCCGGCCAACGCCTTCCGATCCGGGCCTCTGGTCCGACGGACTGGGCCGGACGGCTACCCGGTCGGCCCAGATCCTGCTGACCCTGGCGTTGGTGACGGTCTCGGTGTACGTCATGCTGCAGCTGCAGCTCGTCGTGATCCCGCTGCTCATCGCGCTCATCCTCGCCGCAGCCGTGTCACCGCTGGTCAGGAAGCTGCGGGACTGGGGCTGGCCGAGCACCCTTGCCACGTCGGCGACCTTCTTCGGCCTGCTGGTAGTCCTCGGCGGCATCATTACCGGTATAGTCTTCGCGGTCCGCAGCGAGTCGGAGGAACTGGTCCAGCAAGCGACGGGAGGCTTCAAGCAGCTGCAGACCTTCATGGCGGATTTCCCGCTGCCGGTCAGCCAGGCCCAGATCGACGAGGCGGTCGCCGGGATCGGCGAGTTCCTGACCAGTTCCGCGGCGCGCCGCAGCGCGCTGAGCGGTTTGTCGACGGCGACCGAAGTGATCACGGGGGCCGTGCTCATGGCCGTGGTCCTGTTCTACTTCCTGAAGGACGGCGACCGGATCTGGTCCTTCCTGCTGCGCTGGGTCCCGGCCCGGCGGCGGGGCAAGATGGAGCTGGCCGGCGCCAAGGCCGTCGACGTGCTGGGCAACTACGTCCGCGGAACGGCTATCGTGGCGGCTGTCGATGCGGTCGTCATCGGACTGGCACTCTTCATCCTGCAGGTTCCGCTGGCGCTGCCCCTGGCCGTGCTGATCTTCATCGGCGGCTTCATCCCGATTGTGGGCGCCACCGTTGCGGGAGTCCTTGCGGCGCTGGTGGCCCTCGTGGCCAACGGGCCGGTCGCCGCGCTGGTCGTGATCGGCGTCGTGATCCTGGTGAACCAGCTCGAGGGCAACCTGCTCCAGCCGGTCGTGATGGGCCGCTCGGTGAGCCTGCACTCACTGGTCATCCTGCTGGCCCTGGCAGCCGGAACAATCCTTGGCGGCATCATCGGCGGCATCCTGGCTGTGCCGATCGCCGCCGTCGGCTGGGTCGTCATCCGCGTCATGTCCGGGTACGGCGAAGACCGTCCGGCGTCCGAACCCGCAGAACAGACGGCTACCGGCTGATCCTCCAACTGCATTTTCCCGGAACAGGCTGCTTCCCGGTGAAGCGGCAAGGCCCCGGCAACCGCGCGCTGAACTGGTTGCCGGGGCCTTGCTGATCCAGGATTATCCGGAAGGTTCAGGCCGTCCTAGAACGCCGGGGTGACGTCGCCGCTGGGCCACGTCTTCTCGATGTAGTTCTTCACCTCGGGGGTGTGGAGCAGCTCATCCAGCTTGGCGATGGCCGGAGTTTCCTCGCCGGCGCGCCAGACCAGGAAGTTGGCGTAGGGATTGTCCTTAGTGGACTCGACGACCAGGGCATCCTTGGTGCTCATCCCCGCCTCGAGGATGAAGTTGCCGTTGATGATGGCGAGGTCGACCTTGGGATCGTCGATGAGCGGCAGCAGGATCTCCGGCTGGTTTTCCTCGAACTTCAGGCCCTTCGGGTTCTGCGCGTCCGTGAGCGTCAGGGCGGCGCTGTCCTCCTTGATGTCCTTCAGCAGTCCGGCCGCCTCGAGCATCTTGAGGGCCCGGGGCTGGTTGGCCGGATCGTTGGTGATCGCGATGGTGCCGCCGTCGGGGATTTCCTTGATGTCCTTGTGCTTGGAGGAGAAGCCTGCGTAGGGCTCGATGTGGACGCCGGCGCCGTGTTCGAACTTGTAGCCCTTGTCCTTCATCTGCTGCTCAAGGAACGCCAGATGCTGGAAGTAGTTGGCGTCGATCGACCCGTCATTGAGGGCGATGTTCGGCGTCTGGTAGTCCGTCATCTCCTCGATCTTGAGGTCGATGCCGGCCTCCTCGGCCAGGTTCTGGTCGACGAATTCGAGGATCTTGGCGTGCGGTACCGGGCCGGCGCCGACGGTGATCGTCACCGGGTTGGCCGGATCGGGGGTGGCGTCGGAAGCGGACTGGGATCCGCCGCAAGCCGTCAACGCCAAGGCCGCGGCAATGCCGGTGCCCAGAAGAGTGAGTGTTCTACGCATCTGAGTGCGTTCCTTTCGAATATCCCGGTCCGATGAGGCATACGGGCCGGACGTGGTGCAGCTAGCGGCTACTGGCTGCAGTCTTCTGCACTTGCCATGGGACCGTGCAGGAAGTTCTTGGCTGATAGCGGGCCTCCCGGCCGTTCGGGATCAGAGCCCGACGGCGGCCTTGGGTTCATGGCGTCGGGCCTTCTTGCCCGTGCCGCCCGCGCTGCGGTGGTCGACCCGCCGCGAAATCCCGTCTCCGATCCACTGGATGGCCTGGACCAGGATGACCATCAGGACAATGGTCACCAGCATGACCGTCGTGTCGAACCGCTGGAACCCGTAGTTGTAAGCGAGCTGTCCCAGCCCGCCGCCGCCGGTGAGGCCTGCCATGGCGGAGTAGCCGACCAAGGTGACCAGCGTCGTGGTCAGCGCCGCTACGAGACCCGGCAGGGCCTCGGGAACGAGGACCTTGGAAACGATCTGCATCCGCGTGGAACCGAGCACCAGGGCCGCATCGATCTTTCCGGAGCTGACATCCCGCAGGGCGGTCTCCACCAGCCTCGCAAAGAACGGCACTGTGCCGATGGTCAGTGAAACGCAGGCGGCCAGAGGCCCGATCGAGGAACCGGTGATGACACGGGCCAGCGGGATCAGCGAGATCATCAGGATGGCAAACGGGATCGAGCGCGTGATGTTCACGATGACGTCGGACACAATGTGGTTGGTGATCCGCATCGGACGCAGCCCGCCGGGAGCGCTGGTGTAGAGGAAGATGCCCAGGGGGAGCCCGATCAACAGCGTGAACAGCCCGGAAACGGAGACCATCAGCAAGGTCTCACCGATCGCCTCGGGCAGCGCTTCGGTGATTCCGGGATTGGTGGTCAGTTCTTCAATCAGGTTCATGCTGCCTCCGATCCGGAAAAGCTTACTGAGACGCCTTGGTCACGCAGATAGCCGACCACCGGACCGGCGTCGGCACCCTCGGGCAATTGAATGCGGAGATGGCCGAACTGCGCGTTGTCCAGGGACTCGACACTGCCGGCAAGGACGTTCAGGTCGAGGTCGAACTTGCGCGCCGCAGCGCTGAGCACGGGTGCCGATGCCGTATCGCCGGAAAAGAGCACCTCCAGGACGACTCCGGCGCCCAGCGGCTCGGCGGCGGGCAGCGGCAGGAGCGTGCGGGAGAGCTTGCTGCCGAGATCCGCCGCCACCGTGCGCAGCGGACCGTGTTCGACGATCTTGCCGCCTTCCAACAGCGAAACGGAGTCGCAGATCCGCTTGATGACGTGCATTTCGTGGGTGATCACGAGAACCGTCAGCTGCAGCCGCTGGGTCAGGTCCTTGATTAGTGCCAGGATTTCATCCGTCGTCTTGGGATCCAAGGCGGACGTCGGCTCGTCGCAGAGCAGGACATCCGGATCGGAAGCGAGGGCCCGTGCGATTCCCACGCGCTGCTTCTGTCCGCCGGAGAGCTGCGCCGGATAGGCATTCTCGAACCCCTCCAGGCCCACGAGCTTCAGCAGCTCCGCGGCCTTCGCGCGGGTCTGCCGCTTCGGACTGCGCACGATCTCCAGCGGATGCGCCACATTCGCCAGCGCGGTCCGTGAGTCCATCAAGTTGGCATGTTGGAAAATCATGCCGATCCGGCGCCGCGCCGCCCGAAGATCGGCATCGTGCGCCGAACTCAGCTCCGCGCCGTTGATGCTGACCGATCCCGAGGTCGGTGCATCCAGCAGGGTCAGGCATCGGACCAAGGTGGACTTGCCGGCGCCGGAATGACCGACAATCCCGTGGATCGAGCCCTTCGGTACCTGCAGGCTGACACCGTCGAGGGCGACAACTTCCCGGTCGCCTTGGCGGTAGACCTTGCGGAGGTCGGTAACAGTGATCATAGATCCTCTGGCAGTAGGGGACGGCCCTGGCCTTCGGGCACAGGAACGGACACCATAATTATGACAGCCCTGCCGGTGATGCCCTATCCGCTCCCTTCCGGTGCTAGGCCGAGGCAGCGCCGGCCGGTACCGCCTCGCGGGCCTCCCGCAACGGCCAGAGCCCGTCCACGAGCGCATCGGGGTTGGTTCGGCGAAGCCATTCCTGGAAGTTTGCAGCCTGGCGTTCGCACCATGTGATCTGGGCGTCGTGGAGCTGCAGGGGGTCGATGGAAAGTTGCGGGTATTTTCGCGCGAGGGCGTCGGCGACGCCGATTGTTGCCCGTGCATCCGCTGCCGAGGTGTGCGCGGCTTCGAGGCGCACGCCGTAGTGCTCGCTCATGGCAGTCAGCGTCCGCTTGCCGCGCCGGTAGCGGTCCATCTGCTTGTCCAGCACAAACGGGTCGATGACGGGCCGGGGGCGGCAGGGAAGCAGCCCGTGACGGCTGCACTCGGCAGCGAGCACGGTGAAGTCGTAGGAGGCATTGAATGCCATCACCGGGATTTCTTCGGCGAAGAAGCTCCCGAGGACCGAGGAGATTTCGGCGGCCGCCTCGGCGGCGTTCTGCCCCTGCGAACGGGCGTGCGCCGTGGTCACCCCGTGGATGGCGCTGGCTTCCAGGGGGATGTCCACGCCGGGGTCCACCAGCCACTCGTGGTGTTCCAGCGGACGGCCGGTCCCGTCCACCAGCACGATGGAGGCGGTAACGATGCGGGCCTCCAGGGGGTCGCGCCCGGTTGTCTCGACGTCGAAGGCCGCCCGGGGAAGTTCATGCCAGCTCATCATGCGGCCACGCTACCGGCCGGATGCGACATTTTCGGGGAGGCGGAGGAGCGTGTGGATTGAAGTGGCTCTGCGCGTCCTGTGGAGGAGCCGTGTGTCCGGACCTCTAGAGTGGAAGCCATGCGCCCGGAGTTCGTAGATGCCGTTCTTGGGATTGCGGCCATGGTGCCGACGGGCAAGGTGCTCACGTACGGCGACGTGGCCGAACTGCTGGACGCCGGCGGGCCGCGGCAGGTGGGCCGGGTCATGTCGCACTACGGATCCGAGGTGGCCTGGTGGAGGATCGTGCGGGCCGACGGCACGCTGCCGGCAGGGCTTGTGGAGCGGGCCCTGCCGCACTATGAGGAGGAACGGACCCCGCTTTCCGCCCTCGGCAGCTCCAGCCACCGAGTGGCCATGCGCCGGGCCAGGTGGTTCCCGTCGGACAGTGATCTTGCCCGCATCGAAGTGTTGAGCCGGAAGTTGTCGGAGCCGGCTGCTGGAATGGAACCGTGAGCATAACGACTGATCTTCCGGAGCAGCTCCGGCTCGTCCGCCCCAGCCGGACGCTCTCCGCGGCACCCATACCGGATCTCCAGCAGGAGGCCGTGATCGGGCTTCCCGCGGGCAGCGGTCCGGTACTGGTCTACGGTGCTCCGGGCACGGGCAAGTCCACGGTCCTGGTGGAGCTTGCCGTCCGGAGGGTGGGCCGGTCCGGGCTGGACCCGGCACGGATCCTGATGCTCGGACCGTCCCGACTTCACGCCGCAAGGCTGCGCGACGCGCTGACCGCCCGCCTGGACCGCAGCCTCAGCACTTCTCCGTCTAGGACGTGGGCGGCCTACGCCTTCGACCTGATCCGCAGGGCCCGGGCGGAGGGCCGGCTCCCGCTGATCGGGCGAACCCCGCGCCTGCTGTCGGGCCCCGAGCAGGACCAGATCATCGCCGAACTGCTGCAAGGACACCGCGCGGGCTTGGGGGCAGGAACGCTGTGGCCCGCAGACCTGGGAGAGGCGCTGAAGACCCGTGGCTTCCGGCAGGAAATACGCCAGCTGTTCGACCGCGTGATCGAATACGGCGCCACCTCCGAGCAGCTGGATTTACTCGGCGCCAGCCTCGGCCGGGAAGACTGGCGCGCGGCGGCGGCACTCTTCCGTGAGTACCGGGACCTGATCGACCTGCGCATGCCCGAGGCCTTCGACCCGGCCGGCATCATCACGGCGGCCCGCCAGCTGCTGCTCGATGACCCGGAGTTCCTCGAGCGGGAGCGCGAACGGCTGGACCTCATCCTGGTCGATGACCTGCAGGAAGCCAATCCGGCGGTCTATGAATTCCTTTCCGTGCTGGCGGAGGGCAAGGACGTCGTCGTCACGGCGTCCCCGGATACCGTCGTCCAGGGCTTCCGCGGCGCCCGGCCCGACCTGCTCGTCCGGCTCCGCGACCTGCTTTCTCCGGGCAGCGCCGGCCTGCGGGTCATGGAACTGACCCGGGCCCACCGCATGGCCGTCCCTGTGGCAGAAGCGTGGCAGCGGGTTGCCTCGCGCATTTCCCTTGTCCCCGGAGCCCAGGGGGCGAGGGCTTTGGTGCCCCCTGCCTCCGGCGAGGCGCCGGCAGCGCGAGTCGGGGCCCATCTGGTTGACTCTCCAGTCCACGAGCAGCGGTACGTTGCACAGCGGATCATGGAGGCAAAACTCTTCGAGGGACTGGGGCTCGGCGAGATTGCGGTCATCGTCCGGACCGGCGGCCAGCTGTCACAACTGGCCCGCTACCTCACCGGGCAGGGCATCGCCGTCAAGGTACCGGTGGCGGAAACGGCGGTCCGGGATGAGCCCGCGGTCCGCCCGCTGCTGGAAGCTATGGCCATCGTGTTGGAGGACGAGGAGCTCACGCCCGACCGCGCCGTGGGCCTGCTGACCTCGCGGATCGGGGGCGCTACGGCGATAGATCTGCGCAGGCTTCGCCAATCCTTGCGGCGGGAGGAACTCCTGGGTGGCGGAGGCCGCCGCAGCGACGATCTGCTGGTTGAGGCGCTCGGTTACCCTGAGTCCCTGGCCGGGCTGGGACGCGAGGCGGCCCCGGCGCGGCGCATCGGACGGATGCTGGCGGCCGGCCGCGAGGCGGCCCAGGAGCCAGGTGCCAATGCCGAAACGGTGCTCTGGGCGCTCTGGGCCGGCTCTGGGCTGGCGGAGAGGTGGAGTGCCCAAGCGCTCCAGGGCGGTCCGGCCGGCACCCGCGCCGATCGGGACCTCGACGCCATGATGGCGCTGTTCCACACAGCCGAACGCTACGTAGACCAGCTGCCAGGCTCAAGCCCTGCACAGTTCCTGGACCACATGCTGAACCAGGAACTGCCCATGGACAACCTGGCTCCGCGGGCCCAGGTCCAGGACGCGGTTGAACTGCTGACCCCGGCCTCCGCCGCCGGCAGGAGCTGGCCCATGGTCATCGTGGCCGGGATCCAGGACGGCATCTGGCCCAATACCCGGCTGCGCGGGGAGCTGCTGGGCAGTTCACAGTTCGTTGACGCCCTGGAAGGCGGCATCGAACAGGCCCGCCGGATGGATCCTGCCGCCCGGCTCCGGGAGACCCGGTACGACGAGCTCCGAAGCTTCTCCACGGCGGTTTCACGGGCGGAACGCATCCTGGTCTGCACGGCAGTCCAGTCGGAGGAAGCACAGCCGTCCGGGTTCATCGATCTTGTGGATCCTTGGCTGGATTCGGACGACCCTCGGCCGCTCACCAAGGTCATGCGGCCGCGGACGCTCCGGGCGTTGGCCGCGGAGCTTCGGCAGTGGGCACAGCACCCCACGTCGCAGGAGCTGGCTGCGGAGGCAGCCGCCGGACTCGCCATGCTGTCGGCAAGCCCGGTCCCGGTGCCGGGAGCTCATCCGTCGGATTGGTGGGGCCTGCTTCCACTCAGCACTGAGGAACCCGTGGTGCCGGACGGCCAGCCCGTGCCGGTTTCGCCGTCCCGCGTCGAAGCCGTCCACAAGTCGCCGCTGGACTGGTTCGTCCAGGCCGCAGGAGGGGAGGCCGCTACGGATTTCGCCCGCAGCCTGGGCACCCTGGTGCACGGAATTGCCCAGGACATGCCGGAGGCGAGCGGCACGGAGTACGTCGAGGAACTGGCGCGCCGGTGGCCGAGCCTGGGCATGAAGGAAAACTGGGAAGGACGGCTGGATTTCGAACGCGCCCAGAAGATGGTCCGCAAGCTCGCCGAATACGTCATCCTGATGCGTTCGTCCGGGCGCCGCCTGGTTGCCGTCGAGCAGGATTTCTCAGTCGACCTGCCGGGACCAGAACGGGTCGCACGGCTGCGCGGACAGGTGGACAGGCTGGAGATCGATGCCGATGGACGGCTCGTCATCGTCGACCTCAAGACGGGCAAGTCTGCGCCCACCGCGGCAGATGTTGAACGGCATCCCCAGCTGGGCAGCTATCAGGCTGCGGTGCTCGCCGGCGCCTTCGGCGGTGCCTTGGCCGAGGCTCCGGATGGTTCGCCGCCGCCCGGCGGGGCGGCGCTGGTGCAGCTGGGCAAGGACGTCAAGAGTGTCGGCATCCAGCAGCAGGAGCCCTTGGGCGAGGCCGAAGACTGGGCCACCCCGACGATCCACGAAGCGGCCCGGCTGATGTCCGGCAACCGGTTCGAGGCACGACACGATCCGCTCAAAGCCGGAAACGGGTCGCACGGCTGCCGGCTTCCGGGAGTCTGTCCGCTGTGCGCCGAAGGAAAGCAGGTGACCGAATGAGCGTGGAGCATTCGACAACGACGTTCACGCCGGAAGAGCTGGCAACCAAGCTCGGCCAGCACCAGCCGACGCCGGAACAGTCCCGCATCATCAGCTCGCCGCTGCAGCCGCTGCTCGTGATCGCCGGGGCAGGATCGGGTAAGACGGCCACCATGGCTGACCGCGTCGTGTGGCTCGTAGCCAACGGGCTGGTCAGGCCTGACGAGATCCTCGGCGTCACCTTCACCAGGAAGGCCGCGGGGGAGCTGGCGGCGAGGATCCGCGCGCAGCTGGCCAAGCTCGACCGCCATGGTCTGCTGCCGGGCGACAGCGGGGACGCCGCCGGCCTGCTCGAGCCTAAAGTCTCCACCTACCATTCCTATGCCAATGGTTTGGTGTCCGACTACGGCCTGAGGCTCGGCATCGAACGGGACGTCGTGCTGCTCGGCAGCGCGCAGTCATGGCAGCTGGCCAGCCAGGTTGTCGAAGCCTATGAGGGGGATATCGGGCACCTGACCGGCGGGAAAGCAACGCTGGTTAAGGCCGTGATGCAATTCGCCGGCGAGTGTTCGGAGCATCTGGCTGCCCCCGAAGACGCGATCGGCTTCCTCCACGGGGAGATCGAGCGCATCGAGGACCTTCCATATGTGGCGGGAAGCACGCGGCGGCCGAAGGCAGATGTCGGCAAGCTCCTCAATCGGCTCAAGACACGGATCACGGTGGCCGGGCTGGCCCGCGACTACAGCACAGCGAAGCGGCAACGCGGCGTGCTGGACTACGGCGACCTGGTCTCCCTGGCCGCTGCCATCGCCCGCGAGGTACCGCAGGCGCGGGACCTGGAACGATCGCGCTACAAGGTCGTGCTGCTGGACGAGTTCCAGGACACCTCGCATGCCCAAATGGTGCTGTTTTCCGAGCTGTACGGGGATGGCCACGCCGTGACCGCGGTGGGCGACCCCAACCAGTCAATCTATGGATTCCGGGGCGCCTCGGCCGGGCAGCTCTTCGCCTTCCGGCAACACTTCCCGGTAGTCCTCGAGGACGGTGGTCGGCTGCCTGCACCCGCGAACTTCCTGACGATCGCGTGGCGGAACAGCGTCAATGTGCTCGGGATGGCCAACCGCGTGGCGGCACCGCTGAACTCGGTGGATCCCAATCGTCCGAAGCCCGGCAGGATCGAAGTGCCGCCGCTTCGGCCGCGGCCCGGTGCCGGCGACGGCAAAGTCCTCCTGGCCCGGTTCCGGACGGACACGGAGGAGGCCGAGCACGTGGCGGACGGTGTCGCCTCGGCGCGACGGACCGTCTATTCCCGGGATCCCGAATCGGGAGCCGCGGAACCGGTATCCACTGCGGTGCTCTGCCGCCGCCGCGCCCAGATTCCGGCGATTGCACGGGCGCTAGAGGCCAGGGGGATTCCGTTCGAGATCGTGGGGCTATCCGGGCTGTTGGGCCAGCCGGAGATCGTAGACCTGGTCGCGACCCTGCAGGTGCTGGCCGACCCAGGACGCTCCGATGCGCTCATGCGCTTGCTGGCGGGGGCCCGCTGGCGCATTGGTCCCGCAGACCTGATGGCCTTCGCGGACTGGTCGAGGTTCCTGGAGAGCCAGCGGCGCCGTGCCGGGGAGGCCAGGTCGCCGGTTGATCTGGACGAGGACGAACAGACTGCGGCAACCGAGGTTGTGCAGCAGGATCTCGTGGAAGCGGCCTCCCTCGTCGAAGCACTGGACCGGCTGCCGAAGCCTGGCTGGACGTCGCGGCACGGACGGAGCCTCTCGGATGCGGCGCTGTCGCGGCTGCACCGGCTCGGGGAGGAAATCCGGCAGCTACGCACCTTTGTGGGCGATGACCTGCTGCTCCTCCTGGGCGAAGTCGAGCGGTCCATGCTGCTCGATCTGGAGGTAGCCTCCAAGCCCGGGGTGTCGATCCACCATGCACGGCGGAACCTGGACGGCTTCCAGGATGCCGCGGCGGCGTTTATGCAGACGGCGCCCCGGGTGGATCTGCTCGCATTCCTGGCCTGGCTGGAGGTAGCCGCGGACCAGGAGGGCGGCCTCGACGTGGCCCAGGTCGAAGTGAGCCCCGATGCCGTGCAGCTGCTGACTGTGCACGCTTCCAAGGGGCTGGAGTGGGACGCCGTGTTTGTGCCCGGACTCAACTCCGGGGACTTCCCCAGCGCCTCGAACAGCCGCTGGACCAGTGGCAACGAGGCGCTGCCCTGGCCGCTGCGCGGGGACGCCGCGGACCTGCCCCAGTGGGACACTGACCAGCCCGACCAGCTGTCGTGGCTCAATGCCGAAGCAGACTACAAAGCGGACGCCGAGCAGCACCATGAGGAAGAGGAACGCCGGCTCGCCTATGTCGCCTACACACGGGCCAAACACCTGCTGGTGTGCAGTTCGGCAGCCTGGTGCGGGAGCAGGGCCAAGCCGTCGGCGCCGTCCGTGTTCCTGGCGGAGCTGGCGGAGCTTGCCGCGGAGGAGCCGGACGTTGCGGCGGTGGCCCGCTGGATCACCGACGAGGAACTTGGCGACGCCAATCCTGCGCGGCTGGAAATCGAGTCCGCGTACTGGCCCTACGACCCGCTCGAAGGGCCCCGCCGCTTCCGCGGCGGGCGGGAGGAACCGGGCAGGCCCGGGCGACGGGAAGCAGCGGAACGCGCCGCGGCCGCCGTGCTCGATGCCCTCGCCGAGGGCCGCACGCTGTCCGAGGACACCCCGTGGACGCGGGAGGCCCGGCTGCTGCTCCAGGAACACAACGCGCCCCGGACCGCGAACCTTGTGGAGCTGCCGGCGCACATTTCCGCGTCGCTGCTCGTGGAGCTGAAGGACAATCCGCAAGACGTTATCCGGTCATTGCGCCGCCCTGTTCCCCGGAAGCCGGGAATGGCAGCGCGCAAGGGAACCGCATTCCATAGTTGGGTGGAAGAGTTCTTCGGCACCGCCGGCATGCTGGACCTCGACGAAGTTGCGCTGCCCGCCGACCGGCACGTCGACGAGGCCTACGACCTGGCGGCCATGATGCAGACCTTCAAGAGCTCCGAATGGGCCGAACGAACGCCGGCCGCCATCGAGGTCCCGGTCGAAACAAAGGTGGACGACGTGGTGGTCCGGGGCAGGATCGACGCCGTCTTCCGAAATGCCGACGGCACCTGGGACCTCGTGGACTGGAAGACCGGCACACCGCCCGCGCCGGGCAAGCTCGCGGTGCGGGCGGTGCAGCTCGCTGTCTACCGGCTGGCCTGGGCCCGACTGCAGGAGATCGACCCGTCGCAGGTCAAGGCCGCGTTCTACTATGTCTCGGCGGACAGGACCGTGAGGCCGCATGACCTGGCGGGAGAAGAGGCGCTGGAGGCGATTGTCCGCGCGGCCTGCACCCCCGCAGGAGGATAGTCAGGTGCGGGGACGCGGCTCGATGACGGGGATGGCGGTGGTCGGAGCCTCCGGGCCCCCTGCCGGGGGCAGGCCGCGCGTTGCTGCCGCCTCGGGATTCGGGGTTTCCCCGGCAGCGGTCCGTAGGCGTGATACATCGCCGTCGGCCGCGGGCTCGTCCGCCCCGCGCCGGTGTTCGGCGCTGCTGGCTCCGTCGGCGGCACCGTACCGATCGGGGCCTTGACGCCCGGCACCGTCCCGGCCGGACTCGTCGTCCTGTGCCGGGGCGGAGCCCGCGGCGACGGCCCCCTCGACCACAACAACGGAACCGTCCGGGCCGCTGCCGGCCGCGCCGCCGACCACCACCGGCGGCCGGGATCCGCGGTCGCCGGCGGCGTCGCGGATCAGGACAACGGAGGCCCCGCCAACATCGTGCGCGTGCGCGTCGTCCCCGTCGTCCGGAGAGTCGTTTTCGCCGGAACGGCCGTCCGCGGCCCGTCCGCCGCCCGGCCGCGCTGCCGGGGGAGCGGGCACCCCGCCTGTCCCGGGTGCGGTAGGCCGGTCAGCGGCCGGAACCGGTGACACGACAACCGGTGCAGGGGGCAGTTCCACGCTGATCGGCTGGCCGCCGTACTCGCGGATGTCGGCCTCGAGTTCCTTCAGCATCTCTTCAGCCTCGGCGATCATGTCCGGATCGTCGGCAGCCACGCCGCGCACCAGCCACTGGGCCAATGCGAATTCGGCGGCCAGCGCAGCGCGGCGCATCAGATGCGGATCCACGGCTTCCGTGCGGTACTTGTTGTACGTCTCCAGGACCACGTCCGCGAAGGACTGCTCGTGGACGGCGATCAGCCAGGCGAAGTCGTCCGCGGGGTCGCCGATCCGCAGGTCCGTCCAGCCCGTCACGGAGGTGACCAGCCCTTCGGAAATCTGGAGGTTGTCTTCGTGCAGGTCACCGTGGACTACGCACGGATTGAACTTCCACAGCGTGACGTCTTCGAGCGCATGCTCCCAGCGGCGCAGCAGTGCCGAGGGGATCTTGCCGGTGGTGGCCGCCTGGTCCAGTTCGTTCAGCCGCCGGGTACGGAATTCGTCCGCCGTGTAGCTGGGCAGGTCGGCCCGGTCCACCATTGACTGCGGCAGGTCATGGATTCCCGCCATCGCCCGGCCGATCTCCATCGGGAGCCCGCCGCCCTCGGCCACCAAGGCCTCAAGGTCCAGGGTGGTCCCGGGAACATGGTTGTAGACAAAAGTGCGCAGCTCGCCGCGCTGCACCGTGCCGGCGATGGACGGAACCTGGAAGGAGAGCTCGGCCCGAATGCCGGGCGAGAAAGAGCGCAGCACCAGCAGTTCGGTCTCGAGCCGCATGCTCGCCTCTGCATGCTTCGGTGAGCGGACCCGCCACTGCTTTCCGGCGTCGTCGATGACCACGGCCGAAGTGAAATCTGCCGCGTCGTCGGGCGCACTCACTACCCCGGCGGGGGAAAGCCCGGGTACGGCCGCGCTGGCCAAGGCGGCCAGTTCCATAGGTGTCCTTCTCACATCTTCCACCGTAAAGGCAGAACCGAGCCGCAGTGGGGCGGTCCCGGCGGCGAGTCGCAGACCGCGCGAATCGGGGAGGAGGGCCGTGCCGGTTCTCCCCAGCCGACCGGCACGAATATCGGCCACGGCTCCGCTCTTAGTACGGTAGAGGGTATGAGCACCGCGACGCATGAAGCCGGATTTCCACCGTTGGGCGGGCTGACCCTCGCCCAGAGCACCATGGACCGCGGCTGCGAGCGGCGTGGCGACCCCGGCCTCCTGGACAAGATCGGGGGTGCGGAGAGCACTGCGGTGATGCTCATGTCAGGCGGCAAGACACTGATCCGTGACGGAAAGATCGTGCTGCTGCCCTCCGCTGGACGCGTGCTGCCCCCGGCTTCGATCTACCTGGGCCGGGCCGAAGAGGGGTCGGAGGTGCCCGCCGGCACGGACATCGTCCTGGAAACCGTGGCGCCACAGGATCAGGGAACGTACGACGGCGAGTGGCTGGGGCTCCGTGACGTGGCCACCACGCTTTCGGTGCAGGATGCCGGCCTCTTCGTCGAGGCCGCGGCGGTCTCCAATTGGCATGCCACACATACGCACTGCCCGCGCTGCGGCGCCCCCACTGCAGTCGAGTCCGGCGGATGGGTCCGGCGCTGCCCCGAGGACGGCAGCGAACACTACCCGCGCACTGACCCGGCGATCATCGTCTCAGTGGTCGATGAACAGGACCGCCTGCTGCTGGGCCATTCCGCGGCGTGGCCCGCCGGGCGGTACTCGACACTGGCCGGCTTCGTGGAACCGGGCGAATCGCTTGAGGCGGCCGTGATCCGCGAGGTCGAAGAGGAGTCCGGCGTCGTCGTGCGCTCCCCGCAGTATCTTGGTTCGCAGCCGTGGCCCTTCCCGTCCTCCCTCATGCTTGGGTTCACCGCAACCGCTACGGGCACGGCGACCCGGCCGGACGGGGTGGAGATCCTGGACGTCCAGTGGTTTACGCGCGCGGAACTGGCGTCGGCAATCGAGAACGGGCAGGTCCAGGTGGCCGGCGGCATCTCCATCGCGCGGGCGTTGATTGAGCGCTGGTACGGCGGTCCGCTGCCGGAGCCGAAGGAAGGACGCTGAGCGTGGCGCTGCCGGGCATGGCCGCCGGCCTGGAAGACAGGATCCTGGGCGGACTCGACGACGAACAGCGCACGGTCGCCTCGACGCTGACCGGCCCCATGTGCGTGCTGGCGGGCGCAGGCACGGGCAAGACCAGGGCCATTACCCACCGCATTGCGTACGGCGTGCACTCGGGGGTGTACAAGCCGCAGCAGATCCTGGCCGTGACGTTCACCGCCCGCGCCGCCGCGGAGATGCGCTCTCGCCTGCGGGACCTCGGCGCGGGTGGTGTCCAGGCCCGCACTTTCCACGCCGCGGCGCTGCGCCAGCTGCAGTACTTCTGGCCGCAGGCGGTCGGAGGACAGCAGCCGGCGCTGCTGGACCACAAGGCCCAGGTCATTGCCGAGGCCACGCGCCGGCTCCGGCTGTCCGCCGACCGGGCCGCCATCCGCGACCTCGCCTCGGAAATCGAGTGGGCCAAGGTCTCCATGCTCACGCCGGACAACTATGTGCGTGCGGCGGCGGGGCGGGCGGAACCCGCCGGATTCGACCTGACGACCGTCGCCCGGCTCTTCCAGGCGTACGAGGACGTCAAGACGGACCGCAACATCATCGACTTCGAGGATGTGCTGCTGATCACCGTCGGCATCCTGCAGGAGGATGCCCGGATAGCGGCGGAAGTCCGCAACCAGTATCGCCATTTCGTGGTCGACGAGTATCAGGACGTTTCGCCGCTGCAGCAGCGGATGCTGGACCTCTGGCTCGGAGATCGCCAGGAACTGTGCGTCGTTGGGGACGCGAGCCAGACCATCTACTCGTTCACCGGCGCCACCTCCCGCCACCTGCTTGAGTTCACGCGGAAGTTCCCGTCCGCACAGGTGGTCAAGCTGGTGCGGGACTACCGGTCGACGCCGCAGGTGGTGCATCTTGCCAACTCGCTGCTGACCGAACGCACCCGGCATCCGCGCCGGGGCGGCAACGATCCCTGGCCGGAGCCGCTGGAGCTCATTGCACAGCGTGCCGCCGGACCGGAACCGTCATTCACCGAGTGTCCCGACGACGAGGCCGAGGCGGCGCAGGTCGCCGGGCGCATCAAGAGCCTGCTGGCCGAGGGCATCCCGGCCAGCGAAATCGCTGTGCTGTACCGGACCAACGGCCAGTCCGAAGCCTACGAGCAGGCCCTGGCCGGCGCGGGCGTCGGCTACCAGCTGCGCGGAGCCGAGCGGTTCTTCGCCCGCCGCGAGGTCCGCGACGCGATGCTCCAGCTGCGGGCGAGCGCCCGGGCCGCGGGAACGGACCCGGTGCCCCAGCTGGTTCGTGACGTGCTCGGCAACCTCGGCTACACGGACGAGGCGCCCCAGTCCGGGGGAGCGGTGCGTGAGCGCTGGGAATCCCTGGCCGCGCTGGTCGCGCTCGCGGACGAACTCAACACCGCTCGAGGCGAGGCCGCGGGCGGGGTCTTCACGCTGCACGACCTGGTCCTGGAGCTGGAAGAACGCGCCGCATCCCAGCATGCGCCGACGGTCCAGGGCGTCACGCTGGCGTCCCTGCACTCGGCCAAGGGGCTGGAATGGGAGGCGGTCTTCCTGGTCGGCCTCAGCGAGGGGCTGATGCCGATCTCCTTTGCCGACACGGAGGACGGCGTGGACGAGGAACGCCGGCTGCTCTACGTCGGGATCACCCGCGCACGGCAGCATCTGGCCCTGTCCTGGTCGCTGGCCCGGACGCCGGGAGGCCGGGCCCACCGCCGGCCCTCGCGCTTCCTGGACGGACTCCGCCCGCGGTCGTCGTCGTCCGCACCCGCACGGCCGGTCACCGGCGCCACCCGGAAGAAGCGGGCCGCGCCCGCGAAGTGCCGGGTGTGCGGCACCCTGCTGGCCAGCGGAGCCGAGCGCAAGGTCGGACGCTGCGACAACTGCCCGCCCACGTACGAGGAAGCGACCTTCGAGGCGCTGCGGGAGTGGCGCAAGGACGTGGCCCAGGAAACGGCCATGCCGGCCTTCGTGATCTTCACCGACGCCACCCTGACCGCGATTGCGGAGGCCCGCCCACAGTCCTTGCAGGAGCTCTCCCGCCTGGCAGGCGTGGGGCGAACCAAGCTGGAACGCTACGGCGAAGACGTGCTGCGCATCCTGGCCGGGAACTAGGACACCCGGCGCGCCGGGCGGAGGCCGGGCTGCAGCTGGCAGACGCAGCCGTCGTGGGGGCTGTACTCGTGCCTGCCGACCGTGCCGTCCCCGCTGCGCAGCTGCAGGACGGCGGACCAGGCGGCGGGCCGGTTCCTGCCGTCGAGGAAGAGCAGGGCCTGGAGTGCGGCCAGCCCTGCCGCCGCCACTGACTGCGCGGCCTCGTCCACGGACGGCAGTCCGGCGGCGGCATCCTGGCGCAGGAGCGCCGAGATCTCGTTCCAGTCGGGGTCCTGCCCGGCCTGATGCCGGTCCACGCAGTCGAGGCAGGCGGTCTCGCCCGGGACCACCAGCGGCCCCACCAGCGCATCGCATTCGCGGAGCAGGACGGGCAGGTGCGGATTGCCGCATTCCGCCAAGGCACGCGCCGCTTCGGCTGAGGGCACGTCCCGGTCGGTATAAACCACCAGATCCAGGAAACGTGGCCTGCTCGCGGCCGTCCCGGGGGCGGTTGTATTGATCATGATGTGCGTCGACGCCGTTGGATCGATGTGCGCAATCATTTTCCGCGCCGCCTGGGCCCGGTTCAGTCCGACGTCCCCCAGGCGGTAGGCGCCCGACCCGACGTCGGCCGGGCTTACGGTGGCACTGTCCTCGAGCAGCAACGTGCCCACTCCCGCTGCCGCCAGCGCGCAGGCGATCGCGCCTCCCGTGCGCCCCAAGCCGATCAGGTGGACCGCCGCATTGGCCCGGCGCCCGAGCAGTTCGGAAGAGTCGCACCCGTAGACGGCGGACCAATGCGCCGCGTCGGGCGCCAGCCGGTCTGCGCGCAGGCCGGTGGGGCCGGCCTCGGAGGAATCCACCAGCACCGGTCCCAGTGCGGCCAGCAGGCCGCGGCCGCGTTCCGGACTGATGCCGCACCGGCCTGCTACCGCCGCCAACTCGTCTTCCGGCAGGCCGCGGCGCAACAGCTGCAGGAACCGACGGTCCCCGGCGTCGGTTCCGCTGAGCACCATGCCGCGGGACCCGTAGCCGATCTGGACGGTGTCTGCGCGTTCGACCAGGCGCAGGCCCGGATTGATCCTGTAGGCCGCCATCAGTTCCTCCTGCCGGATTGGGACTCCCATGCTGGCACGCCCGGCCGCGGGCGCGCCGGAGTTATCCACAGCTGGCGGCCCGGGAGGACCAGGATGGTGCGGCGGGGGATCGGAGCACGATAACGTCAATGGCATGCAGAATTCAGACAGCGGTCCGTCCCTGCTGGCGGCCGCCAGGGCCGGGATGGTGTGGACCACCGCGGATGGTAAGCCGGTGCGGATCAAGCGCTCGCACCGCCGCCGGCGGACGGTGTCGGCAACCTGGAGCGGCGACACCATGGTCGTCTCCCTGCCGGGTCATTTCACGGCCCGCGAGGAACGCGAATGGGTGCCGCGGATGATCTCGAAGCTGGAGTCGCGCCAGAGTGCCGGCCAGAAGCGGCTCGCGGCCGGTGACGGGGAGCTGATGGCGCGGGCTGTGGCCCTCTCGGAGCGGTACATCGACGGTGCGCCCAAGCCGAGCAGCATCCGCTGGGTCTCCAACCAAAACGGGCGGTGGGGCTCGGCCACGCCGGCGAGCAGGACCATCCGCATCTCGGACAAGCTCGCGGACATGCCTGTCTGGGTGGTGGACTACGTCATCCTGCACGAACTGGCACACCTGATCGAGGCGGACCACAGCGCCGCCTTCTGGCGGCTGCTGCGGTCCTACCCCGAGCTGGACCGGGCCAAGGGATTCCTGCACGGCGTCGACTTCGCCACGGCCAAGGGCCTCAAGAACGACGGCGGGGCCGAGGGGCGAACGGCGGACGCGGACTAAGCGTCGGGTGCTTTGGGGTCCTTGCCCGGGGTCCCCGCTTCGCCGTCGTCGTCGGATTCGCCGCCGCTACCGGAATCTTTCCCGGCCTGCGGCTCATCGAAGCCGCCCGAGAGCAGCTTCTGGAGCGCCTCGTCCACTTCGGCGTCCGAGGCATCGAGCAACTGGCGCCGCGAGCTGAAGCCGGCGGGATCGTCCAGGTCCTCCGCCGTCGGCAGCAGGTCGGGGTGGTGCCAGATGGCGTCCCTCCCGGCGAGGCCGCGCTCTTCCTTAAGTGCGGCCCACAGCGCGGCGGCATCGCGCAGCCGGCGGGGCCGGAGCTCCAGGCCGACCAGCGCGGCGAAGGCATGTTCCGAGGGGCCGCCGGTGGCGCGGCGGCGGCGGACCATTTCGCGCAGGGCGCCAGCGGACGGCAGATTGGCCGTGGCGGCGGCGCTGAGCTCGTCCACCCACCCCTCCACGAGGGCGAGCGTGGTTTCCAGCTTGAGCAGCGCCGCCTCCTGCTCGGGCGTACGCTGCGGCATGAACACGCCCTGCGAGAATGCGTTCTGCATGCTTTCGGGGTTCGTGGGGTCGATTTCCCGGGCCACTTCTTCGATCCGTGACATATCGATGTGGATGCCGCGGGCGTAGCTCTCGATCGCGCCCAGCAGGTGCCCGGCGAGCCACGGCACGTGCATAAAGAGGCGGGCGTGGGCGGCTTCGCGGACGGCCAGGAACAGTCGGATTTCCGATTCGGGGATGTCCAGCCCCTCGCCGAATGCCTTCACATTGGTCGGCAGCAGCGCCATCTTCCCCTCGGCCAGCGGCAGGCCGATATCGGTGGAGCTGACCACGTCCTTGGCCAGCGCCCCCACAGCCTGGCCCAGCTGCATGCCGAAGAGCGCGCCGCCCATGTTCTGCAGCATTGACCGGGCACCGCCCAGCATTTCCTTCATCTCTTCGGGAACCTGCTCGGTCATGGCGGAGGTCAGCGCAAACGCGATGCTGTTGGCCACCGGCTCGGTCAGGCGCTTCCAGGTGTCAAGCGTGGCTTCGACCCACTCGGCCCGGGACCAGGCCTGGCCAATGAGGCCGGTTCCCTCGAAATCGGTCACGGGGTCCAGCCACAGCTCGGCGAGCCGCAGCGCCTCGTCCACCTCACGGGCCTGGTTCGTACCGATAGAGGGATCGTTGTCGGAAGCGGCGACCTGGCGGGCGCTCTCATGCGCCAGTTTCCAGTTGACCGGCCCGTCGCCGCCCGCGCTCATCATGGCCTGGACCTGCTGGAACATCTGCGCGAGCATGTTCGGGTCCGAGGGCAGGCCGGCCGCCTTGGCCATCTCCGCAGGATCCATGCCTTCTCCGCCGCCGAAGAACTTGGCAAACATCTCGGAGAGCGGATCCTGGGGATCATCGCCATTGTTGGCTGGATTGGACGTCATCACTACCACCGGTCCTTGTGGGGGGTCGCCGCGGATACAGGGCCTGGGCAGCAGTGCGGGCCACGGGCGCTCCTTACTGCTGCTGGTTCCACGTTACCGGTAGCTTTCCCGGCCTGTCGCGCGGCAGCGCGACGGTTCGCTGAGGGCAAATCCGCGCGGCGGCCCGTCCGGTGATCCTTGGCGGCGACCGGTCGCGCCCGGCGGGATGACCGGCCGGATCCCGCCGAGCGCGTAGGCTTTGGGCAGGACATTCTCCACCGACGTGCCCGCTTCCGGAAGGACAACCATTGACTGACCCGACGCAGACGGCGACCGGCGGCCAGCAGCCGCCGGCGGCGCCGAACCCGCCGAAGAACCGGCGCCGGCCGGTCATGATGGCCGCGGGGATTGTCGGGGCAGGCCTGGGGCTTGCCGCACTATTGCTGCCCGCCCCCTACGTCATCGAGACACCGGGACCGTCGTTCAACACCATCGGCGCCGTGGACAGCCGGACGCTGATCGAAATACCGGGGGAGAAGACCTACCCCACCTCCGGCAACCTGGACCTGACCACCGTCTACATGAGCGGCGGGCCGCGGAATCCCGTCCGCCTGTTCGAGGTCGCGGCGGCGTGGCTCGATCCGCGGCAGACCGTCGCCCCGGAGGAACTTGTCTATCCTCCGGGAGTGACCGGGGAAGAAATCCAGAACCAGAACGCCGCAGCCATGACATCCTCCCAGGAGACCTCGGTCGCCGCGGCGCTGGCGCACTTGGGCGTGAAGTTCGACCAGCGGATGACCGTCGTCGGCTTTGCCGACAACGCGGCCGCCGAGGGCCTGCTGAAGATGGATGATGTCGTCGCTACCGTCAATGGCAAGCCGGTCACAGGGATCGAGGTGCTGCGCGATGAGCTCAACGCCGGGCACGGCCAGCCGGTTGAACTCGGTGTGGTCCGGGACGGGAAGAACCTGGACGTGGACGTCAGTCCCAAAGCGAACGACGACGGCGAATTCCAGCTCGGTGTCCTGCTGGGCACGGACTTCGATTTCCCCTACGACGTCAAGATCCAGCTCGACAACGTCGGCGGCCCGAGTGCCGGCCTCATGTTTGCTTTGGGCATCGTCGACAAGCTGACGCCGGGGGAAATGACGGGCGGCAAGCACTTCGCCGGAACCGGGACCATCGACGCCGAGGGGAAGGTCGGTCCGATCGGCGGCATCGTCCAGAAGATGGACGGTGCGAGGGACCAGGGCGCCACCGTCTTCCTGGCACCGGCCGGCAACTGCGGCGAAGTCGCGGGACATGTCCCGGACGGCATGCAGGTGGTCAAGGTCGACAACCTGGACGGGGCGGTCAAGGCCGTCGAACAAATCGGGGGCGGCAACACGGCCGGGTTACCGTCCTGCGGCTGAAAGTCACAATCGGGTGTCGGAATCCGGCACTGCCTCCGCTTGGCTTCGCGCCAGTCAGTGCCGCAAGGCAGAATGGGAGGCAGCGGAACCTCCAGGCCTGCGCAATCGTGGAACAACCGGAGGGTTTTTGTGCCCCCGGCACGCCGTAATGCTCGATGCATGCAGACAATGAGGTAGAGAGTGACTTTCGGATCAGACCGGCCCTTTGATGACCGGCCAACAGCACCAAGTCCGCTGAAGAAGAAGCGTTCGCCCCTGGTACCCACCCTGATTGTGGTGGCCGTCCTCGTGGTCGCTTTCGTGTTCTTTTCACAGGTCTACGCGGACATCCTGTGGTACGACCAGCTGGGTTATCTTGAAGTCTTCCTCAAGGAGAACGGTACCCGGATCGCGATCTTCGTCGTAGCGTTCCTCGTGATGGCGGCGTCGGTCTACCTGAGCCTCCGCGTGGCCTACCGTTCCCGTCCGGTGTACGCGCCGGACAACGCCATGCAGGACAACCTCAACCGGTACCAGGAACAGCTCGAACCGGTGCGCAAGCTGCTGATGGTCGGCATTCCGATCGTGCTCGGCGGCTTTGCCGGCACCGCCGCGGCGTCCGCCTGGCAGACGGTCCTGCTGTTCTTCAACCAGGTTCCGTTCGGCCAGCAGGACCCCCAGTTCGGTCTGGACTACAGCTTCTACCTCAACACCCTGCCGTTCCTCGGCTTCATCACGGGTTTCCTCGTCAGCGTCGTGCTGATCGCGGGCATCGCCGGGCTGCTTACCCACTACCTCTACGGCGGAATCCGGCTGGAGGAAAAGGGCTTCTTCGCCTCCAACGCAGCGCGCATCCACGTCGCCGTTTTTGCGGCGCTCTTCCTGGTCCTCCAGGGCGTCAACTACTGGCTGGACCGCTACAGCACCGTGCAGTCCAACTCGGGCAGCTGGACCGGCGCCCTTTACACGGACGTGCACGCCGTCATTCCGACCAAGGCGATCCTGTCCGTTGCCGCGATCATCGTCGCCATCCTGTTCGTCGTTGCTGCGGTGATGAACCGCTGGCGGCTCCCGCTGGTCGGCACGGCCATGCTGGTCGTGACGGCCATCCTCGCGGGCGGCGTCTACCCGTGGGTGGTCCAGCGCTTCCAGGTCACGCCGAACGAGCGCAACCTCGAAGCCGACTACATTGAGCGCAACATAGGCCTGACCCGACTGGCCTATGGCCTCGAGGACACGGAGGTCACCTCCTACGACGCCACCGTGAACGCGGAGGCCGGCGCCCTGCGCCAGGATGCCGAAACGACGGCGAACATCCGCCTGCTGGACCCGAACCTGGTGTCCAACGCGTTCGCGCAGCTCGAGCAGTTCCGCCAGTACTACCAGTTCTCCGACACCCTGAACGTGGACCGCTACAACATCGACGGCAAGGTTCAGGACACCGTCATCGCGGTCCGCGAACTGAACACCGGCGGCATCCCGTCCGGCTGGGTCAACGAGCACGTCCTCTACACGCACGGCTACGGTGTCGTCGCCGCCGCGGGTTCCCAGGTGCAGGCGGATGGCAAGCCGTCGTTCCTGCTCAGCGGGATTCCCTCGACCGGCAAGCTCGGGGATGACTCGACCTACGAGCCGCGCATCTACTTCGGCGAGTCCTCGCCGGACTATTCGGTTGTCGGAGCCCCCGAGGGTGCGTCCCCCGTCGAAATCGACCGCCCGCAGAGCGCCGGGGCGGACACCGAATCGCGCAACACGTTCACGGGCGAGGGCGGCCCGAGCATCGGCAACTGGTTCAACCGGCTCGTCTACGCGCTGAAGTTCCAGTCTACCGACCTGATGCTCTCGGACACGGTCAACTCCGAGTCGCAGATCCTCTACGACCGCAATCCGCGCGAGCGCGTGGAAAAGGTCGCCCCTTACCTGACGGTGGACGGAAACCCCTACCCTGCGATCGTGGACGGCCGGGTCAAGTGGATCGTGGATGCCTACACCACCAGCGAACACTTCCCGTACTCGACCCCGCAACAGCTGGAGCGGGCCACGCAGGACACCCAGACCGCCGAGGGCCGTGCCGTCGCGCTGCCGCCGGAGGACATTAACTACATCCGGAATGCAGTCAAGGCCACCGTGGATGCCTACGACGGTTCGGTGGATCTCTACGCCTGGGATGACCAGGATCCGCTGCTGCAGGCCTGGCAGAAGGTCTTCCCGACCACGCTGAAGCCGTACAAGGACATGTCCGCCGAGCTGATGGCGCACGTGCGCTATCCGGAGGACTTGTTCAAGGTGCAGCGCGAACTGCTCGCCCGCTACCACGTGACGGACGTCGGCCGCTTCTACGAGAACAGTGACGCCTGGAGCGTTCCGACCGATCCCACGCTGGGCGCCAATACTGACGTCAAACAGCCCGCCTACTACCTGTCGCTCAAGATGCCGGGACAGGACACGGCGGCGTTCTCCCTGACGACCCCGTTCATTCCGTTCGTGGCGCCGGGCGGCGAGCCGCGCAACGTCCTCTACGGCTTCCTGTCCGCGGAGGCGGACGCGGGTACCGGCAAGGACGGCGTGAAATCGGAAGACTACGGCAAGCTCAGGCTGCTTGAGTTGCCGCGCGAGATCACCGTCCCGGGCCCGGGGCAGGCCCAGAACCTGTTCAACTCGGACACAACGGTCTCGCAGGCACTGAACCTGCTGCGGCAGGGCGCCTCGGAGGTCATCAACGGCAACCTGCTGACGCTGCCCGTCGGCGGCGGCATCCTGTACGTGCAACCGGTTTACGTGCAGTCCTCCGGAGCCTCTTCCTACCCGACCCTGCGCCGGGTGCTGGTCAGCTTCGGCGAGGAAGTCGGATTCGCCCCGACCCTGTCCGAAGCCCTCGACCAGGTCTTCCAAGGCGATTCCGGCGCGACCACGGGGGACCAGGGGAACGTGGGGGAGACCCCGAAGGACGCCGGTGGCCCGCCCGCCGAGGTGGACAACCAGAAGACGCTGCAGGATGCGCTCCAGGCCGCTTCGGCCGCCATCCAGGAAGGCCAGGCGGCATTGGCCGACGGCGACTTCGCGGCCTACGGCAAGGCGCAGGAGAAGCTGCAGGCTGCTCTTCGCCAGGCCATCGAAGCCGAAGGCAAGATCACCGGCGAGACCCCGCCGGCCGAAGGCCAGGCGACCCCGGCTCCGACCGAGACGCCGGCGCCGTAACGGTCCGATTTGCCCAGCCACCCCGCGGCCTGTAAGGTATTTAGAGCGCCGCGGGGTGGAGCAGTTCGGTAGCTCGCTGGGCTCATAACCCAGAGGTCAGAGGTTCAAATCCTCTCCCCGCAACGAATGAAGGTCCCGACCGGAGGAATCCGGCCGGGACCTTCCTGCATTTGCGAACAATGTGCACCGGCCCGCGCTAGTGTCGGCTCATGGGCACTGATTCCCGCGACGCGCTCGAAGAGCCTCCGCGCGGACGCAACGAGACACCGGCGGAGAAGCTGGACCGGAACTGGTACGAACTCCTGCAGGAAGTGCGGGTGATGCAGACAGGCATCCAAATCCTGGCGGGGTTCCTGCTCACCTTGCCCTTCCAGCAGAAATTTGCGGAGCTGGATGGCCTGCAGATCACCGTCTACCTGGTCCTGGTCTTCGTCTCGGCGAGCATCACGGCGCTGCTGCTGTCGGCCGTGAACATGCATCGGGTCTTCTTCCGGCGGCACATCCGACTGGCGCTGGTGGACAACAGCGATCGGATTATCCGTGGAGCCATGCTGTTCGCGGGACTCATCCTGATCGGTACGACGTGGCTCATTTTTGACATGGTGCTGGGGCGGACGGCTGCGACCATCACGGCCGCCGTTCTGGTTCTGCTGCTTGTGCTGATGTGGGTGGTGCTGCCGCTGGCCATCCGGCGCAAATACGCGGACCACCCCGGCAGCGACCGGCCCGGCGGTGGCGACAGCGGGGTGGAGGCAGCGGGGTGAGGACGCCGGCGGTGGGGACGCCGGCGGTGAATACAGAAAGGGCGGGGCGGCGGATCGGTTGCTCCCCCCCCCCGCCCTTTCCCGGCTGCGGTTACTGACCCGACTCGAGCGAAGCCGGCGCCGAGCCGGACTTCAGCGCGGCCAGGCGTGCTTCGATTTCGGTCTGTTCGCCCAGGTCCTCCAGGCTTTCGAACTGGGCGTCGAGGCTGGACGCCGCGAGTTCGTTCGCGCCGCGGACGCGGGCCTCTTCCCGGCGGACCTTCTCCTCGAAGCGGCTGACCTCGCTCGTCGGATCCATGATGTCGATGCTCTTGAGCGCGTCGTGGACCTGCGACTGGGCGGCCGCGGTGCGCGAGCGGGCAACCAGCTCATTGCGCTTGTTCTGCAGCTCGGTCAGCTTGCCCTTCATCTGGTTGAGGCCCGTCTTGAGCTTCTCGACGACCTCGGTCTGCGACGCGATGGTCGGTTCGACGCCCCGCGCCTCGTTCTCGGAGGCAATCTGCCGCTGGATGGCGACCTTGGCGAGGCTGTCGAACTTCTCGGCATCCACCGTGTCGCCGGAGGCCCGGTACTCGTCCGCCTTGCGGCTGGCGGCCAGCGCCTTGTTGCCCCAGCTGCGGGCGTTCTCCATGTCCTCGTTGTGGTCGTCCTGGAGCATCCGCAGGTTGCCGATGGTCTGGGCGACGGCGCTTTCGGCCTCTGCGATGTTGTTCGAGTAGTCCCGGACCATCTGGTCCAGCATTTTCTGCGGATCCTCGGCCTGGTCGAGCAGGGCATTGATGTTGGCTTTGGCCAGCTGGGAGATACGGCCGAAAATTGATTGCTTTACCACAGGGATTACCTTTCGATCTGCTAACTGGTTTCCATGACAGCCGTCAGGCTGGTCGAGTCCATCTCTAGTTAGAAGTTGCCGCCGGCACCTCCGCCGTCGCCGAATCCGCCACCTCCGAATCCTCCGCCGAAGCCGCCGAATCCACCGCCCCCGAAGACGTCGCCGCCACCGAAGCCGCCGTCGCCGCCGAAGCCTCCGCCGCCATGGTGGCCGCCGTGAAGGATGGAGTCGATCAGGATGCCGCCGAGGATGGCGCCGCCCAAACCGCCGCCGCGCCCGCCGAACATACCGCCGCCGCCGAAGCCGCCCATGCCGCCGAAGCCGTCGACATCCTGCTGCGCCATCTGGCCGGCCTGCTGAGCCAAGGCGCTGGCCTGCTGGGCGTAGTTGAGGGCCTGCTCAGGATCCGAGTCCGCGATCTGGATGGCGTAATCGAGATTCCGTTCGGCCTCTGCGAGACGGGTCCTGGCTTCGCTGCCGACGCCGCCGCGCCGGGCCCGAATGTAGTCCGAAGTGCCGGAGATCTGGGCCCGGGCGGACATGATGGCATGCTGGAGGACCTCCCTGGCGCGGCGCGCCCGGTCCTGCGCGTCCCGTACGCCGGCGAGTGCCTGGTCCAGCTCCGAATTGGCCGCTTCGAGCCGCTGGACCAGGGCAATCGGATCGGTCCGGCCGCCTTCGATTTCGCGCTTCACCGTGTCCAGCGCCGCCTCCACCTGCGCGGCGGGCCCGGCCAGTTCCGGATGCTGCCCGTTGGCGATCAGCGCCCGGGCCTGGGCGAGGTCCTGGGCCGTGTCCGCCACGGTGCGTTCCAGCGTGTCCCTGGCTCCATCGAGGTCCCTGGCGGTCTTGTCGATCGCATCCAGCAGCACGTTGGCCTGGTGGACGCTCTCCTCGGCGGCCCTGACGGCAACGACGGCGGCGCTCCGGTCCCCGGCGGCAAGCTTCTCCTCCGCGGTGGCTCCGGCGTTCGCAACGAAGTCGAGGCGTTCCTGGGCCTGGTCGATATTGTCGGAGATCTGCTGCAGGGCCGAGTCCGCGTAGCGCGACCGCAGCTGGTCCAGGGTGCCCCGGCCCGCCTGGAGCCGGCCCCGCGCTGCCTCCGCGGCGCTGCGTGCTGCGGCCAGCGCACCCGGCGCATTCTTCTCCAGCTCGCGCAGCGCGTCGAAGTCCTCTTTGTGCTCCTGGAGGGACGCGCTGACGGCCTCGCACCGCCGGATGATGTCCCCGAGCCAGGCCCGCTGCTGCTCCTCGGTGTCCGGAATATGGTCATCGAGCTGCTGCTGGAGCTTGAAAGACTCCATCATGTGGGTTTTGGCCGCCGCGATGTCATCGGAGAACGGCTTGACGGCGTCCTCGCCGTACTGGGCCATGGCAAAGCCCAGCTCCTGCTCGCTCGACTTGATGGCATCATCTGCGGCAATGAGCAGGCTGCCGGCCTTTTTCCTCAGGTCCTCGACGCTCATGGCTTGGTGCGGGTCCAGCGGACGGCCGTCAGGGCCGACCTGGATGTGCTGCTGCCGCTGTCCGGGACCCCGGCGGCGCTTGTTCTTCACGTAGAGATAGGTGCCCACGCCTCCGGCAGCCACAACGCCACCGAGAAGCAGCACGGGGGCCAGCGAGCCTCCGGAAGCTGAGGAACCGACGTCCCCGCTGCCGCCGGAAGCGACATCCGAGATGGCCTGGGCGGTAAGCACGCCGGCCTCCGCCCAGTCACCCCGCGACAGGGATGGGCTGATGGACTGGAAGATCTGCTGGTCGTACGGCCGGATCGCGCTGCCTTCGGCTGACTGGAACCATGCCTTGCGGGATTCGACGGCCACGGCGAGCATGCTGTCCGAGCTGCCCAAGCCCTTCTTCTGCGCCGTCGCTACGAGCCAGTCGTGCGGATCCGTGGGGTCCTCGAAGGTGTCCACGTAGACCACGAAGAGTCCGAGCCCGTGTTCCTGCCGCAATTCCTCGACGGCGTTTTCGACCTCGGCCTTGTCCGCCCCCAGGACGTTCGCCTGGTCCACCACGAACTCGCCGGGCGGAATGTCGACCGGGGGCTCGGCCATGGCTGCGGCGGGGGACATGAGCACTATGGACAGGCCGAAAGCGGCCCCTAACCGCGCGAGCAATGATCGCATCGAGAACCCTTCAGCACCTGGTGGTGCACTCATGGACGGCGGCCTGATATTGTGTCGGCTGCCAGAGGCAGACCCTCCGTCCCGCCCCCACTTGCGATTCTATGGTGCGCCCGGGGGAGCGTCTACCGAACCAACGCCCAAGGTCAGATGAGGGTTCCGCCGGTGCGGGAGGCGATGTGGCGTTCGGCATCTTCCCAGATAACTTCCAGCCAACGTGCGTCCTAGTCACAGCGGAGCGAGGCATAGTGGAGACAGCTTCGAGAAAGGAAGACCATGTCTGAGCACAATCGGGATGGCGACCCCCGGTACAACCCGGCAGTACCGCCGCAGCCGCAGACTCCTCCTGCGTCCGGCCAAGGCCATACCGACCGGTCATCTTCTGCCGACCAGGCACCAGGGGCGTCCGCCTCCGGCGATACCCAGTCCATCCCAACGTCGACACAGGCAACCCAGCCGATCTCCGGCTGGCAGCGGCCGGGCGGTTCGGGCCAACAGGGGTACGGCCAGCCATCGTACGGACAGGGCGGGAGCCAAGGGCAGTATCCGCAGTCTGCGCCGTCCTACGGCCAGTACTCGGGACAGTCCTTCGGGCAGCCGCAGGCATTCGGCGCCGCTCCGGCGCCGACCACTAAACCGTCGGTGAAGAAACGTTTCGGCAGCGGGACCCTGGTGGCGGGCATGCTGCTGGCAGGCCTGGCCGGCGGCGGCGTGGCCGTCGGGGCCCAATCCCTGGCGGGCGGTTCGGTCGCGTCCGTGGCGGGCGCGTCGGCCCAGCAGCTGATCGTCAACAACACCGACTCCGTCAACGAAATCACCGCAGCCGCAGCCAAGGCGTCGCCGAGCGTTGTCACGATCTCGGTCGCCTCGGGAAACTCCGGCGGCTCCGGCTCCGGCATCATCCTCGACGGCGAGGGCCACATCCTGACGAACACCCACGTCGTCACCCTAGGCGGCCAGGCCTCGAATCCCACCCTGGAGGTGCGCACGAGCGATGGCCAGGTCCACGAGGCCAAGGTCGTCGGGACGGACCCGCTCTCGGACCTGGCCGTGATCAAAATCGAGGCGGACGGGCTGACTCCGGCGTCGTTCGCCAACTCGGACAAGCTCAATGTCGGAGACACGGCCATCGCCATCGGCGCCCCGCTGGGGCTCAGCGGAACGGTGACGGACGGCATCATTTCGACGCTGAGCCGCACCATCAGCGTCTCGTCCTCCGAAGCCCCGAAGGAAGAACAGAGCCCCGCGCCGAATGACCAGTGGAACTTCCAGTTCCCGGACGAGAACTCCAACGGCAGTTCCTCTTCCTCGTCAAGCGGCAGCATCTACCTCAACGTCATCCAGACGGACGCCGCCATCAACCACGGCAACTCCGGCGGCGCCCTCGTGGACACCAAGGGCGACGTCATCGGCGTCAACGTCGCGATCGCCTCGGCCAGCCAGGACAGCGGCAGCATCGGCGTCGGCTTCGCCATCCCGGGCAACTACGCCCAGCGGATCGCCGACGAGCTGATCAAGGACGGCAAGGCCACGCACGGCTACCTGGGCGTGAGCGTCACGGCCAAGGCCTCCGATAACTCCAGCGGCGGAACCCAGTTCTCCGTCGGCGCGGAGGTCGCCGACGTGGTCAATGGCTCTCCGGCCGACGAAGCCGGGCTGCGCAAGGGCGATGTCATCACTGCTGTAGAGGACCGGGTCATCGAGGACAGCGTCTCCCTGACCGCTGCCATCCGCGAACACGCGGTCGGCAGCACCGTAGCCCTGAAGGTCCTGCGCGGAGGCAATGAGCAGACTGTGGACGTGAAGATCGGCGAAAATCCCGGTAAGTGACCCCGCCGCCTGCGGCACGGCCGCGGCTCCCGTATGGGGGCCGCGGCCGTTCCGGTTCAGGACCTGACCCGTTCGTGCGCCGCGCTGCCGGTATGGTTAGGTAAGTTGTACCGGCAGAGCATTGCGGGGCACCGCGGAAGGAAGACGAAGCAACGATGCAGGATCCTGCCCTGAACATTGTGGTTCTGGTTAAGCATGTACCGGACGCCCAGTTCGACCGCCATTTGTCCGACGACGATTACACCGTGGAGCGGGACGAGAGCATCCTCTCCGAGCTTGACGAGTACGCCCTGGAAACGGCGCTGCAGCTTTCCGAAGCCCGCGGCGGCCCCAAGGCCGGAAATGTTGTCACCGCCCTGACCATGGGTCCTGCGGCGGCGGTCAACGCCGTCAAGAAATCGCTGCAGATCGGGGCCACGCAGGGCCTCCACGTCTGTGACGATGCCCTGGCCGGATCCGACGCGGCCGGAACCTCCCTGGCGCTGGCGGCTGCGATCCGCACGCTGGGCAACGTGGACCTGGTCCTGACCGGGATGGCCTCCACTGACGGCGAGACCTCGCTGGTCCCGGCCCAGCTGGCCGAGCGCCTCGGCCTGGCCCAAATCACCTTCGCCTCCGAACTGGAGGTCGCGGGAAGCACCGTGACGGCCCGGCGCGACTCGGACAGCCACTCGGCCACCCTCGAGGCGCCCCTGCCCGCGCTGGTGTCGGTGACCGACCAGATCAACGAGCCGCGCTACCCGAACTTCAAGGGCATCCTGGCGGCCAAGAAGAAGTCCATCACGCAGCTCTCCCTGGCGGACATCGGTGTGGACGCAGCGGAGGTTGGCGCCGCGGGCGCCTGGGCCAGCGTCGTCGCGGCCAAGCCCCGCCCGGCGCGTTCACAGGGAACCATCATCACCGATGAGGGCGATGCCGGCATCCGCCTGGCAGACTTCCTTGCCGGCCAGAAATTGCTTTAGCAGCGGCGGACCCGTAAAGGATTCTACGAACATGACGAACATTCTTGTCTTCATCGACACTCCGGACGGCGCACTGCATAAGAGCCACCGGGAACTGCTGACGCTCGCGCGCGGCCTCGGCGAGCCGGTGGCTGCGGTCCCGGGACCGGTCAGCGACGGCCTGTCGGCGGCCCTCGGCGAGTACGGCACCGCCGCCGTCGTCCATGCGGATTCCGCGGACCTGGACGACGTCCTCGCCGTCCGCAAGGCGGACTTCCTCGCGGCGGCCATGGACCGGACGCAGCCGCAGGCGGTCCTCCTGCCCAACACGTTCGACGGCAAGGAGATCGCCGGCCGGCTGTCCATTAAGCGCCGCAGCGGCGTCATCACCGATGCCATTGCGGTTGCAAATGACTTCACGGCCACCAAGAGCGTGCTGGCCGGCGCCTACACCGTCGAGGCGCAGGTCCGCACGGGGACGCCCATCATCACGTTCAAGGCCAACAGCATCGAGGCCGAAACCGTCCCGCAGGTCACGGCGCCCCGGACCGAGACTGTTTCGGTGGCCGCCGGCGCGCCTGCGGCCCGGATCACCGGCCGGACGGAAAAGCCGTCCAGCGGGCGTCCGGAACTCTCCGAAGCACGCGTCGTGGTCGCCGGCGGCCGCGGCGTGAACGGGGACTTCTCGGCGGTCGAGGAGCTGGCTGATGCCCTCGGCGGAGCGGTCGGTGCCTCCCGGGCGGCCACGGACGCAGGCTGGATCGAGCACTCGGCTCAGGTGGGCCAGACCGGCCAGACCGTCTCGCCGCAGCTGTACATCTCGGCCGGCATCTCGGGTGCTATCCAGCAGAAGGCCGGCATGCAGACCTCCAAGGTCATCGTGGCGATCAACAAGGATCCGGACTCACCGGTCTTCGAGATCGCGGACTTCGGCATCGTGGGCGACCTCTTCAAGGTCCTGCCGCAGGCCGCGGCCGAGATCCGCAAGCGGAAGAGCTAGCGGCGGCCGTGGCCGATCCGGAAGAAACCGGCGCCGCGCTGGCGCCGGCGCGCGTCCTGGTCTTTGCCGCCCACCCGGACGACCTCGATTTCGGGGCGGCGGGGACGATCGCGCGCTGGGCTGCGGCCGGCAGCGACGTCAGCTACTGCATCATGACCGACGGCGACGCCGGAGGGTTCGATGAGGCCCACCGCCCGGACATTGTGGCCCGGCGCTCGGCGGAGCAGGAAGAGGCGGCGCGGATCACCGGAGCCCGCGGCATCCACTATTTCCACGAGCGCGACGGCTTCCTGGAACCCAGCTACGAGGTGGTCGGCAAGACCGTAGAGCTGATCCGCCGGATCCGGCCCGAGATCGTACTGGCCATGCACCCGGAGCGCGCGTGGGACCGGATCCAGAAGAGCCACCCGGACCACCTGGCCTGCGGCGAGGCCGTCACCCGCGCCGTCTACCCGGCGGTCGAAAACCCCTACGCCTATCCGGAGCTGGCAGCCGCGGGGTTGCCCGCCTACAAGCTTCCCTACCTTTGGTTCTACGGGGCTCCGCGGGAGCGGGAAAACCACTACGTGGACGTGACGGACCTGGTCGACGTCAAGATCGCGGCCATCCGGGTCCATGCCAGCCAGCACCCGGACGTCGCGCAAATGGAAAGCCGGGTCAGGGCCATGATGCAGGAGAACGCGCGGCGCGGCTGTCTGCCGGAGGGCTCCAGCGCCGAGGCCTTCCACGTGGTCGGCATCAACACGGCGTCCACCATCGCCGGCTTCTGACCTGGCGGGACGCGCAAAGCCCGGGGCCTGGCGGGACGATTGCGTTGGGCGGGACCGGCAGGTTCCAAGCCCCGTCGGTCCCGCGCCCGTCCTACTCGGCGAGCTTAAGCTCGAGGGTGAACGGCGGGGTGGGGGACTGGGCTCCGCCGCGGGCCTCGAGGGTCAGGGCGGCGGCCTTGTAGCCCGAGATGTTCTCCACGACGGCCGGCTCTTCGCCGCTGATGTTTTCGCTGCTCAGCGAGCCGACGGAGACCGGCGCCGAACCGCTGGCCGGAATCTTCCACAGCTGGTAGACCTGTCCGTTGCCGGGCGCTGGAAGGTCGCGGAAAGTAACGACGGCGGCATTGCGGTCCGCGGACACGGCCACGTCTGCGGTGGCTCCATTCTCGCCCTCGACGCTGGTCTTCACCACGTCTCCCGCGCCGAGGACTGCATCGGCGGGGGACCGGCCGAGGGTCTGCACCGCGGCAATCGCTCCGACGATCAGCACCACGGCGGCGACCACCAGCAGCACCAGCTTCGTGCGCCGCGGCATTGGACGCCGCTCCGGAATCTCGTCCTCGACCGTCAGCTGGTCCGCGTGCAGCACCGAGGAATCATCGGACGGCTCTGCCGCGGGCTCCTGCTCGGGGTAGGAACCGGGCTCGAAGTCATCGGCGTTGGCGGAAGCTTTGTCGCGGGGCAGTGGCGTGTCCATAGGTTTCCAGCATAGCCGCGGAACCTGCGCGAATCCCGGGCGGCACGCGGCGGCGGCTTAGAGCTTGGCTCCGGCGAATCCGTGCTGGCGCCACGCCTCGTAGACGGCGATGGAAGCCGAGTTGGCCAGGTTCAAGGAGCGCAGCGAGGGCAGCATCGGGAGCCGCAGCCGTGCGGTGATGTGCGGGTCCTGCTTGACCTCAACGGGTAGGCCGACAGACTCGGGGCCGAACATCAGCACATCCCCGGGACGGTACTCCACGTCGACATAGGACCGCTCGCCGTCGGATGTGAATGCATAGACGCGCTCCGGCTGCAGGGCCTCCCACGCCTCGTCAAGCGACTTGTGTACGTGGACGACGGCCAGGTCATGGTAGTCCAGCCCGGCCCGGCGGAGTTTGGAGTCTTCGAAGCTGAAGCCGAGCGGTTCCACCAGGTGCAGTTCGCTGCCGGTGATGGCCGCGAGCCGGATGGCGTTGCCGGTATTGCCGGGAATTTCGGGGGTGTAGAAGAGAATGCGGAACACAGGTTTCATCCTAGACGTTCGGGATCAGCGTGCCGGCGGGGACTGCTCGACGACCCGAGCCGCCGCAGTCGCAGCAGCGGAGGGTGGCTACTTGTGCATGCCGGCGAGCAGCTTCCCGAGCGCCGGCACCAGGACGGTATTCGGCGCGGGGCCGGAGGCCAGGAAGAACTTCAGCTCGCGCACCAGCCGCGCGGCGTTGACCACGTCCACCGGGGAATGGGAGTGCGGATCATAGCCGCGGGCATAGTCGATCACCGGCTCATGCAGGTTGCCGTCGGGTGCGTGGATGACGGTCCAGCCCTGGACGTTCAGCTCCGGGAACAGGTCCTGCATCCGCCGGACCGCGGAAGCCAGGCTGGGCGGCTCGATGATGCGCCCGTCCTTGCGCAGCGTGGTGCCGTTCCACTGGAAGATGCCGCGGGGCAGCAGCATGGAATCGATCAGGGCAAGGCGGTAGCCGGCCAGGAGGGCATGGTCGATATAGCCGCGTCCGTCCGGTGAATGCAGGCCGTTGACCAGCCGTGCGGACGGCATGTCGGGCAGGATCTGCTGGGAGAGCAGACGCACCGTGCGCGCCTCGCGCTGCAGCCGCGACGCCGCGCCGAAAATGCCGCGCTTGCGGGGTACGCCGTGGATCTGCTGGCGAGCCAGCGCCAGGGGGACGGCCGACGATGCAGCGGGTGAGTCGTAGGCCGGGACGAACACCGCAGGGGCCTTCGCCGCGTTGCGGCCGTCCGGCGCCCGGTGCGGGGCGGTGGTGAAGTTCGGCCCGGCCGCGAAGGACTCGGCGTTGCCGGCCGGGGCGGCGGCAGCTCCGGCCGCCCCATAGGACCGGTCGTAGGTGGCGCGGGTGTCCGGGTTGCTCAGCACTTCGTAGGCCAGCGTCACCTGCCGGAACGCGGCGGGGTCTCCGCCGTGGTCCGGATGGGTTGCCCGCGCGGCCCTGCGGTAGGCGGCCTTGATCTGTTTGGCCGAGGCGCTGGTGGGCAGCCCAAGGGTCTCATAATGCGATGGTGGAGTCACGGCCGCCTTTCCGTCTTCGTGCCCGGGATCCTAGCCTAATTCAGCCGGGGAGCCGTCGGGCGCGGGACGGTGCGCGGCGTAGCGCAGGAGCAGCATCGAATCCGATTCGAGGACGTGGACCAGCCGGAGCGGCTGAGGCGGGTGCCCGCCCCCGGACCTGGCGATCCGCGTCCCGGTGCCGCCGACGAGCAGCGGGCTGACGGTCAGGCAGAGTTCGTCCACCAGGCCGGCCGCCTCGAAGGAGCCCAGCAGCGCCGGCCCGCCCTCGCAGTGGATCTGCTGCAGGCCGCGCTCGGCCAGCGCCCGCACGATTCCTGCCGGTTCCACCCGTTCCTGCCCCGCCTCGACCACGTCGGCAACGGCCGCGAGCTCCTTCCGGCGGGCCGGGTCGGCCTCGGCCGAGGTGAACAGCAGGGGGCGCACCGGCGCCTCGCCGAAAAACGCGCTGGAGGGGTCAAGATCCAGCGAGCCGGAGACAACCGCGACGGCGGGGTGCTCGGGCATGCCGCGGTCGGCACGCCACCGCCGGGCCTCGGCTCCCAGCAGGTCACCGCCGTATCCTTCGGCGCGCACGGTCCCGGCCCCGACGAGGACGACGTCGGCCAGCCGCCGCAGCAGCTGGAACACGTGCTGGTCCTCGGCGTTGCCCAGCCCGCCGGACCGGCCCTCCAGCGTGGCCGCACCGTCCAGGCTGGAGACGAAATTGAAGCGGACCCGGTTCCCCGATTGCGGCACATCGCCGTACCACTGCAGCAGTTGGTCGTCCGTCGCTGCGGTAACGGGCTCGGGAAAGATCCGGTTGATCGGGGCCAGGCCGTGGGCCATCGATGCCATGCGCTGCCTTTCGTATCAGCCGCGGGCCGGCTCGTTGACGTCGCCCATGTTGTGCTTCAGGTACGCCGGACCCCGCCAGCCGAAGGCGGCTTCGACCAGTCGCACGGCGGAACGGGCCTCGGCGACGTTGTGCATGCGGACAACGCGGGCGCCGTTCATGATGCACATTACTGCGGCCGCCAGCGAGCCGGCGAGACGGTCCTTCTTCTCCTGTCCGAGGGTCTCGCCGATGAAGTCCTTGTTCGAGACCGCGGCCAGGGCGGGGAACCCGATGTCCGCAATCTCCCGGAAGCGCCTGGTGATTTCCAGCGAATGCAGGGTGTTCTTGTTCAGGTCGTGCCCCGGGTCGATGATGATCTTGTCCGCGGCGATGCCCAGTTCCAGCGCCGCGTCCACCCTGCGGCGGAGGAAGTCCCCGACCTCGGCGACCACGTCGGCGTATTCCGGGCGGGGATAGACGGTCCGCGGCGCCGCGAGCGAGTGGGTGATGACGATGTGCGCTCCGCTTTCCGCGACGACGGCGGCAAGGTCCTTGTTACGGAGCCCGGTGGTGTCATTGATGACGTTCGCGCCGGCCGCGATGCTCGCCTGCGCCACCTCGGGCAGGAAGGTATCAGCGGAAATAACGACGTCGGACCGGGACCGTACCGCTTCGATCACCGGTACGATCCGGTCCGCCTCCTCGGCGGCGGACAACGCAGGTCCGGGGGCAAACGGGACGCCGCCGATGTCCACCCAGTCCGCGCCGTCGTCCACGGCACCCAGCGCCGCGTCGACCGCGGCATCGAGCGCGAAGGTCCTGCCGCCGTCGTAAAAGGAATCCGGCGTCCGGTTGATGATGGCCATCAGTGCGACCTGCCGGCTGAAGTCGATCCGGCGGGAGCCGAACGTATGCACCGGGTGTTCCAACTCCGGCAGGTAAGTGCCGTGCAGGGCCGCTTGGCTCACAGGCTTGTCAGCTCCTTGTCGGTATTGGCCAGATCCTCAGCGGCCACGGGGCGGCGGGAGCGGATCAGGTCCTGGATGGGTTCCTGGACATCCCAGATGTTTACATTCATACCAGCAACCACGCGTCCCTCACGCAGCCAGAAGGCGATGAATTCGAGGGAGTCCATGCTTCCGCGGATGACCGGGTCCGCGGTGGCCCACGGAAAATAGCCGGAGTATTCCATGCCGATGTCGAACTGGTCGGTGTAGAAATACGGGATGGCGTCATTGGCGGCATCCCGGCCGAGCATCGCCTTGGCCGCCGTCATGCCCTGCTCGATCGCGTTGGCCCAGTGCTCGCTGCGCAGCGGCGCATCGAGGACCGGGTGGTAGGCGTTGGCGACGTCGCCGGCGGCAAAGACATCGGGCGCGGAGGTGCGCAGGCCGCCGTCGGCGTCGATCCCGTTGGAAACGGCGAGCCCGGCAGCCTCCGCCAGCGCCGTGTTGGGCACCGCGCCGGCGGCGATCAGGACCAGGTCGGCAGGCAGGCGCTCGCCGCCGTCCAGCACGACCTCGGACACCTGGCCGTCCTCGCCGGCCAGCTCCATCGGGCGCGTGCCGGTGCGGATGATGACGCCTTCGGAGCGGTGCTTGTCCGCGAACCGGCTGCCGATTACGGAGCCGAGGGCGGCACGGAGCGGCACGTCGTCCCGGCCGACCATCGTGACCTCGTTGCCCAGGGTCCGCGCGGTGGCCGCGACCTCCATGCCGATCCAGCCCGTCCCGATCACGACCAGGCGCCGGCCGCCGGCAGAGAGGGCGGACTTCAGCCCTGTGCTGTCCTCGAGCGAGCGCAGGTAGTGGACACCGGCCAGGTCGGAGCCGGGCAGGTCCAGCCGCCGCGGGGCGGCGCCGGTGGCCAGCAGGAGCCGGCCGTACTGCATGGAACTGCCGTCGGAGAGCCGAAGGGAATGCTCCCCGGGGTGCAGCGACGCGGCCGAGACACCGATCCGGAGATCGATGTTGTTGTCCGCGTACCAGCCGGGTTCCTGCACCAGGGCCGCGGATGCTTCTTCCTTGCCGGCCAGGTAGGCCTTCGACAGCGGCGGCCGGATGTACGGTTCGTGCTTCTCCGCGCCGAGGAGGACCAGGGGACCGCCGTAGCTTTCTTCGCGCAGTGTGCGGGCGGCGGTTGCGCCGGCGAGTCCTGCTCCGGCGATCACGAACGGCTGGTTTTCCATCATGGCTCCTGGAGCTCGGTTCCTTGGGCCCCTGCCGGTGCTGCGCTGCAAGAAAATCCGGCACGGTCTGCGGAACTTTCTAAAACCGATGCTCCTGACTTTAGAAAGCGCCGCCGGGCAAGTCAATGGCTTGCACGCCCGGCCGGTTCGTGAAAGCCGGGGACCGGACGGTAAGATTCTGGTGTGCCCGTGTATCTTGACCACGCGGCGACCACGCCCATTTCGGCGCAGGCCTTGGCCGCACTCACCCATGAACTTAGCCGCAGCGGCAATCCGTCCTCGCTGCACGGCTCCGGCCGGCGCGCCCGCCGGGTGGTTGAGGACGCCCGGGAAACGCTGGCCGCGGCGGCCGGGGCCCACCCCAGTGAAGTCATCTTCACCTCGGGCGGCACCGAAGCCGACAACCTTGCGGTCAAGGGCCTGTACTGGGCGCGCCGGGACGAAGATCCGAAGCGGCGGCGGATCCTGTGTTCCCCGGTGGAACACCACGCCGTGCTGGACACGGTGGAATGGCTGGAACGGCATGAGGGCGCGGAGGCCGTCTGGCTGCCGGTCGACGGAGACGGCGTGGTCTCCGTCGAGGCGCTGCGCCGGGAAATCGAAGCCGACCCTGGTTCCGTCGCACTCGTGACGGTGATGTGGGCCAACAACGAGGTGGGCACCGTGCAGCCGGTCGCCGACATCGTGGCGGCGGCCCGGCCGCACGGCATTCCCGTGCATTCCGACGCGGTGCAGGCGTTCGGGCACCTGCCGGTGTCTTTCGCGGATTCCGGCCTGGACACGATGGCCATCAGCGGCCACAAGATCGGCGGCCCGGTGGGCGTGGGTGCGCTGCTGGTCGGCCGCTCGGTGAAGCTGACGCCCGTCCAGCATGGCGGCGGACAGGAACGCGACATCCGCTCCGGCACCCTGGACACCCCGGCGATCGCGGCCTTCGCCGCGGCGGCGGAGGAGGCCGCCGGCCAATTGGCAGAAGAAGCCCCGCGGCTGGCGCACCTGCGGGAGAAGCTGATTGCCGGCGTCGTTGGCGCCGTCCCGGAGGCGGTGCTGCGGGGCGCGCCGGATCCGCACCTGGAGGGCCTGCGCCTGCCCGGCAACGCGCACTTCACGTTCCCGGGCTGCGAGGGGGACTCCCTGCTCTTCCTGCTGGACCTGGCCGGCGTGGAGTCGTCCACCGGCTCGGCCTGCACGGCAGGAGTGCCACGGCCGTCGCACGTCCTGCTGGCCATGGGGCTGACCGAGGAGGAGGCCCGCGGGGCGCAGCGCTTCACGCTCGGGCATACATCGACGGACGCGGACGTTGACGCATTGGTGGCCGCGCTGCCGGAGGCGTACGCGCGGGCCAGGAAGGCCGGCATGGCGGGGCACGTGTCCAGCATCCGGACGGCCGGCACCCAGCCCTGGTAGCGGCGGGACCGGCCGCGGCAGGACCAACGATTTGAGCAACAAGAGGATGACTTCATGAAGGTATTGGCAGCGATGAGCGGCGGCGTGGACTCGGCCGTGGCGGCGGCACGCGCCGTGGATGCGGGGCACGACGTCGTCGGCGTCCACCTGGCGCTGAGCCGGATGCCGGGCACCCTGCGCACCGGCAGCCGCGGCTGCTGCACCATCGAAGACTCCCGCGATGCCTGGCGGGCCTGCGACATCCTGGGCATTCCGTACTACGTCTGGGACTTCTCGGAGCGGTTCAAGGAAGACGTAGTGGACGACTTCATCGCCGAGTACGCGGCCGGCCGCACGCCGAACCCGTGCATGCGCTGCAACGAGCGGATCAAGTTCGCCGCCCTGCTGGAGAAGGCCCTCGCGCTGGGCTTCGACGCCGTCTGCACCGGCCACTACGCCAAGGTCATCGAGGACGAACACGGCAACCGGGAGCTGCACCGCGCGGCGGACTGGGCGAAGGACCAGTCCTACGTGCTGGGCGTCCTCACGCACGAGCAGCTCAAGCACTCGATGTTCCCGCTGGCGGACACTCCGTCCAAGGCGGAGGTGCGGGCGGAAGCGGCGCGGCGCGGCCTGTCCGTGGCGAACAAGCCGGACAGCCACGACATCTGCTTCATTTCCGACGGCGACACCCGCGGCTGGCTGGCCGAGAAGATCGAAATGGAACCGGGCCAGATCGTGGACCAGACCGGCTCCGTGGTCGGCGAGCACGAGGGCGCCAACGCGTTTACCGTGGGGCAGCGGCGCGGGCTCAAGCTGGGCCGACCCGCCTCGGACGGCAAGCCTCGCTTCGTGCTGGAGATCCGTCCCAAGGAGAACAAGGTCGTGGTGGGCCCGGAGGCGCTGCTCGCGGTGGACCAGATGCGCGGCATCAAGGTTTCCTGGGCCGGGCTGCCGATCGCCGAGGTCGAGGCCCGGACCGAGTTCGACTGCATGGTCCAGGTCCGGGCGCACGGTGACCCGGTGCCGGCCCGCGGCCGGACCGAGCTGGACGAGGACGGGCGGCAGCAGCTGCTCGTGACCCTCGTCGACCCGATGCGCGGCGTGGCGCCGGGACAGACGATGGTGCTCTACCAGGGCAGCCGCGTCCTCGGACAGGCGACCATCGACTCGGCACGCTCGCTGAGCTGGGATCCGGCCGGGGTCTCCTGACCCTTCTGCCACTCGAGTCACGGCTTCCGGCGCGGCTAGGGTGAACCCATGACTGCGGTGAAGTGGCGGCCCGTGATTGTCTTCGTCCTGCTGGCCTACGCGCTGGCCTGGCTCGCGGCGCTGCCGCTCTGGCTCGGGGACGGGCTGCGGGAGCCGCTCTTCCCGCTCTACGCCGTGCTGATGATGGCGACCCCCGCGGTCGCCGCCCTGGCCACCAGCCGGTTCGTAGACCGGCCTCCATCCATTCCGCGCGAACTGGGGCTGGTGCAGTTCCGTCCCGCGGGCAGGTTCGTGCTGTTCCTCGCCGCGGGATTGGTGCTGCCCGTGCTGCTCGCGTTGGCGGCGCTGGCGATCGGCGCGCTGCTGGGCGTCTACCCGGCGGACTTCGTGGACTTCTCCGGCTACCGGCTGCTGCTGGCCCAGCAATCGCAGGCGGTCGGACTGGCCGTCCCGGACCTGCCGATCGGCGTCCTGGTGGCCGCCCAGTCCATCAATATCGCGCTCGCGGCCGTCATCAATACCATCCCGGCGCTGGGCGAGGAGCTCGGCTGGCGGGGCTGGCTGCTGCCCCGGCTGATGCCGCTCGGGGCACCCGCCGCCGTCGTTGTATCCGGAGTCGTGTGGGGCGCCTGGCATGCGCCGCTGATCCTGCTCGGCTACAACTATCCGGACGGGCCGGGCTGGCTTGGCGTCCTGGCCATGTGCGGGATGTGCACGGTCTTCGGCGGCGTCTTCGGCTGGCTGCGGCTCCGCTCGGGCTCCGTCTGGCCGGCCGCGCTGGCACACGGAGCGTTGAACGCCTCGGCCGGACTCATGTTCCTGTTCGTCGCGGCGGGCGGGCAGTTCTCCACCTTCCACGCCTCGGTGCTGGGCTGGTCCGGCTGGATCGTGCCGCTGCTGCTGGTTGCCGGGCTCATCGCCACCGGACAATTCCGTCCCGCAGCTTCACACACCGTGGCCGCTGCGTACCCTCCCGCGGGCAAACCTTAGACTGGGGACATGACTGAACCGCGCCCAGCCGACGACTTCGACCCTGCCGCCAGCTCGCTCTCCGGGCGGGTGGATCCGGACGTGATGACGGAGCTGCTGTCCGTGCGCGGGAGCATCGACAACATCGACGCGACCCTGGTCTATCTGCTGGCGGAACGATTCAAGGCGACCCAGCGGGTGGGGTACCTCAAGGCGCGCCACCAGCTGCCGCCCGCCGACCCTGACCGCGAGACCGCGCAGATTGCCCGGCTGCGCCAGCTGGCCGAGGACGCCCACCTGGATCCGGCCTTCGCCGAGAAGTTCCTGAATTTCATTATTTCCGAGGTAATAAGGCACCACCAGGCGATTTCCGACGAGCACAACGGCGGCGTCAGGACTCCGGCCACGCCGGACGAGCCGTCGGGAGAATGAGCACGGAACGGAACGACGGCACCCTGGCGCCCCAACCGGCGGCAGCCCGCCCGGACCCGGGAGCCGTCACGGCGACGGCGCTGGGCAGCTGGCCGGGGACCGATCCGGCGGAGGCTGCCCGGATCATCCGCGGCGAGCTGGGCGAGCCGAACCTGCCCCATTTGGCCGAGCTGCCGGGCCGGGGCGTCGGCTCGGATGCCGTCGGCCGGACCGCCGCCATGCTCGTCGAGCTGCCGGTCGACCTGCAGCCGCACGGCTGGCGGATCGTGGACCGGCCCGGGATGGACCACCGGCGCGCCGCCTCGGCGCTCAGCACGGACATCAACGTCCTCGCCGACATCATCGGCGGCGAGGAACGCCCCGGGCGCTGGCTGAAGGTGCAGTGCATCGGTCCGCTCTCGCTCGCCGCCGGCCTCTACCTGCACAATGGCGAACGCGTACTGCGCGATCCCGGAGCGCGCCGCGACGTTGCCCAGTCGCTGGCCGCCGGGATCGTGGAACACCTGGCCCAGGTCCGCACCGCCGCCCCCGGAGCGGGCCTGATCCTGCAGCTCGACGAGCCCGAAGCGGCCCGGGTCATGGCGGGGACCATACCGACGGCGAGCGGCTACCGCACGCTGCGGGCCGTGGCCGAGCAGGAGGCGGCCCAGTTGTGGCGGGAGCTGGCGGAAGCAGCTGCCGCCGGGGGAGCCGCCCAGACCGTTGTTTCGCTGCCCTCCTCGGAGGCGGCTCCGTTTTCCGTGGCGGACAGCGCCGGGCTCGACGGTTTCGCCGTGCCGGTCGCCGGGCTGTCGACCGGCCAGTGGGAAGACATCGCCGCCGCGGCCGAGGCAGAGCGTACCGTGTGGCTGGGCGTCATCGGCACGGACTCGGCGGACGTTCCGCAGGTGAAGGCCATCGTCGATTCCGTGCTCCGGCCGTGGCAGCAGCTGGGCCTCCCGCTCGCCCGGCTGCACCAGGTCCGGCTGGTTCCCGCGGGCGGACTCGCCGGCCTATCACCCGAACGTGCCCGGCGGGTCCTGGCCCGGCTGAGCCAGGCCGCGGATGCGCTTAACCAGACGGTGGCGGAGGCGTAGGAGCCGCGGGCTCCAGGCGGTACTCGAAGGCACCCTTGTATTCGAGGACGGTGCCGAACTGGCGCTGCAGCACCTTGGTGCGGATCCTGAACAGCCCGGCCGCGGTGTCCCACCACTGTTCCGTGAAGGCCGCGGCGTCCAGCAGCCGCGGGAGCGGCACCCTCAGCCGTCCCGCGGCCAGCGCCGTTCCCCGGGAGACGAGCCGCATCCGCCCGTCCTGGCCGGCGCTGCAGTCCAGCCCGGTCCGTATCAGGCCGCTGCGGCCGAGCGAACCCACCAGCCGGCCGCTGCGGGCCCCGGCGCCGCCCGCATGCTCCCGCCACGTAGTGTCCTCCATGATGCGGGTGACCCCGCCGAATTGCAGGGTCCGGACCGCGGTCAAGTAGGGCCGCCCCTGCGGATCCGTTCCCGGGCGGTTCTCGATCCGGAACGGCACGTGGCGGCCGTATTCCGGAAAGAGCGAGCGGTCGAGGCTGGCGAGCCGCAGCAGCGGCCGCAGGCTGCGGCGCGGACACCCCGCCACGTCGAAGACGCCGGTGCCGATACCTACCCGCGCGCCGCCGTCGTTGTTTCCCGCCGCCAGGCTGAAGTAGTCCTGCAGCTCCGGCTGCAGGAGTCCGAACTCACGTCCCATCGCCAGCTGGTACACGGACCGCCCTGCCGGCTGGTTCGGATCCCTCATGCCTCGCTCCTTGCAGTCATAACCGGCCGGCCGCCTTCAGCCGGATGTACAGGTCCGCCAGCGCCGGCGGCAGTTCGTGCGGCGTCGCGTCGACCACCTCGGCCCCGAGCTGCTTGATCTGCGCGGTCAGCGCGGCGCGGTCCAGCAGCGCCCGCTCGGCGGCGGCGGCGCGGAACGTTTCCGAGGCCGTGCCGCGGGCGGCCCGCAGCTCGTCCAGCAGCGGATCGCGGACCGAGGCCACGATGACCACGTGCTCGGCGGTGAGCCGGGCCAGCGTGGGCAGCAGGGACTCCTCGGCGGAGCCGGAATCCAGGGCGGTGAGCAGCACGACCAGCGAGCGGTGCGAGGAGATGGCGTCCAGCTGGCCAGGTATCTGCGACCAGTCCGCCTCGATCAGCTCCGGTTCCAGCGGGGCCATGGCGTTGACCAGCTGGTGCAGCATGTTGCCCTTCCCCGCGGATTTGACCGTGGCCCGGGCCCGCCGGTCGAACGCGAGGAAGTCCACCCGGTCCCCGCCGCGCTCGGCCAGGGCGGCCAGCAGCAGCGCCGCTTCGATGCCGGTGTCCAGGCGCGGCTCGTCGTCGATCCGCGCGGCCGCGGTGCGGGAGGTGTCCAGCACCAGGATGACGCGGCGGTCCCGTTCCGGACGCCAGGTGCGTACGACGACGGCCTGCCGCCTTGCGGTGGCGCGCCAGTCAATGGAACGGACGTCGTCGCCGTGCACGTAGTCGCGCAGCGAATCGAACTCGGTGCCGGCCCCGCGGATCTGCACCGCCGCCTTGCCGTCCAGTTCGCGCAGCCGGCGCAGCTTGGACGGAAGATGCCGCCTGGAGTGGAAAGGCGGCAGCACCCGCAGCCGGCCCGGCAGCGGCAGGGTCAGCTGGCGGGCCGCCAGCCCCAGCGGCCCGACCGACCGCACGGTGACATGTTCGGTGTGCAGGTCGCCGCGGCGCCGGGGGACCAGGCGGACGGGAACCAGCCGGCGTTCGCCCGGCGGCACGTCGAGGCGCCGGGTCGGGTCCACGGCGCCCGCGGATGGCTGCCAGCCGTCCCGCACCTGCGCGGACAGCCGCCGCCGACCGTTGTTGGCCACCAGGAGCTCGGACGTGCAGCTTTCGGTGAGCCGGACACTCCCGGGCACACGGCGTTCGAGCCGCAGCTGCCTGATGGAGGCGGCCAGGGCAAGGTCCGCCGCGGCGGCAGCGGCCAGCAGCAGGGCAGCCCACAGCGCCGTCAGCCCGGACGGGAACAGCAGCAGGGCCGCGGCCCCCGTCAGGGCCACGAGGACGAATCGACCGGTCAGAGCCATGCGGGCACGCCGCTCAGCGGGGGACCGGCACGGTGGCCAGGATGCTGTGCAGCACGTCGTCGATGCGGACGCCGTCCATCTCCGCCTCCGGGCGCAGCCCCACGCGGTGGCGCAGGGCGGGCAGGGTCAGCGCCTTCACGTCGTCCGGGGTCACGAAGCTGCGGCCGTTGAGCCAGGCCCACGCCTTCGAGGTGTTCAGCAGGGCCGTTGCCCCGCGCGGCGAGACGCCCAGCTGGAAGCTCGGCGCGGAGCGGGTGGCGCGGACCAGGTCCACGATGTAGCCGAGCACCTCCGGGGCGATGCTGACGCGGGACACGGCGGCGCGCGCCTGCGCCAGGTCCTCCGTTGACGCCACCGGGCGCACCCCGGCCGCCTTCAGGTTCCGGGGATCGAAGCCGAGGCTGTGCCGCCGGATGATTTCGATCTCCGCCTCCCGGTCGGGCAGGTCCATCGTCAGCTTCAGCAGGAAGCGGTCCAGCTGCGCCTCCGGCAGCGGGTAGGTTCCCTCGTACTCGATCGGGTTCTGGGTCGCGGCCACGATGAACGGCTCCGGCAGCCTGCGCGGCTTGCCGTCCACCGAGACCTGCCGCTCCTCCATCGCCTCCAGCAGTGAGGCCTGCGTCTTCGGGGGAGTTCGGTTGATCTCGTCGGCCAGCAGGATGTTGGTGAACACCGGCCCCTCGCGGAAGACGAACTCTGCAGTGTGCGAGTCGAAGATCAGCGAGCCCGTGACGTCGCCGGGCATCAGGTCCGGGGTGAACTGGACGCGCTTGGTGTCCAGGCTGAGCGCGGCCGACAGGGTGCGGATCAGCAGCGTCTTGGCGACGCCGGGCACGCCCTCGAGGAGCACGTGCCCGTGCGAGAGCAGCGCGATCAGCAGGCCCGTGACGGTGCCGTCCTGGCCGACGACTGACTTGGCCACTTCCGCCCGGACGTCCAGCAGGGCCTGCCGGAGCCGGTCGTCGGACGGCGCGCCGGCAGCGGCGGTTCCCGCGCGGGGATCCCGTGTTTCGCTCCAGCCGGAGCCCGCCGGTTCATCCAGCGGCGGCTGCGCCGTCATCCCGGCCGCGTGCTGCGGATGCTCACTCATCGGTCGGTAACCTCTTCCTCTAGCTGTTGCAGGTTCTGCGCCCAGTCCACCAGTTGGGACTCGGTGCGGGGGACGAAGGTGCGGAGCAGGCCGTCCAGGTCCGGTACCGGGCGTCCCAGATGGCGGGCGGTGGCCTCGACCACAGCGGCGGCGTCCGCCCCGGTCCCGAGGCGCAGCTCCGCAGCCAGCCGGGTGAGCGTCGCTGCCCGGAGGTTCGCCGCGGACCGGTCCAGCGACTTCGAGTCCTGGTACAGGCGGGCGCGTCCGGCGGCGGTTTCGGCCGAACGTACGACGACGGGCAGCGGCTCCTCCACGAGGGGGCCGAGGCGGCGTCCCTTCCAGATCATGGCCAGTACGCCGACGGCCAGCAGCCACAGGATCACGGGGGTGACCCAGGCCGGCAGCAGTTCCATCGGGCTCTGCGGCTCGTCCGAGATGCTGATATCCGCCAGCGACGGGCGGTACCAGACCAGCCGATCGTCCCGTCCCAACGTGTTCAGCGCCAGCGCCGCGTTGCCTTCCCGGACGGTCGCGTCGTTGGAGAGCACCTGCCCCGCGCCAAGGACGACCGTGGAGCCGTCGGCGGCCGCCGCGTAGGAGGCTGCCGGCCGGTCGCCGGTCTCGAAGCCGAAGCACATGACCGGTCCGCGGTAGGCGAGGCCACCGCGGGTAATGGTGCCGGCGCCCTGCGGAACGGCGGCGGCGGGCGGCGACCCGCCGTCCTCGGTCCGGCACTCGGCCGCCAGCGGAGCGCCTTCTTCGGGGACGACGCCGGCCGCGGAAAAGCCGGGGGCCAGCGCCCGGAGCTGGCGGAAGTCCGGCTCGACCAGGATCAGCCGTCCGGCGGCGCCCGCCAGCTCACCGAGCTGGTCCTCGTCCAGGTAACCGTTCGCGTCGTGGAACAGCAGCGTGCCGCCGTCGTTCAATGCGCCAAGCGTGGCGTCCAGCGTCCCCGTCTCGACCACCTCGGTGCCCTGCTGCCGCAGGACCTCGGCCACGGCTTTGGCTCCATTGGGCGCAGGATTCTCCGGGGACAAGTCGTCCCGGTCCGAGGCTGGCGTAGCGAGCAGTCGGATGAGGACGGCGGCTGCCAGCAGCAGGACGACGATGATCCAGAAACGCCACCGGCGGAAGCGGCGCCGGGTGGTGTCCCACGCGGAGCCGGGGTACGTTCCGGACTGCTCGGTGGTCTCCGGCGGGGCCATGGCGCTCACTGCGGGACCGCCATGGCGGGGGCGTCGGCGTTCAGGACGGGACGCGTGGCCTGCAGCTGCCCGTCCAGCCGGGCAGCCGCACGGGAATCGGCCTCGGACGCGGGCAGTTTGCCGTAGCGCACGGCGTCGAAGACCGTCGCCGCCTGCTGTACGTCAGCCGCGAGGGCTGGGAAGGCGGGGCCGATGCGCCGCGCGGCCTCGTCCGCCGTCTGGCCGGGCTGGCGCGCCAGTACGACCCGTTCCTCCATCGACCGGACCACGGCGCGGAACCGCTCCGTGCACGACTCGTCCCAGTCGCCCCGGGCCGCGGCAGCCTCGGCCCGCCGCCGGTGTTCTTCGGCGGAAAGGACCTGGTCGGCATCAAAGACCTGCCCCGCCTCCGCAGCCCGGGCGTTGCGCCGCGGCCGGATCAGCCAGATGGCGGCTCCGATCACGAGCAGCGCCGCGACGACGATGAACAGCGTCCCCAGGTTGGGGCTGGCGCCCTGCAGCGAGTTGACCAGGTCCGTGAACCAGTCGGTGATGTGCCGGAGGATCTCGTCCAGCAGCCCCGGCTTCGCCTGCTGGTATTCGTCCTTCGCTAGTTCGTGGATCAGCAGTTCCCGTGCTTCGTCCTGGCCCAGCGTGCCCAAAGCCGTCATCGGTAGTCCGGCGCTCCGGGCGGCACGGGTCCCGGAGCGGCAGCGAGCCCCGGGATCGTCCGCGTCGGCCGGCCGGCCGCCTCTTCGTGCTCCCGCATGAGCACCACGTCGAACCCCTCCCGGCGGATCCGCAGGTCGAGGTAGACCAGGGCGATGACGGCGGCCTGGAAGGCGTAGCCGATGGCGGCGAACAGCGAAGAGACCAGCATCGATACAAGGGTCAGGGGGCCCATGGCGGCCAGCATCGCCTCGGGGTCGCTCGGGTCTCCCATGGCCGGCGCCGCGAGCCCGATGAAGAACGAGATCGGCGTGCTGATGACGGAGGTGATGACGCCGACGATGATGGTGCACAGCAGGATAATGCCGAACGTCCGCCACCAGCTCCGGTTGGTCAGCTGCCACGACCGGACCAGGGACTGGACCAGGCCCGCGCGCTCCATCACGATCACGGCGGGCGCGAGCATGAGCTTCACGCCGATCCAGACGGACAGCGCGGTCAGGCCGAGGATGACCAGGAGGATGATCCAGACAGAGGTAATGCCGAGCTGGTCCGCCAGGAAAAAGGACCCGGCGACAATGGCCACAAGGGCGACGACGGTGGCCAGCAGGTAGAGCAGGCCCATGCCGACGAGCGTCCAGATGCGTCCCTTGGCCAGCGACCACATGAGCGCGAAGCCGGTCTTCTGGTTCACGGCCGCCCGCGCCGTCGGAATGGCCAGTACGCCCTGGAGGAGCAGCACACCGACGCTCGAGAGCAGGCCCAGCACCAGCGACGAGAGGATGACCGAGAGCCCGAGGGCCGCCGCTGATTCGTCCGACAGTTCTTCCGCGGTGGCGAGTTGCAGCCCGCCCAGCAGCGAGATGATGAGGCCGCCCGCGGCCCACGCGAGGACGCTGATGACAATCTGCAGCAGGATGGCACTGCCGAAGACGGCGGCCGCGTTCTTGCGCGCCGCCTGGAAGGCGCCGTCGAGGATTTCGCCCACGCCCAGCGGCCTGAGCGGGATGACGCCCGGCTTCGGCGGAGCGACGTAGCCCGGGTAGCCGCCGTACGGGTTCTGCGGCGCGCCCCAGGGCTGGTAAGGCCCGCCCCATTGCGGCTGCTGGCCCCATTGGGGTGCGGGCGGCTGTGCGGCGGGCTGGCCCCACTGGGGCTGTTGGCCGGGCTGGGGCGCGGGCGGCTGTTGGGCGGGCTGGCCCCACTGGGGCTGTTGGCCGGGCTGGGGTGCGGGCGGCTGTTGGGCGGGCTGGCCCCACTGGGGCTGTTGGCCGGGCTGGGGTGCGGGCGGCTGTGGGGCGGGCTGGCCCCACTGGGGCTGTTGGCCGGGCTGGGGTGCGGGCGGCTGTGGGGCGGGCTGGCCCCACTGGGGCGTCGCCTGGGTTCCGGGACCCGGCTGCCCGGGCGCTTGCCAGCCGCCGACTGGTGGCTGCGGCGTCCTGCCGTCGTCGTCCGATGGCTGCCCCATGACCGTTTCCCCTTGCTGGCCGCGTTTGAACCCAATGACTGCATGCCGCATGGGGGACCGCTGGCGCGTAAACCGCGGACCGCCGTCGTCCTTGTGGCAGAATCCTGAGTGGCCGGCAATTCCCGGCCTGACAACAGCCTATAGTTTCAGTCTGCCAACTTCACGCAGCCGACCGGCGTCTTTAGTTGCCCGCAGACGCGATGACGGTGCGCTGGAAGCGGCGCTGTGCCGGGTGATAGGGGATTATGGAGTCATGAAGGCACGCATACTCGTTGTAGACGATGATGAGGCACTGGCCGAGATGATCGGCATCGTGCTGCGCAATGACGGATTCGAACCCGTCTTCTGCGCGGACGGCGGCCAGGCACTCGATGTGTTCCGCAACAGCAAGCCTGACCTAGTGCTCCTCGACCTCATGCTGCCCGGCATGGACGGGATCGAGGTATGCCGGCAGATCCGCGGCGAATCGGATGTGCCGATCGTGATGCTGACCGCGAAGTCGGACACTTCCGACGTCGTCCGCGGCCTCGAGTCCGGTGCCGACGACTACGTGCCGAAGCCGTTCAAGCCCGCCGAACTGGTTGCCCGGGTCCGGGCCCGCCTTCGTCCCGGCGACCAGCGGGCTCCGGAGACGTTGCGGATCGCCGATGTCGTCATCGACGTCGCCGGCCACGTCGTTCATCGCGGGGATGAGCGGATCTCGCTGACCCCGCTCGAATTCGACCTGCTGGTTGCGCTGGCCCGCAAGCCCTGGCAGGTTTTCACCCGCGAACTTCTCCTGGAGCAGGTCTGGGGCTACCGCCACGCCGCAGACACGCGCCTGGTCAACGTCCATGTCCAGCGGCTGCGCTCGAAGATCGAACGCGATCCCGAGGCGCCGGAGGTCGTGCTGACCGTCCGCGGTGTGGGTTATAAAGCCGGCCAGAGCTAGTTGAAATCGGCCTTCGCAAAGTGGATTAAGGGGCTGAAGGCGGCAGCCGCCCGCTTCTGGCGTGCTCTCGGGCGCGGCTGGCACCACGTCGTCGCCCGCTGGCGGCGTTCGCTGCAGTTCCGGACCGTGACGGCCACCGTGCTGCTGACCGCCTTCGCGTTCATGGGTGTCGGCGCCTTCCTGTCCAGCCAGATCGCTGCCGGTCTCTACCAGGACCGCGTGCAGCAGGCCGAGGCCGAGTCCCGCCAGTCGCTGAACCAGGTGCAGGGCATTTTCGAAAGCTCCTCGGCCAGCGACCGCGCCACCGTGACCAGCATGGTCTCGGACACGTTGAAGCTGCTGGAGGGGACGGCCTCGGGCACCCCGCGCTACTACCTGCTGACGCCCATGCGGAACGCGCAGAACCTCTACGTGGCGACCCAGTCGAACACCAGCATCACCGCCAACGTCATTCCCGAGGGGTTGAGCCAGGCAGTGATTTCGGGGACGGGCCAGTACCGGCAGCCGATGTCACTGCCGGTGGGAGACAGGGATGTACCTGCGATCGCCTTCGGCACCCAGGTCAACCTGCCTCCGGGCAATACCTACGCGCTGTACCTCATCTACGATCTCTCGTCCGTCCAGGACACCCTCGACTACATCCACCGCGTCCTGTGGATCGGCGGACTGCTGCTGCTGGCACTCACCGGCGGCATCGTCTGGCTGCTGACCCGGGCGGTGGTCCATCCGGTGAGCCAGGCGGCGACCGCGGCGGAGAAACTCGCGGCGGGGCAGCTGGAGGAGCGGCTGCAGGTAAGGGGCGAGGACGAACTGGCCCGCCTGGGCTCGTCATTCAACAAGATGGCCGGCAGCCTGCAGGAACAGATCACTCAGCTGGCGACGCTGTCCGAGATGCAGCAGCGCTTCGTCTCCGATGTCTCGCACGAGCTGCGGACTCCGCTGACGACGGTGCGGATGGCAGCGGAGGTCCTCTACGATGCCCGGGACGAATTCGACCCGATCAACGCCCGCTCGGCGGAGCTGCTGTACAACCAGGTGGAGCGCTTCCAGGCGCTGCTGGCGGACCTGCTGGAGATCTCGCGGTTCGATGCCGGCGCCGCGGTCCTCGACGCGGAGCCGACCGAGATCCTGGACGTGGTCCGGCACGCCATGGACGGCGCTGCGCCGCTGGCCGTGACCTACGGTTCCAGCCTCGAACTGCACACCGAGGTATCCGAATGCGTGGTGGACATGGACCCCCGCCGGATCGACCGGATCCTGCGGAACCTGATCGTCAACGCCCTCGAGCACGGCGAGGGCAGGCCGGTGGAGGTGCTGGTGGCGGCCGACGACGACGCAGTGGCCGTTGCGGTCCGCGACCACGGGATCGGCATGACGGCGATGGAAGCCTCCCGGGTGTTCGACCGGTTCTGGCGCGCCGATCCGGCGCGGGCCCGCACCACGGGCGGCAGCGGGCTCGGCCTGTCCATCGCCACCGAGGACGCCCGGCTGCACGACGGCTGGCTCCAGGCCTGGGGGGAGCCGGGCGCGGGTTCATGTTTCCGCCTGACGTTGCCCCGACGGCGGGATTCCGCCCTGACCAACTCGCCCCTGCCCCTGCCGCCGCGAATGTCCGCCACGGCGGATGAACCGGAAGCGGCCCCGGAACCCGTGCGAACGAAAAAGGAGGAACCGAGTGGCGCCGACCAAAGTTGAAGGCCAGCCGCGGCCGGGCACGTTGATGCGCGCCGTCGTCGTACTTGTCCTGGCGATTGTGGCGCTGACCGGGTGCTCCTCGATTCCGCTCTCAGGACCCGTCGGCACCAGCCAGGCGGAGCAGGAGGAAACGGAGGCGCCGGCCTACACCTTCAATCCGCCGGGTCCGGCACCGGGTGCCTCCCCGAAGGAGGTCGTCAACGGGTTCCTCCTGGCGAGCCCTGCCACGCAGGATGACTACCGGATCGCGCGGGAGTTCCTGGCGCCGTCGCTGGCGGGGGAGTGGCAGCCGGTGGAACGCACGGTCGTCTACCGCAACGAGGTCAATGTCGTCGGCTCACCGTCGGAGACGGAGTTTGTGCTGCAGCTGGAAGTTGCCGCCGTGATCGACGAGTTCGGCGTGCGCCAGGAGGCAGAAGCCGGAGCCACCGAATCCATTCCGGTGGTGCTCACCGAGGTGGACGGCCAGTGGCGGATTTCGGAGATCCCCGACGGAACGATGATTTCCGCGGTGGACTTCCAGACCCTGTTTTCCCCGCACGATCTCTATTTCTACGACGCCACCTACACCTATGCGGTGCCCGATGTCCGCTGGTTCGCCAGCCGGCAGGGCGTCTCCGCGGCGATCGTCTCGGCCTTGCTGGAGGGCCCGGCGCCGTTCCTGAACGGCGCGGTCATCAGTGCGTTCCCTGAGGGATCGACCTTGGTCAGGCGGGCAGTACCGGTGGAGAGCGGTGCCGCGACGGTGGACCTTTCCTCGGAGGTCCTGGCCGGGACGACGTTCCTGCGGCGGCAGCAGATGCAGCAGCAGCTGGAGCTGACCCTTGGGGAGCTCAACACCGTCAGCACGGTCAACATGACCGTCGACCAGCGGGAAGTGGACCTGGGTCCGGCGCCGGATCCGGCGTTCAAGCCCGCGGTTGCAGGCCCCGCCGTGGGCAGCACGCAGGTGGCCGTGCTGGATGATGAACTGGTCTTCTACGAAGGCTCCCGCCCCGTCGAGCCGAAGGGCCTGCCGTCCGTCGCCCAGTTCTCTCCGCATGCCCCGGCAATGTCGCTGGATCAGCAGCGGTTCGCCTTCCTCAACGGAGACCGCAACCGCATGTACGTCATCGGTGCCGACCGGCAGGTGCGGCAAGCCGCGTCAGGCTCCGCGTTGACGCACCCGAGCATGGACCCCTTCGGCTGGGCGTGGACGGCGGCCGGCGACGGCAGCGGGGCAGTCTACGCAGCCTCGGCGGACGAGGACGCGTCCCGCATCAACATCAGCGCGGAGTGGCTGTCCGAACGCACCGTGACCGAGTTGAGGATCTCCCGGGAGGGCGCCCGCGCGCTCATCATTGCGCGGACGGGGGATACCTCCAGGGCCTATATCGCCGGCGTCGTCCGAGACCAGAACGGCCAGCCGCGCAGTATCAACACCCCGGTCGCGCTGCACCCCTCGGTTCCGGTCGACTCGGGCGTCTGGGCCGGGGAATCCACCGTGATCGTGATGGAGGCCTCCGACAGGGAGCCGGTGACCGCCGAGATCCTCCAGTTCAATGGAACGTCGCACCGGATGGCACCGCTGGACGGCATGCTGCACATCAGCGCGGGCAACGGCGACCAGGACGTGTACGCCCAGACGCCGCGCACGCTCTACATCAGGGTCGGCAACAGCTGGGCCCCGCAGTCGCAGCCGGTGGTGGAGGACCCGACCTTCCCCGGCTAGGCTCCGGAGTTGTCCACATCCTGCCCCGCCCCGATTGCGGGGAGGCCGCAGGCGCTGCAAGTGTGGCTGCATGTGGACGCGGACCGTTGCTTGGCTCGACGCACTGTACTTCGGGCCGGTGGTCCGCACCCTCCGCGGCTGGTTCGCGGAGTTCAGCCATCTGGTCCTGCCCAGCGACTGCGTTGGCTGCGGAGCCGAGGACCACGTCCTGTGCCCGCGCTGCCGAACGGCCCTCCGTGCGGCAACGGTGCGGCCCTACCGTGCAGAGGCGGGCGCGGAATCGCTTCCGCTGATCGGGGGCAGCCTCGAGGAGGTCCTGCCCGTCGTGGCGGCGGGCCGGTACAGGCGCGAGCTGTCGCAGGCGGTGCTGGCCTTCAAGAACCACGGCCGCACGGACCTGGCAGCGGTGCTGGCACCTGCGCTGGCCGCGGCGATCCGGACCGCGGCGGCGCCCGCGGCGGGCCGGCCTATCCTCCTGGTCCCGGTGCCTACCCGGGCGGCTTCGCGGCGCCGCAGGGGCTACGACCCGCTGGACCTGCTGTTGCGGCGTCTGCAGCGCCAGCGATTATTGCCGCCGGGGATGGAGGTGCGGCGGCTGGCCGCTGTCCGGACGCCCTGGCGGGGGCAGCTGCGCGGCTTGCTTGGCGCCTCCTCGCAGAAATCCCTGGGACGCAGCGGCCGGCGCCGCAACGTCGCCCACTCGATGCGGCTCAGGCGCGGCGCGGAGGGGACCGTAGCCGGTAGCGCATGCATCGTCGTCGACGATGTCCTGACCACCGGGGCGACGCTTGCGGAACTGACGCGGGTCCTCGCGGCGGCGGGCGCACGAGTCGAGGCCGGCGTCGTTCTTGCTGCCACTACGGCGCCCGCCGGAGCCGCGTCTGCCGCGCCTCAGCCTCAGCCGAGGGCGTAATCCCGCTGTACGAATGCCCTATACCGCGGTCTGCTTCCCCGGAGGCAAACGGACGGGGCAAATTTTCCGGCGAGGGGGTGAATAAAGCATGACCGTGGACTAACGTGAAGTATGGGCTCGAGCAAGACCCGTCTTCAGCGGCTGGGAGGATCAATCTCTTTCAGCCGCTGTTGTGTCATCTAGCAACATGGAGGGCACCATGGAATTCAACATCAACGGTCGCAACCTGGCAGTCTCAGACAGGTTCCGCGAATACGCCGAGGAGAAGGTATCCAAGATCGAGCAGCTCGGCGACAAAGTCCAGCGCCTCGACGCGAAAATTACCAAGGCAGTCAACGCCCGCCAGGCTGACAGTTCCATGACCGTTGAACTCACCGTCATGGGGCGCGGCCCCGTGGTCCGTGCCGAAGCCTCCGCCGCAGACAAGTTCGCGGCATTCGATCTCGCCTACGGCAAACTCATGGAACGTCTGCGCCGCGCCCGGGATCGCCGGAAGGTCCACCATGGCCGCCACAACCCCAAGGGCGTCCATGAGGCCACCGCAACACTGGAACCGGCCAGCACCTCCGTTCCCCTGCATGTGGAAACCGAAGGAGCCCGGAGCGGAGCCACCCCGTCCGCTTCAGCCCAGGAGACCACAGGCTACGAAATCGAAAACGATGTACCCGCAGGGGACTCCCCGGTGCTGATCCGCCGCAAGGTCTTTCCCGCCCAGCCGATGACCCTCGACGATGCCGTCGACAACATGGAGCTCGTCGGGCACGACTTCTACGTCTTCATCGACTCTTCCACGAATGCCCCCAGCGTCGTCTACCGGCGGCGCGGCTGGACCTACGGCGTGATCACCCTCGACGCCGATAGCACCGAAGAAACGGCCACTGCCAAGGAAGAGCTCCTTGCCTACCGCACCGCGCAGGAAGCCGGCGTCTAGCCCCACACGCGGCGCGACTGCCTACGATGGGTAGATGGCCGCCCGCATACCGCTTTCGCAGGCACGGCGAATAGCCCTCGCCGCACAACTGCTTCATCAGGAACGGCCCACCGGCATTGCCACGGCAAGGCAGGTGGGCCGGACCTTTGACCGGCTGCAGCTGCTGCAGATTGATTCCGTCAACGTCCTGGCCAGGGCTCATTACCTGCCGATTTTTTCGCGGTTAGGCAATTACGACGTCGGAATCCTCCAGCGCTTTTCGGGCCGGGCTCCGCGCAGGATCGTGGAGTATTGGGCGCACGAAGCCAGCTACATCCGGCCCGCGCTCTTCGCGGACTTGAAGGTATGGCAGAAGCGCCGGTGGATCGGCAGCCACGGGCTGGACGCAAACGTGCGCCGGGATCTGGAGGAGCGGATCCTTGGAGTCCTGGCGGGATCCCGCCCGCTGACGGCGAGGGAAGTGGCCTCCCGCATCGGCCACCAGGAGGACAAGGACGCCGCGAACTGGGGCTGGAACTGGAATGCAGTCAAACGTGTCCTGGAGGTCCTCTTTGAGCTGGGAGAAATCAGCGCGGCCGGGCGGAACGCGCAGTTCGAACGGCTCTACGCCCCGACGGCGAAAGTCATGCCTAAGGACGCCGGAGCGGACTGCCCCGTCGACAAGGACGAAGCGATGGTCAGGCTGATGGACGCGGCGGCCCGCGCCCACGGCGTCGGGACGGCTCGCTGCCTGGCGGACTATTTCAGGGTTCCGGTGCGGGCAGCCCAGGACGCCATCCGGGTCCTGGTCGCCGAAGGCCGGCTGGAGGAAGTCGAGGTCGAGGGATGGCCTGGCACCCACTATCTGCACCCCGCCGCGGCCAGGCCCAGGCAGGCGAAGGGGCGGGCGCTCCTCGGCCCCTTCGACTCGTTGGTCTTTGAAAGGGCGCGGCTCGAGAAGCTATTCGGCTTCCGCTACAGGATCGAGATCTACACGCCGGCGGAGAAGCGGCAGTACGGGTACTACGTCCTGCCGTTCCTCCTGCGCGAAGAGCTCTGCGCGAGAGTCGACCTGAAGGCCCACCGGTCCGCCGGGTACCTTGAGGTCCGTTCCGCCTTCAGCGAAGACGGCGCCCCGCCGGACACCTCGGAAGCGCTCGCCGCGGAACTGGCCCTGATGGCCCGGTGGCTCGGGCTTGGGGGAGTCCGGGTGGCGGACCGCGGCAACCTGGCTCCCGCCCTGGCCCTCAGCGTGGCCAGGCAGGGTTAGGACAGCGGGCCCCGGGAACCAAAGCACTGGTTGACGCGTCTCTCCCGTAGACTGAACAAGCCAGACTTCTGTGCAAACGACTGGGAGCAATGTAGTGCCATCGATTCTCGAACGAGTCCTTAGAACCGGCGACAAGAGGACGCTGAAGAGGCTTCGCACCTACGCGGATGCCATCAACATTCTCGAAGAGGACTTCTCCGCACTCACCGACGCTGAGCTGCGGGGCGAGACGGATACGCTCAAACAGCGCTACCAGGACGGCGAGAATCTCGACGACCTGCTGCCGGAGGCGTTCGCCGCCGTCCGCGAGGCAGCCGGACGCACCCTCGGCCTGCGCCACTTCGACGTCCAGCTGATGGGCGGGGCCGCCCTGCACCTGGGCAACATCTCCGAGATGAAGACCGGTGAGGGCAAGACCCTGGTGGCAACCGCCCCGGCCTACCTGAACGCGCTCACCGGCAAGGGCGTCCACGTAGTCACGGTCAACGACTACCTGGCCGAATACCAGTCGGACCTCATGGGCCGCGTGTACCGGTTCCTCGGCCTCACGAGCGGATGCATCCTCTCCGGACAGACTCCTGCGGAACGCCGGGAACAGTACAACGCGGACATCACCTACGGCACCAACAACGAGTTCGGCTTCGATTACCTGCGCGACAACATGGCGTGGAGCAAAGAGGAGCTGGTTCAGCGCGGCCACAACTTCGCGATTGTGGATGAGGTCGACTCGATCCTGATCGACGAGGCAAGGACGCCGTTGATCATCTCGGGCCAGGCTTCCGGCGACGTGAACCGGTGGTACACCGAGTTCGCCCGCGTCGTCCAGCGGCTCGACGACGGCAAGGACTACGAAGTCGACGAGAAGAAGCGCACCGTCGGCGTCCTGGAGGCCGGCATCGAAAAGGTCGAGGACTATCTGGGTATCGACAACCTGTACGAATCGGCCAACACGCCGCTGATCGGCTTCCTGAACAACGCGATCAAGGCGAAGGAACTGTTCAAGCGGGACAAGGACTACGTCATCCTCAAGGGCGAGGTCCTGATCGTGGACGAGCACACGGGACGCATCCTCGCCGGCCGGCGCTACAACGAGGGCATGCACCAGGCGATCGAGGCCAAAGAAAGCGTCGAGATCAAAGCGGAAAACCAGACCATGGCAACCGTGACGCTGCAGAACTACTTCCGCCTCTACAGCAAGCTCTCGGGAATGACCGGCACCGCCGAGACCGAAGCGGCCGAGTTCATGAGCACTTACAAGCTCGGCGTCGTGCCGATCCCCACCAATAAGCCCATGGCCCGCATCGACCAGTCGGACCTGATCTACAAGAACGAACTGGCCAAGTTCGACGCCGTGGTCAAGGACATTGCCTCGCGGCACGAGACAGGCCAGCCGGTGCTGGTCGGCACCACGAGCGTGGAGAAGAGCGAGTACCTCTCCAAGCAGCTGGCCAAGCAGGGCATCCGCCACGAAGTGCTGAACGCGAAGAACCACGCCCGTGAAGCTTCGATCGTCGCGCAGGCAGGGCGCAAGGGCGCGGTCACGGTCGCGACCAACATGGCCGGCCGCGGTACGGACATCATGCTTGGCGGAAACGCGGAGTTCAACGCGGTTGCCGAACTCGAACGGCGGGGCCTCGATCCGGCCGAGAACGCGGAAGAATACGAAGCGGCGTGGCCGGCGGCCCTGGAATCAGCCCAGAATGCCGTGAAGGCCGAGCACGAGGAAGTCCTGGGCCTTGGCGGCCTGTACGTCCTGGGCACCGAACGGCACGAATCCCGGCGCATCGACAATCAGCTGCGCGGCCGTTCCGGGCGCCAGGGCGATCCCGGCGAATCCCGCTTCTACCTTTCGCTCACCGATGACCTGATGCGGTTGTTCAATTCCGGCGCCGCCGAACGCATCATGAACTCTTCGCGCATGCCCGACGACGTGGCGCTCGAGTCGAAGATGGTTTCCAAGGCCATCGAGAACGCGCAGGGGCAGGTCGAGGGCCGGAACGCCGAACAGCGCAAGAACGTCCTGAAGTACGACGACGTCCTGAACCGGCAGCGCGAGGCGATTTACGGGGACCGCCGGCGCATCCTTGAAGGAGATGACCTGCACGAGAAGGTCGGCTTCTTCCTCGAGGACGTCGTCACCGCCATGGTGAACGAGGCCACGATGGAGGGCCATGGCGACGACTGGGACTACGAGCAGCTGTGGACCAACCTCAAGCAGCTCTACCCGATCCAGCTGACCATCGACGAGGTCCTCGAAGAGGCCGGCGGGACGTCGAAGATCACCGCCGATTTCCTGCGCGAGGAAATCATTTCGGACGCAAAGGTCGCCTACGCGGCGCGCGAAGAGGCACTCGGGTCGGCCACAATGCGCGAACTCGAGCGCCGGGTTGTGCTTTCCGTCATCGGGCGGAAGTGGCAGGAGCATCTCTACGAGATGGATTACCTCAAGGAAGGTATCGGGCTGCGGGCCATGGCGCAGCGTGACCCGCTGGTCGAGTACCAGCGCGAGGGTTTCATCATGTTCCAGGCCATGATGGAATCCATCCGGGAGGAAAGCATCGGCTACCTCTTCAATCTCGAGGTGAAGGTAAACCAGCCGGCCACGTCCCTGCCTGGCGTGACGGCAGACGCCCGAGGCGCGGTCCAGGGCCCGCAGATCACCGCCGCAGGACTCGAGGCGCCGCAGCGCCCGGCCGCCCTGCAGTTCACCGCGCCGTCGGTCTCCGGCGATGCTGAAACACGGGTGGAGCGGCAGGCATCAGGAAAGGCCGACGATTCTTCCGCACAGGCCAAGGGCACCCGTGCGGGCTCGGGCAGGAACGGAAAGCGCCGGAAGTAGCAGGCGGCTTGCCCTAGCCGATCTCGAGGGCGGCGACCTTCCAGAGTCCGCGTCGAAACTCCAGACGGAGAGCCACGGCGCGGACTCTGGCCGTTTCCACGATCACTAAAGAGGCTTCGTAGGCGTCTGCGGAGACCGGGCAGACCCTCGAAGAACGGACGACGGCGCTACGATGCATCCTCGGCTCCGAGTCGCGGGCCGATCGGCGCCGTTCCTGCCCGGCCTGGACCAACGCGGCCCGCTGGACGAGCTTCTCGTAGCAGTCGGGTTCCAGCCAGCGGGCCAGCTGCTGGACGGGGCGGGTTCCGCCGATGACCTCCATCGCGGCCTGTGCCACCGACCTCGCGGTGGCGGTGACCTGGCGAAGTTCTTCGGCTGGCGCGACAGTATCCTCCTTCGCAGCGGCAGGATCTGCGGGAACCCGTCGGGCGGTTTCGTTTTGCCGCTCTTCGGCCTGCCTCCGCGCACGAACGCGGGGCTCCAGCCTGACGATGGGCGCGAAATAGCTTTCGGGGTCGACGGGCCGTACGGGGCGCACCGTAAGCGGGCGGGGTGCGCCGCTGGCCGGCGCCAGGACAGGCAGTCCTGCATCGGCTTCCGGCGCCGACGCGAGGTCTGCCTGGCGGAGTCGGGTTACGTTGGTCATGGCTTGCCTTCCTCGAGTGGGGCGGTGCTAGTCAGTGGGGGCGATCAGGACCTGCCCGGGCAGGAGCCGCTGCGGATCGCCGCCAATAATGTCCTTGTTGGCGGCATACCATTTCGGCCAGTGGCCCGCGATCTCGGCATCAGTGGCGAAGGCGCCCAAGTCCCGTGCGGCGATCCGCCAGAGGCTGTCCCCGGCAACCACCGTCACGGTCCGCTCCTCGGCGCCGGGTTGTGCGGGGCCGGCGACCTGACGGGCGATCAAGCCGGGACTGGCTGGCGGCGCCGACGGCTTCCAGAAGGGATCAATCGCCGGGTCTGCAGGGGCGGCGGAAGGCGGCTGGCCAGGGCTGCCTGGGCTATGGGCTGCCTCGGGGGAGAAGTAGGGAGGGATGACCTCCGCGGCGAACGCAGACGCCGCCGCAGGGGCGCGGCCCACTTCGGCGGCCTGGGCCATGGCCGGCACGGCCAGCAGATTCATGCCTAGAGCTGTGGCCGCGAGCCGCTTCATGAATGCCGGACTCACGGCAAGCGGAGCCGCCGCGAGCTTGGTGTGACCTGACTTTTGCAGCACCAGTCCTATGAAGGCGCTGGCCATTCCGAAGAGCCACCCCAGCACGAGGACCAGTCCCAGGACGACTGCGCCGGTTGCCAGCAGGTCCGCGTAGCTCCGCGGACCAAGCTGAAACCTCCCGATACCCAGTCGCAGTCCCGACCAGATCAGCATGGATGCGCATCCCAGGATGGCTGCGGCCAGGATTGCGTCGGTACCAACGCGCTTCATAGCGGTCCCTCTCAGGCTTCAATTCACAGCGTTTGATGTAGTTTGATCAAGTTTGCGTGCGTATAGCCATCGATACTGGCAGTCGCGGGAGCTCCTGTAAAGACGTTTAAGCGCGTTTGATCACGTTTGATCACGGTTCTATGCTGATGCGGTGCGATGGGATTCATTATTCGAGGACATGGAGGCGCAGCTCCATGCAGCAGGACAGCTGGGGCTAGAGGCGGACGCCAACGAACTGGCAAGGGCTGTGCAGGCGGAAGTCCTCCTGGCGGACCGGCTGCGGGGGCAGGCCGGCGCGGAAGTCCGCGTCGCAACCCTGTCAGGCCATTCCTTCAGCGGCTTGGTTGGCCACGTGGGTTCTTCCTGGCTCGTCCTGCATGAACGAGCCCGGAGCATTCTGGTCCCCATGCCAGCGGTTCAACTCGTGGAGGGACTTGGCCGCCGAACAGCCCCGGAGACCTCTGCCGGGGCTCGGCGCCTCGGCCTCGGCTCGGCATTGCGTGCCCTGGCAAGGGACCGTGCCGAGGTCGTCTTGTACTTCGCGGCGGGCCCTGCATCGGCAACGGCGACGGGCTTCATTGACCGGGTCGGCAACGATTTCCTGGAGCTGGCGTCAGTTCCCTCCGGAGAGGCGCGCCGGGCTTCGAGTGTCCGCTCGGTCCACGCCGTGCCCTTCACCGCCGTTGCAGCTCTGGCCTCGGCGAGGAACGGCGGCTAGCTCGATATCGGCTGCCGTCGAGCCGCCATTATCGCTTGTGCTCGGCCTTGGCTTCTTCGACGAGGCGGCGGGTTTCCGCGTACTTTTCCTTGATGTACTCGTCCAGCATGGATTGCTCGACGCGCCACTGACCCCGGCCGCCGATCTGGATGGCGGGCAGCTCCCCGCTTCGCACCAGCGCGTACGCCTGCGAAGACGAGATCTGGAGTATCTCGGCGATATCGGTCAAGGTCAGGAACCGCGACATTGAAACTCTTCCCGGGGAAACAGTCGGACAGCCCAATTATGGCATCTTGCCGACATTTGGTTCCGTTTGAGCGACGGTGTTGTGGATTGACGGCTGCGCAAGTTATCCACACGGGGTCCGGTTCCGGAGCCGGCACCTTGATTTTGCGCCAGCCCCCACAAGAATGGGATTCAGTCCGAGACACCAACGCCCATGAGTCTCCGGCCAGGAAAAGTCTCCTGGTCCGCGGGCGTTGCTCCATTCCAGCAGGGAGAAGTATGAGTAATCCGGGTGACGCGCCAGCGCCCGCACCGAGACTGAAGCGTCCGTCGTGGAAGGACCCCCGGCTCATGGTGGGGATCCTGCTCGTTCTGGTATCCGTGGCGGCAGTCACGGCACTGCTCGGCAGCGCGGACAAGACCGTACCGATGCTGGCGGCCAGGGACGACATCGGAGTCGGGGAGCCGGTCCGTATGGAGGACCTGTCGGTCGTGGAGGTACGCCTCGGCAATGTGGAAAGCGCCTACCTGCGCGCCCAGGACGAACTCCCGCAAGGCGCCATCGCAACGAACCTGCTCCGGGGCGGTGAGCTGATCCCGGCGTCGGCACTCGGTGCCCCGGATCTTCTGGACCGCAAGCCTGTGGGGCTGACGATCGACAGTCCGCTTCCTGAAGGGGCCCGGACGGGCTCCCGCGTGGACGTGTGGGTAGCCATGCCGGACGGTCGCAACGGGTTCAGCCAACCGGAAATGCTTCTGGAGGCCGCCGAGGTTTCGGAGCTCAGCGAGGCCTCGTCGGCCCTCGGCGCGGCCGAATCGGAGCGACTGCATGTGCTGGTCACCGATGAGAAGATGCCCGGCCTGCTCAATGCCCTGTCCAACGGGGCCAAGATCAACGTGGTACTCAACCCGGGTCGTTCCTCGTGACGATCCCGGTCATCGCCTTCGGCGAGCCAGAGCAGGACATCGTGGGCGGCCTGGAAAGACTCCACGGTCCCGTGACCGTCGTCCGGCGGTGCACCGACATGGCCGAGCTTTTGGCGACGGCCCAGACCGGCCTGGCCCGCGCCGTGATTATCGCCGACGGCAGCTCCATCCTAGGCCTCAGCCTGCTCGAACGGCTGCACAGCGCCGATGTCGCCGTCGTGGTCCTCACCGACGACGACGCTGAACAGCATCGGCTTGATGCCTTGGGCGTCGCGCACGGGGCATTGTTGCTGGAGCCGGAACGCATTGCGGATCTCGTCGCCGCTGCCGTCGCTTCGCTCGGCGATCCGGGACGGCGGAACCTGGCCGCCAGTTACGCGGATCCGGCGGTTGCCCTCGCTCCTGCGGCGGAGGTCAACGAGCCGGAGGAGCCTGCGGCGCCGGCCGGAGCGGTCACAGCGGTATGGGGACCTGCGGGAGCACCCGGCCGTACGACCTTGGCCGTCAACCTGGCTGCCGAAATGGCGGCAGCAGGAATGCGCGTGACGCTCGTCGATGCGGATACCTATGGAGCCAGCGTGGCCGTGTTCCTGGGCCTCATGGATGAATCTGCGGCGCTGGCCCAGGCCTGCCGCCTGGCCGACCAGGGGCTGCTCGACGATGCGTCGCTCGAACGTATCAGCGTCAAACTCGCCGTCCAGGGCGCACCGCTGCTGGTCCTGACCGGGATCACCCGGACCGAGCGGTGGACGGAGCTGCGGCCCGGGGCCCTGGGAACCGTCATCGACTTGGCCCGGAAGCATGCGGACCACGTAGTGATCGATTGCGGCTTCTGCCTGGAATCGGACGAAGAACTTAGCTTCGACACGATGGCGCCCCGCCGCAATGGTGCTGCGCTGCGCTGCCTGGAGCTGGCTGACACCGTCTATGCCATCGGAACGGCGGACGCCGTCGGCGTGCCGCGGCTGGTCCGCGCGCTGAACGACCTGGAGCAGGCCGTGCCGACCGCCGCGCCGCAGATCATCCTGAACAAGGTGCGGGCATCGTCGGTCGGGCCCGCGCCGGAGGACCAGCTGGGTCAGGCATGGGAGCGCTTCGGCCCTTCCACGGAAGTCAAGGCCTTCCTCCCGGCCGACTTTGCGGCAGCCGATGCGGCGCTGCTGACCGGTTCCGTACTGCTGGAGAGCGCCCCCGAATCACCCCTGCGGCTGGCCATCGCCAGATTGGCAGGGAGGGAGGTCCCGACGCGGAGGGGGCGGGGGAGGGCCAAAGTGAAGTTTTAACCCACCGGCGTTAGGCTTGCAGTCATGGGCCGCAACGGTGCGGCCGAGGACCACCTAACGGGAGGCGTTTTGATGTCGTCTGGATCCAATCTCACGGATCTGCCAAGTTCAGACAACTACCCTTCGGCCTACATCGAGAACTACTACGAGCATCTGGCAGACGACGACGCACGTAGTTACAGCGCTGAAGTCCTCGAGGCCCGGGCGACGGCGCATCGCGGGCTCGCGGGCGGCCGGGCGCCGGGCCAGCCGCTGGTGTCGGTCCGCCACGAGGCCAACGCCAGCGTCGTCATGATCGTCACGGATGACATGCCCTTCCTCGTGGATTCGGTGACCGCCGAGATCGTCCGCCAGGGCATCGCGATCCGCATGCTGACCCACCCCATCTTCGTCGCCACGCGGAACCGCAACTCCCACGAACTCGTCAAGCTGAACCGGGTGCCATCCAACGCCGGCGTCTCCAGCGGCGACACGGCTGCAATGCAGAACCTTTCCGACATCATCGGAACGGGCGACAACGCTTCCTACATCGAGTCCTGGATAGCCGTGGAAACGGCCCGGATCCCGGACGAGCAGAAGTCGGACGAGCTGGTCGCCGGAATCCAACGGGTGCTGCGCGACGTGCGGACTGCCGTGCAGGACTGGAGCGCCATGCGTCGGCGCATCCGGGAAATCGCCGCCTCACTCGATTCCGTCAAGGACGCGGCGCAGATTCCGGACCTGGACGAGGCCCAGGCCCTGCTGTCCTGGCTCGACGACGGGAATTTCACCTTCCTCGGCTACCGCGAATACGACCTTGCCAACGAGAACGGCGAAGACGTCCTGCTGGTCCGCGAAGGTACCGGGCTGGGCATCATGCACGATGTCGCCTCCGGACGGCACGTGCAGCACCTCACCGAGGAAGGCCGGGCACGAGCCCGCGAGAAGCGCGCCCTGGTCATCACGAAGGCGAATTCAAGGTCAAGCGTCCACAGGCCCGCCTACCTGGACTACATCGGCATCAAGAGTTTCGACGCCCAAGGCAACGTCGACGGCGAGCAGCGCTTCATCGGCCTGTTCGCCAGCAGCGCCTACAACAGTTCGGTGCGCAGCGTGCCGATCGTGCGGGAGAAGGTCGACGGCGTCCTGAAACTGTGCGGATTCCCGCCGGATTCGCATTCCGGCAAGGACCTGCTGTCCATCCTGGAGTCCTATCCGCGCGATGAAATCTTCCAAATGGAATCGGAAGAGCTGGCCGAAATCGCGATGGGCATCCTGCGGCTGCAGGAGCGCCGCCGCACCCGTCTCTTCCTGCGGGAGGACATTTACGGCCGATTCGTCTCGGCCCTGGTGTACCTGCCGAGGGACCGGTACACGACCGCCGTCAGGCTTCGCATCGAGGACGAGCTGCGGCGTACCTTCGATCCCCATAGCATCGACTACGAAGCGCGGATGACCGAGTCGGCATTGGCGCGGCTGTTCTTCCGGATCCGCCTCAAGCATGGTTCCGCCGTGCCGCAGGTAGATGCCGGCGTGCTTGAGCAGCGGCTCGCGGCTGCCGCCCGGTCGTGGCCGGAGGCGATCGACCAGGCGCTGCGGAGCCGGGCCGAGGGTAAGGAGACGGACCGCCTGTCGCGCCGTTGGGCCGACGCGTTTCCCGCCAGTTACCGCGTGGACTACGAAGTCGAGGACGCGCTGGAAGACATCGCCAGGTTCGAGACCTACGGTGCCGACAGCGATGTGAGCCCGCTGATGCATGTGTATCTGCCCGAGACGAAGGCCCGCAGTGACGAGGACGCGCGGCTTAAGCTGTACCTTCCCGAACCGAGGGCGCTGAGCCAGATCATGCCGGTGCTGCAGAACCTCGGGCTGGACGTCCTGGACGAGCGTCCGTTCGAGATCATGACGGCCGACGGCGAAGACTTCTTCCTCTACGATTTCGGGCTGAAGTATCCGGCCGGAGTCAAGCCCCTGGAAACCGGAAACCTAATCCAGGAAGCGTTCGCCGCCGTCGTGACCGGATACAGCGAATCCGACCGCTTCGACCGGCTGGTGCTGCAGGAACGGATACCGTGGCGCCAGGTCGCCGTGCTCCGCGCCTACGCGAGGTATATCCGCCAACTCGGCTTCCCGGCGTCGTTCGGTTTCACCGCTGACACTTTGCTGGCCAATCCGCAGGTGGCCCACAGCCTCACCCGGCTGTTCCAGGCCAGGTTCGACCCGGACCTGCCGGAGGAAACCCGCGCCAAGGCCGTGGAAGAGGCGCGGGCCGACCTCGATGAGGGCCTGCAGGCCGTCCCCACACTTGACGCGGACCGCGTGCTGCGCACCCTGGCCAACGTCGTGGACGCGACGCTGCGGACGAACTATTTCCAGGACAAGCCGTACCTGAGTTTCAAGCTGAGCCCCTCTAGTATCGAAGGCGCGCCGTTTCCGCGGCCGAAATACGAGATCTGGGTGTATTCCCCGCAGGTCGAAGGCGTCCACCTGCGGTTCGGCGAGGTGGCCCGCGGCGGCCTGCGCTGGTCCGACCGCCGGGAGGACTTCCGCACCGAGGTCCTCGGGCTGGTCAAGGCCCAGACCGTGAAGAACGCGGTGATTGTGCCGACCGGTGCCAAGGGCGGCTTCTTCGCCAAGCAACTGCCCGACCCCGCGGAGGCCCGGGCGGCCTGGATGGCGGAGGGCCAGGCCAGCTACCGGACCTTCATCCGCGGCCTGCTGGACATCACCGACAACCTCGTGCGGACGCCTGAGGGCCAGGCCACGGTGCCTCCGGAACGGGTGGTCAGGCACGACGGCGACGATTCCTACCTCGTGGTGGCGGCCGATAAAGGCACGGCGAGCTTCTCGGACCTCGCAAATGAGATTTCCCGCGAGTACGGCCACTGGCTGGGTGACGCCTTCGCCTCCGGCGGGTCGGTCGGCTACGACCACAAGGCCATGGGGATCACCGCGCGCGGGGCATGGGAATCCGTTAAGCGGCACTTCAGCGAACTCGGCGTCGATACCCAGCAGGAGGACTTTACCGTCGTCGGCATCGGCGACATGAGCGGCGACGTCTTCGGCAACGGCATGCTGCTGTCGGAGCACATCCGTCTGGTGGCCGCCTTCGACCACCGCCACATCTTCCTGGATCCGGCGCCGGACGCGGCAAGGTCGTTCGTTGAGCGGCGCCGGCTGTTCGATCTGCCCCGCTCTTCGTGGGTGGACTACGACACCAACCTGATCAGCGCCGGCGGCGGGGTCTACTCCCGGACGGTCAAGTCCATTCCCCTCTCGCCGGAAGTGCGCCAGGTGCTCGGCCTGGACGAGGGGCTGACCGCGATGAGCCCGCCGGACCTGCTCAAGGCGATCCTCCAGGCCCCGGTCGATCTGCTGTACAACGGCGGTATCGGCACCTATATCAAGGCGTCGACCGAGTCGAACGCCGAGGTCGGAGACAAGGCCAATGACAGCATTCGGGTCGACGGCCGAGACATCCGGGCCAAGGTGATCGGCGAGGGCGGCAACCTCGGCATGACGCAGCGCGGGCGCATCGAGGCGGCCCTGAACGGGACCATCCTCAACACGGATGCCATCGACAACTCCGCCGGCGTTGACTGCTCGGACCATGAGGTCAACATCAAGATCTTCGTCGACCAGCTGGTCGCGGCAGGCAAGCTTCCGGCCAGCGAGCGTGCCGAGCTGCTGCATTCCATGACGGACGAAGTGGCCGCACTGGTGCTGGAAGACAACATCGACCAGAACGTCCTGCTGCTCAACGACCGCCAGCGGGTGCTGGACTGGAGCCCCAGCTTCGAACGCCTGATGGACTGGCTGGAGCGCCATGCGGAACTGGACCGAGGGCTCGAGTTCCTGCCCACCACGGCCGAGCTGCACGAGCGCATCGAGCGCGGCCAGGGCCTGACGTCGCCCGAACTGTCGGTCCTGGCGGCCTACGCCAAGATCGAGCTGTCACGGGAGCTGGCGTCGAGCAACCTGGCCGATGACCCGTACTTCGACAAGGTGCTGAGGCGGTATTTCCCGAGGCAGCTGGTCGAGCGGTTCGGCGACGACCTGGGAATGCATCCGCTGCGCGGGGAAATCATCGCCACGGTGGTGGCCAACGACATGATCAACATGGGCGGCATTACCTTCGCGTTCCGCGTGATGGAAGAAACGTCCGTGGACGAGGCCGGGGTGGCCCGGGCCTTCTCTGCCCTGCGCGAGATCTACGACCTGGACGAGTTCGTCGAGGGGCTCAACGCGCTGCCGGCCAGCTTCCCGACGGAGATTTGGTCCACGATCCATCTCGATATGCGCCGGCTCCTCGACCGCGCGGTGCGCTGGTACGTCAACCATGTCGAGAGCGGCACGGCGGTGGACGAGGGGATCAGCACCTTCAAGCCCTTGATGGACCCGTTGCGCAGCCGGTTGGTGAATTATCTGCGCGGCAAGGACCTCGAACGGGTCCGCGAGTGGCGCGAACAGGCGGACCAGTGGAACCTGCCGGAAACCATTGCCCACCACTGGGCCGAGCAGTTCGAGAGCTTCGGGCTGCTGGATATCGCCCGGATCGCCGGCCGGCTCGATGAACCGGTCGAGTCCGTCGCACACGTCTACTACGCGGTGTACGACCGGTTCGATGTCGACGCGTTGCTGATCCGGATTACCAACCTGCCGCGCGCGGACAGGTGGCAGGCGCTGGCCCGGGCAGCGATGCGCGACGATCTCTATACGACGGTCACCGACATCACCCTGGCGATCATGACGACGACGGATTCCGATCGGGAGCCAGTGCAGCGGCTCGAGGAATGGGAGGGCAGCAATGCCGAAAGCATCGAGCGTGCCCGGGTGATGTTCGAGGAAGTCAACCGGCTTGACCGGGACGACATGGCCTCGCTGTCAGTGGCCCTGCGCCTCTTGCGTTCTACAGTACGGAGCTAGCCGACCTTGGCAATTTTTACCGATCCGATCAACGAATATGCCGACTTCGCTCCCGGTGATGCAGAGTGGCTGCATCTGCTGGTAGGGGACTGGCAGCTGATCGCCGACCTCGCGTTCGCCGACCTTGCGCTATGGCTGCCGACGCCGGACGGCAGCTACGTGGCATTGGCGCATGTGCGGCCCTCGACGACGCACACGGTCTTCCACTCCGACTTCGTGGGGGAGCGGATCCGGGCGGATCTGCTGCCGCTGGCCGACGCCGCCCGGCGTTCCCAGGTCATCGAGCGTTCAAGCGAGAGCGACTGGACCACGGAGATGGCGATGCGGGTGGAGGCGGTGCCCATGGTCCGCAACGGGCGCACCCTGGCCGTCCTGACATCGCATATGGACCTCTCGAGTTCCAGGATGCCATCCCGCCTGGAGCTGACCTACCGCCAATGCGCCTACGACTTGCTGCATATGGGGACCCTGGGCCTGTGGCCCGACTTCGCCTCGCCGACAGGGTCCCGGCGCGGCGCACCACGGGTCGGTGACGGGCTGATCAGGCTGGATGCCGACGGGATCGTCGAGTACGCCAGTCCCAACGGCGTTTCGGCCTTCCGCCGGCTCGGCGACGTGGAGTCCCTCGAGGGCCGGTCCCTGGCCGAGATCACCACCGCGCTGCTGAAGGACCGGCGCATGGTCGACGAGACACTGCCGCTGGTCGTCACGGGGCGGATGCCGTGGCGCACGGAGCTCGAGTCGCGCGGCGTCACCCTGTCGCTGCGGGCCATACCGCTGCGCAACCAGCACGAGCGGTTCGGCGCGCTCGTGCTCTGCCGCGATGTGTCGGAGCTGCGGCGCCGGGAGATGGAGCTGGTCACCAAAGACGCGACCATCCGGGAAATCCACCACCGCGTGAAGAACAATCTCCAAACCGTCGCGGCGTTGCTCCGCATGCAGTCGCGAAGGATGGTCAGCGAGGAGGCGAAGCAGGGGCTGGAGCAGGCTATGCGCCGCGTGGCCACTATCGCCATGGTCCACGAAACGCTGTCCCAGGGGCTGGCTCAGAACGTCGACTTCGACGAGCTGATCGGACGTCAGTTCCGGCTGTCGGCGGAAGTGGCCTCCGAATCCCAGACGGTGACCACCCAGCGAAGCGGCGAGTTCGGAGAATTGCCCAGCGAATTCGCCACCCCGCTGGCCCTGGTGATCAACGAACTCGTGACCAACGCCGTCGAGCACGGGCTCAAAGGCCGGAAGGGGAACGTCTGGCTTACGGCCCGGCGCGGAAATGGCGGGAACGGCCGGGAACAGCTGCGGGTCACCGTCGAAGACGACGGGGTCGGGCTGGCCGACAACCAGGGCGGAGAGGGGCTCGGGCTCCAGATTGTGCGGACCCTCGTGACGAGTGAACTCGGCGGAACCATCGAGTGGACGTCCCGCGAAGGGGGCGGAACCCGTGTCGGGATCGAGCTGAACCTGGACCCGCAGCGGCTGCGCTAGCGGGTCCAGGGGGAACGCGAAAGGCCGCCGCCCTCAGGGCGACGGCCTTTCGAACGAAGCGGCAGCGCGTTAGGAGGCGCGGCGGGCGCGTGCGGCGCGGCGCTTCATGGCGCGACGCTCGTCCTCGCTCATTCCGCCCCATACACCGGCATCCTGGCCGGATTCGAGGGCCCACTGCAGGCAGGTGTCGATGACGGGGCAGCGTCGGCAAACGCTCTTGGCTTCTTCGATCTGCAGCAAAGCCGGCCCTGTGTTTCCGACGGGGAAGAACAGTTCCGGATCTTTGTCCAGGCATGCCGCGCGGCTACGCCAATCCATGCTGATCACATACTCCTTTAGACAGGTCCAGCTGAAAATTCTTTGTGAAATCTTTCACGAATGGACTCACAGTAAAGGGGGCTCTGATGGCCCCCCATTCGCTTCGCTTAAAGCGTTTCACGTTAAATCTGTGTAAACAAGGGTGTTCCCAGACTTAATCGCGCTGAAACCCTGAGTCATTCATCACACGGCCTTGCCGGAAACAGGTGTAGCATCACTGGCTTCGGTTCCTTACCGACTATCTAAGGTACTGTGCCAATGTGTCAATACCTTCCGCCGACCCCACGCCCGCCAAGCGCCCCGCTGCCGTAGTCGTCATCTCGCTGGTGCTGGTACTGGAGGCCTTGGCATTGCTGGGGGCCGCGGCCTGGTTCGTCTACGGCCTTATGACGCAGACCCCGTTGTCCATGGGCGGAGCCATCTTCCAGTTGGTCCTTCTGCTGCTGCTCTCCGGCTGGCTCCTGGCGGCCGGACACTTCTTCTTCCGCGGCTACCGCTGGACCCGTGCTGCGGCCCTGGTCTGGCAGCTCTTCGTGATCGTCATCGCCTTTCCCACCTTCACCAGCGGGCTCGTACTGCCGGGACTGCTCTTGCTGCTACCGGCGGCTGTTGTCCTCCTGCTCATCTTCACCCGGCCTGTGACGGACTTCTTGACGAAGGGCTCTGCGCCGGGCGCCGTATAGCCGCACCTCTCGGGTCAGCCGCGCACGAGGCCGGTCTGCAGGGGGACAGCCCCGCCATGCTCGAGCCGGTAGGCGCGGCCCGGCGGAGCGGCTCGACTGTCCAGGCGAAGGCCGAAGAAGTCTCCATCGGCAGGCGAGGCCGGAGAAAGTACATAGCCGCGCCCGCTTGCTCGAGCCGCCACGGCGAGCGGCACCTGCTGGAGCAGGCCGGGACCCGGCCGTGCCGCCAGCACCGCGGAGGCTCCCGCATCCACCAGGCAGGCCAGTTGCTGGTGGGCCGGCGGAGCCAGCCGGTGCGCATCATCGACAAGCAGCAGGGCGCCGGGTCCCGGGACATCGAGCGAGGACCAGTAGGCGCTGGGATCCGCATCGGGCGGCACACGGAAGCAGCGGTACAGGTGTTGGGCCTGCCGGGCCAGCAGGGCCAACAGGTTTGTCTTGCCGCTGCCGGCGGGGCCGAGGACCATGAGGGGGCCGCCGGGATCGACGCGCAGCACGGACGGACCCAGTTCGTCTCCTTCGACGCCGATGACCAGGCCATCCCCGAGGGCCACAGGGAGGTCTTCGGCCCGGACTTCCTGCGGCAGCGGTTCGATCCGGAAGGGGCGGCGCCCTGTCGAGCCGGACCGTTCGCGAGCGGCCGCCGGCCGGGACGTTACCGGAACCTCGGCCAGCTGAGCGACTGCTTCGGCGGCAGGAACCAGGGGGCCGTGGACCAGCGCGCGGCCGGGGAACGGTTCCATGACGGGCAGCTTGGGCCAGGCCATCAGGGCTTCCGGGCCAGCGAAAGCCGGGAAGAACAGGCGGTTGGGCGCCATGCCCAGCATCCGTCCCACGGCGAGCTCCCGGTCGCCGGAAAGGCACAGGGTGATGGCGGCAGCTGCTCCGTCCCGTGCCAGGTGCAGCAGGGACTCCTCCGCCCAGCCCAGCCGTCCGTCGCGAAAGGCGGAGGCCCAGCGGCCCCAGCCGGACAGCAGGACGATGAGGGGGACGGCGCCCCCGTTGGCCAGGGGCGCCGCCGCCCCGTCCGCCGCAATCCGTCCGGCCGCCTCCTGGGCGAGGCGTCTCAGGATTCTGGCCGCCCGATCGGTCTCGAGCGGGCCCGCATAGGCGCCGGTTCGGGCGGCCCCGGCGGCGAAGGCCAGCGACCCGTCGCCGTCGAGGACGTAAAGATGCCGCTCGGCGGCCGAAGCGAGGACCCCCGCGGCGACTGCCTGGACGACGAACCGGGTTCCGCTGCCGCTGGTTCCGAGCGCGGCAAGGTGGCCGTCCTCCTCGGGAAGCCAGTCCAGCAGAAGCTGCCGCTGCTCGGTCGGCAGGTCGAGCAGTCCGAGCGGCAGGCTGTTCGCCCTGGATGCGGCCGGAAGCGATTCCAGGGTCAGCAGGTCGGGCAGCGGCGGAGGAATCTTCAGCGGCACCGCACTGCCGGCCGCGGCGGCCGCCTGCCGAATTTCGGCGACCAGTTCACCTACAGGGTCCGGGCTAGCGCCGTCCGCTGCCGCGGGAGGGGCGCTGCGGCGTTCGGAGGCGGGCAGGCCGAGCCAGTCCCGGAGCGTGGCGGCGGCCGCGGCGGCGGCCTCCGGCACGATCAAGGCCGACGCTGACTGGAATTCGCGGGCTTCCGCCGGACCGATGCGCAGATAGGCCCTGCCCGGCGTATCGACCGCGATTGCGGCCGCCTTGCTCGTGCCGGCGAGGTCCGAGGATTCCAAGGCAGTCTGCACCCGCAGGGCGATCGACGAGGTGACATTGGCTCGGATGTCGGCCGAGATCGCTCCCTGCGGTCGTTGAGTTGCCATGACGAGGTGGAGCCCCAGGGAACGGCCGAGTGCGGCGATCCGCATCAGCTCCGGGATGGCCAGCGGCACCTCGTCGGCCAGCATGCGGAACTCGTCGACGACGACGATCAGCCGGGGGAGTTGACCCGGAGGGCAGTCGCGGATATCCGCCACCCCGAGACGGGCGAATTCGAGCTCGCGCCGCCTGGCTTCCGCCCGGAGCCAGCTGAGGGCCCGTGCCACGTTGGACGGGGTCAGATCCGTCAGCAGGCCGCTGCTGTGCGGCAGGTCGGCCAGGACCCCGAGGCCGGATCCGCCCTTGAAGTCGATCAACAGGAAGTTGATCTTGTCCGGGGCGTGTTCGCAGGCAAGGCCGAGCACGAGCGAGCGAAGCAGCTCGGACTTGCCCGCCCCCGTCGTGCCGGCTATCAGCAAATGCGGACCCTCCGCAGCCAAGTCGAGCGTCAGGGGACCCGCGGCGCCCGTGCCGATCACGGCGGGGATCCCGGGCACGGTGGCGTTCATGATCCAGCGACCGGATGGCGCCCCGGACAGTAATTCCCGCAGCCCGCAGGTTGCCGGGACGGCGCCCCCGGTCTTCCGCGGTGCCGCACCCGGGCTGCGGGCGACCAGCCGGGCAAACCGTTCCAGGGTTGTGTCGCTCACCAGGTCCGGACGAAAGGGGGTGGTGGCGGCGTCCCGGTGGAGCCGTCCCGGCCCGGAGCCGAGCCGGATCTGGACCTCATCATCGGTCCGCGGGGCGTAGAAGCGCACGACCGTCGGATCCGCCGCGCATTCCTTGAGCGCAGCCTCGGCCTCGTCATGCCTGCCTGAGACCAGCAGGACCGTCGGCCCGCGGGTGTTCCGCAGCTCGGCGGCCAGGACTTCGGGCCTGGAGGCGAGCACCACGCCCGGCAGGAACCGCGCCCCGCCCGGCAGCGAGGTGGCCTCCCCGTAACAGATGATCACCAGGTCCGATTGCACTGCCCGGGCACCGAGTTGCAGGAGGCAGGAGTTCAGCAGGCGGCGCACTGCGGACTCGGGACCGGTGCAGCTGATCCGCCGATCGGCGAGCAGGTCGACAGCCAGCGGGGCATCGGGCAGGTGCGGCTTCCGCAGCGCGTCTGCTCCACCGCCGGACGCGATGTTGGCTTCCTGGTCGGTCGTGCCGAGGCGCAGCCAGACGTGCTCCGGGGCAGCCGCGGCAGGGTCGGCCGGCCCATCCCGGAGCCGGCCGTAGACCAGCGTGGCAGGGTCCGGTGCCGACCGCGTCCGCCTGCGGGCATCCGCCGCCGCGGCGGCCGCCACAGCGGCAGCGAAGGCCCTCCGCTTGCGGCTGCCGGCCGCGTATGGAATGGCGGCGGTCAGCAGGGAGACCGCGCTGAAGGCCAGGAAGAACCACATGCCGGTGATCACGGCGAGTGCAACACCGGCCACCAGCGGCAGCCCGCCCAGCAGAAGCGTGAGTTTGCCCCGCGGGTCGGGCGCGGCGGCCGCCACCTGCACGGGCGTGCCAAGGTCCTCGTCCGGCGTCAGGGCCTGGACCGGCTCGACGGCCAGAAAGAGCGCCATCCGGCTGCTGCCTGCCGTGATTCCGGAGGCGGAGGTCAGGTCTGCGGCCGGGACTCGGCGCCCCCTTGCCCATAGCCCGTTGGCAGACCCGAGGTCCGTAACCTTAATGGTCCGGTTGTCCACCGTGATCCGGGCATGCCGCCGGGACAGCTGCGGGTCCTCCACGACCAACGTCGCGCCGTCCCGGCCAAGGATATGCTCGCCGCGGGCCAGTTCGAGGAGCTTGCCGGCGTCCGGGCCGCCCGTCACTGCCAACGTCAGCGCCGGCACGCCGGCCTCCGCCTCCGCCGTCATTGTCAGGCCCTCCGGATGCCTCGCGGGCAGCCCGCAGACGACGACGGCCCCGTTGACCAGCGGCGGCCGGTGCGGAACGAGGTCCTGGAGCCGGCTGCCGGCCACGGTCAGCGACAGCTCGCCGGCCTCGGCGCCGAGGCGGTCCAGAAGCCACTGGGCCAGGGCCGAGGCATCGGCGGCCCCGTCGTCGGCGACGATTTCCCGCAGCTCCGCGGTGCGCCGGGCATAGGACGGCGGCAGGTTTTCGGAGGCGGCGACGGACAGGTGCAGCGGCATGCGGATCCTCGGACGGAGCGGCTTTTCCTGCACCCTAGCCGCGGCCGCCGGCCGGCCGCTCCCCGTGGCCCGCGGGCTGTGGATAAACCGGGGCGGCAAACGCCGTAGCCCAGTAGCGGTAATCTTGTCAGGGACCGCCCGGTCCGCCCGCCCGCAGCGCAGCACGATGTAGAAGAGGTATCCACCCGGTGAAGATTGCCGTCATTGCTCTGGGAAAGATCGGCCTGCCGCTCGCGGCACAGTTTGCATCCAAGGGGCACGACGTGATCGGCGTCGACGTCAACGAAAGCGTTGTCGCGCAGGTCAATGCAGCCTCCGAACCGTTTCCGGGGGAAGCCCATCTGCAGGACAAACTGAGCGAACTGGTGCCGGCCGGACGGCTGAAGGCCACCGCCAGTTACGCCGAGGCCGTGCCGGGCGCGGATGCCGTGGTCCTGGTCGTCCCGCTGTTCGTGGACGCCGAGGCGCGGCCGGACTTCGCCTGGATGGATGCGGCGACCGAGGAACTGGCCAAGCACCTGACGCCCGGCACGCTGGTCTCCTATGAGACGACCCTGCCGGTCGGAACGACCCGCACCCGCTGGAAGCCGATGCTCGAGTCCGGCTCCGGCCTGGCGGAGGGCAAGGACTTCCACCTGGTCTTTTCGCCCGAACGGGTCCTCACGGGGCGCGTCTTCGAGGACCTGCGCAAGTATCCCAAGCTCATCGGTGCGCTCTCACAGGCCGGAGCCGAGGCCGCGAAGGATTTCTACGAAGCCGTGCTGGACTTCGATGACCGCCCCGACCTGGCGCGGCCCAACGGCGTCTGGGACCTCGGTTCCGCCGAGGCCTCCGAGCTGGCCAAGCTCGCCGAGACCACCTACCGGGACGTGAACATCGGCCTGGCCAACCAATTCGCGCGCTACGCCGCGACGGCCGGCATCGACATCTACCAGGTGATCGAAGCGTCCAACTCCCAGCCCTACAGCCACATCCACCAGCCCGGCATCGCCGTCGGCGGGCACTGCATCCCGGTCTATCCGCGGCTCTACTTGTGGAACGACCCGGAGGCCTCCGTGGTCCGCGCGGCGCGCGAAGCCAACGCCGGCATGCCGGACTACACGATCGGCCTGCTCGAAGGCGCCTTCGGCGACCTGGCCGGGGCACGCGTCGTCGTTCTCGGCGCCGCCTACCGCGGGGGAGTGAAGGAGACCGCCTTCTCCGGCGTCTTCGGCGCGGTGGAGGCGCTGACGGCCCGCGGCGCCACGGCGCTGGTCCACGACCCGTTGTACAGCGACGCCGAGCTGGAGAAGCTCGGATTCGCCCCGTACCACTTGGGCGAGCCGGCGGACGCCGCCGTCGTACAGGCGAACCACGCCGAGTACAAGGAACTGGGGCCGGACGACCTGCCGGGCATCAAGGCCTTCATCGACGGCCGCAGGGTCAGCAGCCCGGAACAGTGGCAGGGAGTCACGTACCGGGTGATCGGCAAGGCCTGAGGGCACCGCGGCAAAGTACGACGGCGGCACGCAGTTTCGCACGAAAGGGAGCTAAAACGGTGGGATTTATCGCTGAGACAGCCGATGTCTCCGAACGCGCCCGGCTGGGCGAGGGCACCAAGATCTGGCATCTCGCGCAGGTTCGCGAGGACGCGGTCCTGGGTGCGGACTGCATCGTCGGCAGGGGCGCCTACGTGGGCACCGGGGTCCGGATCGGAGACAACACCAAGATCCAGAATTATGCGCTGGTATACGAGCCGGCGGAGCTCGGCCGCGGGGTCTTCATCGGCCCGGCCGCGGTCCTGACCAACGACACTTATCCGCGGTCGATCAACCCGGACGGCACGCTCAAGAGCGCGCACGACTGGACTCCCGTGGGCGTGACCATCGCGGAGGGCGCCTCGGTCGGGGCGCGGGCCGTCTGCGTGGCGCCGGTGCGGATCGGCCGTTGGGCCACGATCGCCGCCGGCGCCGTGGTGACCAAGGACGTGCCGGACTTCGCGCTGATGGCGGGGGTTCCGGCGCGGCGGATCGGCTGGGTCGGCAAGTCGGGACACCCCCTGCGCCAGGAGGACGGGGGCCAGTCGGACCGGTGGCTGTGCCCGGAGAGCGGGGACGCCTACACGGAGGAGAACGGGCTGCTGCGGGAAGCCGCGGCGGAGCCAACGGCTAGCACGGAAGAAGGCAGAACTGAGTGAGCAAGGACTTTATCCCGGCCGCGAAGCCGATCATCGGGGACGAGGAACGGGCCGCGGTGGACGCGGTGCTGGTTTCGGGCATGCTGGCGCAGGGGGCCGAAGTGGCTTCCTTCGAACAGGAATTCTCCGAAGTCCTGCTTGACGGGCGGGCGGCAGTAGCCGTCAACTCCGGTACGTCCGGCCTGCACCTGGGCCTGCTCGCAGCCGGCATCGGCCCCGGCGACGAGGTCATTGTCCCGTCCTTCACGTTCGCCGCGACGGCCAACTCGGTGGCGCTGACGGGCGCCACCCCCGTGTTCGCGGACATCGAGCCGGACCACTACTGCCTCGACGTCGCGGCGGTGGAGCCGCTCATCACCGAGCGCACGAAGGCAATCATGCCGGTCCATCTTTACGGGCACCCTGCGAACATGGATGCGCTGGGCGCCCTGACGGCCGAACGCGGCCTGGCACTCTTCGAGGATGCGGCGCAGGCGCATGGCGCTGCGCTGCACGGCAAGCAGGTCGGCACCTTCGGTACCTTTGCCATGTTCAGCCTCTACCCGACGAAGAACATGACGTCCGGCGAGGGCGGGATGGTCTCCACGGGGGACCACGACGTCGAACGCCGACTGCGGTTGCTGCGTAACCAGGGGATGGAACGGCAGTACGAGAACGAACTCGTCGGCTTCAATGCCCGGATGACCAACCTGCACGCGGCGATCGGCCGGGTCCAGCTGACCAAGATCGGCCGCTGGACCGAGCAGCGGCAGGCCAACGCGGCGTTCCTGACCTCCAACCTCGAGGGCGTCGCAACCCCGGCGGTTGCCGACGGGGCGACCCACGTCTACCACCAATACACGATCCGTGTGCCGGAGAATGAGCGGGACCGCTTTGCGGCGGCCCTGAAGGAGGAGTACGGGATCGGCTCGGGCGTGTACTATCCCATCCCGAACCATCGCCTGCCGTCCTTCAGCCGGCCGGCCGACCTTCCGGTGACGGAGGCCGCCGCGCGGCAGGTGCTGTCGCTGCCGGTCCATCCCTCGCTGGACCAGGAAGACCTGGACCGCATCGCGACCGCGGTCAACGCGCTGGCGAAGGCAGGTGCCTGATCCATGGGTAAGCTGCGCGCCGGCCTGATCGGGCTGGGTATGATGGGCCGCCACCACGCCAGGGTGCTGCAGGAGACCGAGGGCGTGGAACTGGTGGCCGTGGCGGATGCCTACGGCGACCCGCACGGCGTCGCCGGCGGCCTGCCCTTCTACAACAGGGTGGAACAGCTGATCGATCACGGGCTGGACATAGTGATGTGCGCCGTGCCCACCGGCCTGCATGAGGAAGTCGGACTCGCCCTGGCAGAGGCCGGCATCCACACGATGGTGGAGAAGCCGATCGCCTCCACCATCGAGGGCGGCCAGCGGCTCGCCGACGCGTTCGAGGGACGCGGCCTCGTCGGCGCCGTCGGGCACATCGAGCGCTACAACCCGGCCCTCCAGTCGCTGCGTGCGCGCCTGCAGAAGGGCGACCTGGGCGAGGTGTACCAGATCGCGACCCGCCGGCAGGGGCCGTTCCCGTCCCGGATCGCCGACGTCGGGGTGATCAAGGATCTTGGAACGCACGACATCGACCTGACCGCCTGGCTGGCGGAAAGCCACTACGAGTCCGTCAGCGCGCGGACGACGACCCGCTCGGGGCGCGAGCACGAAGACATGCTGGCCGCGACCGGCCAGCTCGCCAACGGCATCATCACCAGCCACCTGGTCAACTGGCTCTCGCCGATGAAGGAACGGATGACCGTGGTGACGGGGGAGCGCGGTTCCTTCGTGGCGGACACGCTGACGGCGGACCTGACCTACTACGAGAACGGGACCATCAGCACAGAGTGGGACTCCGTGGCCAACTTCCGCGGAGTCAGCGAGGGCGACGTGACCCGCCTGGCGATCGCCAAGCGGGAGCCGCTGAAGGTCGAGCACGAGGCCTTCCGCGACGCCGTCCTGTCCGCCCGCGGGGAGGCACCGGGGGACAGCGGGTCCGGTGCCGCGATCGTATCCATGCGGGAAGGCCTCAACACGCTGCGGGTGGCCGAGGCCATGGCCGCGTCCGGCCGCGAGGCCAGGACCATCCGGCTGCAGGACTGACTGCATGCACATCCTGGTTGCCAGCCGCATCTTCGCTCCGGAAGCCGGCGCCGCGGCCTACCGCCTCGCTGCCACCGTCAAGGGGCTGGAGGAGGCCGGGCACACGGTGACGGTGCTGACCAGCCGTGCCCCGGGGGCGGCAAGGTCCACTCGCGGCATTCGGCGGTGGCCCGTGCTGCGGGACCGGACCGGGGCCGTCCGCGGCTACGTCCAGTACGCAAGCTTCGATATCCCGCTGTTCTTCCGGCTGCTGGCCGCGCCGCGGTTCGATGCCGTGCTGGTCGAGCCGCCGCCGACGACAGGGGTGGTTGTCCGGGTCGCAAGCCGGCTGCGGCGCCGGCCCTACGTCTATTTCGCCGCGGATGTCAGCTCCGATGCGGCCGCCGGCATCGGAGTCCACCCCTTGATTGTCACGGTGCTGCGGACCGTCGAACGGTGGGTCCTGAACGGCGCCGCCGGGGTCCTGAGCGTCTCCTCGGGCGTGAGCGGCGCTGTGCGGAACCTGACCCGCGGGCGGGCCAAGGTCGCGGAGGTCGGCACCGGGATCGACACCGACACGTTCACGCCGGCGGCATCCGGGACAGCGGCGGAGGCAGCCGCACCGGCTGGTTCGAAGCGGACCTTTGTCTACGCCGGCACGATGTCGGAGATCCAGGGCGCCGGGGTCTTCGTGGACGGATTCCTGAAGGTCATGGACCGCTTCCCGGACGCCGAACTGCTGATGTATGGCCAAGGCGTGGAACTTGCCGAACTGGCCGAACGAGCCGCTCCGGCCGGCAGCCGCATCCGGTTCAAGGGCGTGGCCGGCGGCTCCGAAACGGCGGCGGCCCTGCGGGAGGCCACCGCCGGCCTCGCCTCGGTGCGTCCGGGACGGGGCTACGATTTCGCCTTTGCCACGAAGGCCTTCGCCAGCCTGGCCTGCGGTGCGCCGGTGATCTACGCCGGAGTCGGCCCGCTGCGGGACATCGTGGAGCAGAACAACCTCGGGCCCAGCGTGGACTGGGACGCCGGCCAGGTTGCCGAGGCCATGGCCGCGGTGCTGGAAAGTCCGGCGGCACCGGCGGAGCGCGCCAGGCTCGCCGGCTGGGTCAGGGAGAACTATTCGCTCCGCGGCGTGGGCTCGAAGGCCGCGGAGGCCGTGGCCGCAGCGGTCCGCCGAACCTGACGAAAGGCGGCCTCTCAGCCGAGCAGCCGGGCCAGTACCGCGCGGGTCACTGATTCGTCCTCTGCCGAGCTCAGCGCCCGCGCCGCCCGGTGGGTGTTGGCCTTGTACCGCTCCACATCGGCGTTCGTCAGGGATGCCACCGCCCGCGTCAGCGCGGCATTGCTGAAATCCTCGGTGATGACGCCGAGGTCGTGCTCCTGCATCAGCTTTGCCGTTTCGGGCGAGGGACTGAAGACCAGGGCCAGCCGCGCCTGCACGAAGTCGAAGAACTTGTTCGGCAGCATCAGCCGGTGATTGGTGGTCTGGGGCGGCAGGCTGAAGACTCCCACGTCGTACCGGTTAAGCGTCGCCGGCAGTTCCTCCGGCGTGACCGCATCGTGGAAGGTAATGCGCGGGTCTCCGGCGGTCAGGTCCTTGAGCTGCTGCCAGTACCGGCCCCCGTCGCGGGCCTTCACCAGGTAGAGGTCCAGAGTGAACCGGTCGTCGAGCGCCTTGACGGCTTCGATGGTCCCCTCAAGGTTCCGGCCCGGTACCGCCGCACCGCTGTGGACGAGGCGGATCCTGCCGGGCGCCGGTGGCGAAGGTTCCAGGTCGCGGAAGGGGCCGGCGTTGCGGACTACCTCGGTGCGGCAGCCGAACTGTTCCGTATACAGGGACGCGATGGAGGCGTTAACCGCAGTCACCGCCGTCGTTCGGGGTAAGTACTTGGCGCAGATGCTGTACATGTAGGGCTTGACGAGCAGCCGCCAGGGCAGGACATGGGCACGTTCCTCCGGCGCCCATTCGTGCATGTCGCCCCACACCGGTGCGCCGTGGGCAACCGCGTGCGCGAGCGGGAGCGCCCGGGCCTCATTGGCCACGACCAGGTCGAAGGTACGGTCGCCGACCAGCTCGCGGGCCTGTTTGAGGGCCGGCGCGGACAACTCGACGGCGGCAAAGCGCCGCAGGGCCAGCTTGAGCACGCCCGCGGGGGTCTGCGGCAGGGACGGCAGCGCGGAGTCGACTTCCAGATGGTGGGTGGCGCCCGGCGGCCGGTTGCCGTAGCAGAGCGTGGTGACCTCGCCGGCTTCGGCCAGCAGCCGAACCTGACGCAGCACCCGGGAATCGGCCTCGATATCGGAGAAGGAGATACACAAGATCCGGGGGGCTGCCATCATGTCCTTGTCTGTCGCGCTCACGCCAACGGCCTGGCTCCGGCGGCAGGGACGCGGTCGGGGCCAGGACAAGCCTACCGTCCGGGTACCAGCGGAAAACCCAAGGTGGCCCGGCTAGGATTGCTGTGTCCACCGCGGCCGGGCCGCCGCGCCCGCCGAGAACCCCGTCAGGATGCATGTGAAGATAGCGATCACCAAGAGCACCTTGCGGATCCCGCCGACCTACTTCGCCGTGGCCCACGCGGAGCACCTCAAGGACAGCCACGACTTCCGGGTCTTCACGCTCGTGGCCGAGATCCGGGACAAGTCCATCACGGTCCCCATCACGGACTTCGTGCCCGGGCAGCTGCTCGGATTCCGCCGCCGCGAGCTGGTGATGCCGGCCTTCATGCCCGCGATGACCCTGGCGGTGCGCCGGTACAAGCCGGACATCGTCCATCAGCACTTCGGGACCTGGTCCCGCCCCGCCGTGGAAGCTGCCAGGCTCTCCGGGGTGCCGCTGATCACGACCCTCCATGGCTCCGACGTTGTGTCACTGGCGAATCCGGCGGACACGATGATGGCCAAGTGGCACCACCGCAACGTGCTGGCCGCATCCGCACAGAGCCAGCGGCTGCTCGCCGTCAGCAACTACCTGGCCGGGCAGGCCACCGCGCTGGGGATGGATGCGGACAAGATCGAGGTCCACTACCAGGGCGTCGACACGGACTACTTCACTCCCGGCGCACGGGAGGAACGGGAAACACCGATCGTGCTTTTCGTGGGCACGCTGAACACGCAGAAGGGGATCCGGGACCTGATTGACGCCTCCCTGGCGGTCTGGCGCAAGGCCCGCCACCGGCTCGTAGTCATCGGCGACGGCCCGCTGCGCGACGCCGTCGAGGAGCAGGCCGCGAGCCATCCGCACATAGATTTCCTCGGCCGGATGGACCGCGAGGCGATCCGCGGCTGGATGCAGAAGGCCCACGTGCTGGTGGCACCGAGCCAGGAGGCCGGGGGAGCGCGGGAGGCAGCGGGCCTCGTGGTGCTGGAGGCCCAGGCCTGCGGGACCCCCGTGCTCGCGTACCGCAGCGGGGGCATTCCGGAGATGCTCGACGACGGTACAACCGGCTTGCTCGCAGGCGAAGCGGACTACTCCCAACTGCGCGACGGCCTGCTCGAGCTGCTGAGCCTCAGTGACGCGAGCTACCAGAACATGCGCACGGCGGCGCGGCAGTTCGTCGTCGAAAACCGCTCGCTGGCCGTCAGCGCGGAGCAGTTGGATGCCCATTACCGCATGGTCGGGGCCCACGCCTGACGGGTGCCATGGTCCTATGTCCCTTGTGGAATACTGGGCTGGTGAGTCGTTCCTGGGTAGTCGTGCCAATGTTTAACGAGGCTACCGTTATCGGTTCGGTTGTTACCGGCTTGCTCGAAGAGTTCAGCCATGTGGTGTGCGTCGACGACGGCAGCTCGGACGGCTCGGCGGAGATCGCCCGTTCGGCGGGGGCCGTGGTGGTGCAGCATCCCGTCAACCTCGGTCAAGGCGCGGCCCTCCAGACCGGCTTCGAGTACGCCCTGCAGGACCCGGAGCTTGACGCCGTCGTCACCTTCGACGCTGACGGGCAGCACAAAGTCGCCGACGCAGCCGTGATGCTCGCCAGGGTCCGTGCGGGCGAAGCGGACGTGGTCCTGGGCTCACGCTTCCTTGAAGGCAGCGCCGACGTGTCCCGGCTCAAGCGGCTCGTCCTGCGCACCGCCGCCCTGCAGTCGCGGATGTCCACCGGGCTGCAGCTGACCGACGCGCACAACGGACTGCGGGTCATCGCGGCTCCCGTCGCCGCGAAAATCAACCTGACCCAAAACCGGATGGCACATGCCTCGGAGCTGATCCACCAGCTGGCCGAGCTGAAGCCGGTCCTGGTGGAACATCCCGTCGAGATCGTGTATACCGAGTACTCCAAGGCCAAGGGGCAGTCCCTGCTGAACGGCGTCAATATCCTCGCGGACCTCTTCTTCAGGTGAGCTCATGATCATTCTCGTCCAAATTGTCCTGGTCCTGGCCGTCATCGTCGGCGCGCTTGCGCTCATACGCGGGGGCGGCGACGCCAAGCACCAGGCCGTGCGCCGGATCCTGCTGGTGGCCTTCGCCGCCGTGGCGGTGCTCTCCGTGTTTGTTCCGGGACTGCTGACCCGGGTGGCGAATCTGCTCGGTATCGGCCGCGGCACCGACCTGGTGCTGTACGCGCTGATCGTTGCCTTTATGGTGTTCATGGCGAGTTCGTTCCAGCGCGCACGCCAACTGGAGGCCAGGATCACCAAGCTCGCGCGCCGGATCGCGCTCGATGAGGCGCCGAGGCCCGACGCGTCCGCCAAGGAGCAGCGGGATGGGTGAAGCCGCCGGCCATGGTCGCGGCCCGGCCCTCGAGCCGGAAGCGCAGATCGTCATCGCCGTGCATACGGCTGACCGGCCCATCCGGCGGGCGGTCGAATCCGTCGCAGCGGCGGGCCAAGGCAGGGCCGCCGCCGTCGTTGTTTGCCACAACATGGATCCGGCGCCCGTCCGGAAGGCCCTCGCGGGACTGGACGGGTCTGCTGCCAAGGTCCTGGAGCTCAACGACGGCATCGCCTCCCCGGCCGGTCCGTTCAACTTCGGGCTCAGGTCCGCTACGGCGGAGTTCGTCGGCATCATGGGCTCGGACGACGCGCTGGAGCCCGGCGCCGTCGCGGCCTGGCTGGACCTCGCGGCGTCCACCAACGCCGACGTGGCCATCGCGCCGCTTCGGACGCGATCCGGCTGCCCGATCCTGACACCGCGGGCCCGGGTCCTGCGCGGCCCGCTGGTTGACCCGCTCAAAGACCGGCTGGCCTACCGGACGGCGCCGCTGGGCCTTTTCCGCCGCCGCCTGCTCGAGGCGAACCAGCTTTTGCTGACGGAGGGCCTGCAGACCGGCGAGGACCTCGAATTCGGGCTGAAGCTGTGGTTCGCCGGCGCCGCCATCGCCTACCGGCCTGGCTTGCCCGCCTACTTGGTGGGCGAGGATGCCGAGGTCCGGGTGACCTCCGCCGTCCTTGCGCTGAAGGAGCAGTTCCGCGACGTCCGGCACCTGGTCGAAGGAGAATGGTTCGCCGGCCTTCGTCCGCCCGAGCGGGATGCCATCGCCGTGAAGCTCCTTCGCGGCCACGTCCTCAGCGCGGCCCTGCGCCGCGGATCCGGCTTCGCCTGGGACCCCGCTGACTGCCAGGAGCTTTCCGCGCTGACCAGCGAAATCGCCGCCTTCGCGCCGGGCTCGTCCCGCGCGTTGAGCAGGCCGGACGCAGACCTGCTGGCGGCCCTGCGCGGAACGGGCAGCCCGGCCGACGTGCGCCGGGCCCTGCAGCGGCGGGAGGCCGCCGGCCCGCTGCGGCGGAGCCTGACCAGACATTTGGCCGACAACCTGCGCTCGGAAGCTCCGCTGCGCAGCAACGCAAGTTCACTGCTCGCCTCGGTCTTGGGGAAGGCCCGCCGCCCGCTGCGGGCCTTCCCCGCCGCCAACAGCCCGCAGGGGCGGAAGGACGCCACATGAGTTCGAAAGCCGGAAAGCTGCTGATCCTGTCCTTGTCGCCGCTGCGCAGCGATCCCCGGGTGCTCAAGCAGATCAACCTGTTCCGGGACAAGTACGACGTCGTCACGTGCGGATTCGGGGCGGCCCCCGACGGCGTCAAGGACCATGTGGAGCTGGCGACCGGCCTGCCGAGCTGGCCACGGGACCCGAAGGGGCTGCTCAAGCGCCGCTACCGGCAGGTGTACTGGAACATAGCGGCCGTGGCCGAGGCCAACAGACTGCTCCGCGGCCGGCGATTCGACGCCGTCCTGGCCAACGACGCCAACACCCTCCCGCTGGCGCTGAGCCTCGATAGCACCCACGGCGTGCACGCGGACCTGCACGAGTTCGCGCCCAAGGAACACTTCAATAAGCCTGCGTGGCGGCTGCTGGTTGCACCCTACGTGCGCTGGGTCTGCCGGACCTTCCTCCCGCAGGCCAAGTCGGTGACCACCGTGTCGGACGGGATCGCCAGGCAGTATGGCCACGACTTCGGGGTCGAGGCCGCCGTCGTAACCAATGCGGCACCCTACGCGGACCTCGCGCCGAGGCCGACCAGCCGGCCGATCCGCCTGATCTACAGCTCGGCGGGCCAGCGCTACCGGCGGATCGAAGACATCATCTCGGCGATGGACGGGGCGCCGGAGGGTCTGGAACTGGACCTGATCGTGATGCCGAATGAGCCGGCCTATGTGGAGGAGCTGCGGCGCCAGGCCGAGCCGCTGGCCAACGTCCGCTTCCGCGAGCCCGTACCGTACAGCGAGCTGGTGCGCACCATCAGCGAATACGACGTCTCTATCTCCGTCATCCCGCCCACCAACTTCAACCTGGCGAACGCCCTGCCGAACAAGTTCTTCGAGGCGGTCCAGGCACGCACGGCGTTGATCATCGGGCCGTCCCCGGCGATGCAGGACCTGCTGGAACGGCACGGCCTCGGTGCCGTAACGGCGGACTTCTCCGCCGCGGCCCTGCGGAAGGTCCTGCTCGGGCTGGCGCCGGAGCAGGTGGACCAGTGGAAGAAGAACGCCCACCAGGCGGCCGAGGAACTCTCGTCCGAATACCAGAACCGGGGCTGGGAACGTGCCGTCGACGCCCTGTTCGACGGCGACCGGCGGGAGTCGCGTTGACGGGCCAGGGGGCAGCTCGGGCCGCGGCCACCCCCAAGGTGCTGCACGTGTATGACGCTGCGGACGTCGGGGCCACGCTGGTGAAGTACGGGCGCCGGGAGGGACTGCCGTGGCGGCATTTCAACCGCCTGCCTCCTTCGGATACCGCCCGTGGCCCGTCCCCCGGGTCGCGCCCCGCGCGCATGGCCGCCGAACTGGCCTGGCAGGCTGCGCGGGCGGCGGGCATACTCCGGGCCGACCTGCTGCATCTACATTCCGGCTCCCGGCTCGGGGTGGTCCGCTCGCGTCCCTACCGCCCCTTCGTGCTGCACTTCCACGGCACCGACATCCGCACCCAGTTCTATGAGCCCGCCCGGCGCCCCGCGCTCCAGTGGGGAGCTGACCACGCCGCCGTCGTCCTCTATTCGACGCCGGACCTGGCGGAACATGCTGCCGAGGCACGCTCTGACGCCGTCTATCTCCCCAACCCGCTGGACACCGAAGAACTGCCGGCATGGACCCCGGCGTCCCGGCCGCGCGTCGTCTTCGCGTCCCGCTGGGACGACTCCAAGGGAGGCAGCGCCCAACTGGAGGCAGCGCGCTCGGTGCTGGCCGCCGTCGGACCGGAAACCGAGGTGCAGGGACTGGACTGGGGCAACGGGGCAGCGCAGGCCGCCGCGCTCGGGGTGCGGCTGCAGCCCAAGATGCCGAAGCCCGCGTACCTGCGCTGGCTGGCCTCCGCCCACTGCGTGGTAGGGCAGAGCGGGGGAATCATGGCGATGAGCGAGCTGCAGGCCGTGGGGATCGGCGTGCCCGTGGTGATGCGCCCGGCCGCCGGATACTACCCTGGACCGTCGCCGGTTCTGCAGCCGGAGCGGGCCGAAGACTTCGGCGAGCACGTCCGCAAAGCCATCGAAGACCCGCAGGGCGTCTCGGCCCAGCTCGACGGACCGGGCTGGGTCCGTGCCAACCACGGCCCCGAGCGCATCGTCCAACAGCTCGCCGGGATCTACGCCGGGATCTGAGGCCTTCGCCGCCTGCGGTTTACTGCTGGACGCTGTCTTCCGTCGTACCCGCCAGCCCGGCCAGGGCCGCCTGCTGCGCAAAGTCGGGCACCTCCGCCACGACCTCGTCGAACGTGCCGAACGCCGCCACGGCCCCGTCCCGCATGAAGAACACCACGTCAGCGTGGCGGATGGTCGACAACCGGTGCGCCACCGTGATGACGGTGACGTCGCCGTGCAGCTGGCCGATCGCCGTCGTCACCGCCGCCTCCGTGGCCGTGTCCAGCGCCGAGGTCGCCTCATCCATCACCAGCACGCGGGGGTTGTCGTAGAGCGCGCGGGCGATGCCGAGCCGCTGCCGCTGCCCGCCGGACAGGGCCAGGCCGCGCTCGCCGACCAGGGCGTCGATGCCGCCCTCGCGGGCATTGAGCGTCTCGAGCAGCTGGGCCCGGGCCAGCGCCGTGCGCACGCGCTCCCGGTCGACATTGTCCGGATCCCAGGCGAGGGCCACGTTCTGCGCGACGGAGGCGTCGAAGAGCGAGACCTCCTGCGGCACATAACCGATTCGCCGCCGCCAGGACTTGAGCACGGACCCTAGGGGCTCGCCGGCCACCTCGATGCGGCCCTCGCTCGGCTCGAGGAGCCCGAGCAGCAGGTCCACCATGGTGGACTTTCCGGCTCCGGAAGAACCGACGAAGGCCACGTGGCTGCCGGCCGGGATGCGGATGCTCACCGAATCGAGCGCGGGGGAACGCGCGTCCGGGTAGCTGAAGCTCACGTCGCGCAGCACAATGTCGGCGGCGCGGTCGGGCAGCTCGTGCTGCGGCCGCTCTGCCGTCTGCCGGGCCATCTCCGCTTCGCCCTCGCGGATGTCCTGCACGATCTGGCGGGCGAAGGATCCGCTGGTGTTGACGGAGGACTGCACGGCCTGCATGCGCGTCAGCGACGGGATCAGCCGGAAACCGGCCACGGCGAACAGGCCGACGGCACTGACCGCCCCGGCCGGACCGCCGGTCAGGTAGCCCACGCCGCCCAGCAGCGCGAAGCCGACGACCAGTGCCGTCTCCAGCACGTAGCGCGGGATCTGCGAAATCTGGATGGCTCCGGCGCGGGCGTAGGAGGACCGGGTGCGCGTGGCGTGCACCTGCTCCTGCACCTCGCCCGCCCGGTCGGCCAGCGTGATCTCCTTCAGCGCGCCGAGCGCCTCGTACAGCGTCTTCGCCGTCCGGTTGGACCATTCCCGGTTCTCGCGGCCGATCGCCACGGCGCGCGGGGAGATCACCTTCGCCAGCAGCAGCGCCACCAGGCCCAGGTAGATCATCGTGACAACGGCGATCACCGGCTGCGCCACAAAGAGTACGACGACGACCGCGGCCAGGGTGCCGAGCTCACCGAACAGGGACATCGCCGGCATCAGCACGCCGGAAACGGTGATGCCGACGCCGACATCCACTGAGCGCACGATCTCCGCCGAGTTCCGTCCTAGCCGTTTTTCCCACGGGGAGGCGAGGTACGCGGCGAAGAGGCGGTCGCCGATGGCCACCTCGTGCCGCGCGAAGCGTTTCGTGGCGTAGCGCAGGAGCAGCACCGCCAGCACGCCCTTGAGCACGATCAGCAGGCAGATCACGATCAGCAGCGGCAGCACCAGGCCCTGCTCGGTCAGGTTGCCCAGCACCGGGAACGTGACATCTTCACCGCCGACGAGCGCGGGCAGCAGCGCCGCCACCAACCCCAGGGCGACGACATCGAGCAAAGCCAACGCTGCCGAGGCGGCCGCATAGCCGGTGAGGAAGCGCCGGCTGCCGTCGGGGAGCGTCTTGAGCAACGGGCCGATGATTTTGAAGATGCTGTTCATACTTGCACCAACATTAGACGTCTTATCCACAATCCGCGTCCCGGCTCTTCTCCGATATCCACGTTTCACCTAGGGTCGGAACGGAATAGCAGACCGGCGGCGGGCACAGTCTCAAACAGGCCCGCCGCCGCCACACGGCGCTGTGCGCCAAGGGGGATGGCATGGACGGCATCCGGATAGTCGAAGACGAGGTGCGCGAGCTGATCCGCCGCCGCGGGATCGATCCTGCCCAGCAGGCCGGCGAAGTGCGGCGCCTGGTGGACGCGGCGGTCGAGGACTACGACGAGCGCTCCATGCTCGGGACGCTGCCGCCGCTGGGGCAGCTGGAGTACGCCCGCAAGTACGTCTTCGACGCCGTCGCCGGCTTCGGCCCGCTCCAGCCCCTGCTGGATGATCCGCTGATCGAGGAAATCTGGATCAACTCGCCGTCCGAGGTGTACGTGGCCAGGGGCGGCGAGTCCGAGCTGACCTCGGTGACGCTGAGCCAGCAGCAGGTGCGCGACCTGGTGGAACGCATGCTGAAATCGTCCGGGCGCCGGCTGGACCTCTCGTCGCCGTTCGTCGACGCCGCCCTCCCGGACGGTTCACGGCTCCACGTGGTGATTCCCGACATCACCCGGAAGCACTTTTTCCGAACTGGTTAGGTCGTGAAGCGGGCTTTTTCGTCGCCGCGGTTACCGGTTTTCGATCCGAGTGGTGGGCATGGGCAACAGGGTTGTGGTTGCTCTTCGAGTGTCGGTCTTGTGCATCTGGTCGAGCGTCGATTCTGCTGCGGTGAGGCTGGTCTGCAGGCCTTCGACCTCGCCGAGCCAGCCGTTTGTTTCGGCTTCTTTGATGCGGTCGTGAAGGTTGCCGATGATTTTGGTTAGTCGTTCTTTTTGGGTTGGGTCCGGCCGTAGCAGGGAGCAGCGGATGCAGGCGTGCTCGTGCTGGCAGCTGCTGCCGTAGGCGCGGCCGCAGGTGCCGAGCTCGACGCGGCGGGTGACGAAGTGACGTTCGAACTCGTCCCATTCTTCAGGGGTTGGCTCGCGGTATTCGTCGCTCGGCCTTGTTTGGCGTCGTCTGGCGATGAAACTTCGGTGCTCACGGATCACGTGCTGCGGATAGACCGCTGCGTATCCCTGGGTCGTGACAATTGACTTGTGGCCCATGAGTTGCTGAATGATGTGTGGTGGCATGCCGGAGGCAAGTGCGTCGGTGGCGAAGATCCGGCGGAAGTCGTGCGGTGTCAGCCGGGCCGGCCGCCCTGCGACTTGAATGCCGGCGCGGCTGAGTAGTCCGTTCAGTAGTGCGCGGATGGCCCCTGGGCTGGTGACTCTGGCGAGGCCGCCCCTTTGCCGACCTTGGAATAGAAATGGAAGTGGGTCAGACCAGATCTTCTCGTAGGGGTCGTAGCGCTGGACCAGTGCAACCCTGCCGTCGGATCCGCGCACTCTCGCTATCACTTCGGCCAGCACGTGGGCCAGTTCCGGTCCCGCGACCAGCAGACGTTCCTCGTCGGATTTGCTGGGTGCGATGTGCAGCAGCGGCACGACTTCCCCGGTCTGCGGGACGGTGTAGGGCTGCAGGGACAGGTGGGTGAGTTCTAGCAGTTCCTCGATGCGGATGCCGGAATGCCGCAAGACCTCCACGGCGGCCCAGATCCAGAATGCGGCGTCTTCCTTGTCTGTCAGGTGCTTCTCTTGACCAGGGCGGCGCACCCGGATGGGTGAATGTGGGCTTACCTGGATGACCTCCCATTCGTGTCCGTCGAGTGTTAGGCGGGCGCCGTTTCCGAGGGCGGCTGCTTCCGCGAGCTGGTCACGAGCCTGGGCAAGTTCGGTTTCTGCGGCGGTAACGAGCTGAGGGAGGATCGGGGCAAGCTGTCTGATCTTGTGGTGTTGTTCGGAAATCCGCCGGCGGCGGTCTTTGGTGCTGCCGGCAGTGTCGTAGTCGTAGATGAACTGTGGTGCGACCCACTGGGCCCAATACGCGTCGTGCTGCGCCCAGAGTGCAACATCCGAGTAGAACGCAGCGACGGTGTTCATCACTCCTCGGTAATTGCGGCGTGGCGTGCCGTCCGAAAGGATCTTGATCCGCTCTTTCCAGTTCTCACCATGTTCGGGGGCCAGCTGGAAGCCGGCGGGTTGGCCGTAGTTGTGCACGACGTCCGCCCAGAACAGTGCCACGAGGCGCGATGCCACGCTGTTCATGCTCGTGTAGTCCAGCGAAGGCTGGCGCGCTTTGAGGTACCGGATCAGGACGCTGCGCTGCGGCTCGGCGATATTGTGCTGGTCGACGAGCTGTTCGCAAGTCTTGCGGCCGACGCGATGGATGCGGCCGGGGAAGCGGACCGAATCGCTGTGCAGCCAGCCAAGTTCGCGCAGGACGTGCCAGACTGAGGCTAACTGCTTGCTCGCGACTGTCCTGCCGTCGTTGTATGCCCGTGCCATGGTGAGCACGTCTTCGGCGGTGATCTGGTGAATCGGCTTGCCCGTGTGGGCGACCAACTGCCCGCCGGTCCTCAGAGCTCGCGCCTGGGTTTGGGGAACCAGGCGCAACGTAGCAATGCGGGCTTCGAACAGCTGCCATGTGCTGTCATCGCGGTCGCGGCCGATGGCTGGCCAGAATTGCAGGCGCCGGCGGTTCATCCACACATATGACGGTCGCACCAGGTCCAGCGACACCATCCAGCGCAGTGCAACGTGGTAGTGGGCTGCCTCCCATCGCTCCAGATCCCGGTGCACTATTGGGAATAGCCAGCTCCTCCCGGTCGGTCCAGACTCCTCGACCGCGTTATGCCACCGCTCGTGCCATGTTTCACCGTCGTAGCCGGCGAGGAAATCGAGCAGCTTAGCCGCAGCCGGCCCCGCTTCCTGATTCTGTGAGCAGATGGCCTCGATGATCTTCTCGGACGGGGCGTTTGCGAGCTCGCCGAAGGACACTTCGTCGGCAGTGGCGTCTTCGACTGCGTGCAACTGTGAGGGCGCCGCGCGGCGCGTTGCCCGTCGATGGCTGACTTCAGTCGTCACAGCGGCCCCAGAGGATTTCCAGGTCTTCCTGTGCATAGCCCAGGGCTTGAGCCGGTGTCGCATCGGAAGCCGGAGGGGTGAGGATTGCGCGGTGTGCGGCAAGCACGTCCTCGATCCGCGGCTTTGAATAGAGGGTCAGTGTCTCGAGGGACGCATGCCCGAGGATTTCCTGGACGTGGTGCGGTGTCATCCCGGCGTCCAGCGCGCGGATCGCAAAGGTGTGCCGAAGGTCGTGCAGGGTCCAGTTGCTGCCGAGTGCATCGTTTGCCCGTCGCAGGACGGCACGGAACGCGTCATAGCCCAGCGGTCGGCGGGGTTCCCGTTCAGTCACCCACAGCTCTTCGTCGGCCGCGGCGGGGCCGCGTTCCAGCAAGTAGACACGGAGCCAGATCAGTGCGTGCCCACCGACCGGGATCTGCCGCACCATGCCGCCCTTGGCGCGGATTGTGATCAGCGAGTCACCCCAGTCGATGTCGCCTCCCCTGAGCCCGAGGATCTCGCTCGCACGAGCACCGCTGGTGACATAGAAGGCGAGCAGCGCACGGTCACGGTTGCAGTGCAGGCTGCGGAACAATGCCTCGAACTTGGCATCTGGAATAGCGCGCGGCACCCGCCGGACGGCCTTCTGCCGGTATGCGTCACGCGGTCCGGTCCTGTATGGCTCCAGAGGATTGTGGTGGGCGTTCAAACGAGGATTTAACCGCGGGAACGGATTCACCAGCACTGGACCGCTGCCGCGGCGGTGGAACTCGTAGAAGCCACGGCCAGCGGTCAGCGCACCATTGATCGCGGCGGCGGAGTACTTCGGACCCAGGTTGGTCTTGCCGGTGACGCCGTTGATGCCAGGACGACTTTCGGGTGGCCGCTTCGATCCGAGGAACTTGTCGGCGCTCCGCATCCAGAGCACGAACTCTTGGGTATCCCGTTCGCCCGCCTCCAACCATGGACGGCCGACGCTCCAAAGGAACCGCAGATAGATCAACAGACTGTTCGCGTAGGTCCGGATTGTGAGCTGCGAACGGTCGCACGCGATCAGATTCCGAAACCACTCAGTCGCCGCAACGAACTCCTCGCCGACAGGGTCCAGGATTCGATAGCCCGGCACACCCGCTGTCGCGACAACCCTGCCGAGTTCGGCCACCAATACCGACTCGACCGGCTGACGTGCTCCCGCATCACCCGCTGCGTCCACCACACCAAAGTCGCACCAGTTGACGAGTGCGGGAGAGACCGACACGCCGCAGTATCGGCTCAACAGTTCGGTTAGTTCACAGGGCCGTGAACATCCGCAAGTTCATCGCCAAGGCCTCGCGGCTTGAACATCTGGTGGAACTCGGCTCGCTCTCGCCCGAAGCCGCGCGGTTCCTCGCCGCGGCCGTGGCCAGCGGCCTCAACATCCTGGTCTCGGGAGCGACACAGGCCGGCAAGACCACCATGCTGAACTGTCTGGCCGCCAGCATCGGCAGCCGTGAACGCGTCGTCACCGTGGAAGAGATCTTCGAGCTCCGCCTGCCGCTCCGCGACGTCGTCGGCCTGCAGTGCCGCCAGCCGAACCTCGAGGGCGGGGGAGAGATCCCTCTGCGTCGGCTGGTCAAGGAGGCCTTGCGCATGCGCCCGGACCGGCTGATCGTCGGCGAGGTGCGCGAAGCCGAAAGCCTCGACATGCTGATTGCTTTGAATAGTGGCCTGCCAGGCATGTGCACCGTCCACGCGAATAGTGCGCACGACGCGATCACGAAGATTTGCACGCTTCCCCTGCTGGCCGGCGAGAACATCTCTTCCGCCTTCGTGCTGCCGACGGTGGCATCCTGCATCGACTTGGTAGTGCACTGTACCCGCGCCGCCTCGGGCAAACGGCAGGTCGCGGAAATCGTTTCCCTCGGCCGCCGGGTGGAGAACGGGATCATCGAAACCTCGACGCTGTTCAGCCGGCGGGACGGGGATCTGGTGGCGAGCGAGTCCGCCAGCCCCAGCGAGGAGAAGTTCGCCCGGGCCGGTTACAACGTGATGCAGCTGATCGGCAGCACGCCATGACGGCCGCCGCCGGGCTGGCGGGCGGAATCGGCCTCTTCCTGGTCTGGTGGTCCTGCTGGGAGGTTCCTGTCCCGCGCCAGCGACCCGTACGACGGACCCGGCCCAGCCGGCTGCAGGAGATGATCAGGCAGGCTGGCATCCAGAGGGTCAGTGTCCAGGGCCTTCTGGCCAGTTGCGCCGGTACCGGGGTGTTCACCGCCCTGCTCATTCTGGTCATCACCCAGTCGCCTCCGATCGCCGCCTGCTTCGCTCTTTTCGGCGGGTGGTTGCCTTATCTGCTGGTCCGGTGGCGCGCACGACGGCGGGTGGCTGCGATGCGGGAAATCTGGCCGGACGCGGTGGACCACCTTCGCTCGGCCATCCGGGCGGGGCTGTCCTTGCCGGAAGCGCTGGTCCAGTTGGGTACCCGCGGACCCGTGGAACTGCGGGCTGCCTTCCTCGAGTTCGGCGCCGATTATCGTGCGGGCGGCCGGTTCGACCAGTCCCTGGAGCGGCTGAAGGAACGGCTGGCGGATCCGGTCGCGGACCGCATCTTCGAGGCACTCAAGATGACGCGGGAGGTGGGAGGAACGGACCTGGGGAAGCTACTGGGAACCTTGGCCGACTTCCTCCGGGACAGTGCCCGGACGCGCAGCGAGCTCGAGGCGCGCCAATCGTGGACTGTCAACGCCGCCCGTCTGGCGGTGGCGGCGCCGTGGATCATCCTGATGCTGATGGCGACCCGGCCGGAGGCAGTCGCCGCCTATAACACCGCGGCCGGCGCCATGGTGCTTCTGGGTGGACTCGTGGTTTCGGTGGTTTGCTACCGGCTGATGCTCAGGCTCGGGGCCCTCCCGGAAGACGAGAGGGTGCTGCAATGAGCAACCTGCTGACTCTCGGAATCCTGGTCGGCGCCGTGCTGGGAAGCGGACTGTGGCTGGTGTTTGTCCGCCTGCCGGTGATGCGCAGGACGCGTTTCGTCGATCGGATCTCGCCGCAGCTGAAGTCCGTGGACGTGCAGTCCCGGCTTCTGGCGGCAGGCCCGGGCACCGTGACTCCCTTCGGCGCGCTGGAGCGCATCGTTCGCCCCGTGGTCTCGGACCTGATGTCGTGGTTTGGCCGGTTCAACTACGGCACGACGGTACTGACCAAGCGCCTGGCGCAGGCGGGCCGGAAGCAAAGCCCCCTCGACTTCCGGGCCGAACAGCTCATGTGGGCGGTGGGCGGCCTGGCCCTGGGCGTGGCGCTCGCAGTCATCTCAGCGGCCAGCGGCGGCTTCGATCCGGTCGCCGCGGTCGTGTTCACCGTGGGGCTGGCGGCCGGTGGATTCCTGCTCCGCGACTACCTGCTCACCATGCAGATCCAGCGCAGGGAAACCAAGATGCTGGCGGAGTTTCCCAGCCTGGCCGAACTGATGGCCCTGGCAGTCAGCGCCGGGGAAAGCGCAACCGGGGCGCTGGAACGGATTTGCCGCACCTCCCAGGGCGAGCTCGCCGGCGAATTCGCGTCCGTGCTGGCCGCGACTCGGGCCGGCACTCCCTTGCTGGCCGCGCTCCAGGAGTTCTCGCACCGCAGCCGGCTGGCAGCCTTGATCCGGTTCGTCGATGGCATCACCGTTGCCGTCGAAAGAGGGACACCCCTGGCCGATGTGCTGCGGGCCCAGGCCCAGGACGTGCGTGACATGGCCAAACGGGACCTGATGGAGGCGGCGGGCAAGAAAGAGATCGCCATGATGGTCCCGCTGGTTTTCGGTGTCCTCCCGCTGACCGTCCTTTTTGCCGTCTACCCGGGCCTCGCCCTGATCGACCTCGGTTGGTGAGGGCGTGGCCACGGTTTCCAACATCACGAAAAGCCCCAACGAGAGAAGGCCAGTCATGAGCAAGCATTCGTTCTTCCTGTGGATCGCAGCCTTGCTGTCGATAACAATGTCGCAGGCGGCAATCCGGCTGCGGACCACGTTCGCCGACGGTGACAGGGAACGCGGAGATGTTCCCGGGTGGGTCATGATCACGTTGATGTCGGCGGTCCTGGTGGCCGGAATACTGGCGATCGCGAAGCCGGCCCTCGAGGGGCTGTTCAACGACGCCATGGGACGGGTCAGCCAGCCCTGATGCGGTCGGGCAGGCAACGCTTGAGGGTGCGGCTTGTCGTCTCCCAAGACAAGGGATCGGCCGCAGTGGACTTCGTCCTGGTCGGCGGCATGCTGGCGCTCATCTTCGTCTCCATCATGCAGCTGGCCTTGGTGCTGCACGTCCGGAACACGCTGATTGATGCCGCCGGAGCCGGAGCCCGGTACGGTTCGCTGGCGGATCGGGGCGCCGCGGACGCGCTTGCCCGGACGGAGGCGTTGATCGACGGCACGCTCAGCCCTGCCTACTCGCAGGATGTCCGGGTCGAAGAGATCAGCCGGGCCGGCCTGCGGACGCTGCGTGTGTCGGTCAGGGCCCCGCTGCCTGCGCTAGGTCTCCTTGGGCCTGCGGGCCTCCTGGAGGTGGACGGCCATGCGCCGCTACCTAGCTGACCAGCCCCGGCTGGCAGCGGTAGTGCGGGCATGCCGGCGGGCCGCCAGGCGGGCATCGGCGGAAGCCCGCGATGAGTCCGGCAGCGCCGTCGTTGAGTTCGTTTTCCTGGGGACGCTCCTGCTCGTCCCGGTCGTGTACTTTGTGATCGCCGTCGGACAGGTGCAGGGCGGATCCTTTGCCGTGGTGAGTGCGGCCGACCACGCGGCGAAGGTGTTCGCCGCAGCGGAAGAGCCGGGTGCAGCCCACAGCCGGGCAGCGCAGGCCGCCCTCGTGTCTGTCCAGGATTTCGGGTTCGACGCCGGAGACCTCACGGTCTCGATCGCGTGCGGGTCCGGGGCGTGCCTGGAACCGGGGTCGACGGTGACGGTCGAGATCGCCCTCGATGTGCCCCTGCCGTTGACGGGCGGGCTCGGGATGTCATTCGCCCGGGTCAACTCCTCGGCCACGCAGATCGTCGAGCAGTACGGATGAGCGCGTTTTCGGTGTCGGGGGCCCCCGGGCGGCGAAGCTCCGCGCAGCCAGCAGCCTCGACTGTCAGCCGAGAGGAGGAAGAGGGGCAGGTCGCTGTCCTGATTATCGGGTTTGTCGCGATCAGTCTGCTGACCCTGACCGTCGTCATGGCTGCTTCCTCTGTCTACATTGAGCGGAAGAAGCTGCTGTCCGTCGCGGACGGGGCTGCCCTGGCCGCCGCAGACACGTTCACCTTGGCCGACGTCGAGACCGGCGAAGGGGCGCCGGTTCCGAGGCTCAGCGATGGGGCTGTTCACAGTGCGGTCCAGCGCTATTTGGCGGAGACCGGGGCTGCCGGCCGTTTCAACGTGCTTGCGGTCAGCGGCGGCACGGGATCACCGGAAAGCCGCACGGCGCACGTGGAGCTGTCCGCCGTCGTCCATCCACCGATGGTGAATTTCCTGGTTCCGGACGGCGTACCGATCACGGTCTTCAGCGATGCACGCTCCGAACTGCGGCGATGAGATCATCATTCCGGCTTGCCGGACTGCCGCGTCGTCGTTCTTGTGCAGTAACGCAGGGCCTGCCACCGGGAACAGCTGGAGCGCCCCGCTGCGTCAGTCCGCACCGACCATGCCGCGGAGGGCCTCGGCGTTGCGGACGGCGTGGCCAAAGCCGTCGTTGTTGAAGTAGACGTAGACATCCCTCCCGGATCCCTGCCACTCATGAATCCTGTCAGCCCACCAGTGCAGGTCCGGTTCTGAATAGGATCCGGCGTAGAGATGCTGATGGTCGGGGCCGTGCATCCGGATGTAGACGAAGGGAGCCGTTGCCGCCAGCACGCACGGCAGGTTGGCGCCGCTCATCACGCAGTAGGCCGCCCCGTGGCGTTCGAGCAGGCGGTAGATGCCTGGGTGATGCCAGCTGGGGTGGCGGAACTCGACGGCGACCCGGATCCAGTCGGGCAGCAGGGCCAGGAAGTAGTCGAGCCGCGCGTCGTCGCGTTCCATCCCGGGCGGCAGCTGGACCAGCAGGACGGCCCGCTTGTCGCCAAGCTCATGCCAGGAATGCTTGATCCGTTCGATCCATGCCTCGGGCGCGTACAGCTTCTTGGCGTGGGTCAGTCCGCGCGATGCCTTGACGGAGAGGCCGAAGCCGTCGGGTAGCCGGCGCCGCCAGCCGGCAAAGGTCGAGTCGCGCGGCCAGCGGTAGAAACTGGCATTCAGCTCGACAGTGCCGAATTTCCGGCAGTAGGACGCGAGCCGGTCGCGGGACGGCATCCCGGCGGGGTAGAGGACCTTTTCCCAATGGTCGTAGCTCCAGCCCGAGGTGCCGATGTGCACGCTCACCTTCCGCCACTATCAGCCACGCGTTCATCCCCGTTTCGCAGTCACCCAAGCAGGACCAGTATTCAGGACACGGGAAGCGCCGGTCGCATGGCGTAGTCTTGAGGGACCATGGCTGAGATCGACTTTCCCGCAGAAATCCGTGCCCTTCGCGCGACGTACGAATCCATTGAAGCTGTTTCGGACGTGGAGACCATCCGGAAAGACATCGCCGTGCTCAGCGAGCAGGCCGGCGTCCCCGATCTGTGGGACGATCCGGCCGCGGCGCAGAAGATCACGTCGAAGCTCTCGCACCGCCAGTCGGAACTGGAACGCCTCGAGAAGCTCTCGGCGCGGATCGATGATCTTGAGGTCCTCGTGGAACTCGGCCAGGACGCGGGCGACGAGGACTCCATGGCCGAGGCCGCCGGGGAACTGCAGTCTTTGAAGAAGGCTCTATCGCAGCTGGAAGTGGTTACCCTCCTGGCCGGCGAATATGACGAGCGCGAAGCCGTCGTGACGATCCGTTCCGGCGCCGGCGGTGTTGACGCCGCGGACTTTGCGGAAATGCTGATGCGCATGTACCTGCGGTGGGCCGAGCGGCACGGCTACCCGACGGCAGTGCTCGACACCTCCTACGCCGAAGAGGCCGGGCTGAAGTCGGCCACGTTCGAAGTGAAGGCGCCCTACGCCTTCGGAACGCTGTCGGTGGAAGCCGGCACTCACCGTCTGGTGCGGATCAGCCCCTTCGACAACCAGGGCCGGCGCCAGACGTCGTTCGCCGCCGTGGAAGTGATCCCGCTGATCGAACAGACGGACTCCATCGAAATCCCGGACAACGAGATCAAGGTGGACGTCTTCCGGTCCTCGGGCCCGGGCGGACAGTCCGTGAACACGACGGACTCGGCCGTGCGCCTGACCCACTTGCCCACGGGCATCGTGGTTTCCATGCAGAACGAGAAGTCCCAGATCCAGAACCGCGCCGCCGCCATGCGCGTGCTGCAGTCCCGGCTGCTGCTGCTCAAGAAGGAGCAGGAAGACGCCGAGAAGAAGGCACTAGCGGGTGACGTGAAGGCCTCCTGGGGCGACCAAATGCGCTCCTACGTGCTCAACCCGTACCAGATGGTCAAGGACCTCCGGACTGAACACGAAGTGGGCAACACCGGCGCGGTGTTCGACGGCGAAATCGACGATTTCATCGACGCCGGTATCCGGTGGCGTGCCAATAACCGGAACGCGGCCGAGTAGAACTCCGGCGAGTAGGAACGCTTCCGAGTAGGCACTGGGGCGAGCAGGACAACGCAGCCCCGGCAGCCAGGAACGATCGCGGCCGTTAGCCGCGGCAGGCCTAGGTACTCTCGACGTGCGGATAGCAGAGCGCGTGCTGCGGAGCGGCCTTCCAACAAGTGACGGGACCCCGTCCGCCAATTCAGGCGGGCGGGGTTTTGCTGTTGCCCCGATCGCCGCGGGAGAACGGTGGTCCACGGCTCGAGGCTGCTGCCTCTTTCTGCCGGTATCCGAGCATCTGAGACCGGAACGTAACCCCCGTGGCGGCGCCGGGCCATTGACAGTCGAGTGACTTGCGTCATAGATTCTCTGTAATCTGAATCACCTTTCAGGTTTTGGGGGAGACAAGCGGTTGCCCTTGGGTGGTTCAGTCTCCAGCGACTCAGCGGATCCACGACGAAAGGCATCCCGTGAAGGCTACGAAGAAGTTCCTTATGGCTGCGGCGCTCGCCACCGGTTTGGCAGTCACTTCCTGTGCGCCCAGTCCCGGCGGGGAAGGAGCCGCCGGCGCGGCCGGCCGTCCCGAAAGCGTCAATGTCGGCATCGTCTATTCCAAGACGGGTCCTCTGGCGGCCTACGGCGAGGCGTACTACGAGGGCCTGCAGGCCGGCATCGACTATGCCACCGACGGGAGCGGCGAAGTCAACGGGACCAAGCTCAACCTGACGTACCATGACGACGGCGGCGATCCGGACAAGGCGGTGACGGTCGCCAAGGACCTGATTGGCCAGGACTATAAGATCCTTGCCGGCACGGTCGTCTCCGGCATCGCCCTCAAGCTCGCCGAGCAGGCCGAGCAGAACAAGGTCCTGTACATCTCGGGCCCGGCGGCCACCGATGCCATCCAGGGCATCAATGACTACACCTTCCGGTCGGGCCGGCAGAGCCTGCAGGACGTCGCCACGGCCGGCACCTTCGTCGACGACCTCAAGGGCAAGAAGGTCCTCGTCTTCGCCCAGGACAACGCCTTCGGCCAGGGCAACCTCGCCGCCGTCGAAGCCGTGCTCGGCGCCCAGGGCGCCACTGTCGAGAAGGTGCTGGTTCCCGAGGACGCCACCGAATTCACGCCGTTCGCCCGCCAGTTGATCGACGCCAAGCCCGACCTGGTCTTCGCAGCCTGGGCCGGCGCCACTTCCGGCTCAATGTGGGAGGCGCTCAGCCAGCAGGGCGCCTTCGATGCGGCGCCCATCGTTACCGGCCTCGGCGACGCCGCCACGTTCGGCGCCTACGGAGCGGCTTCGGACAAGATCCGCTTCCTCAACCACTATTTCCCGGGCGCGGCCGGCAACGACGTGGAGAAGGCGATGATCTCCTCGGTCGAGACGGCGGGAGCCAAGCCGGACCTGTTCACCCCGGACGGTTTCGTTGCCGGCCAGATGATCGTGCGTGCGGTGGAGGAGGGCGGCAACGACGTCGACGCCATGGTCACCGCGCTGGAGGGCTTCACCTTCGAAGGCCCCAAGGGCGAGACAACGGTACGGGCCTCGGACCACGCGCTCGTCCAGGACATGTACCAGGCCAAGCTCGTCGAAAAGGACGGCGCCTGGGCGCCGGAGCTGATCAAGGTCGTCCCGGCCGGCGAGGTAGCGCCGCCGGAAACCAAGTAACCGGCCACCATCCGTCCCGGTGCGGCGGACCGCGCCTTCGACCGGCGCGGTCCGCCGCCCATGACGCCAGCACCTAGCGAAGGACTTCCATGAGCAACCCCGCCCAGCCGGCGCTCGCCGTCGACAACGTCGGCCTGCAGATTGGCGGCGCCCGGATTCTTGAGGGCGTCGGATTCTCGGTACCGCGCGGCGAAATGGTCGGCGTGATCGGCCCCAACGGCGCCGGCAAGACCACCCTGTTCAACCTGATCTCCGGCGTCCTGAGGCCCACGGCGGGCACGATCGCCATCAACGGCCAGGACGTCACTCAGATGCCCGTCCACCGCCGGGCGAAAGCCGGCCTGGGCCGCACCTTCCAGACCTCGAGCCTCTTCCCGGGGCTTACCGTGCTGGAAAACGTCCGGCTGGCCGCCCAGGCCCGGCTGGGCGGCAGCCTCTCGGTGCTTCGGTTTCCCGGGGCTTCGGACGCGGCGACCAGGACGGCGAAGGAAAATGTCGACGAGGTCGGTCTGGGTGCCAAGAGCTCGGCCCACGCGGGAGACCTCTCCCACGGCGATAAGCGCAAGGTCGAAATTGCCATGCTGCTGGCGGCGGATCCGGCGCTGATCCTGCTCGACGAGCCGATGGCCGGCGTCGCCTCCGGCGATGTGCCGGCACTGAGCGCCATTATCCGCAGGATGCACCGGGACCGGGGCTGCACCGTCATGATGGTCGAGCACCACATGGACGTGGTGCTGGGCCTCGTGGACCGGGTAGCCGTGATGCACCACGGCAGCCTGCTGGCCATCGACACGCCAGAGGCCGTGATGGCCGATCCGACCGTCCAGAGCGCCTACCTGGGGGAGCCCGTCTAATGACCAGCCAGACCACAGCCAAACCTATCCTCGACGTCGCCGGGCTGAACGCGCGCATCGGCGGCCAGCAGGTCGTCGAGGACGTCTCCTTCACCGTTCCGGCCAGCGGCATTACCGCGCTGCTGGGGCGCAACGGCGTGGGCAAAACCAGCACCATCAAGGCCCTGATCGGCCTGATCGACCGCACCGGCCGGGTGGAGCTCGACGGGCAGCGGATCGACAAGGATCCGACCTGGAAACTCATCCGCCGGGGCGTGGGCTACGTGCCCGAGGACCGCGAGGTCTTCGGCAAGCTCACGGTGGCGGAGAACCTGCGACTGGCCGAACGGGACGCGCACCCGCGGCGCGAACTCGTGGAGCAGCTCTTCCCCGACCTGGTCAAGCGTGCCGGACAGATGGCCGGAACGCTCTCGGGGGGCCAGCAGCAGATGGTGTCGCTGGCTCGTGCGCTGCTGAACGACAACAAGGTGCTGCTGATCGACGAGCCGACCAAGGGCCTGGCTCCCAAGATCGTCCAGGAGGTGGCGGAAGCGCTGGAACAGGCCGCTGCCACCGTGCCGATCCTGCTGGTGGAACAGAACCTGCAGGTGGTCCGCCGCCTGGCCGGCGATGCGGTGGTCCTGTCCGGCGGCCGGGTGGTCCATACCGGAAACGCCCTCGACTTCCTCGACGACGAGGACCTCACCCGGCGGCTGCTCGGCGTCCACGCCGACGCCGAGCAGGAAGCGCAGGATTCGGAAACTCCCGTGGCGGCCGCGGCGGCGATGTCCTCCACGCAGAAGGCGCCCTCCACGCAGGCGGCGGCGCCCGCCCCGGCGGCAGGCCCGGCACGGAAGGGAGCAGGCCTGTGAGCACCGTGATCCTTCTCCTCGTGACCGGGCTCGGCCTCGGCGCGCTGTACTTCCTCGTCGCCTCCGGACTCTCCCTTATCTACGGGCTGATGGGCGTGCTGAACTTCGCCCACGGGTCCTTCCTGACGCTGGGCGCCTTCGCCGGCTGGGAGGTCGCCCGACGCACGGGAGCCGACAGTTGGTTCTCCTTCCTGGTCTCCATCCTGATCGGCGCCGCCGTGGGAGCGCTCTTCGCGGCCTTCACCGAACTGGTCCTCATCCGCCGGCTGTACGAGCGGCATATCGAGCAGGTGCTCATCACCGTCGGCCTCTCGCTGGCCACCGTGGCGCTGTTCGAAGGCATCTGGGGAACGGACCCCGTCTTCATCGACGGCCCGGCCTGGTTCAGCCAGACCACCAACCTGCTCGGCGCGCAGATCCCGAACGACCGCTTCATCTCGATCATCGCCGCCGCCCTGGTGCTGCTGGGCATGGTGCTCTTCCTCAAGCGCACCCGCTACGGCATGATCATCCGCGCCGGCGTCGAGAACCGGTCCATGGTGACCGCCCTCGGTATCGACGTGCGCAAGGCCTTTACCCTGGTCTTCACCATCGGCGGCGCGGCGGCCGGCCTGGGCGGCGTCCTGGCGTCGCACTACTTCGGCTACGTCTCGCCCTTGCTCGGCGGCTCGCTGCTGATCTTCGCGTTCATTGTCACGGTGATCGGCGGGCTGGGCTCGCTGACCGGAGCCGCGGTGGCCTCCGTCGCCGTGGCGCTGCTGCAGCAGTTCGCGAACTTCTACCTCTTCGGAACCGGCGATTTCGTCGTCGTTATTGCCCTGGCCCTTGTCCTGCTCTTCCGTCCCTCCGGACTCCTTGGGAGAAAATCATGACCACGAGCGAGACCGATACCCAGCACCCGACTCCGGAAACGGGGGACGCCGCGGCCCGGATGGAGTCCGCGTACGACGGCGGCGCCTCCGCCCGCTCGGGGGCCGCCTCCGCGGCGGGACGCGGAGGAAGGCGCGGCGGCGCGAAGGCCCTGGCGAAGTGGGGGATCGGCGGGGCGGCGGTGGCCCTGCTGGGCCTGCTGCCGCTGCTCAACCTGTCGCTGCCGGGCGTGCTGCCCGGCCCCACGTACACGCCGGGATCGCTGCACCTGATGGCGATGTGCATGCTGATGGCCGCCGCCGCGCTGAGCTACCACATGCTGCTCGGCGTCGCAGGCCTGCTCTCGTTCGGCCATGCCCTGTACTTCGGCGCCGGCGTCTACGGGCTGGCCATCATCCTCGACAACCTGGACATCCCGCTGCTGCCGGCGATGGGCCTGACCCTGCTCCTGGTGATCGTGCTCGCCCACGTCGTCGGCGCGGTCAGCCTCCGCGTGGCGGGGATTCCCTTCGCGATGGTGACGCTGGCATTCGCGGAAGCAGGTTCGGTGCTTGTCGGCCGCAACCCGGGCGGGGCGAGCGGCGGCGAGGAAGGACTCGCGCTGGCCACGGGCAGCCTCCCGGACTTCCTGGTCGGCGTGGTCAATACCCGCAACCTCTACTGGTTGGCCCTGGTGGTGCTGGTGCTCGTCTTCGCCATCGTCACCTGGGTGCAGTACAGCCGCGCCGGCCACGTCGCTGCTGCCGTGCGCGAGAACGAACTGCGGGTGCGGGTGATCGGGCTGCAGCCCTACCTGATCAAGCTGCTGGTCTTCGTCGTCGGCGGCGTGCTCGCCTCGCTGGTGGGCATGGTCTACCTCCTGCTGCAGTCCGGGGCGGTCCCGCGGAGCGTCTCGGCGGACTTCACCATCACGCTCCTGGTCATGGTGGTCCTGGGCGGTGTCGGCTCGCGTTGGGGCGCCATCGTGGGCGGCGTCTTCTACACGCTGCTGGACCAGCGGCTGACCTCGCTCGCCAACTCCGATGCCATCGCGGGCCTGCCGGACTTCCTGAGGATCCCGCTCTCGGAACCGCTGTTCATCCTGGGCACCCTGTTCATCCTTGTGGTGCTCTTCCTGCCGGGCGGCCTCACCGGAGCCGCCGGCCGGCTCGGCCGCGGCCGCCGGGCCAGGGCCGGCCAGGCGGACAAGGCCCGTGCCGTGCTGGAGGATGCCGCGTGACGGCCCGGCCCGAGGACGGGCTGCACACTCTGGGGCGCTGGACATCGGACCGGGCTTCCTCGACGCCGGGCCGCGTGGCCATCGACGACCGCGGCGTGACCCTGGCCTACCGGGACCTGGACCGCCGGGCCGCCGCGCTCGCCGCCGCATTCCGGGCCGCGGGCTACGCCATCGGCGATCGGATCGCCACGGTGACGGGAAACTCGGCGGACCACGTGGTGCTGTTCTTCGCCTGCGCCAAAGCGGGGCTGGTGCTCGTCCCGCTGTCCTGGCGGCTCTCGCCGCCGGAGCTGGCGGACCAGTTGGAGCACGCCGACCCGGCGCTTGTCCTGGTGGAGCACGAGTTCGACGCCCTGGCGGCCGCCGCCCTGGCGCGGCTGGCTGAGGCCGCGCGGACGGCGCCGCTCGGCCCGGCCGGGGTGGAGGCACACGTCCCGCCGCCGACCCGCCGCAGCGCCCACGCCCCGGAACCGCGGGAAGTGCACGACGGCGACGCCCTGCTGATGGTGTTCACCTCCGGTACGGAGGGGCGCAGCAAGGCGGCCGTGCTGACGCACGCCAACTGCTTCTGGACGAACCTCTCGCTCTCGCGCACCGCGGAACTGAACAGCAACGACGTCGTACTCTCGGTCCTGCCGCAGTTCCACGTGGGCGGGTGGAACATCCAGCCGCTGCTGGCCTGGTGGACCGGGGCCACCGTCGTGCTCGAGCGCTCCTTCGACGCCGGACGGGTCCTGCAGCTGATCACGGAACGGCGCGTGACCACGCTGATGGGTGTGCCGACGCACTACCTGATGCTGGCCGAGCACCCGGACTTCGCCGCCACCGATTTGTCCACCCTGTCCCACGCGATCGTCGGCGGCGCGTCCATGCCGGCGGCGCTGCTGCGGATCTGGCACCGCAGGGGAGTGGCGCTGAGCCAGGGCTACGGGCTGACCGAGGCGTCGCCGAACGTGCTCTGCCTGCCCAACGAGGACGCCGCCTCGATGCTCGGCTACGCGGGCAAGCCGTATCCGCATGTCGATGTCGCGGTGGCTGATCCGGCCACCGGGCGGCTGCTCGAGGGCGCCGCCACGGGAGAACTCCGGGTCCGCGGGCCGGGCGTCTTCGCAGGATACTTCCGCGACCCGCAGGCCACCGCGGCCGCGCTCGCGGGCGGCTGGCTGCACACCGGAGACCTCGTCGAACGCAACTGTGACGGCTTCATCCGCGTGGTCGACCGGCTCAAGGACATCTACATCTCGGGCGGCGAGAACGTGGCGCCGGCCCAGGTCGAGGCCGTGCTGCTGGAGCACCCGGCCGTCGCGGAGGCCGCCGTCGTCGGCGAGCCGCATGAACGCTGGGGCGAGACCGGGGCGGCCTACGTCGTGGTCCGGCAGGGGAGGGTGACCGACGAAGAGGAATTGCTGGAACATTGTGGGCAACACCTGGCGCGGTTCAAGGTGCCCGGCCGCATCGAATTCGTCTCCCGGCTGCCGCGGACCGCGCTCAACAAGGTGGCGCGCAGCCGGCTGCGGCAACGGGCCGCGGGGCAGGCGCTGGAAGGATCGGAGGTCCGCACATGAGCACGGCACCCAGGACGGCCCGGGGTACGCGAACCCGGGGGAAGCTGCTGCAGGCCGCGGAAACGGTCTTCGCGTCGGTGGGATACCACGACGCCTCGATCGTGAAGATCACGGAAGAGGCCGACGTCGGACTGGGCACCTTCTACCTGTATTTCTCCGGCAAGCAGGAGATTTTCGACGAGGTGGTCGAGGACCTCAACCGGCGCGTCCGGCACGCCATGACCGAGGCGGCCCGCGAGGCAGGCAACCGGTTGCAGGCCGAGCGCGCCGGCTTCCGCGCGTTCTTCCGGTTCACCGCCGAACATCCGGCGCTGTACCGGATCGTCCGGCAGGCGGAATTCGTCTCGCCCGGGGCGCTGCGGATGCACTACACCCGGATCGTCAACGGCTACATCGAGGGGCTCAAGCACGCCCAGGCCGAGGGCGAGGTACGGCCGATGGACCCGACGGTGGCCGCGTGGGCGCTGATGGGGATCGGCGAATTGATCGGGATGCGCTGGGTGCTGTGGGACGAGGAGGGCCCCGGGCCGGGGAAGGCGCCGCGGCCGGACGTGCCGGAGGAAGTCTTCGAGGAAATGATGCAGTTCATCGAGCGTGCCCTGGCACCGGGGCCCGGTCCGCTGACGGAAGGAACGGCGAATGAGTGAGCACACTACCTGCGGCTACCGGACGGCGGATGTCCCCGTGCGCGGCGGGGCGCTGCGCTGCGGCGTCTGGGGCCCGGAAGATCCGGCCGCTCCCGTCCTGCTGGCCGTCCACGGGGTGACCGCATCCCACAAGACCTGGGGGCTGGTGGCCGCCCGGCTGCCGGAGGTTCGGATCATCGCACCGGACCTGCGCGGGCGCGGCCGCAGCAACGGCCTGCCGGGCCCGTACGGAATGGCCGCCCACGCGGCAGACCTGGCGGCCGTCCTGCGCGCGTTCGAGGTGGAGTCGGCGGTGGTGGCCGGCCATTCCATGGGCGCGTTCGTTTCCGTGGTGCTGGCCCACCGGTACCCGCAGGCGGTGCGCTCGCTGATCCTCATCGACGGCGGCCTGCCGCTGCAGGTCCCGCCCGGCCTGAGCGACGACGAGGTCATTGAGGCGGTGCTCGGACCCGCGGCCGAGCGGCTCGGCACGCGCTACGCGAGCCGGGAGGCGTACCGAAGCTTTTGGAAGCAGCATCCGGCGTTCGCACGGAACTGGAATCCGCTGGTGGAGGAGTACGTCGATTACGACCTCGCGGGCGAAGAGCCCGGGCTCCGGCCGGCCACTCGTTTCGAGGCAATGCGCCAGGACACGGCGGACCTGAACCGCGGTCCGGACCTGAGGGCGGCCCTCGCAGCGCTGGTCGTCCCCGCCCTGCTGCTTCGGGCGCCCCGCGGCCTGATGGACGAGCCGGCCGGCCTCTACACGCAGGCCCATGCGCGCCGCTGGGAACAGCAACTCGAACGGCTTGACGTCCGGGACGTTCCGGACGTCAACCACTACACGATCGTGATGGATGCCCCGGGAGCCGGCGTGGTGGCCGGCGCGGTTGCCGCGGCGCTCGTGCCGCCGCCGGACATGCCCGCGGAGCCCCGAGGGCCGTCGCCAGCTGCCGCGCCGGCGGGGCCCCGCTAACGGTCGGCCCCTGCAGGTCCCTCCATGCCTTCCCCGTACAGCGGCCAGTAGTTATCCTGACCCTGTGGCAGCCGGCCTGAAGGACGGTCTCGTACGTCCGGGCCGGTTCCGGGGGCTACCGGAACCGCTCCGGACCCTCTGCTGCGCGGTTTGGTTAAACGACACGCCCGGCCCTGATCTGCAGGCAAATCCCAAGAAATCGCGCATATAGTCAAAAAGCCGATGGTTCTTCCCCCGAGCAGAAGCCCATCCTTCGGTACATAGTGGGCAGAAGTAGTCATGATCCGATTCGACAACGTCACCAAGGTCTACGACCAGAACTCCCGTCCGGCTCTGGACAGGGTGTCGCTGGAAGTCGACCGCGGGGACTTCGTCTTCCTGGTCGGTCCCTCGGGATCGGGCAAATCCACGTTCATCCGGCTGGTCCTGAAGGAGGACCGGGCCACGCGCGGCTCCGTCTACGTGGCCGGCCAGAACGTCGCCAACATCCACAGCTGGCGCGTGCCCAAGCTGCGCCGCGGGATCGGCGTCGTCTTCCAGGACTTCCGGCTGCTGCCGAACAAGACGGTCGCGGCAAACGTCGCGTTCGCCATGCAGGTCATCGGGAAGAGCCGGGCGGTGATCCGGGAAACCGTGCCCGAGGTCCTCAAGACCGTGGGCCTGGACGGCAAGGACCACCGCATGCCGCACGAACTCTCCGGCGGTGAGCAGCAGCGCGTCGCCATTGCCCGCGCCGTGGTCAACAAGCCGGGCATCCTGCTGGCGGACGAGCCCACCGGAAACCTGGACCCCGCGACGTCCATGGGCATCATGAAGGTCCTGGACCGGATCAACCAGAACGGAACCACGGTCGTCATGGCCACCCACGACAACGTCATCGTGAACGATTGGCGCAAGCGCGTCATCGAGCTCAAGGACGGCAGGGTGGTCCGGGACGAAGCCGAGGGTATCTACGCCGGAGCCCAGGGGGAAGCCGAATGAGACTGGCATTCATCCTCGGCGAGATCGGTTCGGGCCTGAGGCGCAACCTGGCGATGGTCACCTCGGTCATCCTGGTGACCTTCATTTCGCTGACCTTCGTGGGAGCTGCGGGCATGCTGCAGCTGCAGATCAACCAGATGAAGGGTTTCTGGTACGACAAGGTCCAGGTTGCCGTGTTCCTCTGCGTGGATACGTCGACGGCGGCGACCTGTGCTTCCGGTCCGGTCACCGACGAGCAGCGTAGCGAGATCGAGAGCACCCTGAAGAGCCCGGCGGTCACGCAGTACGTGGACAACTATGTCTACGAGTCGCAGGATGACGCACTGGGGCACTTCAAGGAGCAGTTCGCCAACTCGCCGATCGTGGACTCCGTAACCGCGGACCAGCTGCCGGAGTCCTTCCGGGTCAGCCTGGTGGACCCGGAGAAGTACGAAGTCATCAACGAGATCTTCTCGTCGCTGCCCGGCGTCGAGGTCGTGGTCGACCAGCGGGAAATCCTCGAACGGGTCTTCAACGTCATGAACGCCGCGTCGCTGGTAGCCGTGGGCATCGCCGCCATCATGATCGTCTGCGCCATCCTGCTGATTGCGACCACCATCCGGCTCTCGGCGTTCAGCCGGCGCCGGGAAACCGGCATCATGCGCCTCGTCGGGGCGTCCAAAGCCGTCATCCAGCTGCCGTTCATCCTGGAAGGCGTCATCGCGGCGATGATCGGAGCCGTGCTGGCCTCGGTGACGCTGTGGGCGGTCGCCCGCTTCTTTATCGGCGACTGGCTGGCCCGTGAATATCCGGACACTGCCTTCATCTCCGAGTCTTCAGTACTGCTGATTGCCCCCATGCTGATCCTGTTGGGAGCAGTGCTGGCCGGCGTCTCCTCGCTCCTGACCCTACGTCGCTACCTGAAGGTCTAAAATCATGTCACTCGAGCACAACAACAGGTTGGGGAACCGGATCGTGGAGCGCAGGGGGCGGCGAACGTGCTTGCCGCAGGGGGTGATCAGCGCCGCCCTGGCCGCGTTCCTGGCGTTTTCCCTGGGGGCTGCAGGTCCGGTGCAGGCCGACGAACTCGACGACCGCGCGGCGGACCTCAAGCAAGAGGTCGCCCAGGTCGAGGAATCCCTCGAGTTCCTTGACGCGGACATCATCAAGACGGTCACTCGGCTCAAGGAGTACCAGGGCAAGCTCCCTGCGGCCCAGGAGAAGCTCGCCGCAGCCCAGGGGCGCGTCGAAGAAGCTGCCGGCAAAGTAGCGGCCTTGGCGCAGCGCGTGGACATGGCCCTGCAGACCAAGGACAGCATCACGCGGCAAATGGAGACCGACGCGGCCGAGCTCAAGGACACGAAGAAGGTGATCGGGCAGATAGCCACCCAGGCCTACAAGCAGGGCGGCGTCCCGTCGAACCTCCAGCTGTTCCTCGGTTCGGAGGGCAGCTCGGGCCTGAGCGACTTCGGGTTGGCCAACCAGGCCCTGCGGAGCCAGAATGCCGCGCTGGACAAGCTGTCGCAGCAGAACGCGACCAACGTCAACTCCGAGGCGCGCCTGGAAGCCGTAGAGCAGGAAATCCGGGACCTCAAGGCGCAGGCCGAGGATGCCCTGGCCGCCGAGCAGGAGGCCCGCGACGCAGCGGCGGCGGAGAAGGAAAAGGTCGACAACCTGATCGCCGAAACCTCGGCGCTCTCCGACCAGCTGCAGGCCCGCAAGCCGCAGATCCAGAAGCAGCTGGCGCAGGTCCAGGAGGAGCAGCAGCAGGTCCAGGGCGAAATCGCCGAACGCCAGGAGCGGCTCCGCCGGGAGGCTGCCGAGCGCAAGCGCAAGGAGGAAGCCGAGCGCAAGGCCGCCCAGGCCGCCTGGGAGCGGGAACAGGCGCGAATCAAGGCAGCCCGCCAGTCCGCCGCGTCGGCCGGCCGGCCTGTGCCACAGATCGTTCCCACGGTGGAGCCACCGGCGCCCGCCGCCTCCGAGCCCTCCTCTTTCGGCCTGGTTTATCCTGTCGCAGGCAGCGTGACCTCCGGCTACGGCTGGCGTGCGACGCCGGCCGGCACGATCGACTTCGGCGGCAGCGGCGGCTACATGCACACCGGCATCGACTTCGGTTCGGCCTGCGGTACTCCCGTGACCGCTCCTGCCAGCGGAACTGTCGCGACGGCGGGCTGGGGCGGTGCCGCCGGCAACATGGTGATCATCAGCCACGGTGTGGTCGGCGGGAATGCGCTGGACACCAGCTACTTCCACCTGACCCGATCGATCGTCTCCGCCGGACAGTCGGTGGGCCAGGGCCAGGTCATCGGCTACGTCGGCACGACCGGCAATTCCACCGGCTGCCACCTGCACTTCGAGACCACGCTGAACGGCTCCCTCGTCAATCCGATGGGGCTGCTGTAGCACCCGCAGTTATACTGGTTCTTTTGATACCCAGGAAGGAGTCGCCGTCGTGCCCAAAGAAAGTGGCCGTAAGGTAGTGGCCACCAATCGGAAGGCCCGGCATGACTACCTCGTCCTCGACACCTACGAAGCCGGCATGGCGCTGATGGGAACCGAGGTGAAATCCCTGCGCGAGGGGCGCGCGTCGCTGGTGGACGGCTTCGCGACGTTCTACAACGACGAGCTGTACCTCGAGAACGTCTACATTCCCGAGTACCTGAACGGCAGCTGGACCAACCACAGTGCGCGGCGCCGGCGCAAGCTGTTGCTGCACCGCGAAGAACTCAACAAGATCTCGCAGAAGACACGGGAATCCGGCTTTACCCTCGTGCCGCTCCAGCTCTACTTCCTGGACGGGCGCGCGAAGGTGGAAATCGCCGTCGCACGCGGTAAGAAGGACTACGACAAGCGCCAGACGCTGCGCGAACAGCAGGACAAGCGCGAGGCCCTGCGCGCGATGCGCGAACGCAACCGCTGATCCGCACCCAACCTAGTCCGCGCCGGCGATCAACTCGTCGCGCAGCAGCTGCTGCCATCCTGCGAAACCGCCCTCCTCGTGGGCCCGCCGCTGGCGCTCGGCGCCATTGCCTTCGCGCTTGATGCGGGCCAGGCCGCAACGGACGAACTCCTCATCCCCGTGTGCGGACAGTGCGCCGGAAACGTGCTCCAGCAGCCTGCCGAACTGGTCATGCGCGGGTATGAGCCGCGCGGTCTCCAGGTCGATCAGCTCTCCGGCGAGGCCGTGACGTGCCGCCTGCCAGAGGGCGATGTCCAGATGCTCCGGCTGAGGCTGCCGCACCGGAGGCTCACCGGCCATCGCCGCGCTCAGTTCGGTAGCGGCGAGGGCCCGGAACACGCAGGCCGCCAGCAGCGTGTGCCGGGCCGAGAGCTGGCTGTCCGCGCCGCGCCATTCGACGGTGGGGTAGTTCGCCGACGGCCGCATGAGCCACGAGACGTACCCCGGATCGGCCGCCACGCCCGACTCGAGCAGCTGCTGCAGCCTGCGCCGGTAGTCCGCGGCGTCCGCGAATACCGGGGGACAGCCCTGGATCGGCCACCGCCGGTACAGGATGGTGCGCCAGCTGGCGAAGCCGCTGTCACGGCCGTACCAGAACGGCGAATTCGCGGCGATCGCGGTGAGCGTGGGTATCCACGGCCGGCACCGGTTCATGACTTGGATGCGCAGCTCCGGGTCCTCGATCTCGGCGTGGACGTGCAGGCCGGTGACGTACTCGTCGGCGACGACGGCGGGAGCGTTGCTGGCGACCTTCAGGTACCGCGGCGTATCCGTCACCTTTGCGGGCACCTGCGAGGCGTTGTAGACGACGCCGATGCCCGCCGGCTCTGCGCCTGATTCACCGGCCGCGCGGGCGAGCGCACGGCGCATGGTAACGAGTGCGGCGGCCGCCTCGGAGCGGTCCGCACAGGGGAAGGTGGCCAGCTCGATCTGGCAGTCGAGCAATTCGGCGGAAACCTTGAAGAGCGGATGGTCCTGCTGCCCCAGCCTGGTCCTCAGCGCCGGCGCCATCGGCCGCGGCTCGCTGCTGACCGGATCGACCAGGAGGAATTCTTCTTCGATCCCGAACAGCACCATGGGCACCTCCTGGCCTATGAGGGGAGGCTTCCTTACCTCCAACCCCTGTGTAGAGACTAGTTCAGTGCGGCCGCCTCCGCACCGCCAGTCCCGCTCCCGCCCGGCCGGAAACATCGCCCGGGAATGGATCAGCGCGGAATGTGGTTACAATGGTAGTCCGCATCGATGGTGCGGTTTGGTAATTCAATACGGGGATGACAGGTTTCGACGATGTTAGTCGCGCCAGGGGAAGCGGGCCGAGGATGCAGAGTTATCTCGGAAACGCCCTCTGCAAAACAATAAGTGCCGAATCTAAGCGCACTGACTTCGCTCTCGCTGCCTAAGCAGTAGACCGAGTCCGTCAGCCCGGGGACGCTCCCGCCCCGGATGCTGGCGTCATTTAGGGGGCCACTGCTGGACACTTTCGCCGTCGGAGTGTCCGGGACTTTTAGACGGCTGGGCCCGGGTCAGCCACCTGTTTGCAGGATGGCTGGGGCCAAGAAAACCCGACGCAAACTGCGCCCGGAGAAGTCCTGGCAACACAACATCGGACGGGGGTTCAATTCCCCCCATCTCCACTGATGAAGAGGGGAAGCGCCCAGCGGCGCTTCCCCTCTTTTTTGCATCCGCCGGCCCCGCCGTGTTTTCCACTGGGGGTGTGCCGGTCGCTGCATTTCCCCGAGGTGTTCTTGCAGGAACCTTGAACGGACCGGGACTGGTGTTTGACACTGCCAGCGGCGTCGGCAATGCTGAAAACATAGGATGCAGCCGGGGGGCCAGCCTTGGGGAAGGCGGGTGGCGGGCAGCCAATGCGATCCATAACGACTTGGGGGCCGCAATGGGATCTGAAGGCCGTTGGGAACTTCAGCTGATAGGGGGCTGGCAGCTTCGCCGGGACCATGTGCCGGTCAAGGTAGCCATGCGCCAGCAGCGGCTGGTTGCTGCCCTCGCGCTGTACGGGAGGCAGTCCCGCGCCTTCCTGGCCGGCCTGCTCTGGCCGGACAGTTCCGAGAGCCAGGCCGCCGGAAGCCTGCGCGAGAGCATCTTCCTGATCAACAAGCATCTGCCGGGACTGCTCGGCCAGACGACGGATCCGCTTGATCTGTCGCGTGCCGTCAGCGTGGATGTGCTGGATGTGCGGATGCGTGCGTCCCGCCTGCAGGACCATCCGGGTCTCAACCGCGGGCTGCTGCGCCTGGTCGAGGACGCAGACCTGCTCCCCGGCTGGTACGAGGACTGGGTTGTCGCTGAGCAGGAACGCTGGCAGCGGCTGAGGCTAACGGTGCTGGAACGGCTGGCCCGGCAATACCTGGACCAGGGGAACACCGAGCAGGCGATGGAGGCTGCCAGGGCGGCGACAATGATCGAGCCGCTGAGGGAGAGCGCGCAACGCCTGCTCATGCAGGCCTGCCTGGCGGAGGGCAACCACGCCGAGGCGCTGCGCCTCTACCAAAGCTTCCGGGTCCGGCTCCGCCGCGAATTCGGGGTGGCCCCGTCAGCTATCATCGCTGACCTGATCGGGCCGCTCCTGATGGACGACGCCGGAAGCGAGCGCAAGGTCCGGTAACCGCGCGAGGGGACGAAGCGACCGGGGAGCGAAGCGCCCGGCCGCGGACCCGCCGTCGTGCTGCTGTGGCTGGTTTCTGCCGGTCCTGGTCTAAACCAGGTGCCTACGCCTCCGCGGTGAGGGAGCGCGCGTACAGGTCCATCAGCGCGGTCTGGCCGCCGCTTTGCATGGCGCGCCGCTGCCGGTCGGCACCCGTGCCCTCGGCCCAGATCCGCTGGAGCGACGCGTCCACCCAGGCCGAATCTCCGGCCTCCTCCAGGGCGGGGCGAATGGTGCGCACCAGGAGGTTCATGACGTCCCGGGCCGGCAGCAGGACACCCGAGTGAGGGTCGATCAGCTTCTCGGAGAGGCCCTCCCGTCCGGCCTGCCAGACGGCGGCGTCGAGCAGTTCGACGTCGGGGACCGGGTAGTCTTTGCCGGCCTCCTCGTCCTGTAGGGCGGTCACCACCAGGCCTCGGACGATGGCAGCGATCAGTACGGCATCCTGCGCCTCAAGCTGGACGTCGGCAGCGCGGACCTCCAGGGTGGGGTAGTGGTCCGACAGGCGGGCCAGCCAGGTCAGGACTCCGCGGTCGATGATGACGCCGGCATCCACGAGGCGCTGGATCCGCCGCTCGTAGTCGGCGGCGTCGGCAAAGATCGGGGTGCAGCCCTGGACCGGCCAGCGGCGGTAGTGGACGATCCGCCAGCTGGCAAAGCCGCTGTCCCGGCCCAGCCAATACGGGGAGTTGGCGCCAAGGGCAACAATCGCGGGCATCCAGGGCCGGATACGGTTGAGCACCTGCACGCCCGACTCCTTGTCCGGCACGGAGACATGGACATGCTGGCCATTGACGAACTGGTCCGCCACGATGCCCTTGGCGCTGGCCTTCAGCTCGTGGTAGCGCTGTTTGTCCGTCAGCTGCGGGTAGTCGTCTTCGATCCGCTCGGCTGTCCCCGTCGCGGCGGCGCGTACCTCCGCCTTCCTGGCCGCGGAGTCGAGCTGGCGCCGGAAATTGAGCAGCGATTCCTCGGCCTCGGTAAGGGTCGTGCAGACGGGCGTAGCCGTTTCGATCTGGCAGTTGAGCAGTTCCCGCTGGATGTCGTCCCGGGCCACGTGCAGCGAGCCCTCGAGGTACTCGGCGACCCGGTCGGCCTCGGGCACAGGGAGGCCTGTCTCCGGGTTGAGGAGCAGGTACTCTTCTTCGATGCCCAAGGTTGCCATGGACGTCCCTTCTGCCGGTGCGGATACCATCACGAGCTTACCTATGATTCCAGTACCGTCGGGCATTCCTGGCCATCAGGAGTGCTCGTCAGGAGCGGAGCAGGCAGTTCTCGTGCGGCCCGTCGCTGGCTACCCAGAGCGCCGCGGTGGCCTCCTGGCCTAGGTCGATCTCCCGGGGCCGGTCGGCCGAGCCGATCCGCACCACGAGCGAGCCGCCGAACGGCCGGTGGCCCATGACCTCGACGCGGTCGTCGAGCCCGATCTCTTCCGTGCTGAGGAAACGCAGCAGCTCCGGGTTCGCGTCGCTGATCCGGATGATGTGCCCGGTGTGCCCCGGGTCGAGCTCGCCGAGCTGATGGGCGGCGGGCATCTGGACCGTGCCGTCCGCGGCCGGGATCGGGTCTCCATGCGGGTCCCGGGTTGGGTGGCGGAGCTTGGCGGACAGCCGTTCGACGAAGGTGTCCGAAACGGTGTGTTCGAGGAGTTCGGCCTCATCGTGGACTTCGTCCCAGGCATAGCCGAGTTCCTGGACCAGGAAGGTCTCGATCAACCGGTGCCGGCGCACCATGGCGAGGGCGAGTGCCTTGCCCTCGCCGGTCAGCTCGACCGGCTGGTAGGGCTGGTGGACGGCCAGGCCGAGGTCCACCAGCTTGCGCACCATTCCCGTCACCGAGGAGTTGGCGACCCCCAGGCGGGCCGCAAGCTGGGACGGGGTGACCCGCTGGTCCTGCCACTCGGTGGAGGTGTAAATGACTTTGACGTAGTCCTGGACGCTCGCGGATTCGATGCTAAGCGCAGGGCTGTTCCGGCTCATCGGCGACATGGTTGGGCTTCTTCAGGCTGGGATCTGCTCATGCTGCCGCGATTCGGCGGCACGGGCGCGGCGGCGGCGCCACTGCCACACTATCCCGTTGCGCGGGCCGAGCAGGTAGACGGCGAGGAACACCAGGGCCTGCGCCAGCACCACCGACGCCCCGGTCGAGACGTCCAGGTAATAGCTGGCGTAGATGCCGGCGATGGCGGCGGCCACGGTCACGGTGATGGAAATCAGCAGCATCCGGTCGAAGTTCCGGGTGAGCAGGAACGCCGTTGCGCCCGGGGTGATGAGCATGGCGACGACGAGGATGATCCCCACGGCCTGCAGCCCGACGACGACGGTCAGGGCCAGCAGCCCGAGCAGCAAGGCGGTGAGCCATCGGGTATTCAGCCCGATGGCATGGGCATGGATGCGGTCGAAGGCCAGCAGGGTCAGGTCGCGGCGCTTGTAGAGCAGGACCGCGAGGGTCGCAGCGCCCAGGACCAGCACCTGCAGCAGTTCCGGCAGCGACACGCCCAGCACATTGCCGAAGAGGATGTGCTGCAGGTCGGTCTGGCTGGGTGTCTTGGAGATGATGGCCAGGCCGAACGCGAACAGGGCCGTGAAGACGACGCCGATGGCGGTGTCGCCTTTGAGCTTGGTCGTGGAGCGCACCGCGCCGATCAGTGCCACGGCCCCGGCGCCGAAGACGAAGGCGCCTAGGGAGAACGGCAGGCCGAAGATGTAGGCCAGGGCCACGCCCGGCAGCACTGCATGAGATACCGCGTCGCCCATCAGGGACCAGCCCATCAGGATCAGCCAGCAGGACAGGGCCGCGGAGACGGCCGCGGCGGCGACCGTGACCAGCAGGGCCTTGGTCAGGAAGCCGTACTGCAGCGGTTCGAACAACCAGTTAACGATCTCCATGATGTCCTTCCGGAACGTCGCTGAGGGCCGTGCCGAAGGCCAGCGCCAGGTTCTCGTTGGTGAGGACGGTTTCCGGCCGTCCGTGGGCCAGCACCCGCTGGTGGAGCAGGATCGCCTCGTCGCAGAGCTGGGGGATGCCGGCAAGGTCGTGCGTCGAGACGAGGATGGTCTTGCCCTCGTCCCGCAGTGCCTTGAAGAGGGTTGTCAGGCCGGCCTCGGAGGCCTTGTCGACGCCGGCGAACGGCTCGTCGAGCAGCAGCAGGCCCGCGTCCTGGGCAATGCCGCGGGCAACGAAAGCACGCTTGCGCTGGCCGCCGGAGAGTTCTCCGATCTGTCGGTGCTGCAGGTCGACCAGGCCGACCCGTTCCAGAGCCGCCGCCACGGCGGCCCTGTCCGCGGGCCGCGGACGGCGGGAGTGGCCCAGGCTCCCGTAGCGCCCCATCATGACGACGTCGCGCACGGAGACCGGGAAAGTCCAGTCGACGTCCTCGGCCTGGGGCACGTAGGAAACGGCGTTCAGCTTGCGGGCGTCCTTCGGCGCGGCGCCGAAGATCCGGACCGTCCCCGAGGTCGCCTGGACGAGTCCCATCAGCGCCTTGAAAAGGGTCGATTTGCCCGAGCCGTTGACCCCGATCAGGCCGCAGATGGTCTGCGCCCTCACGCGCACGCTGACGTGTTCGAGGGCGGTGACGTCGTCGTAGGAGACCCGAAGCGAGGCCACGTCGATGGCGTCTGCGCCTGGGGGCAGCTGGCGGAGGCTCATGGTGCCAGTCCTTCCTTGATGAGTTCGATGTCGTGGCGGATCAGCGACAGGTGGCTGGGGACGGGGCCGTCCGGGCGGGAGAGCGAGTCGACGTAGAGGGGAGTGAGGAGCCGGGCTCCCGTAGCCTCCGCGACCTGCTCCATGGCCCCCGGGTTGACCGTGGACTCGCAGAAGACCGAGGGCACATCGTGCCGCTGGACGAAATTGATGGCGTCCTTGATCTGCCGGGGAGTGCCCTCGGCGTCGGAATTCACCGGCCAGAGGAAGGCCTCGCGCAGTCCCGCATCCCGGGCGAGGTAGGAGAAGGCCCCCTCGCACGTGACCAGCGCGGGAACCGCGGCCGAACCGGCGAATGCCTCGTGGAGTTCGCGCATCACTCCGTCGAGCTGCCGCTTGTAGTCCTCGCCGTTGGCGGCGAAGTCGCCGGCATGTTCCGGGACCAGCTTGCTGAGCGCCGCCACGGTGTTGTCCACGTAGATCTTGGCTGCCTTCGGGGACATCCAGGCGTGCGGGTTCGGGCGGCCCTGGTAGTTGCCGGACCGAATGTCCACGGGCTCCACCCCTTCGGAGAGGACGGCATGGGGCGCGGGCACCGCGGCGACGAAACGGGCGAACCAGCGTTCAAGCCCGAGGCCGTTGTCCAGGATGAGGTCCGCGTCCTGCGCCCGGACCAGGTCCGAGGGCGTTGGCTGGTACCCGTGGATCTCGGCGCCGACCTTGGTGACCGATTCGACCCGGACATAGTCCCCGCCCACCTGCCGGACCAGGTCGGCCAGCACAGTGAAAGTGGTCAGGACCATCGGCCGCTCGTCGGTGGAGGCGGCGGGACGGGCGCTGCCGGGCGCGCAGGCCGGGAGCGCGAGGAGGCCCAGCACGACGAGCAGTGCGACGGTCCATTTTTTCGGCATGCCTAAATTTACTTCGCCGACCTGCCTAAAGAAAAGGTGCCTACGCTGGATGACGCGCGGTGTCCGGTCGCCCGGGCCCGCAGCGCGGTGGTGGCCCCTCCGGTACGCGCGGGGCCGCTAGCGTCGGAAAGCGCGCCAGCTGAGGGTCAGGTAGGGGAGCTGCAGAACGGCGGACGGATCGTGTCCGAGGTGCTTGTGCAGGTACCAGTCGAGGTTGGCGAGCACTTTGGCTCGTGTCTGTTCGTTGGCGCGCAGGTAGTAGCTGCGCGACTTGGCCAGTTCCATCAGGTCGGCCGGCTGCAGGGGATCCGTCCACCGCGTCAGGTGGTTCTCCAAGCCGGTGAACTCGTCACCGACATCCGGACGGGAGTGGGGCTTGTAGACGTCGCCGGCGTGCATGATCCGCGAGAGCCGATGGACCCACGGTATGGAAACGTCCATTTGGTTCCAGACCAGGCCGAGGACACCGCCCGGCCGCAGGATCCGCGCAGCTTCGGTACTGGCGGCCCCGGCATCTACCCAGTGCCAGGCCTGCGCAACGGTCACGAGGTCGAAGGAGGCATCGGCGAGGCCGGTCTGTTCGGCCGTACCCAGCCGGACCGTGACCTCGGGGTGCTTCTGCCGCAGCTGGGCCAGCATGTCCGCCGACGGGTCCACGGCGGTGACCCGCAGTCCCCGGCGCACCAGCTGTTCCGTGTATTTGCCGGTACCGGCACCCAGATCTACGGCGTCCCGGGCCCGTTCCGGCACCAGCCAGTCCACGGCGTCGTCCGGGTAGCCGGGCCTGATGCGGTCATAGTGTTCGCCGCCCTGCTCGAAGCTGCGGCCGAATTCCCTGCGCCGCTCATCGTCCATCCGCGGGCCGCGGTGTTCCACTGCCTGGTCCCTGCCGTCAGTCTTCGGCGTGCTCCCCGGGTGCGGCGGCGGGGCGCTGGCCGATCAGCTGCGGGTTGAGGCGGTGCAGGACCTCCTCATGCAGGATGCCGTTGCTGGCAAGGGCATTGCCGCCGAAGGGACCGTCCTCGCCTTCGAGGGAGCTGAAACGGCCGCCGGCCTCCGTCACGATAGGCACCAGCGCTGCCATGTCGTACAGGTTCAGCTCCGGCTCGCACGCGATGTCCACGGCGCCCTCCGCCACCAGGCAGTAGGACCAGAAATCCCCGTAGGCACGGGTCCGCCAGACGGATTCGGTCAGCCCCAGGAACTCGGTGAGATTGCCGCGTTCCTGCCAGCCGGTCAGGCTCGAGTAGGAGAGCGAGGCATCTTCCAGCTGGCCGACGTTGGAAACGTGCAGCCGGGTCGCGGAGGACAGGGAGCGCCCGGTGTAGGCGCCGGTCCCTGCGGCGGCCCACCAGCGCTTGCCGAGCGCGGGGGCACTGACCAGCCCGACCACTGGCTTGCCCTCGTCGATCAGCGCGATCAGGGTCGCCCAGACCGGCACGCCGCGGACGAAGTTCTTGGTCCCGTCGATCGGGTCGATGATCCAGCGCCGCGAACCGTGGCCGCTGCTGCCGAACTCTTCGCCGAGCACGGCGTCCCGCGGGCGGGCGCGGGACAGCTGCCCGCGGATGGCTTCCTCTGCGGCCTTATCCGCATCCGTGACCGGGGTGAGATCCGGCTTGGTCTCCACCTTCAGATCGAGCGCCTTGAAGCGGGACATGGTCTGGGAGTCTACGGAATCGGCCATCACATGGGCCAGGCGCAGATCATCGTTGTAGGTCTGTAGGTCGCGGATCATAGGCTTCAACCTACCGCTTCTTGCTCCGTGGATGCCGCATGTGAAGTCCGCGGGCCTGCCGCCGGGCCTACTGCGTGCCCAGCTCCTTCACCTGCTGGCGCACTTCGCTGCCCAGCAGCCGGCGAAGCGAGGCCAGCCTGGCGGGCCCGGATTCGCCGGCGCGGCCTGCGGCCACCCAAGCGTCCAGTCCGCAGTCGATGGCGCGGTCGTCGTGCTTGCAGCCACGGTCGCAGTCCGCGCTCCCGGGCTCCAGGTCCGGAAACGCGGCGAGGATCCGGTTCGGGTCGACGTGGGCCAGGCCGAAGGACCGGATTCCCGGCGTGTCGATGATCCAGCTCCCCGGCGCGGCGTCCTGGAGTTTCAGGGCCAGCGCCGACGACGACGTGTGCCGGCCGCGCCCGGTCACCGCGTTGACCCCGCCGGTCGCCCGGTGCGCGCCCGTCAGCGCGTTGACCATGGTGGACTTGCCGACGCCCGAGTGGCCGAGCAGGACACTCACCGAGCCGTCCAGGTAGCCGCGAAGCTGGTCCAGGGCCTCGGCGTCCAGCCTGGCTGAGGCGCCCTCGTCGGAACTGGAGTCGACGCCGGCCGCGTCCTCCTCCGCCGTGCGGCTGACGATCACCGGCAGCGGAAGGTGCCTGTAGTTGGAGAGCAGGACCTCCGGATCCCGCAGGTCCGCCTTGGTGACGCACAGCAGCGGGGTGATGCCGGCGTCGTACGCCGCCACCAAGGCCCGGTCGATGAATCCGGTCCGCGGTTCCGGGTTCGCCGCGGCGACGACGATCACCAGCTGGTCCGCGTTGGCGACCACCACCCGTTCCACCGGGTCGGTGTCGTCCGCGCTGCGGCGCAGCAGGGTGCGGCGCTCCTCGACGCGGACCAGGCGGGCCAGTGTGTCCGGCTCACCGGACACATCGCCGACCAGGCCCACGAAGTCACCGGCCACGACGGGAGTCCGGCGCAGCTCACGCGCCCGGGCCGCGATGACCGTGCGTTCCCGGGCGGTGTCCTCGTCGACGACGGCGGTGTAGCGTCCGCGGTCGACTGTCACGATCCGTCCGACGACGGCGTCTTCATGGGCGGGGCGGTCCTTGGTCCGGGGCCGGGAACCGCGCTTGTTCGGGCGGATGCGGACATCGGACTCGTCCCAGGTCCTGCGGCCGGCCACCGTCAGCGGGCCCCGGCGGCGGCGCTCGGCGCCGTGGCACACAGTTGCTGCCACAGTTGCGGGAACTCGGGCATGGTCTTGGAAGTGGTGCCGATGTCATCGACCTGCACGCCTTCCACAGCCAGTCCGATAATCGCGCCGGCCGTCGCCATCCGGTGATCCTCGTAGGAACGGAACAGGCCCGCATGCAGCGGACGCGGCCGGATGACCAGGCCGTCTGCCGTTTCCTCGGCGTCACCGCCCAGCCGGTTGATTTCCGCCACCAAAGCGGCCAGCCTGTCCGTCTCATGGCCGCGCAGGTGCCCGATGCCGCTGAGACGGCACGGGCCGTCGGCCAAGGCGCAGAGCGCGGCGGCAGTGGGGGCGAGCTCGCTGGTATCCGCCAGGTCCGCTGCCTTGATGCTGCCGCCGCCGGAGACGGACAAGGTGCCGTCCGCGTAGCTGACCTCGGCGCCGAGCTTCGGCAGGATGCTGCGCCACTGGTCGCCGACCTGCGTGGTCTCCGCAGGCCAGCCGGGGATCCGGACCGTTCCGCCGGTGGCGAGGGCGGCCGCCAGGAACGGCCCCGCGTTGGACAGGTCCGGCTCGATCTCCACATCGAACGCGCGGACGGGGCCGGGCCGCACGACCCAGTGGTTCGGAACCGAATCGTCGACCTCGACGCCGACGCCGCGCAGCACACGCACGGTCATGCGGACGTGGTCGAGGCTGGGAACCGGGGGACCGGAGTGTTCCAGGTGCAGCCCGTCGGTGAACGCGGCGCCCGCCAGCAGCAGCGCCGAGACGAACTGGGAGGATGCGCTGGCATCGATCACGATGTGCCCGCCCCTCACCGCGCCGTGGCCCTCCACCGTGAAGGGCATCGCGTTGCGCCCGCCGTCGTCGACCACCAGGCCGAGTTCCCGCAGGGCTGCGATGGTGCTGCCCATCGGACGCTGCCGGGCGGCCGGGTCTCCGTCGAAGACCGCGGGCCCGTCGCCGAGCGCCGCAAGCGGCGGAACGAAGCGCATGACCGTTCCGGCCAGTCCGCAGTCGATCCGTTTGGCCGTTGTAGAACCGGAGCGGCTGATGGGCGTCACCCGCAGGTCCGGGCCAAATGCGCCGCTTCCCGGAACTTCCTCCACGACGGCGCCAAGGGCCCGCAGCGCGTCGATCATGAGCCGCGAGTCCCGCGAATGCAGGGGAGCGCGGAGCATGCTCGGCCCATCGGCGAGGGCGGCGAGGACGAGGTAGCGGTTGGTTAGCGATTTCGAGCCGGGGATCTGTACGACGGCGTCCACCGGTCCGGGAACAAACGGTGCATTCCAGGGAGCGGGTGCGGCGGGCATGTTGGCAGTCATTAAGCGCGCTGACCCGCCACATCTGCCACGGTTGCGCGAACGGCGCGCTCGGCCTTTTCCAGCTTGCGGCGCGAATCCTTGCCCAAAGCAGCAGCGCTCTTGCGCGTGTCCTTGCTCATGGAGCGCACGCTCTTGCGGGCATCGGCGGCCAGGTGCTCGGCACGCCAGGCAAGACCCGGACGTCCGTTCGTGTCGACCGCTGCCAGCAGGGCCGCGCCCATCAGGGAACCGTTCTTCAGCAACTGGCCGCGCCGGTTGCGTTTGCCCTCGGCCGTGTCCACCGCCGTGGACTTGTATTCGACGTAGGCGTTGACCGCCGTGGCTCCGGCCAGCAGCAGTGCCGCGAGACGCGAGAACTTTCCCCAGCCCAGCAGGAGGCCGGCTCCGATCTGGGTGACCCCGACAGCCTGGGCGAGCAGCCTGGCGTTTCCTGCGAGCGGCGCTGCCGACGGAAAGGAGGAAGCGGCCCTGTCCAGGCACGGCTGCAGGGCCTGGGCCGTGGACGAGGTGTTCCGCAGCCGTTCGACGCCGGCAGCAACATAGCTGGTGGCCAGCAAGGGACGGGCAACAACGCGGACGATGGTCATAAAAGCCTCCTGGCTCTCGCTGAGGGTCCGTAAGGGCAAGCACCGCAGGCGTCAACCTGCCGGTGGCGCTGGCTCTAGTCTGGCACTTTTGCGTGCAGGACACACTTTAGGCGCCCATGTGGCGTCCCAGGCCGCACCTGCGGAATATTCGGCGGCCCGCCGCCGTTGTGTTCAGTGCGCTGGCCATACTGTGCCAACGGATAAATGCTCTGAACCAACAGAAGGGATTGCCATGCCCCTGGCGCTCGACCAGCAGCGGGAGCAGCGCAGCCCCGAAGCCGATGCTGCCCGGAAGCCCCTGCGCGTAGACTTGGGGGCGATGACTACTGACAATGCCCAAGAGTCGATCTCCGGGAACGGCGGCGGGACCGCGGGAGAACCGGTACAGCCCGAGACGGAGGCTGAACGCGCAGAGCGCTTTGAGCGGGACGCGCTGCAGTATGTCGACCAGCTGTATTCGGCGGCGATGCGGATGGCACGGAACCCCAGCGATGCCGAGGACCTGGTGCAGGAGGCCTACACCAAGGCGTTTGCGGCGTTCCACCAGTACAAGCCGGGCACTAATCTCAAGGCCTGGCTGTACCGGATCCTGACCAACACCTACATCAACCTGTACCGGAAGCGGCAGCGGGAACCGCAGCAGTCCAATACGGACCAGGTTGAGGATTGGCAGATGTACCAGGCCGCCTCGCACACGTCGTCGGGACTGCGGTCCGCCGAGGCTGAGGCGCTGGACCACCTGCCGGACTCGGATGTGAAGAACGCCCTCCAGGCAATTCCGGAGGAATTCAGGCTGGCCGTCTACTTCTCGGACGTAGAAGGCTTCGCCTACAAGGAAATATCGGAAATCATGAATACCCCCATCGGAACGGTGATGTCCCGTCTGCATCGCGGGCGGAAGATGCTCCGCGAACTGCTCGCGGACTATGCACAGGGCCGCGGCCTCGGCGCGGCCCGGGCGGCGTCACCGGCGGGTACACAACAGGAGAACAGGAAATGAGCGACTGCCACGGCTTGGGCGACTGCGAAGACGACCGCATGCAGCGGATCTACGAGTATGTCGACGGGGCCCTGTCCCGGGACGACCTCTCTGAGATCAAGGCGCATCTGGAGACCTGCACGGAGTGCTCCCAGGAACACGACCTGGAGTGCCTGATCCGCTCCGTGGTCCGGCGTTCGTGCCAGGAGCACGCGCCGCAGACGCTCAAGGAACGCATCATCGACCGTATCGGCCACATCAAGGCGTCGGGCTCGGTGCAGGCGGACGCCTGACGCCGCCGGAGAACCGGGCCGGTACGCGAAGAACCCCCAAGCCACAAGAGCTTGGGGGTTCTTCGCGTACCGGGGCGCCTGCCACCGGCGGTGCTCCTAGCGGAGCTCCGCTTTAGGTGTTGGGACGCTTGCCGTGGTTTGCGCCGCCGCGCTTACGGTCACGACGCTTACGTGCACGCTTGCTCATGGCTGCCTCCTTACCTGGACGAAAAGAACCGCCTAACAGTCTCCCATAACTCGGGCACCACGCCTAACCGGTGACGGGGGCCGTGGCACCTAGGACGGTGCCGATGCCAGCTTCCGAAGGAGAATTCATGCGCGCGGTGTACGCCAGGTCCCAGTCCGCGGAGGATCCGCTCTCCGGTTTGGTGGTCGGCGAGCTCCCGCGGCCGCAGGCGCCCCAGGGCTGGCGCCGCGTCCGGGTCAAGGCATCCGCGCTGAACCACCACGACCTGTTCTCGCTGCGCGGGATCGGCCTGCCGGCGGATCGGCTTCCGATGATCCTCGGCTGCGATGCTGCGGGAATCGACGACGACGGCAATGAAGTCATCGTCCATGCCGTCATCCCGAGTGCGGATTGGCTCGGAGACGAGACCATGGATCCCCGGCGCTCCCTGCTGTCCGAGGTACACCCCGGCACCATGGCCGATGAAGTGCTGGTCCCGGCCCGCAATCTGCTGCCGAAGCCGCCCGAACTGGACTTCACCGCGGCGGCCTGCCTCCCGACGTCGTGGTTAACGGCGTACCGGATGCTCTTCACGGTCAACCCTGCAGCCCCCGGATCCACGGTCCTGGTCCAGGGATCGGGCGGGGGAGTAGCGTCCGCGCTGATCGCAATGGCTGCGGCGGCCGGCTACCGAGTGTGGGCGACCGGACGCACGGAGGAAAAGCGGGAGCATGCCCGCAGGCAGGGCGCGGCCGCCGTCTTCGAGCCCGGGGCCCGGCTACCGGAGCGGGTGGACACGGTCTTCGATTCGGTCGGGCAGGCCACCTGGGCGCATTCCCTGAAGTCGCTCCGTCCGGGCGGCGCCGTCGTCACCTGCGGTGCGACCAGCGGGCCGAATCCGCCCGCGGACCTGAACCGGTTGTTCTTCCTCCAGCTGCGGGTCCTCGGATCGACGATGGGCACGCGGGAGGAGTTCCTCGTCGCGACGGGTATCCGCCCGCAGCTGGACAGCGTGCTGCCCCTGGAGCAGGCGCGGGACGGTTTCGCGAAGATGGCCGCGGGCGAAGTGGCCGGCAAGATCGTCTTCACGCACTGACCGGCCCCGGCTGCTGGGGCCGGCAGCCGGGGCCCGCGGGGGCCCTAGGACGGCTCCGGCAGCTCCAGCCAGTGGTACCAGCCGCGGTGCAGCACCAGCCACGCCATCAGGCCGTAGCCGGCCTGCCCGGGAAGGCCGCCGTTTGCTGCGAGGTCCGTCCGCCACTGTTCGTGGTTGAGCAGCGGCGTGAAGGTGTCCACGTAGACGTGCTTGCGGCGGGTGGTGACGTCCGCGAAGGCGGCGGACAGCTCGGCCAGCCGCTGGTTGCGGGCCGCGTCCAGCCCGGGCGGCGGGCCGACCACGAACACCTTGATGCTCAGCTGCGCGGCACCGTCGAGGATGTTCGCCAGGTTCAACCGGCTCCGCGCGGTGGTCAGGTCCAGGTCGAGGTCGCGGTCGGAAAGACCGATGACCAGCCGGTTCTCGTAGCCGTCGTCGAAACGCCGGCCCGCCTCCTGCAGCCACCGGCCGGCGAGCTCCTCGGTGCCTTCGTTGGGCGAGGCCAGCGTGAAGGTCTCCAGCGTCGCGGGGGTGGGATTGGTCCGAGCCAGGGTGCGCCCGAGCCATCCCAGCGCGCGCTGGTCGCCCATACCGGCTAGAAGTTCGTCGCCGACAGCGGCGATCCTGATTCTGCGTTGCTCCACGGGATGCTTTCTGGTTGGTTCGGCCGGCGGCTGCTTAAAAGCAAGAGGGTGGGGTGCCTGGGCACCCCACCCCACATCTTACTTATTTGCGCTCGAAGACCTTCTTGACGAGGACGTCCTGCTCAACAGCGTGGCGCTTGGCCGAGCCGGTCGACGTGGCGGCCGAGGCCGGACGCGAGACCAGCCGCATGCTGCGGTCCAGCTGCTGCGGCAGGTGCAGCCCCATGAACGGCCACGGTCCCTGGTTGGCCGGCTCATCCTGTGCCCAGACGATTTCCGCGTTCGGGTACCTCTCAAGCTCCGCCTTGATCTCCTCGACCGGCATCGGGTAGAGCTGCTCGACCCGGACCAGGGCGGTCCTGGTGTCGGAGCTCTTCTGCCGCGCCGCGAGCAGATCGTAGTACAGGCGTCCGGAGACCAGCACGATGCGGTCGACCTCGGCCGGGTTCAGGTCCTGGACCTCAGGGATGACCTTGCGGAACGAACCCTCGGTGAAGTCCTCGACCTTCGACGCCGCCGCCTTCAGGCGCAGCAGCTGCTTGGGCGTGAAGATGATCAGCGGCTTGCGCGGACGGGCGTATGCCTGGCGGCGCAGCAGGTGGAAGTGCGACGCCGGCGTGGTCGGGTTGGCGACGACCATGTTGTCTTCGGCGCACATCAGCAGGAAGCGTTCGATGCGTGCCGAGGAGTGGTCGGGGCCCTGTCCCTCGTAGCCGTGCGGCAGCATCAGCACCAGCGAGGAACGCTGGCCCCACTTCTGCTCCGCGGAGGAGATGAACTCGTCGATGACGGTCTGGGCGCCATTGACGAAGTCGCCGAACTGGGCTTCCCAGAGGACCAGGGCGTCCGGCCGCTCGACGGAGTAGCCGTATTCGAAGCCCATGGCCGCGTATTCGGACAGCAGCGAGTCGTAGATCCAGAGCTTGGCCTGGTCCGGGCTCAGCCGGGTCAGCGGAGTCCACTCGGCGCCGGTGGCGCGGTCGTGGAGGACGGCGTGGCGCTGCACGAAGGTGCCGCGGCGCGAGTCCTGGCCGGCCAGGCGGACCGGGACGCCTTCCATGAGCAGCGAGCCGAAGGCGGCGATTTCGCCGAAGCCCCAGTCGATGCCGCCCTCGCGGGACATCTGCTCGCGCTTCTCCAGCAGAGCCTTCAGCTTCGGGTGGATCGTGAAGTCCTCCGGAACCTCAAGATGCGCCTTGCCGATGCGGGCCATGACCTCGCCGCTGACGGCGGTGTTGGCCGGGACGTTGGTGGTGTCCTCGGCCTGCTGCGACAGCGGGCGCTCCAGGTCCGAGACGGGCGAGGAGTCCTTGGTGACCACCGGAATCGGCGAGGTCTGGGCGGCGTGCGTCTCCGCGAAGACCCGCTCCAGCCGTTCCTGGTAGTCGCGCAGGGCCTGGTCGGCCTCCTCCTGCGTGATGTCACCGCGTCCCACCAGTGCTTCGGTGTAAAGCTTGCGCGTGGACCGCTTGGCCTCGATCAGGTTGTACATCATCGGCTGCGTCATCGAGGGGTCGTCGCCCTCGTTGTGGCCGCGGCGGCGGTAGCAGACCAGGTCGATGATGACGTCCTTGTGGAACCGCTCGCGGAAGCGGTAAGCCAGCTGCGCGACGCGGACCACGGCCTCCGGATCATCCCCGTTGACGTGGAAGACCGGCGCCTGGATCATCTTGGCCACGTCCGTGGAGTACACGGAGGACCGCGAGGAGTGCGGCGACGTGGTGAAGCCGACCTGGTTGTTGACGATCACGTGGACGGTACCGCCGGTGCGGTAGCCGCGGAGCTGCGAGAGGTTCAGCGTCTCGGCCACAACACCCTGGCCTGCGAAGGCCGCGTCCCCGTGCACCATGATGGGCAGCACGGGGAACGCGCCGTCGCCGCGGTCCAGCCGGTCCTGCTTGGCCCGGACGACGCCCTCGAGGACGGGATCCACTGCCTCCAGGTGGGACGGGTTGGCGGCCAGGTAGACCTTGGTCTCGTTGCCGTTGTCCGAGGTGAACGTGCCTTCGGTGCCGAGGTGGTACTTCACGTCGCCGGAGCCCTGGACGCTGCGCGGATCCTGGGTTCCCTCGAACTCGCGGAAGACCTGGGCGTAGGTCTTGCCCGCGATGTTGGTCAGGACGTTCAGGCGGCCGCGGTGGGCCATGCCGATGGCTACCTCGTCCAGCCCGTCGTCGGCGGCGTCGGAGATGACGGCGTCCAGCAGCGGGATGAGCGACTCGCCGCCCTCGAGCGAGAAGCGCTTCTGGCCCACGAACTTGGTCTGCAGGAAGGTCTCGAAGGCTTCCGCGGCGTTGAGCTTGCCCAGCACGCGCAGCTGCTCTTCACGGCTCGGCTTGGCGTAGGGCCGTTCCAGTTCGTTCTGGAACCATTCGCGTTCCGCCGGATCCTGGATGTGCATGTACTCGATACCGGTGGTGCGGCAGTAGGCATCGCGCAGGACGCCGAGGATGTCGCGCAGCTTCAGCCGGCTCTTGCCGCCGAAGCCTCCGGTGACCCATTCGCGGTCCAGGTCCCACAGCGTCAGGCCGTAGGTGTTGATGTCCAGGTCCGGGTGCTTGCGCTGGACGTACTCCAGCGGGTTGGTGTCCGCCATGAGGTGGCCGCGCACGCGGTAGGCGTGGATTAGCTGCTGGATCCGGGCGATCTTGTTGACCTGCAGCTCGACATCCACCTGGTTGTCGGGATGCCAGCGCACGGGCTCGTAGGGGATGCGCAGGGCCTCGAAGATCTCGTCGTAGAAGTCCTGGTCACCGAGCAGCAGGGACTCGACCAGGCGCAGGAACTCGCCCGAGCCTGCGCCCTGGATGACGCGGTGGTCGTAAGTCGAAGTCAGCGTGATGATCTTGCCGACGCCCTGGGCCGCGATCGTCTTCTCGCTGGCGCCGCGGAACTCGGCGGGGTACTCGAGGGCGCCGACGCCCACGATGGTGGCCTGGCCCTTGGAGAGGCGCGGCACGGAGTGCACGGTGCCGATGCCGCCCGGGTTGGTCAGCGACGCGGTGGTGCCGGCGTAGTCGTCAGCGGTCAGCTTGCCGTTGCGGGCGCGCTTCACCAGATCCTCGTACGTGTGCCAGAACTCGGAGAAGTTGAGCGTTTCCGCCTTCTTGATGTTCGGCACGACCAGCAGGCGGGAGCCGTCCGGCTTGGGCATGTCGATCGCGATGCCGAAGTTCACGTGGGCGGGCTGCACGGCGACGGGCTTGCCGTCGACCTCGTCGTAGTGGACGTTCTGGCTGGGGAACTGCCCCAGCGCCTTGACCACGGCGTAACCGATCAGGTGGGTGAAGGACACCTTGCCGCCGCGGGCGCGGGCGAGGTTGGAGTTGATGACCAGGCGGTTATCGATCAGCAGCTTGGCCGGAACGGCGCGGACCGTGGTCGCCGTCGGGACGGAGAGGCTCTGGTCCATGTTGGTGGCGATGGCCTTGGCCGGTCCGCGCAGCACGGAAACCGTGTCTTCCTCGGAAACGGCGCTGGGCGCGGACTTCGGAAGCTGCGCGGGGATCGGGGCGGTCTTCGGGGCGGCGGCCGGCTTCGGGGCGGCGGCCGCTTCGGCCTTGTCCTTGGAAGTGTTGGGGGCCGGCTTCGAGTCGGCGGGGATGTGCCGGGCCGCGCCGCGTTCCGGGGCCGCCTTTCCTGCGGACGGCTGCGTGCCGTTGGCGGGCTTGACTACCGGAAGCTCCGCGGTCGCCGTGCTAGGCCTGGCCTGCTTGCGCTGCGGGGCATTGCCGTTCTCCGGCGTTGCCGCGCCGGCATTCTCGAAGATGCTCCACCATTTCTTGTCCACGGAATTCTTGTCCTGGAGGTACTGCTCGTAGATTTCGTCGACGAGCCATTCGTTACCGCCGAATTCCTCGGGTAGACGAAGCTTGGGATGCTCTGGCACTTGTTATACGCCTCTTCCGTGTATTGCCGCTTGCCCTCAGACCGCACACGCCGCCCCGGAAAGCCTTGCGGAGCTTCAGCGCCGGGCGCGCGGGCACGTACTGACGCGCCTGGTCTGGACCTCCTGCCAGTCTAATGACAGATTCGATGTGCAGGCCAATCTTGCGGGAAGTTTCAATGAGGGTGTCCCGGTGAGGTCGTGGCGCCGCCCCACAGGCCTGCCGGAAGCGGCCGCATCGCGGATCGAAGCGCGTTCGGCATAGACTCTTCGGTGGCATCAGCCGGACGACCCGACCGCAGGAGTGGGCATGCAGTTCATCAACCAGCCGCTGACCGATCTGACGTATTCCGACGTTTTCCTCATTCCGTCCCAATCCGACGTCGTGTCCAGGCTCGACGTCGATCTGTCCTCCGGCGACGGGACCGGCAGCACCATTCCGATCGTGGTCGCCAACATGACCGCGGTGACCGGCCGGCGCATGGCCGAGACCATCGCCCGCCGCGGCGGACTGGCGGTCCTGCCGCAGGACGTGCCACTCGAAGTCCTGGCGGAGGTCACCTCGTGGGTGAAGTCCCGCCACACCCTTTTCGAAACCCCGCTGAAGCTGCAGCCGGGCAACACGGTCATCGACGCCATCCACCTGATGAACAAGCGCGCGCACCGCGCCGTCGCCATTGTGGGCGAGCAGGGGATGTGCCAGGGCGTCGTCCGCGCCGAGGACTGCGAGGGCGTCGACCGGTTCGCCTCCCTGGAGTCCGTGATGCGCGAGCATCCGCTGACGCTGCAGGCCTCGATGTTCGAGGGCGACCTGCAGCCGGCGCTGCGGAAGGCTTTCGAGATGTTCGACACCGCCGGAACCGCCTTCGCGCCCGTGGTGGACGACGCCGGCGCGCTGCGCGGTGCGCTGACCCGCACCGGAGTGCTCCGCTCCACGATCTACCAGCCCGCACTGGACGGGCACGGGAAGCTGAGGGTGGCTGCCGCCGTCGGAATTAACGGTGACGTTGCCAAGAAGGCCGCTGCACTGCTGGAAGCCGGGGTGGACGTCCTGGTCGTCGACACGGCCCACGGCCACCAGGCCAAGATGCTCGACGCCCTCCGCGCGGTGCGCAGCCTGGATCCGCAGGTGCCGGTGGTCGCCGGAAACGTGGTCAGCGCCCAAGGGGTGCGCGACCTCGTGGACGCGGGCGCGGACATCGTCAAGGTCGGGGTCGGTCCGGGCGCCATGTGCACGACGCGGATGATGACCGCGGTGGGAAGGCCGCAGTTCTCAGCCGTGCAGGAGTGCTCGGAAGCCGCGCGGGAGCTGGGCGCGCACGTGTGGGCCGACGGCGGGGTCCGCTATCCGCGCGACGTGGCTCTGGCACTGGCGGCAGGTGCCAGCCAGGTCATGATCGGTTCGTGGTTTGCCGGAACCCACGAGAGCCCCGGGGACCTGCTCACCGACAACGAGGGCCGGCTCTACAAGGAAAGCTTCGGCATGGCCTCGGCGCGGGCGGTGCAGAACCGCACCCGGCATGAAGAGGCGTTCGACCGGGCGCGCAAGGCCCTGTTCGAGGAGGGCATCTCCACGTCGCGCATGTACCTGGACCCGCTTCGGCCCGGCGTCGAGGACCTGCTGGACGGCATTACCTCCGGCCTGCGGAGCTCCATGACCTATGCGGGAGCGGTGACGCTGCCGGAGTTCCGCGAGAAGGCCGTGGTCGGCGTGCAGTCCGCGGCGGGGTATGAGGAGGGACGGCCGGTTCAGCAGAGCTGGTAGCCCTGCTAATCTAGAAAAACGATGGACAGCTATTCTAGATGCCGGTCCGTGGGTTCTGCAGTTGCCAAGTCCTGGCACCGGACAGTCCCGCCCAGCACCGGCTGCCCCCGCTCCCGTACCTCCCATTGCCTCCCCGCTGCCTCCGCAGCCGGACAGGAGCCCTCTAGTCCGGGCTCTGATGACCGGCCTCCGGGGGCCCTTCCCGGGAACCGTCGGCACGCCCTCCTGAGGGCGGTGCGCTGATGGAATGGATCCAAATCATTGCAGGGCTGCTGCTGATCCTCGGCACCGGCTTCTTCGTGGCCGTCGAATTCGCCCTGGTTGCGCTTGACCAGCCGGCGGTGCAGCGCGCCGTCGACCGCGGCGAAAAGGGCGCCGTGCCGCTGATGAAGTGCCTCAAGTCCCTGTCGACCCAGCTTTCCAGCTGCCAGCTGGGCATCACCCTGACCACGCTGCTGACCGGTTTCCTGCTCGAGCCGGCCATCAGTTCCCTGCTGCGCGAGCCGCTGGCGGCCCTTTCGCTGCCGGACGCGGTGGTCCGGCCGCTCGGCGCCGTGATCGCGATGACCGTCGCCACGCTGCTCTCCATGCTGATCGGCGAACTGGTCCCCAAGAACGCCTCGATTGCGCTGCCCATGGTCATCGGCAAGGCCGTGGCGCGCCCGCAGTTGGTCTTCACCGCCGTCTTCAAGCCGGCGATCGTGCTGCTCAACGGCTTCTCCAACAAGGTCCTGCACCTCTTCGGGCTGGAGGCGAAAGAGGAACTGTCCGGCGCGCGCACGCCGTCGGAGCTGGCATCGCTGGTGCGCCGCTCCGCGGAAATGGGCACGCTCGATGCCGGGACCGCCAACTTCCTCTCCCGGACGCTTGTCTTTTCCGGCCGGACGGCGGCGGACGTGATGACTCCCCGCATACGTGTGGAGTTCATCCAGGCGGACGACTCCGTCGAGGACCTGGTGGCCGCCGCGCGGCGCACCGGCTTCTCGCGGTTCCCGATCCTGGGCGACTCGCCGGATGACGTCCGCGGCGTGGCCCATATCAAGAAGGCCATCGCGGTGCCGCGGCAGAAGCGGCAGGAACTGGACGCCGCGACGATCATGACCGAGGTCCTGCGCGTTCCGGAGACGGTCCACCTGGACTCCCTGCTCTCCGAGCTGCGGGCCTCCCACCTGCAGTTCGCCGTGGTGCTGGACGAATACGGCGGTACTGCCGGCGTCGTCACGCTTGAAGACCTCGTGGAGGAAATCGTCGGCGAGGTCTCGGACGAACATGACCGGGTCAAGCCCGGCGTGCTGCAGAGCGCCCAGGGCGACTGGTATTTCCCGGGGCTGATGCGTCCGGACGAAGTTACGGAACAGATTCCGCTGCTCAGCGTTCCCGATGAGGCCGGCTACGAGACCGTGGGCGGCTACATCATGAGCGAGCTCGGCCGGATTGCCGTCGTCGGCGACCGGGTTCCGGTCTCCGGCGGAGAGCTGGAGGTCGAACGGATGGACGGGCGGCGGATCGACCGCGTCCGCTTCGTGCCCGGGACCGCCGGTTCGCCGGCGGCGCCTACCGCTCCGCACCGTCCGGCAGTGCCGGGCAACGCCGTAGCCGAAGGGGGCCTGCGATGAGCACGGGCATGGGCATTGTGTGGCTGGTGCTGCTGCTGATCGGCAACGCCTTCTTCGTCGGCGCCGAGTTCGCCGTCATGTCGGCGCGGCGCAGCCAGATCGAACCGCTGGCCGAGGCCGGCTCCAAGCGCGCGAAGACCACGCTGTGGGCGATGGAAAACGTTTCCCTGATGCTGGCCTGCGCGCAGCTGGGCATCACGGTCTGTTCGCTGCTGATCCTGAACGTCGCCGAACCTGCGATCAAGGAACTGCTGCTGCTGCCTCTGGAGGCCTGGCTCGGCATCCCGCACGAGGTCTCCTACGGGATCTCGTTCGTCATCGCACTGCTGCTGGTGACGTTCCTGCACGTGACCTTCGGGGAGATGGTGCCGAAGAACATTTCGGTATCGGTGGCGGACAAGGCCGCGCTGGTGCTGGCTCCGCCGCTGGTCTTCGTCTCGCGGATCGTCAAGCCGGTGATCGCCACGCTGAACTGGAGCGCCAACCACATCCTGCGGGCCATGCGGATCGAGCCCAAGGACGAGGTGTCCTCGACCTTCACGCTGGAGGAGGTCCAGTCCATCGTGCAGGAGTCCACCCGGCATGGCCTGGTGGAGGACGAGGCGGGGCTGATCTCCAGTTCGCTGGAGTTCTCCGGCCAGACGGCGGAAAGCACCATGGTTCCGCTGAAGGACCTGGTGACCATCGGCGTCGACACCACCCCCGCGGAATTCGAGCGCGTGGTGGGGCGGACCGGGTTCTCCCGCTTCGCCGTCGCGGACTCCGAGGAGAACCTCACGGGCTACCTGCACCTCAAGGACGTCATGACGATCCCCGAGGAACGCTACGAGTCCACCATTCCGCTGACGAAGGTGCGCACGCTGGCCAACCTCGCCGTGGACGAGGAGATCGAGGACGCCCTGGCCGTCATGCAGCGGACGGGTTCCCACCTTGCCCGCGTCATCGGGCCGGACGGGACGACGCGCGGCGTGCTGTTCCTGGAGGACGTGCTGGAGGAGCTGGTCGGTGAGATCCGCGACACCACGCAGAACCACGGCGCGCGCAGGGCCGGCGCCTGACCCGCACGGGACGCGGGCGCGTAATGCGAACGGTTCGCGTTAGGGGTAGACTGGGTCAGGTTTCCTTCCCGTTTTCGCATACTCCAGTGAGGTTTCTTCCATGCGCCGTCCGTCACTCGCCGCCATTGCTGCCGCCGCCGCGGCCGGACTTCTCCTGTCCGGCTGCGCTTCGGCGGAACCGGGCGCTAACGACGGCGGCGGCGCGGGAGTGGTGGAGGTCGTCACCTCCACCAACGTGTACGGGGACCTGGCCAAGACGATCGGCGGGGAGCGGGTCGAAGTGACCTCCATCATCGACCGGATGTCGCAGGATCCGCACTCGTACGAGGCGACGGCGCGGGACAAGCTGGCAATCTCCGGGGCCGACCTGCTGGTGGAGAACGGCGGCGGTTATGACGCCTTCATGCACCAACTGGCGGACGACACGGGCAAGGACCACGACTTCATCATCACGGCGTCGGGGCTGTCCAAGGTGGAAGGCGCACCCGAGGACGGAGAGCATGCCGATGAGCCTGACGCCGCCGGGCACGAGGGGCACAACCACGGCGAGTTCAACGAACACGTCTGGTACGACCTGGCGACTGCCGGCGCCGTCGCCAACAAGATCGCCGAGAGGCTCGCGGCGCTGGACCCCGAGCACGCCGCCGAATTCAACGCCAACGCCGACGCCTTCCAGAAGCGCGTCGACGGGCTGCAGGGCCAGCTCGACGAGGTGGCCGCCGAGGTCTCCGGCGCGGCCGTGGCCGCCTCGGATCCCGTCCCGCTGCACCTGTTGGACGCGGCAGGCCTGAAGAACCGTACGCCGGCGGACTTCATCGAGGCCGTCGAGGAGGGTACGGACGCGCCGCCGACCGCGCTGCGCGCGACCATGGACCTGCTCAAGCCCGGCGAGGTGGAATTCCTGGCCTACAACGAGCAGACCGAGTCGAGCCAGACGCAGCAGCTGCGGAAGGCGGCGGAGCAGGCCGGGATTCCCGTCGTCGTCTTCACCGAAACCCTCCCGGAGGGCGAGGACTACCTGACCTGGATGGCGGCCAATATCAAGAGCATCGAAGACAATGTCCGAGGCTGAGCCCGAGCAGGCCGGCACGTCAGCGGCCGCCGCACTCGAAGGCAGAGCCGCCGGTGTGGCGCCGGCCGCAACCGCCGGCGCTACGGCCATAGAGCTGCGCGGCGCCGGCCTTTCATACGGTGACCGCGTCCTGTGGGAAAACCTCGACCTCAGTGTGGCCCCGGGGGAGTTCCTAGCCGTCCTGGGGCCCAACGGCTCGGGCAAGACCAGCCTCCTCCGTGTACTGCTCGGCCTGCAGCCGCTGACCACCGGGACGGCCCTGATCGCCGGGCAACGGGTCAGGACCGGCAGCCGCCACATCGGCTACATCCCGCAGCAGAAGGCGTTCCGGGCGGGCAGCCCGCTGCGGGCGCGCGACCTCGTGGGCCTGGGGCTGGACGGGCACCGCTGGGGGGTCCGGCTCAGGGGCCGCGCCTTCCGGCAGCGGGTCGACGAACTGCTTGAGGTGGTCGGCGCGTCGGCCTATGCGGACGTGCCGGTGGGCATGCTCTCCGGCGGTGAGCAGCAGCGGCTCCGGGCGGCGCAGGCGCTGGCGACGGATCCGCGGGTGCTCCTCTGCGACGAGCCGCTGCTGTCGCTGGACCTGCACCACCAGCAGGCGGTGAGCGCGCTGATCGACGGGCAGCGACGCCGCAGCGACACGGCGGTTGTGTTCGTCACGCACGAAATCAATCCGATCATCGACTATGTCGACCGCGTGCTCTACCTGGCCGGCGGCCAGTTCCGCGTCGGCACCCCGGAAGAGGTCATGACCACCGAGGTCCTCTCCGACATGTACGGCACGCGGGTACGGGTCATCCGGAACGAGGGCCGTCTGGTGGTCGTCGGCCTGCCGGACGCGACCACGCACGAGCACGGGCAGCACGAAGGCGACGAGGACTAGGCATGGACCCGAACGACATCTTCCCGGCGATCTTCAACTTCGAGGACTACGGGCAACTGCTGCCGCTGGTGACGAACTCGCTCATCGCCGGGGCCGCACTCGGCCTGGTCGGGGGACTGATCGGCACCTTCGTGATGCTGCGCGATCTCGCCTTCGCGGTCCACGGCATCGCGGAGCTGTCCTTCGCCGGTGCCGCGTTCGCGCTGCTGGTGGGGGCCAACGTCATCTTCGGTTCGCTGGCCGGCTCGGTGATCGCCGCCGTCATCCTAGGGTTCATGGGCAAGCGCGCGCGCGACCGCAATTCCAGCATCGGCGTGATCATGCCTTTCGGGCTGGGACTGGGCATCCTGTTCCTGTCCCTGTACGAGGGCCGCTCGGCGAACAAGTTCGGGCTGCTTACCGGCCAGATCGTTTCCGTGGATACGGTCCAGGTGAACCTGATGCTCATTTGCTCCGCCGTCGTCATTGCGGCGCTGCTGGCCATCTGGAGGCCGCTGACCTTCGCCAGCGCGGATCCGGAACTGGCGGTGGCCCGCGGAGTTCCCGCGGGCAAGCTGTCGGTGGTGTTCATGGTCCTGCTCGGGCTGGCCGTGGCGCTTTCCATCCAGATCGTCGGTGCGCTGCTGGTGCTCGCATTGGTGATCACCCCGGCCGCCGCGGCCATGCGGGTGACGGCCTCGCCGAGGCTGGTGGCCCTGCTCAGCGTGCTGTTCGCCACCGGTTCCGTGCTGGGCGGTATCCTGCTGGCGCTGGGCGGCAGGATTCCGATCAGCCCCTACGTGACCACGATTTCCTTCCTGATTTACGTGGTGTGCCGGATCATCGGCAACCGGCGAACGGGCTACGGGCGCACCGGAGGGCCGGCCGCGCGGAAGGTTGCTACTGCGTCCTAGCGCTGCAGTCCGGGCACAGGCCGTACATCTCCACGGTATGCGCCACCTGGGTGTAGCCATGTTCCTCGGCGACCCGTGCGGCCCACCGTTCCACCGCCGGCGCCTCGATCTCCACGGCCTTGCCGCACTCCCGGCAGAGCAGGTGGTGGTGATGGTGCTCCGCGGCGCAGCGGCGGTAGACGGCCTCATTGTCGTCCTTGCGCAGCACGTCCACGAGGCCGTCGTCGGCCATGGACTGCAGAATGCGGTAGGTCGTCGCGAGCGAGACGGATTCGCCGCGCTCCTGCAGCACGCGGTGCAGTTCCTGGGTGCTGACAAAATCGTCCAGATTGTCCAGCGCCTGGCCGACAGCCAGCCGCTGCCTGGTCACCCGCTGCTCTGAACCGCGGCGGCGCGAGGTGGGGTCGGCGGAAGGGGATGGCATGGCGGGTAAGTCTCCTTGGCGGGGCACGTTCGAAGGCCTGAACCTTGCCGTCCAGCCTATCAGCCGGTTGCCGCCCGACTTGAGCTGGGTAGGCTTGGAGCATGCTGCTCACCAAGTACACCCACGCTTGCGTCAGGCTCGAAAAGGACGGCCACGCCCTGGTCATCGACCCGGGCGGCTTCTCCGAACTCGACGTGGCGCTCAAGGATGCGGCGGCCGTGCTGATCACCCACGAGCACGAGGACCACGTGGACCGCGAGCGGCTCCCCGGCATCCTCTCCGCCAGCGACACTATCCAGGTCTATGCGCCGGAGGGCGTGGCCGAAGAACTCCGGGAGCTCGTCCCCGAGGCCGCCGGTCGCATCCACGCCGCGGCGCCGCAGACCCGTTTCTCCGTGGCAGGCTTCGACATCCGCACCTACGGCGGCCAGCATGCCCTCATCCACCCCCACATCCCGATGGTGGACAACATCGGCTACCTCATCAACGACGAGGTCTACCATCCGGGAGATGCCCTGATCGTCCCGCACCGCCAGGCGGTGCCCGTCCTGCTGGTGCCGGTCCACGGCCCCTGGTCCAAGACCGCCGAGGTCATCGACTTCCTCACCTCCGTGCGGCCGGCCCGTGCCTATCCCATCCACGACGGCCTGCTCAACACCAACGGGCAGGGGATCGTCGAAAAGCACCTGGTCCGGTTCGGCGAACAGTACGGCACCCGTTATGAACACCTGGAGCCGGGCCAAAGCGTCACGGTGTGAGCAGACCCTGCCGCCCGACCCGGGCTGCAGTACGAATGCCGGCGAGGGAGCCGGCGGCTGAGCCAGAAGGAGATCCCATGAAGACTCTGATGGACGTGCCGACGCTGCGGGACCGGATGACCTCCGGGGCACGCACGGTGGTACTCGATGTGCGCTGGTCCCTGGAAGACCAGGACGGGCACAAGCATTACCTTGAAGGACACATTCCCGGCGCCGTCTTCGTAGACCTTGAGACCGGCCTGGCAGCACCCGGCGGCCACGGTCTCGGCCGCCATCCGTTGCCCGCGGCGGCGGCTTTCGAGGAATCGGCCCGCGAATGGGGCATCAACCGGGACGACACGGTGGTGGTCTATGACGATGCCGGGGGACAGTCTGCGGCGCGGCTGTGGTGGCTGCTGCGCGACGGGGGATTCGAGCGGGTCTTCCTGCTCGACGGCGGCCTCGCGGCCTGGCGGCAGGAGGGCCTCGGGCTGGAGCGGGGCGAGGAGTTGCCCTGCCTGGGCAACGTGCAGCTGCAACCGGGAAACATGCCGGTGCTGCTCCTCGACGATGTGGCGGCGTTCGCGGCGGACGGCGTGCTGCTGGACGCCCGCGCCGGAGAACGCTACCGCGGTGAGAAGGAACCCATCGATCCCAGGGCCGGCCACATCCCCGGCGCCCTCAGCGCGCCGACCGCCGGCAACCTGGATGCCGGCGGACGCTTCCTGCCCGCGGACCGCCTGGCGGCCAGGTTCCGCAGCCTCGGCGTGCAGACGGGCAAGCCGGTTGCCGTCTACTGCGGCTCCGGCGTGAGTGCCGCACACGAGATCGCGGCCCTGGCCGAGGCCGGGTTCGCCGCCGCGCTGTTCCCGGGCTCCTGGTCCCAGTGGTCGCAGCTGGGCCGGCCGGCGGCCACAGGCAGCGAGCCGCATGGTGCGCCCGCCGGAGAGCCGGGCGAAGCGCGGTCACACGCCGATTCGGAACTGGCAGGCTGAGCATGCCAGCCGGTAGCGTCGCACTATGACTCTCGGCCGCCCCGCACCGCCACCCTTGGGCAAACCCCTTTCCGACCCGGCCGCCGCCCGCGGAGGCGCGTCCGTCGCGGCCTTCGGGGCCACGTCGGCGGACTCCGGGCTCGTGCCGTTGGAGATCGGGCGCCGCGAACCGGGACCGCACGACGTCCAGATCAGCATCGCCTACTGCGGCCTCTGCCACTCGGACGTCCATTCCACCAGGGGCGAGTGGCGCCCGCAGCGCTATCCGCTGGTGCCCGGCCATGAAATCGTCGGCCGGGTCACCGCCATCGGCGCGGACGTGACGCTCTTCGGCCAGGGAGACCTCGTCGGGGTCGGCTGCATGGTGGATTCCTGCCGCAGCTGCGCCAGCTGCGAAGAGGGGCTCGAGCAGTACTGCGAAGAGGGCTCGGTCGGCACCTACGGTGCCGCGGACCGCAGGCACGCCGGGGAAACTACCCAGGGCGGCTATGCGACCTCGATCGTCGTCGACGAGAACTTCTGCCTGCGGATGCCGGCCAACCTTGACCCGGCCGCCGCCGCGCCGCTGCTGTGCGCGGGCATCACGACCTATTCGCCGATGCGCTACTTCGGTGTGCAGCCCGGCGACCGCGTCGGCGTCGTCGGATTGGGCGGGCTGGGCCACATGGCCGTCAAGCTCGCGAAGGCCATGGGCGCCGGCGTCACCGTTTTCACGACGTCGCCGGAAAAGACGGAGGCGGCGATGCTGCTCGGCGCCGACGCCGTCGTCGTGTCCAGCGATGCGGCGGCCATGGCCGAGGCTGCCGAGTCGGTCGACCTGGTCATCGATACCGTTGCGGCCAGCCACGACCTGGTGCCCTACCTGCGCACGCTTCGGCGCGACGGTGCCCTGATCCAGCTCGGCGTGCCCGGCGAAGACATGCCGCCGATCCCGGTCGGCGTGCTGATGCGCCGGCGCATCGCCTACGCCAGCTCGCTCATCGGCGGAATTTCCGAAACCCAGGAACTGCTCGACTTCTGCGCGGAACACGAGATCACCGCCGACGTCGAGCTGGTGGCGGCCCCGCAGCTGAACCAGGCCTTCGACCGGATGGTCGCCGGAGACGTCAAGTACCGCTTCGTCCTGGACATCGCATCACTGAAGGAGAATGCATGAGCACGCTGTTCACCAAGATCATCAATGGCGACATCCCCGGGAAGTTTGTCTGGAAGGACGACGACGTCGTGGCCTTCCTCAGCATAGGTCCGCTGGCCGACGGCCATACCCTGGTAGTGCCCCGGCAGGAGGTGGACCGCTGGACCGACGCGCCGGCGGAGCTGTGGCGGAAGGTGACCGACGTCGCCCAGACCATCGGCAAGGTGCAGGTCGACACCTTCGGAGTACCGCGCGCCGGCATGATCATCGCCGGCTTCGAGGTCGACCACCTGCACCTGCACGTCTGGCCGGCCAGCTCGGAGGCGGAGTTCGACTTCAAAAAGGCGGAGCACAACCCGGATCCCGAGCGGCTGGAAGCGAACGCGCAAAAGCTGCGCGACGGGCTCCGGTCTGCCGGCTACGGCGAATTCGTCCCGGCCGGGTAGCCGGCCCGCGGCTGCGCTTCCCTCGCGGGGCAGCCCGCCACCTGAGATGCCAGCCCGCCGGCCGCCGGGCGGGAAGCCAAGGTGGCAGGCTGTCCGCCCGGGGCGCTCAGCGGCTGAGCGCCTCGTTCAGGGCCGTCCGGATCCGCTTCTCGGACACCGTGAACGCCGTGCCCAGTTCCTGGGCGAAGAAACTCACGCGCAGCTCCTCGATCATCCAGCGCACCTTCCGCAGCCCCTCGGGCGTCCGCGCCCCGGGGCGCAAGGCGGCCACCGCGTCGTCGTAATCGTCTTCCAGCTTCTGGACCGTGGCCATCTGGGCTGCGTCCCGGGCGACGGCGGACGGAAGTTTCTCGAGCCGGCGCTCGATCGCGGCCAGGTACCGCGGCAGCTGGCTGAGCTGGGCATACCCGGTCCGGGCCACGAAACCGGGGTAGACCAACTGCTCCAGCTGGCTCTTGATGTCATTGAAGGCGCTTATCAGGGCCGGGCTGGTGCCCGCCTTAAGCGCCTTCTGGATCCGCCGGGTTGCGGCCAGGACCTTTTCGACGACGGCGGTCACGGTGAACACCGTGTCGATCAGTTCGGCGCGGACCAGTTCGTAAAGGCTGTCGAATTCCTCGCGTGTCCACGGCAGCTGCTGCGGGACGAGCTTGTCGATGGCGGCGAGGGTGCAGTCGTCGATCAGCGTGGTCACCGAGCCGTGCGGGTTCTGGCTGAACGTGAGCTTTTCGGTGTTGTTCAAATGGTCCAGCACGTAACGCTGCGGGGAGGGGACCTTCAGCGCCAGCAGCCGGATGATGCCCGAGCGCATCGCCGATTCCTGCTCGGCGCGCGTCTGGTAGATCCGCAGGCCGACGGCCTCGCCCTCGTCGACGAACGCGGGATAGCCGGTGACGGTATGCCCGGCGACCAGGCGCGAAACCTGCTGCGGCAGCACCGACGGCGCGAAGCCCTTGAGCCCGGAGCGCTCGGCCAGCACGTCGCCGTTGGCCAGCGTCATGGCCTCGGCACGATCTCCGGTTGCCCCGGACAGGCGCGTCTTGGTCCCCGCACCGGCGGCCTGTTCCGTGGCGCGGACGCCGTAGGGGCGGTTTCCGGATTTCGATGCAGGCTTCACGGTGCCGGGCGTGGCGCCGAGGGAGTCGGCGATGGCGCGGCGGGTGGCCGGCGCAAGCTCCTCTTGCAGCCGGGCGAGGTCCTTGCCCTCGTCCAGGACTTTCCCCTTGGAGTCCACCACCCTGAAGGTCATGCGCAGGTGCGGCGGGACGGCCTCCCGGTTCCAGGAGCCCGGCGGAATAACGTGGCCCTTGAGCCGGCGCAGAACCAGTTCCAGGGAGGGCTCAAGCTCGTCCCGCTGCGGATCGAAGTCCTCGGCCAGCGCCGCCGCTGCCGCCCGGGCGACGTCGGGCGCCGGCACGAAGTTTTTCCGGACCTGCTTCGGCAGGGACTTGATCAGGGCAGTCAGCAGGTCCGCGCGGAGGCCCGGAATCTGCCAGCGGAAGGGCGCCTCGGCCAGCTGGTTCAGGAAAAGGACCGGCACTTCCACCGTCACGCCGTCGGACGGGTTCGGCGCGGCGCCGGGCGCGACCGGCGAGAACTCGTAGCTCAGCGGCAGCTCGAAGGAACCGTAGTGCCAGTGCTTGGGAAAAGCGGCGGTGTCGAGCTCGTCGGCATCCTGGGTGAGCAGGGCCTCGGGATCGAAGTCCAGCAGGCCCGGGTTTTCGTGGCGGGCAGCCTTCCACCATTTGTCGAAGTGCCGTTCGGAGACGACCCCCTGGCCGATCCGCTGGTCGTAGAACTCGAAAAGCGTCTCGTCGTCCACCCGCAGGTCGCGCCGGCGCATGCGCGTCTCGAGCTCCTCGACCTCGGCAAGCAGGGCGCGGTTGCGGTGGAAGAACTTGTGGTGGGTGCGCCAGTCGCCCTCCACCAGCGCGTGCCGGATGAAGAGCTCACGGCTCAGCTCGGGATCAATCCGGCCGTACTGGATCCGGCGCTGCGGCACGATCGGCACCCCGTACAGCGTGACCTTCTCGTACGCCATCACGGAGCCCTGGCGCTTGGACCAGTGCGGCTCGGAGTAGCTGCGCTTGACCAGCTGCGGGGCGATCTCCTCCGCCCAGAGCGGATCGAACCGCGCGGCGACGCGAGCCCAGAGCCGCGATGTCTCGACCAGCTCGGCGGCCATGACCCACTCGGGTGACTTCCTGAACAGCGCCGAACCAGGGAAGATCGCGAACCTCGTGCCGCGCGCGCCCGCATATTCGCGCCTGCGCTCGTCGTAGAGCCCGATGTGGCTGAGGAGGCCGGCCAGCAGGCTCTGGTGGATCGCGTCGTGGTTGCCGACCGGATCGACCTCCGGGTTGGAGGCGAGCGTGATGCCGAGGGGTTTGGCCAGCTGGCGGAGCTGGACGAAGAGGTCCTGCCACTCGCGCACGCGCAGGTAGTTGATGAATTCGTTGCGGCACAGCTTGCGGAACTGGCTGGAGGACAGCTCCTTCTGCTTCTCCTGCAGGTACCGCCAGAGGTTGAGGATGCCGGTGAAGTCCGACTTCTCGTCGACGAACCGCTTGTGCTTTTCGGCCGCCTGCTGTTGCTTGTCCGTGGGGCGTTCCCGGGGGTCCTGGATGGTCAGCGCAGCGGCCAGCACCATGACCTCGCGCACGCAGCCGCGACGGCCGGCCTCCACGATCATCCTGCCGATCTTCGGGTCCACCGGCAGCTGCGCCAGCTGGTGTCCGACGGCGGTCAGGCCGCCTCTGCCTCCAGCGGCAGGTTTCGTTCCGGGCGCCTTCCGGCCCGCTGGCTCGGCCAGGGCGCCGAGCTCGCGCAGGAGGGAAACGCCGTCGTTAATGGCCTTGGTCTCCGGGGGCTCGACGAACGGGAAGTCCTCGATGTCCTTGGGACTGCGCGCCACTCCCATCGCCGTCATCTGCAGGATCACGGCGGCGAGGTTGGTCCGCAGGATTTCCGGGTCGGTGAATTCGCGCCGGGCGGCAAAGTCCTCCTCGGAGTAGAGGCGGATGGCGATACCGTCGCTGACGCGGCCGCAGCGCCCGGACCGCTGGTTGGCGGAGGCCTGCGAAATGCGTTCGATCGGGAGCCGCTGGACCTTGGTGCGGTGCGAGTAGCGCGAGATCCTGGCGGTGCCGGTATCCACGACGTACTTGATGCCCGGAACCGTGAGGGATGTTTCGGCGACGTTCGTGGCGAGCACGATCCTGCGCCTACCGCCGGGGGAGAAGACCCGGTGCTGCTCGGCCAGCGAGAGCCGGGCGTAGAGGGGAAGGACTTCGGTTCCGGCGAGCCGCGGGTTGGCCTGGATCCGGCCCGCGAGGGCGTCCGCCGCGTCGCGGATCTCGCGTTCGCCGGAGAAAAAGATGAGGATGTCCCCGGGTGCCTCCTGGGCCAGTTCGTCCACGGCGTCGCAGACGGCGTCCAGCGGGTCCCGATCCTCCTCAAGCTCGGCGGAGTCGTCGTCCGGGTCCATGTCTTCGGCCGGCTGGTTCAGCGGCCGGTAGCGGATCTCGACGGGGTAGGTGCGGCCGGAAACCTCGATGATCGGGGCCGGACCGGAGTCCGTGCCGAAGTGCTTGGCGAACCGCTCCGGATCGATGGTGGCCGACGTGATGATGACCTTCAGGTCCGGCCGCTGGGGCAGGACGCGCCGCAGGTAGCCGAGGATGAAGTCGATGTTGAGGCTTCGCTCGTGGGCCTCGTCGATGATGATCGTGCTGTATTTCTTCAGCAGCTTGTCGTGCTGGATTTCCGCCAGCAGGATGCCGTCCGTCATCAGCTTGATCTTGGTCTTCGGGCCGGTTTCGCCGGTGAAGCGGACCTGGAAGCCGACCTCCTCGCCGGGCTTCACGTCCAGCTCCTCGGCGATGCGCTCGGCTACGGTGCGTGCGGCGAGCCGGCGCGGCTGCGTGTGCCCGATCAGGCCGCGGTCGCCCAGCCCGAGCTCCAGGCACATTTTCGGAATCTGCGTGGTCTTGCCCGATCCGGTTTCGCCCGCGATGACGACGACCTGGTGGGCTGCTATGGCTGCCATGATTTCGTCCCGCCGTCCGGAAACGGGCAGGGCGGCAGGGTAGGTGATATTCAGTGCCATGATCGCCCACCAGTCTAGTGGATGGGCGGTGTCACCGGCTGAGCCGGCGGGCGGCCAGCGCAGCGGCCAGGGCCAGTGCGGAACATATGGCCATGGAGAGGGCCATCGGCACGGCCGTGTGCTGGCCGGCGATGCCGGTCAACGGGCTGGCAATGCCGCCCAGGACGAACTGGAGCAGGCCCAGGACCGCCGAACCCGCTCCCGCCCGCTCGGGGACCCGGCCCTGTGCAAGGGCCGTGGCGTTGCCGAAGATGAAGCCGAGGCAGGCCTGGCTCGCAAAGAGGTGCAGCAGCGTCGGCCAGCCGCTAATGCCGGCGAGGACCAGGACGAGTCCTGCGGCATTGACCAGGAACATGGCCACGATGGCGGTGCGCAGGATGCGGCCGGGGTCGATGCGATCGACCAGCCGGGTATTGACGATGGCAGTCACGATCGAGCCGGCCGCGTTGGCGGCGAAGACGAAGGAGTAGCCGAGCGCCGAAAAGCCAAGCACGTTCTGCACCACGAACGCGGAGGCGGAGATGTAGGAGAAGAGGGCGCTGAAGGCAAAGCCGAAGGTCAGCGCATAGGCCATGAACGACGGCGTGCGCAGCACCTTCCAGGAATTCGCGGCGACTGTGGCGAGACCTCCGCGGTGGCGCTTTGCGCGGGGGAGCGTCTCCGGCACGACGAACACGGTGCAGGCCAGCATGACGAGCCCGAAGCCGGCCAGGACCCAGAACACCGCCTGCCAGGGCGCCACCGAGGCGATGACTCCGCCGAGGAGCGGCGCCACAACCGGCGCGAGGGAGGTGATCATCGCCAGCACGGAGAAGAGCTTGGCGGCCTTGCGTCCGGAGGCGATGTCCGTGACGACGGCCCGGGCGATTACGACGCCCGCCGCTCCGGAGAGGCCTTGCAGGATGCGAAGCGCCATGACCGCCTCGATGGTTGGAACCAGGATCACGGCCACGGAGCTGAGCAGGAAGAGCACGTTGCCCGCGGCCATGAGCCGGTGCCGGCCCAGCACGTCGGAGATGGGGCCGAGCAGGAACTGGCCGACCGCCATGCCGACCATGTATGCGGTCAGCGTCAACTGCACTGCCGAAGCGGACGTGTCGAAGTACTCGGCCATCGCGGGCATGGAGGCCAGGTACATGTCGGTGGCCAAGGGGCTGACTGCGCTCAGGATGCCGAGCGCCGCCAGGAGCACGACCGGATCCTTGCCGCGGGAGAGGTTGAGCCGGGAGCGGACGGAAATAGCCGGGCTCTCAGAGGTCATGGGTGGCTTCCTTCGGGACAATCAGAAGTGCGCCGGACCTGCCGGAGCCTGTTCAGCCTACCTCCGGTCCGAGGCGTGTGTGGAATTGGACACATCGGATTGAGGGGCCGGTTTTTGTGCCGGAATGTCCGGCTGGAGCTGGAATGGTTGAACAGGTGTCCCGACTCCACGGGCAGGATTAGACATTGTGATGCCGTTCACAGGTACTATCTTTCGGGACTACCTGGTGGGACTTCTGCATCAGGATGTTCTACTGCCGCGGCCGCGGCAGGGCGGCCGGATCGATTCCCGGCCAGTGTTGGGATCTGAAAGGAAAGACCACCGTATGAAACGCTTGCGCTACTCAGCTCTGGGGGCCACTCTCGTCGCGACGGCGCTGCTGGCCACGGCTTGCGGAAATGGCGGCAATGATGCCGGCAGCACCGCCGGCGCCGGGGGCGAGTCCGTCAATATCGGCATCACCCAGATCGTTTCCCACCCCTCGCTGGATGCGGCCCGGGAAGGATTCAAGAAGGCGCTGTCCGAGAACGGCTACACCGAAGGCGGGAACGTCACTTACGACGAGCAGAACGCGCAGGGAGACCAGGCCACGGCCACGTCCATCGCCGGCAAGTTCAACACTGACCAGAAGGACCTGGTCCTGGCCATCGCCACCCCGACGGCCCAGGCCGCGGCCCAGGCGATCACCAGCAGCCCGATCATGATCACGGCCGTCACGGACCCCGTCGCTGCCGGCCTCGTCGACTCGCTCGAGGCTCCGGGCGGCAACGTCACCGGCACCAGCGACCTCAACCCGGTCGAAGAGCAGTTGGGGCTGCTGAAGGAGCTGGTGCCCGACGCCAAGTCGGTCGGCATCGTGTACAGCTCGGGCGAAGTGAATTCGCAGGTCCAGGTGGACCTGGCCAAGGAAGCCGCCAAGAAGCTCGGCCTTGAACTCCGCGAGGCGACCGTGAGCAACTCCGGCGAAGTGCAGCAGGCCGCGCAGTCGCTGGACGTCGACGCCTTCTACGTCCCCACCGACAACAACGTGGTCTCCTCGCTGGCGTCGCTGATCGGCGTGGCCGAGTCGAAGAAGATCCCGGTCATTGCCTCCGACGCGGCCAGCGTCGAGGGCGGCGCCCTGGCCACCGAGGGCATCAACTACGAGGACCTTGGCTACCAGACCGGCCTGATGGCCGTGAAGGTCCTCAAGGGCGATGAGCCGGCGTCCATGCCGATCGAAACCGCCTCCGAGCTGGAGGTCGTGGTGAACAAGGGTGCGGCCGAGCGGATGGGCGTCGAGATCCCCAAGGCCGTGCTTGATTCCGCCGACCGCGTCATCGACTAGGGACTGAAGGTTTACCTCGCATGATTGTTGCGGTTGAACTGGGCCTGATCTACGCGGTCATGGCGCTGGGGGTCTACCTGACCTTCCGGATTCTCAACTTCCCCGATCTGACCGTGGACGGCAGCTTCACCACCGGTGCGGCCGTCGCCTCGATCATGATCATCAACGGAGCCCCTCCGGTGCTCTCGACGGTGGCCGCATTCGGCGCCGGCCTGGTGGCGGGCTGGATCACCGGCATCCTGCACACCAAGGGGAAGATCAACGGGCTGCTGGCGGGCATCCTCACCATGATCGCGCTGTACTCGATCAACCTGCGCATCATGGGCAAGGCCAACCTGCCGCTGCTGCGCGAGGACACGCTGATCACTCCGCTGCGCGACGCGGGCATGCTCGGCACTGTCGGGTCCATCATCGTCTTCGGCCTGCTGGCCCTTTCGGTGAAGTTCATCATCGACTGGTTCCTGCACACAGACCTGGGCCTCGCGATGCAGGCCACCGGCGACAACGAAGAGATGATCCGCAGCTTCGGCGTCAGCACGGACCGGATGAAGATCCTGGGCCTGGCACTGTCGAACGGGCTGGTGGCACTGTGCGGCGCCCTGATCGCCCAGTACCAGGGCTTCGCCGACATCGGCATGGGAATCGGCCTGATCCTCGCCGGGCTGGCATCCGTCATCATCGGCCAGGCGATCTTCGGTTCGCGCGTCATCGTGATCGCCACGCTGGCGGTGGTCCTCGGTTCGGTGCTGTATCGCGTCGTGATCCAGCTCGCCCTGCAGGCAGGCCTGAACCCGAACGACATGAAGCTCATCTCGGCCGTCCTGGTCGTGATCGCACTCGTGCTGCCGCAGTGGAAGGTCTTCAGACGCATAGGCGGGCTCAGTAACATGAAGAAAGCACTTTCCGGGACAGGAGCCAGGGGCTGACTATGCTGGAAATCACCAATGTGCACAAGACGTTCTTCGCGGGAACGGTCAATGAACGGGCCGCCCTGCGGGACATCAACCTGTCCCTGGCGGCCGGCGAGTTCGTGACCGTCATCGGCAGCAACGGCGCCGGCAAATCGACCATCCTGAATATCACCTCGGGCAAGCTGCGCCCGGACACCGGGACGGTCACGATCGACGGCACCGACGTCACCAAGCTGGCGGATTACAGCCGCGCCAGGTTCATCGGCCGGGTGTTCCAGGACCCGATGGCCGGCACATCGCCGGACATGACGATCGAGCAGAACCTCGCCATCGCCTACGAGCGCGGCAAGAGCCGCGGCCTGCGACCGGGCGTGACCCGCAGGAAGCGCGAGTTCTTCCAGGAGGAGCTGAAATCCCTCGAGCTGGGACTGGAGAACAGGCTCAAGGCCAAGGTCGGCCTGCTCTCCGGCGGCCAGCGCCAGGCCCTGTCCCTGCTGATGGCCACGTTCTCCAGCCCGAAGATCCTGCTGCTGGACGAGCACACGGCCGCGCTGGACCCGCAGCGCGCCGACCTGGTCAGCCGCCTGACCGCCGAGGTGGTCGAGCGGCACGGGCTGACCACGCTGATGGTCACGCACAACATGGAGCAGGCGCTGCGGCTGGGCACCCGCCTGATCATGATGCACGAGGGCCGCATCATCCTGGACCTGGATCGGCAGCAGAAGGAGAAGACCACGGTCCCGGACCTGCTGCACGAGTTCGAGAAGATCAAGGGCGCGGCGCTGGACGACCGCACCATGCTGCAGTAACCATTCCAGCAATAGCAGTAGAAGCAGCGGCAGCAGCCGCGCTCCTACGGTGAGGCCGGGCGCTCCGTGCGCCCGGCCTCACGCAGTCTGGAGCCCAGTTCGCGGGCGCGGTCCCGGAATTCCGCCGGTTCGATGATCTCGAAGGCGAAGCCCATGCCGGCCAGCTGGATCAACGGGTACTCCAGCGAATCGAAACCCGCCCGCAGGACGGTGCCGTCGCCGTCGTCCTCCAGTTCGGCCACCTGGGGCGGCACCTTCTCCGCCACCTGCTGCACCGGCGCGTCGATGCGGACCACCACGTCGTACCGGTAGGGCGAGCGGACGATGGACTCGTGGACGTAGCCGGCGAGATCCGTGCCCGGCAGGGGTCGCGGCGTGAAGCGGCCGCGAGGCACCGGCACACTTCCGAATCGGTCGGCGCGGAAGGTCCGCCAGTCCTCCCGGCCAAGGTCCCACGCCACCAGGTACCAGCGGTGCCCGGCATCCACGAGCCCGTACGGCTCAGCCAGCCGGCGCGAGCTCTCGCCGTCCGCCTTGGCATAGCGGAATCCCACCACCCGCCGGTCGGTGATCGCCGCGGACAGGCTGGTCAGGATCTCGGGATCCACGGCGGCGCGGGGCCCGGGCAGCGTCGTCACGGCGGCCCTGAGCATGCCGAACTTCGGCCGCAGCCTTCCCGGCAGCACCTGCTCCAGCTTGGTGAGCGCCCGGACGGAGGCCTCGGCAACGCCGGCCACCGGGCTCGCGGCCACGGCACTCAGGCCCAGGGCGACGGCGACGGCTTCGTCATCGTCGAGCAGCAGCGGCGGCAGTTGGGCGCCGGCTCCCAACTGGTAGCCTCCGGCCACGCCCGGAGAAGCGTTGATGGGGTAGCCGAGGCTGCGCAGCTTGCCGACGTCCCGCCGGACCGTCCGCTCGGTGACGCCCATCCGCTCCGCCAGCGCCGGGCCCGTCCACTCGCGGCGCACCTGCAGGAGCGACAGTAGTTGCAGCAGGCGGGCCGAGGTCTCAAGCATGGAAGCAAATGTACTGGCCAATGCGGCCCGAAGCTGTCCGCGATGGTGCTTATCGTGGGTGCAGCGGCGGAATTCGCTCCGGACACCTTGCGGGCCTCGCCTAAGGGCCCGCTTCCGGGCGAGCCCGCAGCGGCATCGGGACGGCAGGGGCTGGCAGGGCGCGCATCCGGCGGCGAAGATGGAACCGGCACCGGCAAGCGCGCCGGGAGACCCGGGAAAGGACGGCAAAGATGGCGTTGAACGTGGCGGGTGAACTCGTGGACCAGCTCGACTGGCACTGGGAAAACCAGGCCAGGCCCCGGCTGGATGGCCTGACGGACGAGGAGTACTTCTGGGAACCGGCGGAGGGCTGCTGGAACGTGCGCCACCGTGGCACGAGCCATGCGCCGATGGCCGTGGGCTCCGGGGACTTTACGATCGACTTCGCCCTGCCGGAACCTGTCCCGGCGCCGGTGACGACGGTTGCCTGGCGGCTCGGCCACATTCTGGTGGGCATCCTGGGTGCGAGGAATGCCTCGCATTTCGGCGGACCGGCCGTCGATTACGAAAGCTACGACTACCCGGGGACGGCCGACAAGGCACTGGCGCTGCTGGACGGCGGGTACCGGCACTGGATCGACGGTGTCCGGGGACTCGGGGAAGAAGGCCTGGCCCGGCCGTGCGGACCGGCGGAGGGACCGTGGGGCGACCGTTCGATGGCCGCCTTGGTCCTGCATATCAACCGGGAGATGATCCACCATCTCGCGGAAGTCGCTCTGTTGCGGGACCTGTTCGCCCACCGGCAATAACGACGGCGGGCGGTTGCCTCTGCCGGACCGCTTGGGAACCGTCCGGCAGAGGCGGGGTGGAGGACGCCGCGGCGGGCGCTTAGTGATGCGGCTGCTCGGTGAATGGCCGGCTGGGGAGGGAGCCGTCGGACCAGTCCCGCAGGGACCGCTCCTCCGGAGTATGGCCGAGACCGTCGCCGTGGATGATGGCGAAGGTGGCCACGATGATTGCGATGAAAACCAAGACCAGGAAGAGTTCCATGCCTTTATGCTCCTCCGGCCGGGCGGCAAAAAAGAGTGGCAGAAACGACGCTAATCATCAAAAAACTGCCATACTGGAACCATGCTGAAAAACGTAGCCGCCATCGTGCTCCCCGGGGCCTCGCCGTTCGAGTTCGGCGTGGCCTGCGAGGTCTTCGGCATCGACCGCTCGGCTCGCGGCACGGGCGTTCCTGCCTTTGATTTCAAGGTCTGTTCCGTCCATCCCGGACCGATCGATACCAAGACCGGATTCTCTATCGAGGTGCCGCACGGACTGGACGGCGCGGATGCGGCGGACCTCGTTGTGGTGGCGCCCTACGAGAACGGGGAGCCGCTGCCCGAAGAGGTCAAGCAGACGCTCCGGCGGGCCCACGCCCGCGGCGCCTGGGTCATGTCGCTGTGCTCCGGGGCATTCGTGCTGGCCGAAGCCGGCCTGCTGGACGGCCGGCGGGCCACCACGCACTGGCGCTATTCCCGGCAGCTGGCCCAGGAGTACCCGCTGATCAGCGTCGATGAGAACGTCCTCTATGTCGAAGACGGGCGGATCATCACCAGCGCCGGCACGGCCGCGGGCATCGACGCCTGCCTGCACCTGGTCCGCACCGAGCTCGGCGCCGGCGTCGCCGCAGGGATAGCCCGCGACATGGTGGTGCCGCCGCACCGCGAGGGCGGGCAGGCGCAGTACATTGCCCGGCCGATGTCGCTCGAAGGCTGCAACACCCTCCGGGACCTCGTCGTCTGGCTGGGGGAGAACCTCGACAAGGAGGTGTCGGTCGCCGAGCTGGCGAGGCGTGTGCACATGTCCGAGCGGACCTTCGCCCGGCGGTTCCGGGCAGAGACGGGGACGACTCCAGCGGCGTGGGTCAACGCGCAGCGGGTGCTGCTGGCGCAGGAACTGCTGGAAAGCTCGGACCTGAATATCGATGAGGTTGCCCGGGCCACCGGCTTCGGCCAGGCCGTCCTGCTGCGGCACCACTTCGTGAAGGCGCTCGGTATCTCTCCGGCCAGCTACCGAAGGACCTTCCGCGGGGCAGCTCCGGTTCCGGTCGGATAGGCGAGGGCGGGGCAGGCAGGACAGCCGGGCAAACAAAAAGGCCCGCTGCTGTTTGCTACAGCAGCGGGCCTTGCATGTGCCCTCGATAGGATTCGAACCTACGGCCTTCTGCTCCGGAGGCAGACGCTCTATCCCCTGAGCTACGAGGGCGCCGCACCTTGGCTGCGTGGTGATGCGTGCCGGTGCGTTTGGGACTCATAGAGCTTATCAGTAAGAGGGGCCCAAGGCGCAAACCGCCCCCGCCGCGGGCGTGCCGGGGCAGCCAGTGTGCGCATGCTCACAATGGATTTCCGGGCGGACGGCGGGCTGGCGCCGGACCTTTATGCTTAACGGGTGACTCCTGAAGAACTTTCCGCTGCCATTGCCGCCTGCCTGCGTGACGCCGTCGCCGCGGGTGATTTCGCCGTCGAAATTCCGGCGGAGGTCCGGGTGGAGCGGCCGAAGAACCGCGAGCACGGAGACTGGGCCACGAACGTGGCCATGCAGCTGGGCAAGAAAGCGGGCATGAACCCGCGCCAGTTCGCGGAGATCCTGAGCGCACGCCTGGCCAAAATCGACGGCGTCGCGAAGGTGGACATCGCGGGTCCGGGCTTCCTGAACATCACCGTGGACGCGGCCGCCGCCGGCTCGCTGGCCCGCACCATCGTGGAAGCGGGCCCCGCCTACGGCACCGCCGCTGAGTACGCCGGGAAGCGGATCAACCTGGAATTCGTCTCGGCCAATCCCACCGGTCCGATCCACCTCGGCGGAACCCGCTGGGCGGCGCTGGGCGATTCGCTGGCGCGGATCCTGCAGGCGCAGGGGGCCGAGGTCACGCGCGAGTACTACTTCAATGACCACGGCACGCAGATCGACCGTTTCGCCCGGTCGCTGCTGGCCAGCGCCAAGGGGGAGCCGGCGCCGGAGGACGGCTACGGCGGGGAGTACATCTCCGACATCGCCCGGGCGGTCCTGGAACAGAACCCCGAGGCGCTTTCGGCCGCCGACCCGCAGGAGGAATTCCGCAGCCGCGGCGTCGAGCTGATGTTCGCGGCCATCAAGAAGTCCCTCCACGAGTTCGGCGTGGACTTCGACGTCTACTTCCACGAGAACGACCTCTTCGACTCCGGGGCCGTCTCGGCGCTGCTGGAGCAGCTCAAGACCTCCGGCAGCCTGTACTTCGAAGCCGGCGCCTGGTGGCTGAAGTCGACGGACTTCGGGGACGACAAGGACCGCGTGGTCATCAAGTCCGACGGCGACGCCGCCTACATCGCCGGGGACATCGCCTACTTCAAGAACAAGCGGGACCGCGGCTTCGACCTGTGCATCTACATGCTCGGCGCGGACCATCACGGCTACGTGGCCCGGCTCAAGGCCGCGGCGGCAGCCATGGGGGACAGCGCCGACCGGGTGGAGGTGCTGATCGGCCAGATGGTCAACCTGGTCAAGGACGGCGTGCCGGTGCGGATGTCCAAGCGGGCCGGCACCGTGGTCACGATGGAGGACCTGGTGGACGCCGTGGGCGTCGACGCCGCCCGCTACGCCCTGACCCGCTCGCATGCGGACTCGAACATCGACGTCGACCTGGACCTGCTGACCCGCCGGAGCAACGAGAACCCCGTCTTCTACGTGCAGTACGCCCACGCGCGCACCTGCGCCGTGGCCCGCAACGCCGTGGACGCCGGCGTGGACCGCAGCGCCTTCGACGCGTCGCTGCTGGACCACGCGACGGAGAACGAGCTGCTGGCCCACCTGGGCGCGTACCCCTCGGTCGTCGCGACGGCCGCCAAGTTCCGCGAGCCGCACCGCGTTGCCCGCCACCTGGAGGTCATCGCCGGCGCCTACCACCGCTGGTACGATTCCTGCCGGGTCACGCCGCTGGGCGACGCCGAAGTGACGGACCTGAACCGCACCCGGCTCTGGCTCAACGACGCAACCACGCAGGTGCTGGCCAACGGGCTCGGGCTCCTCGGCGTGACCGCCCCGGAAAGGATGTAGCCCAATGACAGCTCAGACTTCTGCCGCCTCGCCGCTGGCCCCGGAGTGGCTCGAGTACCCCGAAGACGCCAACGAACTGCTGCCGAAGATGTGGGCCCGGGATGTGGCCCGTGGAGCCGGCGGGGAGCTGGAGATCTCCGGCATCCCGGTCAGCGAGCTGAAGGCCCGCTTCGGCTCGCCGCTGTTCGTCATGTCCGAGGCGGACTTCCGCGCCCGCGCCCGCGACTTCAAGCAGTCCTTCGATGAAGCCTTCGCCGAGCTCTGCGGGGGAGTGGACGTCTACTACGCCGGCAAGTCCTTCCTCTGCACCGAGGTGGCGCGCTGGGTGGAGCAGGAGGGCCTGCGCCTGGACACCTGCAGCGGCGGCGAGCTCGCCGTCGCCGCCCGGGCAGGGGTTCCGGGCAGCAAACTGGGCCTGCACGGCAACAACAAGTCCGACGCCGAGCTCCGCCGCGCGCTGGACATGGGCCTGGGCCGGATCGTGGTCGACAGCCTCGACGAGCTGCACCGGCTGGCGGCCATCGCGGCGGACCGCAACGAGCGCGCCAACGTGATGTTCCGGCTGACCCCGGGCGTGCACGCGCACACGCACGAGTTCATCGCCACCGCGCACGAGGACCAGAAGTTCGGCCTGTCGATGGCCGGTATCTCCGAGGCCATGACGGACTCGCCAGCCGAGCAGGCGGTCCGCGCGGCCCTCGGTCACGATTCCATCAACCTGCTGGGCCTGCACTGCCACATCGGATCCCAGATCTTCGAGCCGGAAGGATTCGCCCTGGCCGCCGAGCGGCTGCTCGAGTTCGTGGCCCGGATGCGTGCGGACCACGGCGCGGAGCTGGCCGAGCTGGATCTCGGGGGCGGCTACGGCATCGCCTACACGGACGCGGACACGCCCCGCCCGCCGGCCGACCTGGCCAAGGCGATGGCCGCCGTCGTCCGTTCCACCTGCAACCGCCTGGGGATCGAGGTCCCGCGGATCTCCATCGAACCCGGACGCGCCATCGTCGGACCCAGCACCTTCACCCTGTACGAAACGGGGACCCTCAAGACGGTCAATGTGGACACGCCCGACGGCGGGACGTACCCGAGGCGGTACGTCTCGGTCGACGGGGGCATGAGCGACAATGCCCGTCCCGTGCTCTACGACGCGGACTACTCCGTGGTCCTGGCCTCGCGTGTGACGCAGCAGCCGGCAATTATTTCCCGCGTGGTTGGCAAACACTGCGAGAGCGGTGACATTGTAGTCAGGGACGCGTACCTGCCTGCCGACATCGCTGCCGGCGACCTGCTGGCCGTGCCGGGCACCGGGGCGTACTGCTGGGCACTGGCCAGCAACTACAACTATGTGGCCCGCCCGGGCGTGGTGGCCGTGTCTGAGGGCGGGGCCCGCCTGATCGTGCGCGGCGAAACCGAAGAAGACCTGCTGGCACGCGACCTGGGCTGAGCCTTCGGCCGAGCAGGCGCCAGGCCAGAGAACTACGCATGGCAGTTTTTTACCAACACGGGAGTTAGAGCAGCAATGAACACGCTGAAAGTGGCACTGTTGGGGTGCGGAAATGTCGGATCCCAGGTGGCGCGGATACTCCTTGACGACGGCGAAGACCTGGCGCGCCGCTCCGGGGCGCGCCTGGAACTGGCCGGCATCGCCGTGCGCAACGTGGACGCGCCGCGGGACGTCGAGTTGCCGCGCGAACTGTTCACCGACGATGCCGAGGCCCTCGTGAAGGATGCCGACGTCGTCATCGAACTCATGGGCGGCATGGAACCGGCACGGTCGCTGATCCTGCGCGCCGTGGAGCACGGCGCCTCCGTGGTCACCGGCAACAAGGCGCTGCTGGCGGCGGACGGCCCGGCACTGTACGAGAAGGCCGCCGCGGCCGACGTCGAGCTGTACTTCGAGGCCGCCGTCGCAGGCGCCATCCCCATCCTGCGGCCGATCAGCGAGAGCCTCGCGGGCGACCGGATCACGCGCGTGCTGGGCATTGTCAACGGCACCACGAACTACATCCTCGACCAGATGGATACCACCGGCGCGGACTTCGCCGACGCACTGAGGGCCGCGCAGGCGCTCGGCTACGCGGAAGCGGACCCGACGGCGGACATCGAGGGCCTGGACGCGGCGGCCAAGGGGACGCTGCTGGCCTCGCTGGCCTTCCACACGGTCTTCCCGCTCGACGCCGTGCGCTGCCAGGGCATTACGTCGATCACGGCCGCGGACATCGAGGCCGCCCGCGACACGGGTTTCGTCATCAAGCTGCTGGCGATCGCCGAGAAGCAGACCGCGAAGGACGGCACTGCCGGCGTATCGGTGCGCGTGCACCCGACCCTCCTGCCGCGCACCCACCCGCTCGCCGCCGTCCACGGCGCCTTCAACGCGGTCTTCGTCGAAGCGGAGAACGCCGGCCAGCTGATGTTCTACGGCCAGGGCGCCGGCGGCCGTCCGACCGCGTCGGCCGTGGTGGGCGACGTGGTTGCCGCCGCGCGGCGGATCGTCAGCGGCGGGCGCGGGCGCACCGAGACCACCGGGGAGCAGCTGCAGGTGCTGGGCGAGGACAGCATCCTCACCAGCTACTACATCGGCCTGGACGTGGCGGACCAGCCCGGCGTGCTCGCGAAGATCGCGCATGTTTTCGCCGACCACGGCGTATCGATCGAGGTCATGCGCCAGACCATGCACACCGAGGACCTGCCCAGCATCGCGGACGGCAGCGCCGCCGCCGAGCTGCGCATCATCACGCACCGCGGCACCGAGGCGTCGCTGGCCGCCACGGTTGAAGCGATCAAAGACCTCGACGTTGTCAATTCAGTAACTTCTGTCCTGCGAGTAGAAGGAGTCTAAGTGGCTCACCAATGGCGCGGCGTCATCCGCGAGTACGCCGATCGTCTGCCGGTCACGGACGAGACCGAGATCGTGACCTTGGGCGAAGGCGGAACGCCGCTGGTCCATGCCAAGGCGCTCTCCGAGCTGACCGGTTCGACCGTGTACCTGAAGGTCGAGGGCATGAACCCGACCGGGTCGTTCAAGGACCGCGGCATGACCATGGCCATCACGGCCGCGGTGGAAGCGGGCGCAAAGGCCGTTGTCTGCGCCTCGACGGGGAACACCTCCGCCTCGGCCGCCGCGTATGCCACCCAGGCCGGGCTGAAGTGCGCGGTCCTGGTGCCGGCCGGCAAGATCGCGATGGGCAAGATGAGCCAGGCGATCGCCCACGGCGCGGAGATCATCCAGATCAACGGCAATTTCGACAACTGCCTCGACGTGGCGCGCAAGCTCTCCGAGGCGTACCCGGTCTTCCTGGTCAATTCGGTGAACCCGGCACGCATCCAGGGGCAGAAGACGGCGGCCTTCGAGACCGTCGACTACCTCGGCGACGCCCCGGACATCCACGTCATGCCCGTCGGCAACGCGGGCAACATCACCGCGTACTGGAAGGGCTACCAGGAGTACGCGGCCGAGTACGAGTCCAAGACGGCCGGCACGCTGCCCGCCGTAGCGACCAAGACCCCGCAGCTGTGGGGCTTCCAGGCGGAAGGGGCCGCCCCGCTGGTCCTGGGGCATCCGGTCACCGAACCCGAGACCATCGCGACCGCCATCCGGATCGGCAACCCCGCCTCCTGGCAGACCGCGGTTGCCGCCCGTGACGAATCGGGCGGCCTGATCGAGTCCGTGTCGGACGAGCAGATCCTTGCGGCACACCGGTGGCTGTCCTCCCGCGAAGGGGTTTTCGTGGAGCCCGGGTCCGCGGCCGGCGTCGCCGGACTGATCAAGAAGCACGAGGCCGGCGAAGTGCCCTCCGGCAAGACCATCGTCATCACGGTCACCGGTCACGGCCTGAAGGACCCGCAGTGGGCCCTGCGGACCGAAGACGGCGGCGAAGTGACCCCTGTGAAGGTTGATTTCGACGTTGTCAGCGTGGCTGCAGCCCTTGGCCTCGAGTAGCGCTCCCGTGAGGACCTTCGAACGCACGGCGATCGCCGCGGGCCAGCGCGTGAGCGTGCGGGTCCCGGCGACGAGCGCCAACCTGGGCCCCGGCTTCGACAGCCTCGGACTGGCGGTGACGCTGTACGACCAGGTCTCGGTGGAATCCACCGACGACGGCGTGTTCAGCGCCGAGGTCGCGGGCGAGGGTTCCGCGGAACTGCCCCGGGATGAGAGCCACCTGATCATCGCCACGATCAGGGACACGCTCGGCCGGGTCGGCTTCGAAAGCAACGGCCTGCGGCTGGAAGCCACGAACGTCATTCCGCACGGACGCGGCTTGGGCTCGTCGGCCGCGGCGATCGTCAGCGCTGTGCTCCTGGCGAACGCACTGCTGCCGGCCGGTGACAGGCTGTCCGCGCAGGAGGTCCTCCAGCTGTGTTCGGCGCAGGAAGGGCATCCGGACAACGTCGCGCCCGCGCTGGCCGGCCGGCTGGCCATCTCCTGGGAGACGGCGGGGTCCTTCTTCAGCACCGCCGTCGATGTGCACCCGGACATCATTCCGATCGTGGCGATTCCGTCGTACGAGCTGTCCACCGAGACGGCGCGCAACCTGCTCCCGGTTTCCGTCCCGCACCACGTCGCCGCCGCCAACGCGGGCCGGGCCGCCCTGCTGGTGCAGGCGCTCACCCGCGACCCGTCGCTCCTGCTGCCGGCTACGGTGGATGCGCTGCACCAAAGCCACCGGGCGCCGGCCATGGCCCCCAGCGCCGATCTCATGGCGTCGCTGCGTGCCGCAGGCTTCGCATCCGTGGTGTCCGGGGCCGGCCCTACCGTCATGACGCTGGCCCGCGGACGTCAGCAGGCGGACCGCATCCAGGAGCAGATCCACGCCATCGTCACGGCATCCCCAACTGCCGACGGCTGGCGTGTTCTGGAACTGGAAGTCGACACAGATGGTGCTAAAGTAGAGATGCACCGCCGGAATTAACCGGCTTGGCAACCTGTCGCAGCGGCCGCTGGCAATTTGGCACCGGCCATGAAGTACCGGCAGCGGGGCCATGATCCGGTGCAGCCTCCTGAGGATCCGTTGAGGAATTACTGAGTGCCGTGCCACGCGCAGCAAACGCGGACGGCGCATCCCTAAGACCGATTGAACGGACGTCGTCCGAGGTTTTTACACAATCACTCGGCTTTGCCAGGTGCCGCACTTCGGCAAACCCGACCCGGCTATGTTTCTTATGCATCAGCCGGGATGCAAACAACGCGGTCCGCTTCCGATGCGGCCGCCCGACGAGGGGGAAGGATCCTTCGTGACAGAAACCACTGACCTGACTGCAGGTGTGGCGACAACATCAGACTCACCTGCGCCAAAGAGCGCGGGACTTGCCGGACTGAAGCTTGCGCAGCTGCAGGCTCTGGCCACCCAGCTGGGCATCACGGGTGGTTCGCGGATGCGCAAGAGCGACCTGGTCGCGGCGATCTCCGACCACCAGCGCGGTTCGTCCGTCGCGGATCGGCCCGCCAAGGCCGCGGCACGTGCCGCGGCGGCGGAAGCGCCGGCCGCGCCTGAGGCGACGGCCGAGACCGCCGCGTCCAACGGCCAGGCGAAGACTGCTCCGAAGACCGGCGGGGACCTGAACAAGGCCGCGGAACGCGTGACCCGGTCCCGCACCCGCAGCCGCCGGGCTTCGAGCGACGGCACCGTCACCGAGGCGCCCGCCGCAGCACAGGCGCCTGCCGCCGAGGCCGCCGCTCCGGCAGCCGAAGCCGCTGCCCAGGCGCAGCCCGAGGCACAGCAGCGGCCCGAGGCCGAAACCGGCCGCGAGGGCGGCCGCGGGCAGGGACGCACCCGTAACCGCCGCGCCGAGCAGCAGCCGGAGCAGGTCGAAGGCGGCGCCGAGCGCCGCGAGCAGGGCGAAACCGCCGGCGCCGAAACACCCAAGGGCGGCCAGGAGAGCCAGGGCCAGCAGGGCAGCCAGGAGGGACAGGGCGACCGCCGCGAGCGGCGCGACCGCGGCCGTGGCCGAGGCCGTGACGGCGACGGCCGCGACACGGACACTCGCGATGACTCCGAGGACGGCGGACGCAACCGCAACCGCCGCAGCCGCAACCGCCGCGACCGCGACGGGGAGTCCGGCAACACCCGCTTCCGCGACCGGAACGACCGCCGCCGCGGCCGTGACCGCAGCCCGGACGTGGATGACACCGAGATCAGCGACGACGATGTCCTGCTGCCGGTCGCCGGCATCCTCGACGTTCTGGAGAACTACGCCTTCGTCCGCACCTCCGGCTACCTGCCCGGGCCGAACGACGTCTACGTCTCCCTGGCACAGGTGAAGAAGTACAACCTGCGCAAGGGCGACGCCGTCGTCGGTGCCATCCGCGCACCGCGGGACGGCGAGAACCCGAACCAGAACAGCAGGCAGAAGTTCAACGCCCTGGTCCGGTTGACCTCGGTCAACGGCAAGCCCGCCGAGGACAACAAGGACCGCGTGGACTTCACCAAGCTGGTTCCGCTGTACCCCTCCGAGCGACTGCGCCTGGAAACCGAGCCGAAGAAGATCGGCCCGCGCGTCATCGACCTCGTCGCGCCGATCGGCAAGGGCCAGCGTGGCCTCATCGTCTCGCCGCCCAAGGCCGGCAAGACGCTTATCCTGCAGTCCATCGCGAACGCCATCACCATCAACAACCCCGAGGTCCACCTCATGATGGTCCTGGTCGATGAGCGTCCGGAAGAAGTCACGGACATGCAGCGCACGGTCAAGGGCGAGGTCATCGCCTCCACCTTCGACCGCCCCGCCGATGACCACACCACGGTCGCCGAACTCGCGATCGAGCGGGCCAAGCGCCTGGTGGAAATGGGCATGGACGTCGTCGTCCTGCTGGACTCGATGACCCGCCTGGGCCGCGCCTACAACCTGAGCGCGCCGGCTTCCGGCCGCATCCTCTCCGGCGGTGTGGACTCGTCCGCGCTGTACCCGCCGAAGCGCTTCTTCGGTGCTGCGCGCAATATCGAGAACGGTGGATCGCTGACCATCCTCGCCACGGCGCTGGTGGAAACCGGTTCCAAGATGGACGAAGTGATCTTCGAGGAATTCAAGGGCACCGGCAACATGGAACTGCGGCTCTCCCGCAGCCTGGCCGACAAGCGCATCTTCCCGGCCGTGGACGTCAACGCGTCCGGTACCCGCCGCGAAGAGAACCTGCTCTCGCCCGAGGAAGTCAAGATCATGTGGAAGCTGCGCCGGGTCCTTTCGGGCCTCGACACGCAGTCGTCGCTTGAATTGCTCACCGGCAAAATCCGCGAGACGCAGTCCAACGTCGAATTCCTGATGCAGGTCCAGAAGACCACGCTGGGTTCCAAGTCCGACGACGACAGGTAGCTGCCCTAGCCGCCCAAGATATGCCGGCCCTCCATGATTGCGATGGCCGCGGCCCCTACGGATCCGCTTCCGCGGACCGGCCGGGCCGGAGCCGAGCAGGCTGGCATATTTTGGGCGGCTGTTGCTGTTAAACCGCCAGCGGTGCACCGGCTGTCCCGGAAGCCGCCGTCGTTACTTAGACTGAGATAAGAGTCGGAAGAGGTTAAAGATGTTTGAGTCCGTCCAGGGCTTGTTGGATGAGCACGCGCAGCTGCAGCAGCAGCTGAGCGACCCCGCCGTGTACGCCGACCAGGCGCTGGCGCGCAAGCTGGGGCGCCGCTCCGCCCAGCTGAACGGGATCGTCGAGGCCCACAAGCGGTGGAAGCAGCTCTCCGAAGACTTGGGCGCGGCCCGGGAAATGGCGGCGGAGGATCCGGAGTTCGCCGCGGAAGTCCCCGGGCTGGAAGCCGAGCTCGAAACCGCGCAGGAGCGGCTGCGCCGGCTGCTCATTCCCCGGGACCCGGACGACGCCCGCAACGTCATCATCGAGGTCAAGGGCGGCGAAGGCGGCGACGAGGCGGCGCTGTTCGCCGGCGACCTCCTGCGCATGTACACGCGCTACGCCGAAGGCCGGGGCTGGAAGACGGAGGTTATCTCCGCCACCGAGTCCGACCTGGGCGGCTACAAGGACGTCTCCATGGCCATCAAGGGCTCGTCGAACGACCCGGCCGAGGGCGTGTGGGCACGGATGAAGTTCGAGGGCGGCGTCCACCGCGTCCAGCGCGTGCCGGTCACCGAATCCCAGGGCCGTATCCACACGTCGGCCGCCGGCGTGCTGGTGCTGCCCGAGGTGGACGAGCCGGAAGAGATCGACATCAGCCAGAACGACCTCAAGATCGACGTGTACCGTTCCTCGGGGCCGGGCGGCCAGTCGGTCAACACCACGGACTCGGCGGTCCGGATCACGCACCTGCCCACCGGCATTGTGGTCGCCATGCAGAACGAGAAATCGCAGTTGCAGAACCGCGAAGCGGCCATGCGCGTGCTGCGCGCCCGCTTGCTGGCGCACCAGCAGGAGCAGATCGACGCCGCCAATTCGGAGACCCGCAAGTCGCAGATCCGCACCATGGACCGTTCCGAGCGGATCCGGACCTACAACTTCCCGGAGAACCGGGTGGCCGACCACCGCACGGGCTACAAGGCCTACAACCTTGATGCCGTGATGAACGGGGAATTGGAGCCGGTCATCCAGTCGGCCATCGAAATGGACGAACAGGCGCGGCTCGACGCACTGGGCGAGGACCACTAGGCGACGTGGCTGCAGTAACTCTCGCCGAGGCGCTGGCCGAGGCGGCCAGGCTGCTGGCGGAGGCCGGCGTGCCGAGCCCGCGGGTGGATGCCGAGCTGCTGGCCGCGCACCTTCTGGGTGAATCCGCGGGCCGGGTCAGGGCACTGGCGCTGACCGGCGCCGCCAGCCCGGAGGGCCTGGCCGAACTCGTGGCCGAGCGCGCGCGCCGCGTTCCGCTGCAGCACATTACGGGCAAGGCGTACTTCCGGCACCTGGAGCTCGACGTCGGACCGGGCGTCTTCATCCCGCGCCCGGAGACCGAAACGGTCGCCCAGCACGCCATCGACGCCGCCCGCCGGACGCCGGGCGCCAAGGTCGTGGACCTGGGCACCGGTTCCGGCGCCATCGCCGGATCCATCGCCAGCGAGGTCCCCGGCGCCGAGGTATACGCCGTCGAACTCAGCGGGCTCGCCCACGCGTGGGCCGCCCGGAATTTGGAACCGCTCGGCGTCACGCTGGTCCGGGGGGACCTGCGGACCGCGCTGGAAGAACATGACGGAACGTTCGACGTCGTTGTTTCCAACCCTCCGTACATACCCCCGGATGCCGTGCCCGTTGACCCGGAAGTAGCCGAACACGACCCCGAGCTGGCCCTTTACGGCGGGGGAGCGGACGGCATGGAGCTGCCGCGCGCCACCGCCGCCAGCGCCGCACGCCTGCTGAAAAGCGGGGGCTATTTCATCATGGAACACGCAGAAGTGCAGGCGCCGGCCGTGTCGAAATTGCTCGTGGACGCCGGCTGCTGGAACGATGTTGGCACGGTCTCCGATCTCACCGGACGAGAGCGTGCGACCGCCGCTGTCAAGCGGTAGTGGCGCCAAGAATGAAAGAATGAAACCTGTGACCCCCACATTCAATTGCCAGGACGAAGTCGACCGGAGCGAAGGGCTGGCCGCCGCACAGACGGCCCTCAGCAGCAAGCAGTGCGTGGTAATCCCGACCGACACGGTCTACGGGATCGCCGCCGATGCCTTCTCGCCGCAGGCCGTCGCCACGTTGCTGGCGGCGAAAGGGCGGAGCAGGAAGATGCCGCCCCCGGTCCTGATCCCGCGGCCCCAGACCATGGACGGACTCGCGGTTGACATCAGCGCCGACGCCCGGCTGCTGGCCGACACGTTCTGGCCCGGCGGGCTGACGCTGATCTTCCATGCCCAGCCGTCGCTGACGTGGGACCTGGGGGAGACGAAGGGCACCGTGGCCCTGCGAATGCCGGATGACCGGATTGCCCTGGACCTGCTCGCGCTGACCGGGCCGCTGGCCGTTTCCTCCGCTAACCGGACGGGCCGGCCGGCTGCGCAGACTGCAGCCGAGGCGTTTGCGCAGCTTGGCGAGTCGGTCGAGGTCTACCTCGAAGCGGGGGAGCGCGAAGCCGGATCGGTCCCGTCGACGATCGTTGACTGCACGTCCACCCCGCTCCGGGTGGTGCGCGAGGGTGCGCTCAGCCTCGAGCGGCTGCGCGAAGCGGTGCCCGGCATCGTCGGCCTGGGCGAGGAACTGCCGCAGCAGGCACCCGAGGATGCGCCCGCCGAACCGCGGAGCGAGGCTGAGGACGACGACGAATCCGCGCCGCAGTCCCGGGAAGGGACCGTCGGGGCATGAGCCAGCCCGCCCCGGCCCCCGGCAGGACCGCCAGCAGCGATAAGGCGCTCTGGCTCTGGTCGCAGTTCCTGCTGGACTCGTTCTCCTGGATCGTCGCCATCGTGCTGGCGGTCTACCTGCGCTATGAAATGCAGCTGAGCGAGCTGCGCCTGCCCGGCATCCTGGTGCTCTGCGGCATCGCCATCGCATCGCAGTTCGCGGTGGGATCGGCCTTCGCGCTGTACCGCGGCCGCTACAGCTTCGGCAGTTTCCACGAAGCAAAGCTGCTGGTGATCGTGACGGTGTCCGTCTCGGCGATCATGACAGTGGCGCTGCTGTTCTTCGGCATCTCGATGAGCATCGCCCGCGGCATCGGCCTCATCGCCTTCCCGTTCGCCTGCCTGTTCATGGCCGCCATCCGCTACCTCAAGCGGATGTATGTCGAGAGCAAGGCCAAGCCGGGGGAGCAGGCGGCGCGGACCCTGGTCTACGGGGCAGGTTTCGTCGGAAAATCCATCGTCACCCGCATGAGCAACGACCCGGCCTCGCCCTGGCTGCCGGTGGGGCTGATCGACGACAATCCGGCCAAGAAGCATCTGCGCATCGCCAGCGTCCCGGTCCTCGGGCGGATGGCGGACCTTCCGGACATTGTCGCCCGGACCAACGCGACGGTGCTGCTGATCGCGATTGCCAATGTCGACGCCAAGCAGGTCCGGCACATTTCCGACGTTGTCGCGGGCCTGAACATCAAGGTCCTGGTGGTGCCGCCGCTGAAGGACATGCTGACCGGCGGTTCGGAGTTCTCCTTCCGCGAAGTTGCCATAGAAGACCTGATCGGACGCCACCCGGTCGATATCCACGTCGAAGAGATCGCCGGCTACGTCAAGGGCAAGCGCGTCCTCGTCACCGGCGCCGGCGGCTCGATCGGATCCGAGCTGTGCCGCCAGATCAACCACTTCGAGCCGGCGGAGCTGATCATGCTGGACCGGGACGAGACCGGCCTGCAGGGCACCCAGATTTCCCTGACCGGGCAGGGCCTGCTCGACGGCAAAGACACCGTGCTGGCCGACATCCGCGACGCGGAGGCGCTGACCTCGATCTTCCTCGACCGCAAGCCCGAGGTGGTCTTCCACGCCGCGGCGCTCAAACACGTCTCCCTGCTGGAGCAGTATCCGGAAGAGGCGTGGAAGACCAATGTGCTGGGCACACTCAACGTGCTCGAGGCGTCCCGTGCGGCCAACGTCCAGACGTTCGTGAACATCTCAACCGACAAGGCGGCCAACCCCACGACGGTCCTGGGCCATTCCAAGCGTGTGGCCGAGAAGATCACCGCATGGGTCGCCCGTGAATCGGGGCTGAAGTATGTTTCCGTGCGGTTCGGCAACGTGCTCGGCAGCCGCGGCTCGGTCCTGCCGCTGTTCAACGAGCAGATCCGCAACGGTGGCCCGGTAACGGTCACTGATGCGGAAGCCACCCGGTTCTTCATGACGATTCCGGAAGCCTGCCAGCTCGTGATCCAGGCCGGCGCCATCGGCCGCGGCGGCGAGGTGCTCATCCTCGACATGGGCGAGCCCGTGCGCATCCTCGACGTCGCGCAGCGCATGATCGCCATGTCCGGCAAGCAGGTCGACATCGTGTTCACGGGACTTCGCCCGGGGGAGAAGCTGCACGAGGACCTGATCGGCGAGGGCGAGGGCGACTCGAGGCCGCTGCACCCCAAGATCTCCCATGCCTGCATAGACGCCCTCGACCCGACCCGGATGTCGCTTGAGGAGTGGAAAAGCCGCCAGCATCAGCCGATTGCGGGCCACGTGGCGGAGACGGCGAAATGACCCAGCTGGTGGCCGCCGTCGTGGCGTTCGGCCTCAGCCTGGGGCTGCCCGTCCTGCTTAAGCCCGTGCTGCTCAGGCACGGCGTCCTCGATATTCCCAACGAACGGTCCTCGCACACCGAGGCCGTGGTCCGGGGGATGGGCATCACCGTCGCCGCGGGCGTGGCCGGCGGCCTGCTCGTCGCCATCGTCGGAGCGGACGCGGGCGAGGGTCCGCTGCTGGCCACTGTGGCCGGTGCCTCGCTGGCCGCCGCGCTCCTTGGCTGGGCCGAGGATTTCCGGGGGCTGGGCATCAAGGTCAGGTTCCTGCTGCAGCTGGCCATCGGTGCGGCGGCGACGGCGGCGCTGGTCCAGCTGACGGATGCGGTCTGGTGGTGGGTCCCGCTCGGCGCCGTCGCGGTTGCCGGCTATATCAACGTGGCCAACTTCATGGACGGTGTCAACGGGATCTCGGGACTGCATGGCCTGGCCGTCGGCGGCACGTTCGCCGCCGTCGGGGCGATGTACGGGATGCCCTGGCTCGTTTCGGCAGCCCTGGTCATCGCCATGGCCTTTGCGGCGTTCCTCCCGTGGAACCTGCGCGGACGCAACTTCCTTGGCGACGTCGGAAGCTACCTGCTGGGCGGATCCCTGGCGGTGACGGGGGTGGCCGCGTTCCTCTCCGGCGTGGGACCCGAAATGCTGCTGGGTCCCGTCGCCGTCTACCTGGCCGATACCGCGACGACCCTGCTGCGGCGCATCAGCGCGGGGGAGCGGTGGTACGCCCCGCACCGCCAGCATGTCTACCAGCGGCTGACCGACGTTGGATTGAGCCACCTCCAGTCCGCGGTGCTGGTCACCGTGTGCTCGCTGCTCACCGGAATCTGCGGCATTGCCGCGGGAGAGAGCGCCCTGCCGGTCAAGGTGGCCGCGCTGGCAGCAGGGGCCGCAGTCCTCGTTGTGTATCTGCAGGCGCCCCGGATCCTGGGGCATTGGCGGCAAGGTTACGCAACTGGTCGGTGAACGGGACAGCCGGGGACCGAACGAGTTCTATCTCGTGTAGAATTCATCTGGCCGCTAAAACGGTCTTCCCCGCCTACTGACTGAATGGACAGCCATGAGTGCACCCGAATCCAACGGCCGCCGTGCCGTTGCCGGTGTACCCCTCCGGGCTGCGGGTCCCACAGTTTCGCCTTGGCTGAGCATCCTGGCCAAGGCGGCAGCGGCGGCCGGTGCCGCCACCTTGGTGGTCATGCTGCTGGGTGCCGTGCTCGCCGGCGGCAATGCGGCCCTCGGCGCCCTGCTTGGCGCGGCCCTGGTCGTGCTGTTCTTCGCCATCAGCCTGCTCGTCGGACATTTCGTCGGCAGGAACAATCCGTCGGGCGCCATCGGCGCGTTCATCGCCACATATGTGCTCAAGGTCGTCGGCTTTGGCGCGGTGCTCTTCGTGGTAGGCACGCCGGACTGGCTGGACACCACCTGGTTCTTCATCGCGGCCGTGGTCGCGGTGGTCGTATGGCAGGGTGCCGAAGTCTTCGCTTTTTCGCGGGTCCGGTACCAGATCTATGCCGACTCTCCCGAGGCTGCCCCCGGCAGCGCCGGAAAGGACGAGCGGCATGCCGGCTGAGCCCTCCCCGGATAACTCGAATGGCGGCCGGGATTACCCGGGCGGCAACACGTTGGCCACCTACATTATTGGCGGGATCATCGCCTGGGGTTTGATAGGGTGGGGGCTGGACTTTCTGTTGAATACCCGCTGGCTGTTCATCGCCGGAGCCGTTCTGGGCGCCGGCGGCGGCTACTATCTGGCCCGAAAGCACAACCTCACCCGCAGCCCCCAGCGCAGGCGTGGGGACCGGGGAACCAACAACTAAATGCCAATAACTTCATACGGTGGCATGCCCTTGGCGGCAGGCCACCCCGAAACGCCCAATGATGGACACTGCAGAGAGGAAACGCGTTGATCGCGCTTGCGCTTCCGGCGGCCGCTGATGAAGGTGGCTTCGTCCCACCAACCCTCGAAGATATGCATCTTCCCGAAGTCCTTCCTTGGGCCGCGGAATACGGCACAGGATTCGGAAAGCAGATGCTGCTGGTTCTCCTTTCCGTGGTCCTGATTTCCTGGTTCTTCGTTGCGGCTGCCCGCCGCGGCAAGCTCGTTCCCGGCAAGATGCAGTTCCTCGGCGAAATGAGCTACAACTTCGTCCGCAACTCCGTGGGCAAGGACATCATCGGCGAACGCGACTACCGGCCGTTCGTGCCGCTGCTGTTCGCACTGTTCTTCTTCATCCTGGTCAACAACCTCTTCGGGTCGGTCCCGCTGATCCAGATGCCCACGACGTCGCACGTGGGCACCGCCTACGCGCTGGCCGGCATCGTGTACTTCACCTGGATCATCCTGGGCATCCAAAAGCACGGCATCGGCTACTTCAAGCTGGCCGTGGTCCCCTCCGGCGTCCCGAAGGCGATCCTGCCCCTGGTTGTCCTGATCGAAATCATCTCGACCTTCCTGGTCCGCCCGGTAACCCACAGCCTCCGTCTTTTCGCCACCATGCTGGCGGGCCACCTGATCATCATGCTGGCAGCCGCAGGCTCCGAGTTCCTGCTCACCCAGGACCAGCTCCTGCTCAAGCCGCTGGGCATCCTGACGCTCGCCGGCGGTGTGGGCATGTACCTCTTCGAAATCCTGATCCAGGTCCTGCAGGCCTACGTGTTTACGCTGCTGACCGCGATCTACATCCAAGGCTCCCTGGCCGAGGAACACTAAATTTCCCCGCTGGGGAAGCTCCTGAACCAAACAACCTGCCCTTAGCGGCATCTTGAAAGGAAAATAATGGAAGGCAATCTCAACCTCGTAGGTTACGGTCTCTCCGCCATCGGCGGTGCCATCGGTGTGGGCCTGGTATTCGCTGCTTACATCAATGGAGTTGCCCGTCAGCCCGAGGCCCAGCGTGTGCTGCAGCCGATCGCCTTTTTGGGTCTGGCACTGACCGAAGCTCTGGCTATCCTCGGCCTGGTGTTCGCGTTCGTCCTCTAGTCGGCATCGCGCACTTTTCAAACCGAGTAGATAGGACGGGTGAGATATGAATGAGACAGTAATCCTCGCCGCCGCGGAGGGCGTCAACCCTCTGGTCCCTAACATCTGGGAAATCCTGGTAACGCTGCTTGGCTTCGCCGTGCTCATGTTCATTGTCGTCAAGTACGTCGTTCCGGCGTTCGAGAAGACCTATGCAGAGCGGGCCGAGGCAATCGAAGGCGGAATCGCCAAGGCCGAGGCCGCGCAGGCCGAGGCAAGCGCCGCCCTTGACGAGTACAAGCAGCAGCTGATGGATGCCCGCACCGAAGCCAACCGCATCCGCGAGGAAGCACGTGCAGAGGGCGCCCAGATCCTGGCGGATCTGAAGGAGAAGGCTGCTGCCGAGGCAGCGCGCATCAGCGAGCAGGCACAGGTGCAGATCGCTGCCGAGCGCCAGACCGCAGTGACTACGCTGCGCAGCGAAGTCGGCATCCTCGCCACCGAGCTCGCAGGCAAGATCGTCGGGGAGTCCCTGAACGATGACGCACGCGCCGCTCGCGTCGTCGACCGCTTCCTGGCCGACCTCGAGACGGCCGCGCCGGCGTCCCAGAGTGCAGGTGCTGCGAACTAATGGCAGGTGTATCGAGCGAGTCACTGAAAGCGGCACAGCGGGAACTTGAGGCCAAGCTGCCGACGGCTCCACTGTCCCTGGCAGAGGAACTCTTTGCAATCCTTAGCCTGCTGGACAGCAATGCTGGACTGCGCCGGAGCCTGACTGACCCCTCGCGTGAAGGCAAGGACAAAGCCCGGCTCGTTTCGGAGCTGCTCGGCGGAAATGTTTCTGCCGACGCCCGGACCGTCGTCGAGGGCCTGGCCGCTTCGCGGTGGGCCTCAGCACGTGACATTGGTGATGCCTTGGAGACCCTCGCGGCGACTACGGCGATCGCAGTCGCGGAGAGCAAAGGCACCGGCCTTGACGGACTCGAAGGTCTGGAGAACGACCTGTTCAGCTTCATCAGGGCAGTCAATGCGGACCATGGTCTGCAGCGGGCCCTGTCGGAGCCTCAGGCATCGTCCGAGGCCAAGGTGCGGCTGGCCCTCAAGCTGGTTCCGCACGCCGGTTCGGAAGCGCAGGTCCTGATCAGCCAGGCCGTGTCCGCCCCGCGCGGACTCAAGCCGACTGCCCTCGTCCAGCGTTTCGTGGAGCTTGTCGCCCAGCGCCAGCGGCGCTGGATCGCCGAGGTCAGCGTCGCCCGTCCGCTGGCCCCGAGTCAGATCACGCGACTGCAGGCAGGGCTGGACAAGCTGTACGGCCGCGAGCTGAAGATCAACGTCAACGTTGACCCATCGCTGGTTGGCGGAGTCCGTGTCCAGGTCGGGGACGAAGTGGTCGATTCGTCGGTCATCGCCCGCCTGGCGGAACTTCAACGGAAGCTCGCGGTCTAGCTGGTCCCGCAGGGACAAGCTGGCCACGGCCTCATCACAGACTGAATTACACACAGGTCGCCGCAGGCGGCGATCGCAACATAGGAGAGCAGGGACTGCAGATGGCCGAATTGACCATCAACGCCGACGACGTCCGTAATGCACTGAACGAGTTCGCGGCATCCTACGAACCCGGAACGGCCGAGCGCGTTGAAGTTGGCCGCGTAACCACCGCCAGCGATGGCATCGCACGTGTGGAGGGCCTTCCCTCCGCCATGTCGAACGAGCTGCTGCGTTTCGAAAACGGCATCCTGGGCCTGGCCCAGAACCTCGACACCCGCGAAATCGGTGTCGTTATCCTCGGTGAGTTCACCGGCATCGAAGAAGGCATGGAAGTCCACCGCACCGGTGAAGTCCTCTCCGTGCCCGTCGGTGACAACTTCCTCGGCCGCGTCGTCGATCCCCTCGGCGAACCGCTCGACGACATGGGACCGATCGAGGCCGAAGGCCGTCGTGCCCTGGAACTTCAGGCGCCGGGCGTGACCCAGCGTAAGTCGGTCCACGAGCCGATGCAGACCGGCCTCAAGGCCATCGACGCCATGATCCCGATCGGCCGCGGCCAGCGCCAGCTGATCATTGGCGACCGCCAGACCGGCAAGTCCGCCATCGCGATCGACACGATCATCAACCAGAAGGCCAACTGGGAGTCGGGCGACGTCAACAAGCAGGTCCGCTGCATCTACGTTGCCATCGGCCAGAAGGCATCCACCATTGCGGCCGTCCGCAAGACCCTGGAAGAGAAGGGTGCGCTCGAGTACACGACCATCGTGGCCTCTCCGGCATCCGACCCGGCAGGCTTCAAGTACCTGGCTCCTTACGCCGGCTCGGCCATCGGCCAGCACTGGATGTACGGCGGCAAGCACGTCCTGATCGTGTTCGATGACCTCTCCAAGCAGGCCGAGGCCTACCGTGCCGTCTCCCTCCTCCTTCGCCGTCCGCCGGGACGCGAAGCCTACCCGGGCGATGTCTTCTACTTGCACTCCCGCCTCCTCGAGCGTTGCGCCAAGCTCTCCGACGAGCTGGGCGCCGGTTCGATGACCGGCCTGCCGCTGATCGAGACCAAGGCCAACGACGTTTCGGCCTACATCCCGACCAACGTCATCTCCATCACCGACGGCCAGATCTTCCTGCAGTCGGACCTCTTCAACGCCAACCAGCGTCCCGCTGTGGACGTCGGCATCTCGGTGTCCCGCGTCGGCGGTTCCGCCCAGGTCAAGGCCATGAAGAAGGTCTCCGGTACCTTGAAGCTGGAGCTGGCGCAGTACCGCGACATGCAGGCCTTCGCGATGTTCGCCTCGGACCTCGACGCCGCTTCCAAGCAGCAGCTCGAGCGCGGCGCACGCCTGACGGAACTGCTCAAGCAGGGCCAGTACTCGCCGTTCCCCGTCGAGGAGCAGGTCGTCTCGATCTGGGCCGGCACCAAGGGCTTCCTTGACGATGTCCCGGTTGAGGACGTCAACCGCTTCGAGTCGGAGTTCCTGGAGCACCTTCGCCACCGGTCGCAGGCACTGACGACCATCGCGCAGACCAACGTGCTCGAGGATTCCACGGTCGAGGAGCTGACCGCGCAGATCACCGAATTCAAGAAGGGCTTCTTCGGTGAAGGCGACAACCAGCTCGTCGGCGCAGGCCATGAGGAGTATGACGCTCTGGCCCAGGACGCCGTCGACCAGGAACAGATCGTCCGGCAGAAGCGCTAATTCGTTTTCGCTGGCTGAGCGGGGGCCGGGTTCGTCCCTCCGCGCGAAGAACCCGGCCCCGCTCAGCCAGGGGGGATTAGGAAAGGAAAAGTATGGGAGCCCAGATTCGGGTCTACCGCCAGAAGATCGCCTCGACGAGTTCGATGCGCAAGATGTTCAAGGCGATGGAACTGATCGCTGCCTCTCGTATTGGCAAGGCGCGCAGCCGGGTGGCTGCATCGCTGCCTTACGCCAATGCGATCACCCGTGCCGTTTCTGCTGTGGCATCGCAGTCCGAGATCGACCATCCGCTGACCACCGAACCGGAGCAGATCCGGCGGGCGGCCGTGCTGGTGCTGACTTCGGACCGCGGCCTGGCAGGGTCTTACTCGGCTTCGGTCCTGAAGCAGGCACAGTCCCTGACCGAGCTGCTGCGCGGAGAGGGCAAAGAAGTCCAGCACTACCTCGTCGGCCGTAAGGCGCAGGCTTACTTCGACTTCCGCGGTCTTGACTACCAGCAGGTCTGGACCGGCGGAACCGATTCGCCGTCCTTCGACATTGCACGTGAGATCGGCGATGCCGTCCTCGGCGCGTTCAGCACGCCGTACGAAGACGGCGGCGTCGACGAGATCCACGTCGTCTACACGCGGTTCAAGTCCATGGTCTCCCAGGAGCCGACGGTCATCCGCCTGCTCCCGCTGGAGGTCGTGGAGCAGGAGGCAACGTCCGAGTCGGAGCTGCTGCCGCTGTACGAGTACGAGCCCGAGTCCGAACAGGTCCTGGACGCCCTGCTGCCGCGCTATATCGAGTCGCGCATCTTCGCAGCGCTGCTCCAGGCTGCTGCGAGCGAGCTCGCCGCCCGCCAGCGCGCCATGAAGTCGGCAGGCGACAACGCAAACGAGCTGATCAAGAAGTACACCCGTTTGCGCAACAACGCACGCCAGGCCGAGATCACCCAGGAGCTCACCGAGATTGTCGGCGGTGCCGACGCACTGAGTGCGTCCTGACCGCTGAGCTCGAAGCACTCCATCAAGACCGTAAACTTAACCACGCATCTAACTGAGAAGTGAGAGAGATGACTGCCCAAACCATCGAGCACGGAACCGGTTCCGTCGCCTCGGGCGCCACTGGCCGTATCGCCCGTGTGATCGGCCCGGTTGTCGACGTCGAATTCCCGGCCGACGCAATCCCCGAGATGTACAACGCCCTGACCGCCGAGATCACCCTCAACGGCGAGACCCACACCATCACCTTCGAGACCTCGCAGCACCTGGGCGACAACCTGGTCCGCGCGATCTCGCTGCAGGCGACCGACGGCCTTGTCCGCGGCACCACGGTGCAGGACACCGGCGCGCCTATCTCGGTTCCGGTCGGCGACGGCGTCAAGGGCCACATCTTCAACGTGCTGGGCAAGCCGCTGGACGTCGAAGAGACCCAGCTGGAAATCACCGAGCGCTGGCCCATCCACCGCAAGGCTCCCCGCTTCGCGGACCTCGAAAGCTCCACTGAGATCCTCGAGACCGGCATCAAGGTCATCGACCTGCTGACCCCGTACATCAAGGGCGGCAAGATCGGCCTGTTCGGCGGCGCCGGCGTTGGCAAGACCGTGCTCATCCAGGAAATGATCACCCGTGTGGCCCGTAACTTCGGCGGCACCTCCGTGTTCGCCGGCGTCGGCGAGCGTACCCGTGAGGGCAACGACCTCTGGGTGGAAATGGAAGAGGCCGGCGTCCTGAAGGACACCGCCCTTGTCTTCGGCCAGATGGATGAGCCGCCGGGAACGCGCCTGCGCGTGGCACTGTCGGCCCTGACCATGGCGGAGTACTTCCGTGATGTGCAGAACCAGGACGTGCTGCTCTTCATCGACAACATCTTCCGCTTCACCCAGGCCGGTTCCGAGGTGTCGACCCTGCTGGGCCGCATGCCGTCCGCCGTGGGCTACCAGCCGAACCTGGCCGACGAAATGGGCCTCCTGCAGGAGCGCATCACCTCGACCAAGGGCCACTCGATCACGTCCATGCAGGCCATCTACGTGCCTGCTGACGACTACACCGACCCGGCTCCGGCAACGACCTTCGCCCACCTGGATGCGACCACGGAACTCTCGCGCGAAATCGCGTCCCGTGGTCTCTACCCGGCCGTGGACCCGCTGACCTCCACGTCGCGAATCCTGGACCCGCAGTACATCGGCCAGGCGCACTACGACGTGGCGATCCGCGTGAAGCAGATCCTGCAGAAGAACAAGGAACTCCAGGACATCATCGCGATCCTGGGTGTCGACGAACTGTCCGAAGAAGACAAGATCGTCGTCTCCCGCGCGCGCCGCATCCAGCAGTTCCTGTCGCAGAACACCTACACCGCCAAGCAGTTCACCGGCGTCGAGGGCTCGACCGTCTCCATCAAGGACACCGTCGAGGGCTTCAAGGCCATCTGCGACGGCGAGCTGGACCACATCGCAGAGCAGGCCTTCTTCAACGTCGGCGGCCTCGACGATGTCGAGCGGAACTGGGCCAAGATCCAGGAACAGACCGGTAAGTAAAGCCCATGGCTAACGAAACAGCTGATCTGGAAGTTGAGATTGTCGCAGCGGACCACTTCGTGTGGTCCGGCGCGGCGTCCTTGGTCAAGGCCCGTACCGCCGACGGCGAGATTGGGATCCTGCCCGGCCACACTCCGGTCCTGGCCATCCTTGCGCCCGGAGAACTGGCCATCCAGCCCGTCAACGGCGACCGCATCACTGTCACCGTCGACGGCGGGTTCTTCTCCGTTGACAGCAACCGGGTTGTGATCGTGGCGGACAACGCCACGGTCAACGACTTGGCCACGGCTTAGGCCCAACTGGCGGCGCCAGTGAACGAGCTATCCGTCGCGTTCGTTGTCCTTGCGGCATTGTTCGTGCTGCTCGTCCTGGCGCTGCTGGCTTTCGGGGTGCGCCGCTATCAACTGCGGCGCGCCCTGGGAACCTTCGACGCCTCCATTAGCCTGCTGCCCGGCAGCTGGCAAATGGGGGTTTGTCGTTATGCGGACAAGCACTTGGAATGGCTGCGGCTGTTCTCGCTAAGCCCCCGCCCGCGCCATCGGTTCCGGCGCAGCGCGCTCGAGCTGAAAGGCTGGCGCCAGCCAACCGAGGACGAACGGCTGAGGATCCAGCCGGGGGCTATCGTCGTGATGCTGACCCACGACAAGCAGGAACTGCTGCTGGCGATGAACTACGATGTCTACGCCGGATTGTCCTCCTGGCTCGAAGCCGGTCCCGTGATCGGCATCGGAACTTGGCGCTGAGCGGAACGCGGCGTACATGGACCGGATACAGCGGCTCCCGATGGGGGCCGCTTTCGTTTTACCCATCTGACCCCCTATTAGGATGAGCAACATGGAAGACGTCATTGTCGTCACCGGACCCACCCGGCTTTCCGGGCAGGTCGACGTGGCCGGAGCCAAGAACAGTGTCCTGAAGCTGATGGCCGCTGTGCTGTTGGCCGAGGGCCGGTCCACGATCACGAATGTGCCCAACATCCAGGACGTCTGGATCATGGCCGAACTCCTCCGCCGGCTGGGCTGCGGCGTGGAGTACGACGTCGAGCGGGCGGCTGTGCACATCGACGTTCCGTCCGCGCCGGCGCACCAGGCTGACTACGACCTGGTCCGGGCCATGCGGGCGTCCATCTCCGTCCTGGGTCCGCTGGTGGCCCGGTGCCGGCAGGCCGAGGTGGCGCTTCCGGGCGGCGATGCCATCGGATCCCGCGGCCTGGACATGCACCGGAGCGGACTCGAGCTGATGGGCGCGGAGATCGTCATCGACCACGGGTACCTGGTGGCGAAGGCCCCCGACGGGCTGAAGGCGGCGCACCACCGCCTTTCATTCCCTTCGGTCGGCGCCACGGAGAACCTGATGATGGCCGCGACCCTGGCCGAGGGCGTGACGACGATCGACAATGCCGCGCGGGAGCCGGAGATTTCCGACATCGCCCGGCTCCTGGTTGCCATGGGCGCCCGGATCGAAGGGATCGGGTCGCCCACGCTGGTGATTACCGGCGTCGAACGCCTCCAGCCGGTTACGCACCGCACCGTGCCGGACCGCATTGTGGCCGGCACCTGGGCCTTCGCGGCCGCGATCACGGGCGGCCGGGTCGACATCCGGCATGCCGATCCGTCCCATCTGGGGGTGGTCCTGGACAAGCTGGAGCAGGCCGGGTGCACGGTGGAGCGCCGCACCGACGGTTTCGTGGTGGAGGGTTCCGGCAGGCCGTCGCCGATCAACGTTTCCACGCTGCCCTATCCCGGGTTTCCCACTGACCTGCAGCCCTTCGTGGTCGCGCTGAACGCCGTCGCCACAGGAAACGGCATGGTGACGGAGAACGTTTTCGAGGCGCGCTGGGGATTCACCAACGAGCTGGCGCGCCTCGGCGCCATCGTGCGGCTGGACGGGCATCACGCGCTCATCAAAGGGGTCCCGCAGCTTTCCGGGGCGCCGGTCGACGCCAACGACATCCGTGCGGGCGCGGCCCTCGTGATCGCCGGACTGGTCGCCGACGGGATGACGGAGGTCAGGGGAGTGGACCACATCGACCGCGGCTACGAGAATTTCGACGCGAAACTGCGCGCCTTAGGGGCGGTCGTCGAACGGCGGGGCAACGAAGCGGATCCGTTGGCCGCGGCCAGGCTGCTGCGTTAAAGCGAGGAAGCCTCCCGGAAAACCGGGAGGCTTCCTTGCTGTCCGGCCTGCGCCGGGAAGCCAAAGCGAGACTAGATAACGGTAACGCCGGTCGCCTGGGGGCCCTTGGCGCCCTGGCCGATCTCGAAGCTTACGCGCTGGTTCTCGTCCAAGGTCTTGAATCCGCCGGTCTGGATTTCGGAGTAGTGGACGAACACGTCTCCCTCGGAATCATCCGGAGTGATGAAGCCGAAGCCCTTTTCAGCGTTGAACCACTTCACGGTCCCCTGTGCCATGTATTTCTCCTCAATACGGTACTTCTTAGACCGGTGCCCTTTGCGCCGGTCCTGGTCACTCCACGGAAGACCTCAGGTTCCGGCAGGCCGCCGAAGCGTATGAGGAGCTTCACGCTCGCAACTACATGTCTTGCGAGCATGAAAAACTCACCTACACAAAGACTGAGTTAAGCATCACATAGGCATTTGGGCAGGTCAACGCTCATTTGCGAGATTCAACCTTTTGTTAAGCCAAAGTTCCCTGCGGCCGTCACTGCAGCCAGCGGCCCTTCCGGAGAACGGCATTCAGTCGCAGTTCCGGGCTCAGCACAATGACGTCGGCGCGCAAGCCCGCATGGAGGCTGCCCACCTCGTCCGCCAGGCCGAGGACGGCTGCCGGCACGCTCGTGGCGGATCTCAGCGCCTCGGCGAACGGCACGCCGGATCCGACGGCAGTGCGGACGACATCGAGCAGGGTCGAGGTGCTGCCGGCAAGCGTTCCTGTGCCGGCCAGGGTCGCGCGGCCCCCGGACACCGTGACCAGGCGCCCGCCGAGTCCGTACTCGCCGTCGTCGAGCCCTGCGGCGGCCATGGCATCGGAGACCAGCATGATGTTGGCGGCACCGACGAGTTCGAAAACGGTGAGGATAGTCTGCGGGTCCAGGTGCGTGCCGTCGGCAATCAGTTCCACCGCTGCGGCCCCCGCGGCGGCGGCGCGCAGGCAGGCAGCGGCCGGCCCGGGGGACCGGTGGTGCAGCGGCGGCATGCCGTTGAACAGATGCGTCACGGTCGGGCGGGCACTGTAGCCGTCGAAGCCGGCGGACGCGAGCCCCTCGGACGCGCGTGCCAGCGAGGTGGCGGCGGTGGCGGAATCGCAGGCGGTATGGCCGATGGACGGGATGACACCGTGGGCCGTCAGGTGATCGGCCAGTTCGCCGGCGCCGGGCAGTTCGGGGGCGTAGGTCATGGTCCGGAGCTGGCCCTGGCCCGCCTCGATCAGCCGGGCCAGCAGCTCCAGGTCCGGGTCGCTGAGGTGGGCGGGCTCCAGGGCGCCGGAGCACTCGGTCGAGAGGAAAGGCCCCTCGGCATGGATGCCGGCCAGCAGCCCGTCGGAGCAGAGTCCGGCGAGGACCTGCAGGGCGGCCAGCGCCTGGGCCGGCGGGGCCGGAACCACGCTCGCCAGCAGCGTGGTTGTCCCGCTTTGGTGCAGGAACGCGGCGGCCCGGCGGGCGGCGGCGTCGTCCGCGGAAGAGAAATCGGCTCCGTACCCGCCGTGGCAGTGCATGTCCACGAGTCCGGGCACCAGGATGCTGCCGGCCGGCAGTTCATGTTCCTGGCGCCCCTGGGGCGAAAACTGCGGATACGGGCCCGCGAAAACCAGGCGGTCGCCGTCGTACGCCACGACCCCGTCCTCGACGACCGTGCCGTCGCTGACGATCCGCCCGCGGAGGAAGGCGCCGCCCGTTCCGGTGTGGCCGCTGGCTTCCATAGCCGACAGTCTAAACGCCGGCGAGCCGGCCTCAGAAGAGCCGGGACTCGATATCGTCGACGCCGCGCATGGCGTCATAGTCCAGCGTCAGGCAGTCGATGCCGCGGTCTTCGGCGAGGACCCGTGCCTGCGGCTTGATCTGCTGGGCGGCGAAGACGCCCTTCACGGGGGCCAGGAGCGGGTCGCGGTTCAGCAGCTCGAGGTAACGGGTCAGCTGCTCCACGCCGTCGATGTCTCCCCGCCGCTTGAGCTCCACGGCGACTGTGCCGCCGTCGGCGTCCCGGGCAAGAATGTCGACCGGGCCGATGGCCGTCATGTATTCGCGGCGGATCAGCGAGTAGCCGTCGCCCAGGGTGTGGATCTGCTCCGCGAGCAGCCGCTGCAGGTCCGCTTCGACGCCGTCCTTGACCAGCCCGGGGTCCACGCCGAGGTCATGGCTGAACTCGTGCAGCTGTTCGTGGATGTGGATAACGAGGCGGTCGTCGCTCTTCGCGTGCTGGACGTTCCACACCTCGGTGACGCCCTCGGGGGTGTCGCCCTCGACCGGCTCGTTCACGCGGAGCGTGGCGGGAGGGCTCATCCAGTTGAGCGGCTTGTAGGAGCCGCCGTCGGAATGGATCAGGACCGAGCCGTCCGCCTTCACCATGAGCAGGCGCGTGGCCAGGGGCAAATGGGCGCGGAGACGGCCGATGTAATCAACAGAGCAACGGGCAATAACGAGACGCACAGTAGGCCACCTTACCGTCAGTTTGTCGAGCCTCGCCGGACGCGGGCAGAATGGGCCTATGCCCCGCTCCAATCGCCCGCGCCGACGGCCGGCCCAGCCTTCGGGCAAGTGGAGTCGCGGCGATGAGCTGGATCTGGAGCGGGCCCGCTTCGGCATCCCGGAGCGTCAGAGCGCACCCGACGGCGAGTGGAATGTGCGGCGTATCACCCAGCGCAACGCCGTGAAGGACTACAGCTGCCCGGGCTGCGGCCTCACCATTGCGCCCGGTGTGGAGCACGTCGTGGCCTGGCGGGAGGATTCCCTGTTCGGCGCCGAGGCGGCGCTGTCCGAGCGGCGGCACTGGCACCACCACTGCTGGAAGACCCGCAGCTTCCGCTACCGGGGCTGAACGCCGCCGGCCGCGGACTCAGCGCCGGTCCTGCCGGACAATCACCACTTCCTTCAGCAGGAGCATGACTGCGGCGGCGGCCGGAATCGCCATCAGCGCGCCGAGCACGCCCATCAGAGTGCCGCCGGCAATGACGGCGATGACCGCCACGGCCCCGGGAACGGCCACCGCGCGCTGCATAATCCGCGGCGAAACGAAGTAGGCCTCGAACTGCAGGTAGGCGAAGTAGATCACGGCGAACAGCGTGGCGGTCTGCCAGCTTACGGTCAGTGCCACCAGCGAGACCATCACACCTGCGATCATTGCGCCGACCAGGGGGATGAAAGCCAGCAGCGCGACCAGGAACGCCAGCAGTACCGCGAAGGGGACACCTGCGATGTTCATGGCGATGAAGGCCACGGTGGCATTGATCAGCGCGACGCAGGCCTGCCCGATTACGTAGCTGCCGACGCTGCCGGTGATCTCCTCGGCGAGCACCTGTACCCGCTTGCGGCGGGAGCGCGGCGCGAGCCGGTACGCCCAGATCTTCAGGGCCGGCAGCGAGGCCAGGAAGTACAAGGTCAGCACCAGGACAATCAGGACCCCGAAGGCCCCCTGCAGGACGGCGCTGCCGACGCCGAGGACTCCGCCGAAGATGCCGGTCACGGCCTCGGAGTTGGCGAAGAACTTGGCTACTTCCTCTTCAACGCGGCTGCGTACCTGGAACTGCTGGTCGATGGACTGGAAGAAGGCGGAATTGAGGAAGTTGTCGGCGTACTCCGGACCGTTGGCCACGATCTGGGCCGTCTGGTTCACGATCGTGGGGATCAGGGTGGCAAAGAATGCGGCCAGCGCGCCCGCGAGGGCCAGAACGACGGCGACGACGCCCGCCGGCCGCGGCAGGCCCTTGTTTTCCAGCCAGCGGACGATCGGATCGAGGCCCAGCGCGATGAAGAGCGCAGCCGCGATCCAGCCCAGCAGCTGGCCGATATTGGAGAGGATGAAATACAGCAGCAGTGCCAGGCCTACGCCGACGGTGCCCATGAAGCCGAAGTGGATGGGGTGGCGGGCGGCGCCCTGGGTTCCGACCATGGCCGCCACGGCCTTTTCGTCCTCCAGGGTCAGTGCTTCGGGTGGCATCTCGAACCGGACGCGCGGCTGGGCCCGCGGGAAGGACGCACCGAGCCGGCCGAGGGCGTGCAGGACGGACCGGTGGCCGCCCGGGCCCGGCGCTGCGGAAGCCTCCGGCCCGGCGGCACCTGCGGGCGTACCGCCGTCGCCTGGCTCCTGCGGTTCGGCAGGTCGTTCCTCGTGCTCCGTCAAGCGAATGCCCTGTTCAGTCGGCCCCGCGGCTGCGGGAAGATCGTTGTGGATGAGACTATCGGCGTGCCCATCGCTCCCGGTGGACGGTACAGCCGACAACGCACTCTAACAGGCGATTCGTTACCATTGGGTTATAAACCCTGGCCTCCCGGCCTGCAGCAGCCGGCCGGCGCGCGGCATTGCCTGCGGCTGAGTTGGTGGTCAGGTCCGCTTCCCGTGACAAACGTTAGGTTTTTTTGTGCGTTCGAAGACTGCCATCGCCCTGATCGCAGCCGGCCTCGTGGCCATCTTGCTGGGCATCGGGTTCCGCACCATCTGGGCCCCGCCGGAGACGCTCTCGGCCAGCTACTCGGCCGGAGATTCGACGGCCCCGGTGACGGTGATCGAACCGGCAGTCTTCGGCGTCCACGATGAACGTGTGGACATTTCGGTGGAGTCCGACGGCGAATTCCTCCTTGCCGTGGGACGCGCGGGCGACGTCGATGCCTGGGTCGGCAAGGCCGCCCACACCTCGATCAGCGGCGTCGACGGCGGCCAGCTGCAGGCCGAGACCGTCAAGGGCGATGCCGAGGTGCCCAACCCCGCCGGATCGGACCTGTGGGTCAGCGAGGAAACGGCCGATGGCCAGGCCGACCACCGTTGGATCGCGCCTGGGGACGGCGAGTGGTCCATCCTGCTGGCGGCAGACGGCAAGCAGCCTGCCCCGACCGCCGTCACGGTCAGCTGGCCGAACGACAACAGCGCACCCTGGGGAATCGTCCTGGTCATCGTCGGCGCTCTGCTGGCGGTGCTGGGCCTGGCGCTCGCGGCCCTCGCGCGGCGGGGCGGGCCCGACTCCGGAGCGGGCGAACCGGCCGGCCGGCGTGCGGCTGCTGAAGCCTCCGGCTCGACGGCTTCCGGCACGGGGGAGGGCCAGCCGGCGCGCGGCGGCCTCCGGCTCCGCGCAGCAGAGTCGGTCCGTCCGGTGCTGGCCGTCGCTGCCGCCGGCCTCCTTGCCGCCACCGCCGTGCCGGCCCATGCGGGCGAGACAGCCGCGCCGAAGGAAGCCGGCGATTCGTACCCCGTGCTCCTGGAAGGGCAGCTCAACCGGATCCTGGACTCGGTGGAGGCCGCGGTGACTGCCGGCGACTCCGCCCGGGACGCCAAGGAACTGGCCCCGCGGGTCGGCGGTTCCGCGCTGACGCTGCGCAAGGCGAACTACACGGTGCGGGCCGAAAACCCGGACTTGGCAGCGCCCGCCCCGGTGTCGGCCGAGCCGTTGAAGACCGCCATGGTGGGAACCACTGCGGCCTGGCCGCGCACCGCCGTCGCCGTCACCCAGGGCAAGGAGAACCCGGTGCCGCAGGTCATCGTGCTCTCGCAGGCCGGGCCGCGGGAGAACTACAAGATGGTCGAGGCCGTGCAGATGCTGCCCGGCACCACCTTCCCGCAGGTCGCGAGCGAAGGCGGGGGAACCCCGGCCGTTGCCGCGGATTCCGCGGAGGGCCTGCTCCATGTGCCGCAGCAGGCGCTCGAAGTGCTGGCCGCCAACCTCAACAACGGCAAGAACCAGGACAAGGTCGGCAAGAACACCTTCGCCGAGCAGATCCGTGCCTTCCAGGACTCGCAGGTCAAGGCAAACAAGAACGCGGACATCACCTTCAGCCGCAAGGTGGAGCCGGAATCGGTGCGGGCACTGAAAACGGCCGACGGCGGTGCGATGGTTTTCGGCTACATCCGCAACGTGATGAGCAGCGTTCCTGCCGAGCCCGGCGCCACCGTCGAGCTCTCCGACGAGTTCGCCGCGCTGGCGGGGAAGAGCTCCACGGCGTCGGGCGTGGATGTCACCTACGGCGAGTCGGTGGCGGTCTACGTCCCGCCGGCCGGCGCCAAGGACCCCATCTCGGTCATCGGCGTGGCACAGGACCTCGTGGACGCCAAACTCAAGTAAAGCCTAGGCGGGCGGCGGATTCCTTCCGCCGCCCGCGATCGTACTAGGGTGATGTCATGACCACTCCAGCTTCAGGGCAGGGCCCTGCGCCAGCATCTGTCAACCTCCGCGGGGCCGTGGATCTGTCGTCGCTCAAGCGGCCGCAGGCCCAGGCTGCGGCTCCGGGACAGGGCGGTCCGGGCCAGCCGGAGGGATCGGCCGGAGAGCGCCCGGCCTACATCGTCGACGTCAACCAGGAGAGCTTTTCGGCCCTGGTCCAGCTCTCGGCGCAGGTCCCCGTCGTCGTTGAATTGACGGCGCCGTGGAGCGACCAAGCCCAGCAGCTTTCGGCTGTCACGGAGAAGGTGGCCACGGAATACGCCGGCCGGTTCGTGCTGGGCCGCGTTGACGTGGATGCCAACCCGCAGATCGGCCAGGCGTTCCAGCTGCAAAGCGTCCCGGCGGCGGTAGCCCTGCTCAAGGGGCAGCCGATTCCGCTCTTCCAGGGCGCCGCCGGCGAGGAGGAACTGCGGTCCTTTATCGCCGAACTGCTCAAGGTCGCCGAGGCGAACGGCGTCACCGGCTCCGCGCCGTCGGCCGAGGGTGAACCCCAGGAAGAACCGCCGCTGCCGCCGCTGCATCAGGAGGCCTTCGACGCCATCGAGGCCGGTGACTACGCGGCCGCAGCGGCGGCCTACCGCAAGGCCCTGGCCGAGTCACCCGCGGACAATGACGCCCGCAGCGGCCTCGCGCAGGTGGAGCTGATGCAGCGGCTGGAGAAAGCGGACGCCAGCGCGATCCGCGAAGCCGCGGCCTCGGCGTCGGACGACGTGGAGGCGCAGCTGGCGGTCGCGGACCTTGACGTAGCCGGCGGCCATGTCGAAGACGCGTTTGCCCGGCTGGTGAAGTTCGTCGGCCTGCATTCCGGCGAGGAACGGGAGGCCGCCCGGGCCCGGCTGGTGGAGCTGTTCGAAGTGGTCGGCACTGCGGACCCGCGCGTCTCGAAGGCACGCCAGGCGCTGGCCCGAGCCCTCTTCTAAATGCCCTCGCAGCTGTTCAGCCCCCTCACGCTGCGCGGCCTCACGCTGGCCCACCGGGGCTGGGTCGCGCCCATGTGCCAGTACTCGGTGCGCGGCGCCGACGAGCCCGGGACGCCGAACGACTGGCATCTGGTGCATCTGGGCCAGTTCGCAGCAGGGGGAGCTGCCCTCATCCTGACGGAGGCGACTGCGGTCAACGCCGCGGGCCGGATCAGCCCGCGCGACACGGGCATCTGGACGGACGAGCAGGCCGAGTGCTGGAGCAGGATCACGGATTTCGTGCACCGCAACGGTCCCGGCGGAACCAAGATCGGCATCCAGCTCGCCCATGCCGGCCGCAAGGCGTCGACGTACTGGCCCTTCGCGGCGGAAAGCGGCAGCGTCCCGGCGGCCCTGGGCGGCTGGCAGACCGTGGGGGCCACCGCGGAACCCTTCGGCCCCCTGGCCGCCCCGCAGGAGCTCGACGAGGCGGGCATCGCCGGCGTCATCCATGATTTCCGTGCCGCCGCCGCCCGGGCCGTCTGGGCCGGGTTCGACACGATCGAGCTGCACGCGGCCCACGGCTACCTGCTCCACCAGTTCCTGAGTCCGCTCGTGAACACCCGGGGTGACGCGTGGGGCGGTTCCGCGGCCAACCGGAGCCGCTTGCTGCTGGCCGTGGTGGAGGCCGTGCGCACCGTCATCCCGGACCGGATGCCGCTGCTGCTGCGGATTTCGGCCTCGGACTGGGCCCGGGGAGGGCTGGAACCGGACGAGGTCGCGGCCGTCGCGCTGGCGGCGGGTGAACGCGGCGTGGACCTGGTCGATGTCTCCAGCGGCGGGGCGGTACCCGGCGTGCAGATCCCGCTGGCACCCGGCTACCAGGTGCCTTTCGCCGCCCGGATCCGCCGTGCAACCGGGCTGCCGGTGGGCGCCGTGGGACTGATTTCGAAGACCAGCCATGCCGAACAGATTGTCGCCGACGGTGATGCCGATGCGGTCCTGCTGGCCCGCGCAGCCCTCCGCGATCCGCATTGGTGGCTGCGCGCCGCCGTCGACCTCGGGGTGGACTTGCCATGGGTCCCGCAGTATGAACGTGCCGCAGTAACGGAGAATTTTTAGTCGTACGGATTTAGTCCTAGCGGATGATGTGGCCGCGGGCGGCCGATTGCTAGTTTGGCCTCATGACTTCGCCCGATTTTGTCCAGCCCGCCGGCCCCGGGCCGCGGGAACCCTTGCCCGACGCCGGCCAGCGCGACGGCGCACGGACCAGCGTTGGCCTGGCCGGCAGCACCGGCGACGCCGGCCCGCACCATCCGCAGCCCGCGGCCCCCGCGCTGGCCCTGCGCGGCCTGGCCAAGCGTTTCGGCGCGAAGGTCGCGGTCAACGGCATCAACCTTGACGTGCCGGCGGGTTCCTTCTACGGCCTCGTCGGCCCGAACGGCGCCGGAAAGACCACCACATTGTCCATGGCGACGGGCATGCTGCGTCCGGACTACGGGCAGGTGTGGGTCCACGGCACCGACGTCTGGGCGCAGCCGCTGGCCGCCAAGAAACTGATGGGCGTCCTGCCGGACGGAGTGCGGCTCTTCGACCGGCTCACCGGCGAACAGCTGGTGACCTACGCCGGCCTGCTGCGGGGGATGGACCGCGGCACCGTGGCTTCCCGCGTCGCGGATCTGCTGCGCGCCCTGGACCTCGCCAACGACGCGGGGACACTGGTCGTCGACTACTCGGCCGGCATGACGAAGAAGATCGCGCTGGCCTCCGCCCTGATCCATGCGCCCAGGCTGCTGGTCCTGGACGAGCCCTTCGAAGCGGTGGACCCGGTCTCCGCCGCGAACATCCGCGACATCCTCCATGACTATGTTGCCTCCGGCGGCACCGTCATCGTCTCCAGCCACGTGATGGACCTGGTGCAGCGCATGTGCGACCACGTGGCCGTCATCGCCCAGGGCAACGTCCTGGCGGCCGGCACAGTGGACGAGGTCCGCGACGGCGCCAGCCTGGAGGACCGCTTTGTCCAGCTGGTCGGCGGCCGCGGCCAGTCGGAAGGACTGTCGTGGTTGCGCACCTCCTAAGGCTCAAACTCACTCTGCTGCGCAACGGATTCAAGCGCAGCCCCTGGCAGCTGGTCGGCGTCATCCTTGGCGCGTTGTACGCCGTGGGCGTGCTCGGCATGCTGCTGGTGGGGCTGGTCTTCCTGGGCAGCGGCGAACCGGACGTCGCCAGGACGGCCATCATCCTCGCCGGATCCGCGGTCTTCCTGGGCTGGGCGCTGATTCCGATGGTCGCCACCGGCGTGGACATGACCCTGGACCCGGCCCGGTTCGTGTCGTTCGCGGTCCCGATGCCGCAGTTGCTTGCGGGGCTGGCCCTGGGCGGGCTGATCGGCATTCCCGGCGCCGTCACATTGCTCGCCTCGCTGGCGCAGGCCGCGGCGTGGTGGCAGCACCCGGCGGCGATGATTGCCGCGGTGGTCTGCGCCGCCGTAGCGGCTGTGACCGCCGTCGTGCTTTCCCGGCTGACCACCTCGGCCTCGACCACGCTGGCGAGCTCGCGCCGGTTCAAGGACCTGAGCGGCGTGATCGGCATCATTCCCCTGATGCTGCTGGGCCCGATCATCATCGGAATCACGGAGGGGCTGGAGAGCTCGCAGGACTTCCTGCCGGCCCTGGCCGAAACGCTCGCGTGGACTCCGCTGGGCAGCATCTGGGCGGCCCCCGGGGACATCGCCCTCGGCCAATGGGGCACGGCGGCGGCGCGATTCGGCATCGGCGTCGCCTTCCTGGCGGTCATTGCCTGGCTGTGGAAACTCAGCCTCGCCCGGGCGCTGGTCACACCGCCCTACAACGCCGTAACGCGCCGCGGGGCTGGCAGGCTCGGCTGGTTCTCCCGCTTCCCCGCCACGCCGACGGGGGCAGTGGCGGCGCGGGCGCTGACCTACTGGTTCAAGGATCCGCGCTACGGAGCCTCCCTGATCTCCATCCCGCTGATTCCCGTGGTGATGGCCTTCGCGTTCGCGCCCGCGGGAGACTTCGGCTTCATGCTGTGGCTCGGGCCCATTATGGCGTTCCTGCTGTCCTTCGCGATCTCGGCGGACATTTCCTACGACAACACCGCCTTTGCCCTCCATGTCATCTCCGGCGTCAACGGAAGAGCGGACCGGGCCGGCCGGGTCATTGCCTGCGCGGCGTTCGCGCTGCCCGTGACCGTGGTCTTCGCCGTGGCGCCGTTCTTCTTCCTCGGCTCCTGGCAGCTCCTTCCGGCAACGCTGGGGCTGTCGCTGGGGGTGCTGCTCAGCGGCCTGGGCCTGTCCAGCGTGGTGTCCGCCCGGTACACCTACAACGTGCCGCTGCCGGGGGAGAGCCCCTTCAAGACGCCCCCGGGGTCCGCCGCGCGGATGATGATTGTCCAGATGCTTGGCATGCTGGTGCTGGTCCTGATCGCGCTGCCGGAAGCCGCCCTGGCCCTGGCAGCCCTGATCACCGGCGCCCCGCTGTTCAGCTGGCTCGCGCTGGCGATGGGCTTGGTGCTCGGCACGGCCCTGCTGGTGATCGGCGTGCGGGTCGGCGGTGCGTGGTACGACAGGCGTGCGCCGGAACTGCTGCAGGCCGTCGCGATCAACCGGTGAGCCGCGCAGGGGGACGAGCCGCTAAGATGGTTCCATGACTTTGCCCCCTGATCCTTTCGAAAACGACCCGTACCGCCAGCCCCAGGGACCGGGCGGTTCGACCGCGACGATTGAACGGGAAGAGCAGCGCGAAGAGCTCGAGCCGGGCGATCGGGAGCGGTTTGCCCATTACGTGCGCAAGGAAAAGATCATGGAGTCCGCGCTCTCGGGGGAGCCCGTGATCGCGCTCTGCGGTAAGGTATGGGTTCCCGGCCGGGACCCCAACAAGTTCCCCGTCTGCCCGGAATGCAAGGAGATCTACGAAGGCCTCCGCCCGGGCAAGGATGACTCCGGTAAAGACAAGTAGCATCTGACACGCCTCCGGCCAGCCGGCTGACCCGCCGGCTGGCCGTGTTTTTGCCGTGCCCGCATGCCGCAAACGATCAATCAACGCACTGCAAGGAGCTTTTCGCCCAGATGAGCCAGGAGACGACTCTTTTCGGTTCCGGCCCGGCGCTGCCTCCGGCGTACCCGGAACGGGCGGCGTGGGGGACCGCACCCAAACTGCGCCAGTGGCAGGCCGAAGCGCTGGAAAAATACTTCACCCTGGCACCCCGGGACTTCCTCGCCGTCGCTACGCCGGGCGCCGGCAAGACCACGTTCGCCCTTCGCGTTGCCACCGAGCTGGTGGAGCGCGGCACGGTTAACCGGATCGTCGTCGTTGCCCCCACGGACCACCTCAAACGCCAGTGGGCCGATGCGGCCGCCCGCGTGGGACTGTCCATTGACCCGAACTTCAAGAACTCCGACGGCCAGCACGGCAAGGATTTCATCGGCGTCGCTGTCACATATGCCCAAGTGGCCATGAAGCCGATGCTGCATCGGGCCAAGACGGAGGCGGCCAGGACGCTGGTGATCCTCGACGAGATCCACCACGGCGGCGACGCGCTCAGCTGGGGCGACGGCATTCGGGAGGCGTTCGATCCGGCCGCGCGGCGGCTGGCGCTCACCGGCACGCCGTTCCGTTCGGACACGGCCGCCATCCCCTTCGTGGAGTATGCCGAGGACCGGGACGGCATCCGCCGCTCCAAGGCGGACTACACCTACGGCTACGGCAACGCGCTGAAGGACCACGTGGTGCGGCCCGTGATCTTCATGGCCTATTCCGGCCAGATGCGCTGGCGGACCAGTGCCGGAGACGAGTTCTCGGCCTCGTTGGGCGAGGCCGCCGTCACCAAGGACATCACCGCCCAGGCATGGCGGACCGCCCTGAACCCGCAGGGACAGTGGATTCCGTCGGTGCTGGCGGCCGCGGACAAGCGCCTGACGGAGGTGCGCCGCGCCGTTCCGGACGCCGGCGGCCTGGTCATCGCCACGGACCATGAGGACGCGCGTGCCTACGCCGGCCAGCTGAAGAGGATCACGGGCGAATCGCCCACGGTGATCCTCTCCGACGATGCCGGCGCCTCCGAAAAGATCGAGGAGTTCTCCGCCGGGGAAACGCGCTGGATGGTCGCAGTGCGCATGGTCTCCGAAGGCGTGGACGTTCCGCGTCTTTCCGTGGGCGTCTATGCGACGTCGACGGCGACGCCCCTGTTCTTCGCCCAGGCGATCGGCCGCTTCGTGCGGGCCCGGAAGCGCGGCGAGACCGCGTCCGTGTTCCTGCCGTCGGTACCGAACCTGATGGAGCTGGCCAACCAGATGGAGCTGGAGCGCGACCACGCGCTGGACCGGCCGGACAAGGACAACGACGAGGACTTCATCCCCGAAGAGGCCCTGATGGAGCAGGCCAACCGAGAGGAGAAGGCCTCCGACGAGCTCACCCGGCAGAAGTTCGAGGCCCTCGAATCCCAGGCGTCCTTTGACCGCGTCCTTTTCGACGGCGGCGAATTCGGCACCGGCGGCGAGCTCGGCTCGGAAGACGAACTCGATTTCCTCGGCATTCCGGGCCTCCTGGATGCCGAACAGGTCGGCCAGCTGCTGCGGCAGCGCCAGCAGGAGCAGCAGTCGCGCAAGCGCCGCCAAGGCACAGGCGCTCCCGCACCCGAACCCCACGTCGTCGACCACCGCCAGCTAACCGAACTGCGCAACCAGCTGGCCAAGAACGTGTCTGCCTGGTCGGCCCGCTCAGGCATGCCGCACGGCATGGTGCATTCGGAACTGCGCCGGATCTGTGGCGGTCCGGCGGTGGCCCAAGCGAACGAGGAGCAGCTGAACAAGCGCCTGAAGAAGCTCCAGGACTGGTTTATCGGCCGCAAGTAGCACGGCCGATACGTCAGTCCTGGAGCACCTCGACCCCGTTGTCCTCCAGTTCGGCGATGGTAGCGGTCACGCGTTCGGCGTTGATGCCCGCCGTCAGCGGCAGCAGCACCGAGGTGGTGTAGCCGGCCTGCACCGCGTCCAGCGCCGTGGCCCGGACGCAGTAGTCCGTCGCGATTCCGGTGATGACCACTTCGTCGACGTCGTTCTGCCGCAGCCAGTCGTCCAGGGAGATGACGTCCTCGGCCGTGCCGGCATCCTCGTCATCAAGGTCCCCCGTGGCCACTTCGTCCTCCGGCGCCAGCACGCCCTCGAAGCCGGAGTAGGCGGCCTCGAACGCGCCCTTGCGGAAGTACGCGTCGATCGGCTCGGTATCCAGCTCGGGGTGCAGCTGGGCTCCCTTGGACCCGGCCACGCAGTGCTTCGGCCAGCTGTCGACGAAGTCCGGGCTGTCGGAGAAGTGGCTGCCCGGATCCACGTGCCAGTCCTGGGTGGCGACCACGAAGTCGTAGCCTGCTGCGTTGTTTTCCAGATGCTCGCTGAGGTCCGCGGCGACCTGCGCCCCGCCCTCGACGCCCAGCGGCCCTCCCTCGCAGAAGTCGTTCTGCACATCAACTATGACCAGTGCCCGTGTCATGCCTGCTCCTCGAATTCCGTGGGAATAACTGCTTCGCCGCGCTGCAGCCGGCGGTGGGTCCCGGGCAGCTCCGCGAGCGAGAGCCGATGCCGCTCGGCGGCGCGCTGGACGGCCTCCGCCCCGGTGAAGCCCGGCAGCAGCTCGCCGTTCTTGACGAACTGTTCCAGCAGCGGCCGGTCATTGCTGTCGCTGTCGGGACGGTGGCCGATGCCGATGACTTCCGCGGTGGCCACGCCGCGCTCGTCCAGCCGGCGCAGGGCGTACTTGCGGCCGCCCTTGGAAATCTTGTTCTTGGCCGCCTTCGCCACCGGGACCTGGACGCCGTCGTCGTTCTCCCGGCTCACCAGTTTGTACACCATGCTCGCGGTCGGGGCACCGGACCCGGTGACGAGCTCGGTGCCGACGCCGTAGGAGTCCACCGGCGCTGAGGCCAGCGCGGCGATGGCGTATTCGTCCAGATCCGAGGTGACCGTGATGTGCGTGTTGTGGTTGCCCAGGTCGTCGAGCAGCCGGCGCACCCATTGGGCCTGGGTCACGAGGTCGCCCGAATCCAGCCGGACTCCGCCTAGGTCCGGCCCGGCGAGTTCGACGGCGGTGCGCACCGCGGCTTCGACGTCGTACGTATCCACCAGGAGGGTGGTGCCGTGCCCCAGCGACGCGAGCTGGGCGGCGAAGGCATCCCGCTCGCTGTCATGCAGCAGGGTGAAGGAGTGGGCGGCCGTGCCCACGGTCTTGATCCCGTAGCGGTACCCGGCCTCCAAGTTGGACGTGCTGGTGAAGCCGCCGATCATCGCGGCTCGGGCTGCCGCCACGGCCGATTCCTCCTGCGTGCGGCGCGAGCCCATTTCGATGCAGGGCCGCTCGCCGGCCGCGGTCGTCATCCGGGAGGCGGCCGAGGCGATGGCACAGTCGTGGTTGAGGATCGAGAGGATGTATGTTTCGAGCACGCATGCTTCGGCGAAGCTGGACTCGACGGTGAGGATGGGGGAGTAAGGGAAGTATGCCTCGCCCTCGGCGTAACCGTAGATATCGCCGCTGAACCGGAAGTTGGCCAGCCAGTCGATAGTCGGCGCGTCCACGACCTTGGTCCTGGCGAGGAAGTCCAGCTGGTCCTCGCTGAACGTGAAGTTGCGGATCCCCTCCAGGATGCGGCCGGTGCCGGCCACCACGCCGTACCGCCGGCCGTCCGGCAGCCGCCGGGCGAAAGCCTCGAAAACCGAACGCCGGTGGGCAGCGCCCGAACGCAGCGCGGCCTGCAGCATAGTCAGCTCGTAATGGTCGGTGTAGAGGGACGTCGCGGGCGGAACCCAGCCTGTTTCGGTACTCACAGATCAAACTCTAATCAAGCTGCAGCGCTCTGAGTACCCGGGCGCCGAACGGGCGGCGGCGCAGGTCCTGCGCCTACAATGGAATTCATGTCATCAACAATTGAGCTGGTTCCAGCGCTGTCCGGGGTAGTGGGAAACACGGTTGTTGACGTCGAAGCGGAAACCGAACGGAATACCTTCCTCCGCGAGGACACCGCCACGGACGTGCCGTGGGTTGTCCTCGTCTGGAACGATCCGGTCAACCTCATGAGCTACGTCAGCTACGTCTTCCAGAGCTACTTCGGCTATCCGGAGTCCAAGGCGAACACGCTGATGCTGCAGGTGCACCAGGAGGGCAAGTCCGTGGTCGCCACCGGCACGCGCGAAAAGGCGGAACGGGACACGCAGGCCATGCACTCGTTCGGGCTCTGGGCCACGTTCCAGAAGGCGAACCAGGCATAGGCATGGCGAAGGCATTCAGGAACACGCGCAAGGGAATCACCGGCGAGCTTGAGCGGGCCGAACGGGACTTGATCCGGCGGCTCTTCGACGACGTCATTAGCATGCTCGAGCCCGCGGACCGGGCCGATGAGGACCCGCTGGCGGCACTCGTCGGGCTGGACGCCACGGCGTCGAGGCCCGAGGACAGTGCGTTGCTGCGGCTCCTTCCGGACGGAATCAAGGATAACGACGACGAATCCCTGGAGTTCCGCCGCTTCACCGAGCGCTCGCTGCGCGAGGACAAGGTGGCCGCCCTGCGGGCCGGCTCGCTGCTGCTGGAGCAGAACCCCCTCCAGCTGACTCCGGAACAGGCGCAGCTGCTGGGCCGGGCCATCAACGACGTCCGCCTGGTGCTGGCCGACCGGCTCGACATCGAGACGGACGAAGACGCCCAGGCGCTGCACGAGATCGACGACTGGTCCCAGGCCGAAGACCTGCAGACCTACCTGGCCCTGGTCTACAACTTCCTGACCTGGCTGCAGGAGTCGCTGATGCAGTCGCTGCTGGCCGGCCTGCACCACCCGGGATCGCGGGCCTAAGGTGCTCTTTGTGCCGCCGCGGGGCAGCGCCATCCCCGTTATCCCGGGAAACAACCATGTGAATTGGCTTACACGGAACGCCTACGGGTTCTGCAACTCCGGACGCAGGAACTATTCTCGATAGATCATGAGTCCGGATGTCAGTGCAGCTTCGCGAACGATTCAACCTTCTGCCCCCATCGGCATTTTCGACTCGGGCGTGGGAGGCCTGACCGTTGCCCGCGCGGTCATAGACCAGCTGCCGCACGAGTCGATCCTGTACGTCGGGGACACCGCGAACGGCCCCTACGGACCCCTGCCCATCGCCGAGGTCAGGGCGAACGCGCTCGGCGTGATGGACGAACTCGTGGATTCCGGCGTCAAGCTGCTCGTGATCGCCTGCAACTCGGCCTCGGCCGCCGTGCTCCGCGATGCCCGGGAGCGGTACACCGCCCGCTACGGCATCCCGGTGATTGAGGTCATCCAGCCCGCGGTCCGGCGCGCCGTCGCCTCCACCCGCAGCGGCCGGATCGGCGTCATCGGCACCTCGGCCACGGTGGGATCGAGGGCCTACGAAGACACCTTCGCCGCGGCGCCGCACCTCGACGTGACCTCGGTCGCGTGTCCTCGGTTCGTCGAGTACGTCGAGGCCGGCGTGACCGCCGGGGACGAGCTGCTGAGCACGGCACAGGAATACCTCGCGCCGCTGCAGGACGCCGGCGTCGACACCCTGGTCCTCGGCTGCACGCACTACCCGCTATTGACCGGAGTGATCTCCTACGTCATGGGGGACGACGTCACGCTCGTCTCCAGCGCCGAAGAGACCGCGAAGGACGTGTACCGTGCGCTGGTCCGCCACGGGCTGCTCCAGCAGGACGGGGTCCCGCCGCAGCACCACTTCATCGCCACCGGCGACGCGGGCCAGTTCGAGGTGCTCGCCCGCCGCTTCCTCGGGCCCGAGGTGCGGACCGTCGAGCACGTGGACCACGTTTCCGCCCAGTACCCCACCGGGGCCATCGCGCGCATCACGGACGAGATGATCGCCGCCGCCCGCGCCGACTCAGCCCTCGCCGGCAGCGGCCGAGCGGCCGGTGAGGGCCCGGCAGGGGAGCGCGGATGAATCTCACCGTGATCGGCTGCAGCGGTTCCTTCCCGGGACCGCTGTCTCCTGCGTCATGCTATTTGGTCACAGCCTACGACGGCGAGCGGACCTGGCGGATTCTGCTGGACCTCGGCAACGGCGCCCTCGGCACCGCCCAGCGGTACATGGATCTGGAGGACATCGACGCAATCTTCCTGAGCCACCTGCACCCGGACCACTGCATGGACCTGTGCGGCCTGCACGTTGCGGTGCGCTGGAACCCGGACGGCTGGACGAAGGGCCGCATTCCGGTGTGGGGCCCCGCCGATACCGCGCTGCGCATGGCCACCGCCTACGGGCTCGACCCCGATCCGGGGATGACCGAGGAGTTCGAGTTCCACCACTGGGCCGACCGCGAAAGCGTCAAGCTCGGTCCGTTCGCGATCACCCCGTACCCCGTCCGGCACCCGGTGGATGAGGCCTACGCCATGCGCATAGAGGCGACCGAGCCGGGCTCCGACGGCCCGGTGACCCGCGTGCTGACCTACTCCGGCGATACAGATACATGCGACGCACTGGTCGAGGCGGCGCGCGGCTCGGACATGTTCCTGTGCGAAGCCGCGTTCCATGAGGGACGCGACGACGCGATCGAAGGCGTCCACCTCACCGGCAAACGCGCCGGTGAGACCGCCACCGAAGCCGCGGTGCAGCGCCTGCTGCTGACGCACCTGCCGCCCTGGAACGATTCGGTGCGGACGGTCGAGGAAGCTCGCGAGAGCTATACGGGCGACCTCGCGGTGGCCGTGGCAGGCGTCAGCTACGTCATCTAGCGTCTGCCGATAAGGTAGAGCCATGACTTCAGTAGAACGCAGCTCTTCCGCGCCCGCCATCGTCCGTGCCGACGGACGCAATCCGGACCAGCTGCGGCCGATCAGCATCACCCGCGGCTGGTCCAACCAGGCCGAAGGCTCGGCGCTGATCGAGTTCGGCAACACCCGGGTCCTCTGCACCGCCTCCCTGACCGCCGGCGTGCCGCGCTGGCTCAAGGGCGAGGGCCGCGGCTGGGTCACTGCCGAGTACGCGATGCTGCCTCGGGCCACCAACACCCGCTCCGACCGGGAGTCCGTGAAGGGCAAAATCGGCGGCCGCACCCACGAGATCTCACGGCTGATCGGCCGGTCCCTGCGCTCCATCATCGACCTGAAGGCGCTGGGCGAGAACACGATCGTGCTCGACTGCGATGTCCTGCAGGCGGACGGCGGCACCCGCACCGCGGCGATCACCGGCGCCTACGTGGCCTTGGCCGACGCCCTGCGCTGGGCCAAGGACAACAAGCTGGTGGCGCGCAGCGCGACCCCGCTGACGGACACGGTCGCCGCGGTGAGCGTCGGCATCATCGACGGCGTCCCCATGCTGGACCTGCCGTACGTCGAGGATGTCCGCGCCGAGACCGACATGAACGTCGTCGTGACCGGGTCCGGGCAGTTCGTCGAAGTCCAGGGCACCGCTGAAGGCGCACCGTTCGACCGTGCGGAGCTGGACGCCCTGCTGGACCTCGCCCTGGCCGGTACGGCGCAGCTGGCACAGATCCAGCGCGACACCCTCACCGGGACCCTGACGGAGGTCATCCGTGGCTGAGGCACCCAGGCTGGTCCTGGCTACCCGGAACCAAGGCAAGCTGCGGGAACTGCGCGAGCTGCTGCGCGGGCAGGTCCCCGGGCTGGATGTGGATACCCAGGTCATCGACGCCGCCGCCGCCGGGGTACCGGACGTGCCCGAGACCGGCGTGACGTTCGCCGAGAACTCGCTGCTCAAGGCCCGGACGGTCTTCGAGGCCACCGGCCTGGTGTCCGTGGCGGACGATTCCGGCTTGGCCGTGGACATCCTCGGGGGCGCCCCCGGGATCTTCTCGGCGCGCTGGGCCGGCGCCCACGGCGACGACGCCGCCAACCTGCGACTGCTGCTGGACCAGCTTTCGGACATCTCCGAGCCGCATCGCACGGCGGCGTTCGTGTGCGCGGCCAGCGTGGTGTCCCCGGTGCTGGAGGCAGTCGAGGAAGGCCGCCTGGCGGGCACGCTGCTGACTGAACCGCGGGGGACCAACGGGTTCGGCTACGATCCGATCCTGCAGCCCGCGGGGATGGAGCGCAGCTGCGCCGAACTCAGCTCCGAGGAGAAGAACGCCATCAGCCACCGCGGCCAGGCGTTCCGGGCGCTCCTGCCGCACCTGGTCAAGGCCCTCTCCTGACCGCAGGCCGCGTTCGCCGTCCCGCCGGGGCGGCACCCGCACCCGGAGTGGCCTTCGTCACCGAATGCCCGGGCCGGTTCGCAGCGGGGCAGAAGCATAGTGCAGACTTGAAGGCACTATGAGTATCGTCGCGTCTGTAGCCGCCCAGTCCGCCGAATCCGCCAACCTGACCGGGATCGCCCAGTGGGCCGTCGACGTGATGGAAACGATCGGTGCCCCCGGAGCGGGCCTGGCCATTGCGCTGGAGAACCTCTTCCCGCCGCTGCCGAGCGAGGTCATCCTGCCGCTGGCCGGATTCACCGCCAGCCGCGGAAACTTCAGCCTGTTTGAGGCCCTCCTGTGGACCACCTTGGGCTCGGTCGTCGGCGCCCTGGCGCTCTACGGCCTCGGCGCGTTGCTGGGCCGCCGGCGCATGCTGGCCATCGCCGACAAGCTGCCGCTGGTGGACGTCGAGGACGTGGAGCGGACGGAAGGGTGGTTCAGCCGGCACGGTTACAGCGCGGTCTTCTTCGGCCGGATGATCCCGATTTTCCGTTCGCTGATCTCGATCCCGGCCGGCATCGAGCGCATGCCGATCTGGAAGTTCCTCGGCCTGACGGCCGCCGGCAGCCTGGTCTGGAACACGATATTCGTCCTGGCCGGCTTCTACCTGGGCGAGAACTGGCACGTCGTCGAGCAGTATGCCGGCATCTTCCAGAAGATCGTGATCGCCGTCGTCGTACTCCTTGCCGCGTACTGGGTCACGTCGAAAATCATCAAGACGCGCAACCGGAAGAAGTCCGCCTCCTGACGGCAGGCTCCACCCCGAATAACGGCAGACGCCCAGGGCCTGAAGTCCGGAAGCTGGTGCCGAGGTTCGGGTGCGCTCCGCGCGGCCTAACCTAGAGCCGCAGTTCGCGCAGCAGGTCCGTGCCCGGAACGTGGTGCACGGTAGTGAAGCCCAGCGCCGCCGCGGCGGCGATGTTCTCAGCCTTGTCATCGATGAAGACGATCGACGAGGGCTCGGCGCCCAATTCCGCCGCCACGTGCCGGAAGACGCCGGGATCAGGCTTGGTCATGCCGATCCGGGAGCTGTAGAAGGACTGCGCGAAATACCTGGTCCAGCTGGCGCCGTCGAACTCGTCGGCCATCGCCGCAGGCATGTTGGACAGGATGGCCAGGCCTGCGGAACGCGAGCTAAGCAGTTCCAGCACGTCCAGCGTGTCCAGGTTCAAGTGGGACCACTGGAACGCGTCGAGGGAGTCCAGCTCGGCGGCCTTTCCCAAGGACGCCGGAACGCCCAGCACCTGGCTCCAGTACTCAACCGAGGACAAGCGTCCCTCGTCGTAGTCGCGCCGGTGCCGCCAGTAGGTGCTGGCCTGGTGCCGCAGTTCCAGTCCCGCGGCATCTTCCATCGCCAGCCAATCCGCATCTTCCGGCGCGGTCGAGATGACCATGCCGTAGTCGAAGACATACCAATGAGGGTCAGGTCGGTTGTCCATGGGACCAGCGTAGACCTCGGGCTGCATGGCCGCGCAGGGCCCGGAGTAAACACTCTGTGAAGCTTTCCCCCCCCCGCGCGGGACATTCCGCCCCGGCCGCCCCGCCCACACCGCCGCGGCGATCCGGCCCCTTCACCCCATCCGCCGTCGTCGTGCTTTCCCGCTCTTGGCAGGCCCGCCGGACGCCACTCTTGACGCCGCAGGTCCTCCCGGTGCTATGGTTAGTTACACAAGTAATGAACCACTGAACCAATGAACTAGGGGCAGGGGGGGACGGAAGGAGGACGGAGGTGCTGATTGACGACTCGCGTCCGATCTTCGTGCAGATCGCTGAACGGATCGAAAACGACATCGTCGACGGGGTGCTGGCCGAGGAAAGCCAGGTCCCGTCGACCAATGAATTCGCTGCCTTCTACCGGATCAATCCGGCGACGGCCGCCAAGGGAGTGAGCAGGCTGGTGGATGAGGGCCTGCTGTACAAGAAGAGGGGGATCGGCATGTTCGTCGCAGCCGGCGCCCGGGCGAAGCTGCTGGAACGGCGGCGGGAAGAGTTTTTCCGCCAGTACGTGCAGCCGCTGACCCGGGAGGCGCGAAAACTGGGCATTACATCCGAGCAGCTGACGCTGATGCTCGGCCGCAGTGATAGCGGTACACAACTACCCGAGGGGAGCGTTGCACAGTGACCGGCACAGCCACACCTGAAGTCATCAGCGTGCGGAACGTCAGCAAGAAGTACAAGGACTCGCTCGCGCTGGACAACGTCGATCTGACCCTTGAGGGCGGCAAGATCTACGGACTGCTGGGCCGCAATGGGGCCGGCAAGACCACCCTCATGTCCGTGCTGACGGCGCAGGGATTCCAGACCTCGGGCGAGGTGCGGGTCTTCGGCCACCGCCCCTACGAGAGCGACCGCGTCCTGGGCCGGATCTGCTTCATCCGGGAATCCCAGAAGTACCCGGATGACTTCACTGCCGCCCAGGCATTCAAGGCGGCCTCGATGTTCTTCGCCGGCTGGGACCAGGCCTTTGCGGACCGCATGGTCGAGGAGTTCCAGCTGCCGGCCAAGCGGCGGATCAAGAAGCTCTCCCGCGGGCAGCTCTCCGCGGTCGGAGTCATCATCGGACTGGCATCGCGGGCCGAAATTACGTTCTTCGATGAGCCGTACCTGGGCCTCGACGCGGTCGCCCGGCAGATCTTCTACGACCGGCTCGTGCAGGATTTCGCCGAGCACCCGCGGACCATCGTCCTCTCCTCGCACCTGATCGACGAGGTGGCAAACCTGCTGGAACACGTCATCCTGATCGACAAGGGCCGCATCCTGGTTGACGAGGACGCCGAATCCATCCGCGGCTCGGCCGTCACCGTGGTGGGGCCGGCCGCGCTGGTCGGGGAGTTCACGGCGGGCCGCTCCGTGCTCCACCGCGAGACATTCGCCTCGCTGGCCTCCGTCACCATCGAAGCCCGGCTGAGTGCGCGGGAACGTGCCGAGGCCGGCGAGCTGGGGCTTGAACTGGCGCCCGTCACCCTGCAGCAGTTGATTGTGCGGAAGACCATGGCCGCGACCGGAACGGACCTCTCCGTGGGGGAGCGGGACAGCGACGCTGAACTGGAGGCAACGAAATGAACCGCGTGGTCAATGTGGCGCGCATGCAGCTGATCAACAAGTGGACGTACCTGGGCATCCCGGCGATCATCCTGGCCAGCGCGTTCCTCATCACCTACGCCATCTGGGCGCTCGTTCCCAGCGACGGCGGGGCCATGTATTCGGGGGCCGCGCAGTCCGTGATGTGGTACTTCCTCGCGCTCGGCATCATGTCGATGACGCAGACGTTCCCGTTCTCCCAGGCAATGAGCGTCAGCCGTCGGACGTTCTACATCGGCACGGTGGGCCTGTTCGCGGTCGTGGCGCTGGCCATCAGCGTCCTCTACTACGTGCTCGGCCTGATCGAGGAGGCCACGGGCGGCTGGGGAGTGAACGGCCAGTTGTATGCGCTGGGATGGCTGGCCGACCAGCCGGCGCTGGTGCAGATCTACTTCTACTTCATCGCCATGGTGGCCCTGTTCATGATCGGATTCTGGTTCGCCACGATCTACAAGCGCTGGCAGGCAACCGGCATGCTGGTGGTGTGGATCGCGGTGGCGGTAGTGCTGCTGGGGCTTGTGGCGTTGGCCACGTGGCAGGGCTTGTGGCCGGAAGTCGGCGCGTGGTTCGTTGCACAGACCCCGCTGAGTGTTTCGGCTTGGGCTACGGTGTTCTGTGCCGCGTTGGCCTGCGGTTCCTACCTGACGCTGCGCCGGGCCACACCCTGATGCCCCGGTGAGAGTACGACGGCGGCGGCCGGGCCTGGGAGCCGAGGGTTTCCCTCAGCGCCGGTCGCCGCCGTCGCGCCTCCCCGTGACTGTCGGAGGCGTTGGGTAGTCTTGGCGACGTGGGAATTGAGTTCACGGCCATTGACTTCGAGACAGCAAACGGATTCCGGGGCTCCCCATGTTCGGTAGGGCTGAGCAAGGTCAGGGACGGCAAGGTCGTCGAGGAAGCCTCGTGGCTGATGCGTCCGCCGGAAGGATTCGACCGCTTCGACCCCCGGAATGTGCAGATCCACGGCATCACCGCGGACATGGTCGCGTACAAGCCGCGGTTCGGTGATGTGTTCCCCGAGATGGCCGGTTTCATCGGCGGCGACCTGGTCGTGGCGCACAACGCCGCCTTCGACCTCGGCGTCATCCGTTCGGCGCTGGAGGTATCGGAGCTGGCCGGCCCGGCGTACGACTATGCCTGCACGGTGATCCTCTCGCGGCGGAGCTACTCCCTGGTGTCGTACTCGCTGCCCTTCGTGGCCGAGGCCGCCGGAGTCCCGCTGCGCAACCACCACGACGCAGTCGAGGACGCGCGCGCCTGCGCCGGCATCATGATCGACATCGCCGGACGCCACGGGGCCTCGAGCGTGGCGGAACTGCTCCTGGGCCTGAAGCTGTCGGCATCCCGGCTGCAGGAGTACACGCCGGGACGGGACGGCCTCTCTAAGCCGACCCTGGCAGCCCGGGAGCGGCAGGAACTTCAGGCCGGCGGTCCGGTGCCGCAGGCGGCCTGGACCTACTGGCCGCAGGAGGGGGCCAACCCGCCCGCGAACACGGACGCGGACAGGACGCATCCGCTGTACGGCCAGACCGTTGTCTTCACCGGCAACCTGGGCATCGAGCGGCAGCAGGCCAAGAGCCGCGCCGCCGCCCTCGGCGCGCAGCCGGCCAGCAGCGTCACCCGGAAGACCACCGTGCTGGTGGTGGGGGACGGCTTCGTCGCGGCGGACCTCAAGCGCGGCCGGATCACCGCCAAGGCGCAGAAGGTCCTCCAGCTGCACGGCCGGGGCCAGCAGATCGAAGTCCTTTCCGAGGGCGAGTTCCTTCAGATGCTCGGCGGCGAATGGCCGGCGGCCAGCGCCTAGGCAGCGTGCCCCGGGAGGGCGCCGGGAACCGCCCGTCCGGCAACGCCGCCGGGGCAGCCCGGCCTATAGCGGGAGCCGGGCCCCGGTCAGGTCGCGCGAAAGATCGATGAGGCGGGACGCCGCATTGCGCTCGAGCGCGTGCGGCCCCGGCCGGACCGGCGCCGGGCGCCCGGTGAGCTGGAAGAAACCGTCGGGCCCCCAGTACTCGCCGCTGCGCACATCCGGTCCGCCGGCCGCGTGCACCAGTGGCCTCGCGCCGTCGTCCTTGCCCTGGGCCAAAGGGCGGGCCAGCAGCTGCTGCACCCGGCCCGGATGCGGCCGGGCCTCGATTCCCTGCCGGGACGGCGTGAACATGCTGCGGGCGTAGCCGGGATGCGCCACCACCGAACTGACGCCGGAGCCGGACAGCTGGAGGAGACGGGCCAGTTCGAAACCGAAGCTCATCACGGCGAGCTTGGACAGCGCATACTGACGGTAGCTGGAGTAGCGCTCCGGATGGGCGGCGGAACGGAAGTCCGGCCGGACCCAGCGGTGGCTGATGCTGCCGACATGGACGATCCGCGCGCGGTGCCGCTCAAGCTCCGGCAGGAGGCCGCAGATCAGCGCGTAGTGGCCCAGGTGGTTGGTGCCGAACTGCAGCTCGAAGCCGTCGGCCGTGTCCCGCCGGGTGGGTGATCCGATGACCCCGGCGTTGGCCAGCAGCGCATCGATCCGATCGAGGCGGGCCAATGACGCAACTGCCTTGTGGATCGAGTCCAGGCTCGCCAGGTCCAGCGGCTCGCAGCTGATCCGCGCGCCGGGAATGCGTGCGGTGATGGCGGAAGCCGCGGCGGCGGCCTTCGCCGGGTCCCGGGCCGCGATGACCACATGCGCTCCGGCCGCGGCCAGCTGCTCCGAGGCGAAATAGCCGAGTCCGGCATTGCCGCCGGTCACCACGATGGTCCGTCCGTGCAGCGGCTGAATGTCTGCGGGGTTGTGCTGTTCGTTCACGCGATACTCCTAGGCGGCCCGGGTGGCCCGGGTTCAGGCGGTCTGGGCCAGGAAGAGGTCAGCCATTCCGGTGACCTCCTCGGTCCCCTCGGCGCTGGCGAGCCATGCCGGCGGCAGCGCCGCCTCGCCGTAGTAGGCGCCGAGCAGGCTGCCGGCCATGCTGCCGATGGAGGAGCTGTCGCCGTCGTCGTTAATGGCCAGGGCAAGTGCGGAACGGAAGTGCTCCTGCGGGTCCGGGTCCGAACCGGCCAGGACCGCGTACAGTGCGACGGCGAGGGCCTCGTCGGCGGCCAGGCCGGCGCCGAGTGCGTCCCGGCGTTCCTCCGCCGGCACCTGTCCCGTCTCGCCCAGCCGCAGGGCGGCCCGCAGCCTGCCGGCCAGGCGCGAGGCCTCCGGGTCGGATTCCATGTCCGCCAGCACCGCCGCCGCGGCCTGGGCCGGTGAGGCATCCTCGTGGGCGAGCAGCCGGATCATGCCGCTGAAGGCCGCCGCGCCCTGCTGCGCTACGGGATGCCCGTGGGTCAACGCGGCGCCGTGAACCGCGAGGCGGGCGGTGAATTCCGCCGCCACGTGCGGCAGCAGCCCGAAGGCTGCGGACCGGGCGACGCTCTCGGCGCCCTCGGCCGCGGTGTTAAGCGGCCGGGCGCGGCTGCCCATCTCGCCCGTTGCCAAAGCCGCCAGGCAGGCGGCGCTGGGGGAGCGACGCTCATGCAGAAGCTGCTGTTCGTCGATCCAGCGAGGGAGGGGCTGCGGTGCCGTTTCCGGGAACCGGCCTTCCAGTCCGGCGTACCAGCGCAGATAGGAAAGCCACAGGCACGCGGTCTCGTCGGCGGCGGTGCCGGAATTCGCCCACTCGAGGGCTTCTACGAGCGCATCCATCGTGTAGAGGGCCAGCTGCGTCGTGCCGGAAATACGGGCGCCCTCGGCCAGTTGGTCGAAGCTGCGCAGGCCGTCCGCTCCGAAACGGATCCTGATGCCTTCCAAGCTGCTCGCGGTGACCGGATAGCCCAGCTGGTCGCCGAGCGACCCGCCAAGCAGGCAGCCGCGCACGCGCGACGCGAAACCGGCGGGACCGGCCGCGCCGGACGAATTCGGGGTGCTTGGGAGGGGGAGGCCTGATTCCACGGGGTGCTGGGCGTCGTTCACCCGATCAGTCTATGGGGGAGCTTCGGAGCCTATAATTCAGCGGGCGTTCAGTAAATTCCCAGTCAGCGGTGAAACGCTGTAACCGTTTGTGTTCAAAATGCCGGCCTCGGGCCGGTCCGAGGAGGTACGTACTACATGTCGGCAGACCAGACCGCGCGACCGGAGGCGGGAGGACCGGCGGCTGCGCGCCCGCTCCGCCTAGGTGAGGGCTACGGGCTGTCGGCCCGCATTGCAGCCGAGGCCGCCGGGGCTTTCCTGTTGTTCTTCGGCGCCATGGGCATCGGCATGTTCAATCCCCAGGGCGGTTTCGCCGTTCCCTTCGGCTTCGGCTTCGCTGTCGTCGCGGGGATGCTGGCCTTCGGGCACATCTCCGGCGGCCATTTCAATCCGGCCATTACGCTGGGCAGCGCGCTCGCCGGACGGACCCGCTGGAAGAGCGTCCTCCCCTACGTCATCGCGCAGCTGGCCGGCACGTCGCTGGCTGCCGTGGTGCTGTGGGTTGTCATGCTCAGCCATCCCGTGGGCAGCCAGGCCGCCCAAGTGTTCAGCTCGGTGGCGAACAAGTATGCCAGCGGCGACGAGCTGGGCTTCGGCATGGCCGGTGTGTTCCTCGCCGAGACCATTGCCACAGCCGTCCTCGTCGCCGTTTTTCTCGGCACGACTTCCTCGAAGGAGCGGCTGCGCGGCGCGCCTTACGCCGTCGGCCTGGCGTTCGCAGTCCTGACCGCGGTCCTCATTCCGATCTCCAACGCGGGCATGAACCCGGCCCGCTCCACGGCCAGTGTGTACTTCGCCGAGCCGGCCGCGCTGGGCGAGCTGTGGCTCTTCTGGGTCGCCCCGCTGCTGGGCGCCGTGATCGCCGGCCTGCTGTACCGCAGCGCGGAAACGGTCCCGCCGGCCAAGGTCGAGGCCGGCGCAGCCGGCGAGGCGCCGGAGGACGAGGTACAGGTGCAGGCCCCCGCCGGAACCCCGGTTGACGCGGAGACCCATGAGGCCGGCCGGCCGGCTGGGGCTTCTTCCGCCGCGGCCGCGGAGGCACCGGCCGCCGCGAAGGATGACCGCGGAGCCGAAGAGGCGCGCGACTTCTTCGACGGCGGGGCAGGCAGCAAGCGGGACCAGGGGAAGTAACCCGGCAGCCTTCGGCAGGGGCGGCACGACCAAATGCGGACGTGCCGCCCCTGCTTGCGCAAAACTGTCGGAGGGCGCGGATAGCGTTGAAGGCATGAGGTTACTGCACACTTCCGACTGGCATTTCGGCCGCTCTTTCCACGGGGTCGGCATGCTGGCCGCGCAACGGCATTTCATTGACCAGCTGCTCGAAACGGTCAGCAACCGGGGCATCGACGTCGTACTGATCGCCGGGGATGTCTACGATCGTGCGCTGCCCGGGGTGGACGCAGTGACCCTCTTTTCGGAAACGCTCTCCCGGATCCGGGAGGCGGGCGCGGCCGTCATCCTCAGCAGCGGTAATCATGACTCCGCCTCGCGGCTCGGGTTCGGATCGGAGATCTTGGCCCACGGTGGCGTGCATTTGCGTACCAGGCTGGACCAGCTGGCCGTCCCGGTCGAGCTGGACCTGGGGACGGCCACGTTGGCGGTGTACGGCATTCCCTATCTTGAGCCGCGGCTGACGGCAGAAGAGCTCGGCGCCTCCGCTCCCAGCCACGCCGCGGTGACGCGCGCCGCCCTCGACCGGGTGCGGGCAGACCTGGAGGCCAGGCGTTCGAAGGGGCGTGTGCACTCCATCGTCATGGCCCACACCTTCGCCAGCGGAGGACTGACCTCGGACAGCGAACGGGACCTCAGCATCGGGGGCGTCGGAGCAGTTCCCCTCGACCTCTTCGACGGCCTGGACTATGTGGCCTTGGGCCATCTGCACGGACGCCAGAAATTGAGCGACACGGTGCGCTACTCCGGTTCGCCGCTGCCCTACTCGTTTTCCGAAGCGGGGCATGAGAAGGGCGGTTTCATCCTGGAGTTCGCCGGAGACGGACTGACTTCTGTCGAGCCGGTGAACTGGCCCGCCGCCCGGCGCCTGGCCGTGTTGAAGGGAACCTTGGAGGAGGTGCTGGCCTCGCCCGAGTATGCCTGGGCCGAGGATGCCTACTGCCAGATCACGCTGACCGACGACGAGCGCCCGGCCAAGGCCATGGAACGCCTCCGCCAGCGTTTTGCCGACACGCTGGTGCTGTCCTTCGAGCCCGCGTCCCCGCCGGAGAAGGCGGCGATGAGCTATAGCCGGAGGATCGCCGAGGCCCGGAATGACCTTGAGCTCTGCTGCGGCTTCCTTGACCATGTCCGTTCCCGCGACGCCAGCGACGCGGAGCGGGCCCTCCTACGGGAAACCCTGGCCGGCGCGGCGGCTGCGGAGGTGTCGGCATGAGGATCCACCGCCTCGAGATCCAGGCGTTCGGCCCTTTCGCCGGACGCGAGGTTATCGACTTCGATGAGCTCGGCAGCCAAGGGCTCTTCCTGCTGAACGGCCCCACCGGGGCCGGAAAGACCAGCATCCTGGACGCCGTCTGTTTCGCGCTGTACGGGTCGGTGCCCGGCGCACGCCAGCAGGGCAAGCGGCTGCGCAGCGACCACGCGGCCCCGGACGCCGTCCCGGAAGTGGTCTGCGAATTCAGCGCCCGCAACCGGCGTTTCGAAGTGACGCGCAGCCCACAGTGGGAACGGCCCTCCAGCCGTTCCCGCAAGGGGGCCGTGACGGAGAAGGCGCTGACCCTGCTCCGCGAAAAGGCGGATGGTGTGTGGATCCCGAAGACCTGGCGCAATGATGAAGCCGGTTCCGAGCTGCTGGCAATCCTCGGCATGAGCCTCGAGCAGTTCACGAAGGTCGTGCTGCTGCCGCAGGGCGACTTCGCGGCCTTCCTGCGGGCCGACGCCAAAGAGCGGCGGCCGCTGCTGCAGCGGCTGTTCAACACTGAGCGCTTCGAAACGGTAGAGCAGTTGCTCGCCGACGAAGCGGCCAAAGCGCGGACAGCCTACGAGGCCGCCGGGGCGGGCATCGGCCAGCTCCGGGCCCGGGCGCTGGAAGAAGCGCAGCGCCACCTGCCCGAGGACATGCTGCCCGCGGAGTCGCTGCCGGACGAGGACCTGTTCAGGGTCCTGGAAGGCGCCTTGGCGGACAAGGCCGCAGCTGGCCAGTCGGCAGCGGATGACGGGCGCCAACGGGTCCAACGGCTGCAGGACGGCATTTTAGTCCAGGAACGCGCCCTGGCAGACGCCGCCGAAGTGGCCGGCCTGGAGCAGCAGGCTGCCGGGCACCGGGCCGGGGCCCCGGCCCACGCCGAGCTATTGGGAACGCTGGAGGCGCACCGGGCCGCGGAACTGCTCGCGGCGCCGATCCGGCACCGGGACCAGGCAGCCCGGGCAGTGGAGCAGGCCACTAAGGACTTCTTCGAGGGCTCGGACGCCGCGCAGGCGCACAGGCTCTATCCGCACTTCGCGGCGGACCGGCCGGAACCGGACCGCGGGGGCAAGGATCTGCTGGACCGTATTTCGCGGCAGCTTTCGGACGAGCTCGGCCGTGCCCGCGCCATGCTCCCCGAGGCGGAGCGGCTGGCAGAAGCCAAGGAAACGCAGCTGCTCAAGGACCGGCACGTCGCAGACCTGCGGGCAGGGCTGGAAACGGCGGAAAAGCGGCGGCGGGAGGCGGAGCAGGAACAGGCGTTGCTTCAGTCGCAGCTTGATTCCGTCGAACGGCTCCCGCAGGATCCCGCCCTGCTCGCCGAAAGGGTGGACCAGGCGAAGAACATTAGGGAAGCCGTGGCGGCGTACGCCGACTGTTGCCGCAAAACCGAGGACGCCCGCCGCCGCCGCGACCTGGCCCAGACAGAGCAACTGGATCTGAAACAGAGCTGGCTGCAGCTGTTGGAGCGCCGGCTGGAACAGGCCGCTGCGGAATTGGCGGAGACGCTTACGGCCGGCGGCCCTTGCCCGGTGTGTGGCGGAACCGAACACCCCGCCCCGGCGCAGCCAGGTCGCGATGGACTGGTCACCCGCGACCAGGAAGGGCAGGCGCGGAGCCGGCACGCGGAAGCAGAAGCCCGGCATGTGGCAGCACAGCAAGCATGCTCCGCGCTGGAGCAGGAGCTCTCGATCCTGGCTTCGCGCGGCGGGACGACGCCCCCGCACGAAGCGCAGGGTGCCGTGCGCGCCGCCGAGGAACAGCTCGAGACCGCCCTGGCCGAACGCCGCCGGCTGGAGATCCTCCAGGAAAAGATCCAGGACAACGCCCGGCGGCTGCAGGCACTGCAGCAGCAGCTTTCCGCGACGGCCGTGGAACGGGCCACGGCGGAATCCGAACTGAGCGCCGTGCGCAGCCGGACCGCCGAGCTTGAACGACGGCTCACCGAAGTCCTGCCGGAAGGCGGTCGGCTCCAGGACCGGGTGGCCGAACTTGTCCGCCTCGAGCGGCTGATCACCGCTTGCGCGGAGCTGCTGGTCCAGCATGACCACGCGAGCCAGGCACTTGATCGTGCGGAGGAGGGACTCGCTGCGGCGGTGGCGGGATCGGAGTTCGGGACGGAAGAAGAAGCCCGCGTCGCGCTGCTGGACCAGGCGGCGCTCGCCGACCTGACCCGCCGCAGGAACGATTACGACGAAACCGGCCAGCGGCTGCGGCTGCTTGCTGAATCGGCCGCCGTCATCCGGGCCCGGGAGGCGGCCGAAAGCGGTGTGAGCCTTCCTAGGGCCGAAGACCTCGAAGCGGCCCGGTACCAGGCGCGCGCCCTGGAAGAGGAGGTCCGGCGGGAAGCGGTGCGCCTGGGCATGGTGAAGGCCGCGCAGGAGCAATTGGCAGGCTATCGAACCAGGCTCGCGGAGCAACTCGCCCGCCTACGGCCGGTCGAGGAACGTTTCGAACTCGTCCGGTCGGTCGCCGACACGGTGCGCGGCCTGGGGGACAACGACCGCAAGATGACACTGGCCACCTACGTGCTGGCGGCCAGGCTCGAACAAATTGCCGCGGCAGCATCGGAGCGGCTCAACACCATGACGGACGGCCGCTACACACTGGTGCACGATGACTCGAAGTCCGGCAACAAGAAGTCCGGGCTGGGGCTGCACGTGAGCGACGAATGGACCGGGCTTCGCCGGGATACGGCCACGCTGTCCGGCGGCGAATCCTTCATGGCATCCCTGGCCCTGGCCCTCGGGCTCGCCGACGTCGTGCAGGCCGAATCCGGCGGCATCGACATCGAAACGCTGTTCGTTGACGAGGGTTTCGGCAGCCTGGATGAGCAATCGCTCGAGCAGGTGATGGACGCCCTCGAAGGCTTGCGGGACGGCGGGCGGGTCGTCGGCCTGGTCAGCCACGTCGCCGAGATGAAACAGCGGATCGGTGCGCAGCTGCGGGTCACGAAGGGTCGCCACGGGTCGACAGCGCGCACGGTGCTGGCCGCCGTCCAATAGAGCCGGGCACCGGCCGGGGCCGCCGCTCCCGCGGACGGCGCCCTCGACGCGGCCCGGGCGGATGCGCGGACAGGTATGATGGTCCGCGTATCCGGGTTCTGCGCATCGGGAGGTTGGGACGATGCGCCACGCTAGCGTACGGAAAATCAATGAATCGCCGCTCCGCGCCGGGCTTTCCTAGCCGTCCTACCACCCGCCGGGCTCCTTCGGACCCTGTAGCCGGGCAAAAGCGCAACCTTTGGGGCCGCTATGCGCGGCTGTCGCAACTGGCAGGCCCGTCCTTCCTGGCCATCGGCTTCCCCGCCCGTCTGCCCCTAGCCATGCTGACCATCGGCACGCTGACCATGGTGACCGCCAGCACCGGCTCATACGCCTCGGGCGGGTTCGCCGCCGGTGCTGTCGGTATCGGCTCAGCCATCGGCGCCCCTGCCCTGGGATACTTCGCGGACCGCCAGGGCCAGCGTCCCGTTCTGCTCCTCGCCGCCGCGGCGCACACCCTGGCGATCGGAATCCTGCTGCTGGTGGTCTACGCAGCAGCAGAGCCCGGAATGGGCGCGATCCTCGCGGCATCTTTTGCAGTCGGCGCAACATCTCCGCAGGTCAGCCCGCTCGCCCGAGTCCGCTGGATGGCCATGACCCGCGACGATAAGCAGGTTCTGGACACCGCGCTCTCTTACGAGAGCACTGCGGACGAACTGACCTTCGTCCTGGGGCCGGCACTGGTCGGGCTGTTGGCTGCTGCGATCGCGCCGTGGCTGCCCTTCGTCCTGGCAGTGCTGATCACTGCCACGCTGGTTCCCGCGTTTGCCCTCCACCGCACTTCGTTCGCCGTCGTTCCCGTGCGGCGGAGCCTGTCGCATCAGCATCCGGAGGCGGCTGCCGAAGCACTCCGCAGCCGCCAGCCCGTCAACTGGCTGCGTACATCAGTGCCTGTCCTGGGCATGATAGCCATGGGAACCTTCTTCGGTGGGTCCCAGAATGCGCTCAGCGCATTCGGGGGAACGTTCGGCGCGGCCGATGCGGCCGGGCTGCTGTACGCCCTGCTCGGCCTGACTTCCGCGTTCGGCGCCCTCTCCGTGGCCTACTGGCCGGCCCGGTGGAAGCCGGCATCACGCTGGATCGTGTGCGCCGGGGCGATGGCCGCCTTCAGCGCCTTGCTGCTGCTGCCCGCCGACATCGGGACGATGGTCGTCGTCTTGCTCGTGGTCGGCCTGCCGGTCGGCCCGACCATGGTGACCATTTTCAGCATCGGCACGCTGGTCGCCCCGAAGGACCGGCTGGGTACCGTGATGACATTACTGGCCAGCGGCGTCGTGCTGGGCAGCGCCATCGGGTCCGCCGCGGCCGGGGCCGTGGCCGAGCGCGGCGGCTACGCGGACGCTTTCATTGTCCCGATTGCCGCCGCTGCGGCGCTGTTTGTGCTCGGCTTCCTCGCCGCCGCCGTCGCCCGCGGCACCTCACCCGGCGGCCACGGGGACGCCTAGTTCAGCGGAGTTCGGCTTCGATCGCGGAGGCTGCCCGCTGCAGCGAAGCGGCGATGTCCTCCGTGGACGTCGTCGTCCGGATGTACACCACGGAAATGGCCGCCGGCGGCTGTCCCGGAACGATAACGGGTACCGCCACGGAGGATACGCCGGGAATGACCTCATCGTGGCTGACGGCATAGCCGACCTTCCGGGCCAGCTCCGCTTCCGGCCGGAACGGCTGCCCAGGGGCTTGCCGCTCCCACTGCTCGCGTCCAACGGCGGCCTGGATGGCGATGCCCGGGGCACCGCTGGCGAATGAATGCCGCATGCCCGGGTGCTGGACGAGGGCCGCGGCGGTGTGCCGCGGCTCGACCGTCACCAGAGTCACGCAATCCCGCTGGTCCCAGACGGCAATGAACGCGGTCATGGCCAAGTCGTTGGCGAGGGTGGTCAGTTCCGGCAGGGCGGCCGACTGAAGATCCCTGGAGACGCCCCTCGCCAATGCGGCGAGCCCCGGGCCTGCCTGGACCCTGCCGGCGGAATCGCGCATCAGCAGCGAATGGTCCTCCAGGGTGCGCAGGATCCGGTAGGCAATGGACCGATGGACCCCAAGGGCCTGGGACAGCTCGGCAATCGTCATCGGGGCCCGTGCCTCGGCCAGGATCTCCAGCGCCCGGATGCCACGCGAGAGGGTCTGGGAATGTGCTGGCCCCTTCGGCGCTGCACGCTCCACGCCTGCGGGCGACAGGTCGGCCGGGGGAACAGGCTGGCTCATCGGTTCATCCTTCAGTCAATGTCGAGACGCACACCTATGATTGTGATGATTGTGTGTGCCCTCACAATACGACCATTGTTCTATATCGGCACGAAATGTCCAACTATCGAACAGTGCGCCGCGCCAGCGAGCGGGTGGGCCTCCGAGTTCGGGCCGGGTCCGGGGCGGGGCTGCCCGCTGGGCGGGCCGGCGGCACGCAAAGAGCCCCGAATTCCTGTGAGATACGCCTCACCGTCGTGTAATATGGCATCCGTCACATACCGACCGTTCTGTCGGTAATCTTCGACCGGGAGTATCGGAGTTTCCATGTCAACGTCAGAAGAACTGGCCGGCAACCTTAGCCCCTCTACGCGGAAAGAGGAGCGGAAGGTGCTCGCCGGAACGCTGGTCGGCACCACCATCGAGTGGTACGACTTCTTTATCTACGCGCAGGCCGCCGGCCTGGTCCTGGCCCAGCTCTATTTCGCCCCGCTCGGCGCCGAGAATGCCGGGCTGGCCCAGGTTATCTCCTGGGCCTCGCTGGGCATTAGCTTCCTGTTCCGTCCGCTCGGAGCCATCGTGGCGGGACACCTGGGGGACCGGCTCGGCCGCAAAATGATGCTCGTCTTCACCCTGGTCCTGATGGGCCTCGCCACCGCGCTCATCGGTGTGCTGCCCACCTACGCGCAGATCGGCATCTGGGCTCCGATCCTGCTGGTGCTGCTGCGAATCCTGCAGGGCTTCTCGGCCGGCGGCGAGTGGGGCGGCGCGGCGCTGATGTCTGTTGAGCACGCGCCCGTCGACAAGCGGGGCTTCTTCGGCGCCTATCCGCAGATCGGCGTCCCTTGCGGCATGATCCTGGCCACCGGCGTGATGTGGCTGCTCAGCACTCTCATGAGCGACGAAGCCTTCCTCGCCTGGGGCTGGCGCATTCCCTTCCTGTTCTCCATCGTCCTGATTGTCGTTGGCTTCATGATCCGCCGTTCGGTAGATGAGAGCCCGGTCTTCAAGGAAATGCAGGAGCGCAAGAAGGAATCGGCCGCCCCCTTGGGCCTGCTGTTCAAGCACAACTTGAAAGAGGTCATCCTCACCGCGCTGATCTTCATCGCCAACAACGCCGCCGGTTACCTGCTCATCGCATTCTTTGCCTCCTACGCCACCAAGGCGCCCGAGGAAGGCGGCCTGGGCATGGACCGCTCCGCGGTTCTGCTGGCCAGCACGCTCGCCGCGTTCGGCTGGCTGATTTTCACGATGTACGGCGGCATCCTCTCCGATCGGATCGGGCGCATCCGCACTTTCCAGATCGGATACGTCTGGGTGCTCCTGTGGGCCATCCCGATGTTCCTGCTCATCGATACCGCGAGCATCGTCTGGTACACCGTTGCCGCATTCGTCCTGACCATCGGCCTGGGCCTGTCCTACGGCCCGCAGTCGGCCCTTTACGCCGAGATGTTCCCGGCGAACGTCCGCTACTCGGGTGTTTCCATCGGCTACGCCATTGGTGCCATCCTTGGCGGCGCCTTCGCCCCGATGATCGCCGAGCTGCTGCTGGGCGCAACTGGAACAACGATCTCCATTGGCATCTACATCGCCGTCCTCTGCGTCATTTCGCTTGTGGCGGTCTCGATGGTCAAGGAAACCAAGGGGAAGAACCTGCGGGTGGAAGAGGCGCACCAGGAATACCTGCGCTCGCATCCCGAGGCACGCTGACCAGTCACCCTCCAATACTCACAGCCGGGCTGCCGCGAACTCAACGCGGCGGCCCGGCTTTCTGCTTTGTCCGGCCAAGGTGCGGGGGACGCCTGGCGGAGTCTATGCGCCTCACCGTGACCGTTACGTGTGTGAAGGTGCGACGGCGGTGCCCGGCAGCGTCTGCGCGTCGTCGGTGTTGCCTCGTACGGGGTGCGACGGCGGTGGCAGGTTCTTTGCGCGCCACCGCATCCTGCGGAGGCCGAGGTCAAGCTACAGGTATGGGTAGTTCTCCCCATCGCGCCCGCGCTGGCCGCAAGGCTAGGGTGGTTCCGACGGCCGTGCTTGGGAAGAAGCCGGCCCTCCGCCCGGGTCCTGAACGAGAGCCCGGAACCGGAAAAGCCGGCGCTGCACAGCCCCCCAACCTCTGCAGCCCCGGCTTTTCTGTTTAACGGGACCGGCCGGCCCGCCCCGAGGGGAGGACCGGCCGGCCGCGGGAGCGGCGCGCCCCGGACTACGATGGTGCGCCCTTGCCGCCGCTGGAGCGTGAGCGGTCAGCTGTCGGTTCCGCCATGGCCGATGCCGGCATAGACCTCGGGGCGGGCCGACCTCAGGTACAGGCCCCAGCAGAGCCCCGCCACGCCGGGCAGCACGGCAATCGCCGGCAGGAGCCAGGAAAGCGTAGACGAGCCTTCGGACCCGATCAGGACGTTGAAGTTGGCCACGATCAGGATGAACACGGCGCCGAGAGTGATGACGGCCATGGTCGGCGCAATGAGTTTGACCCAGAGCGAGTAGCCCTCGCCGTGCTTCCGGAAGTACCCGATCACTGCGGCCGAGATCAGCACCAGCAGCAGGACCAGCCCGAACGCCCCCGTGTTGGTCAGCCAGGTGAAGAACGTGAGGACCGGATAAAGCGCACCCAGTTCCGATCCGATGCCGGCGATGGCGAAGACCGTGAGCATGACCAGGGCTAGCAGGGACTGCGACAGCGAGCCCGCCACCGGAGCGAAGGACTCCGGATTTACGTAGGCCAGGCGGCGGGGGAGGACGCCCTCCCGGGACAGCGAGAAGACGTAACGCGCCACGGCGTTGTGGAACGCCATCAGCGCCGCGAACAGGCTGGTCACGAACAGCACCTGGGCGATGTCGGCCAACACCATTCCGCCGTGCTCGGTCAGGAACACGAAGATGAGGTCGGGGCCTAACTCCTGGGACTTCGCGATGATCTGGCTGTGGCCGGTGGCTGTCGCCGTGGCCCATCCGGAGAAGGCGTAGAAGAGCGAGATGACGGCGACGGCGATGTAGGTGGCCCGGGCGATGGAGCGCTTGGGATCCTTGGCCTCTTCGCTGTAAATGGCAGCCGATTCGAAGCCCATGAAGGCCGCGATGCTGAAGGCCAGCGCGGCCCCGACCCCTGCCGTGAACAGGTTGGCCGGATCCATGGAAGCGCCGGAAATCCCCTCCGGCGCGACGGCGATGGCAATGATGTCGAAGACCAGTACGGCCACGAACTCGAGGCCGACGAGGATCGCGATAACCTTGGCCGACAGGTCGACCTTCCTGACGCCCAGCCAGCCCACCGCCAGGAAGCCGACCAGAGCGGTGGCCCACCAAGGCACATCCACGCCGAGTTTCGCACTCACGAACGACGCCGACGCGAAGCCGAACAGGCCGTAGATCCCGACCTGCATGGCGTTGTAGGAAACCAGCGCGACCCACGCCGCACCGACCCCCGCCGCCCGGCCGAGGCCCTGGGCGATATAGGCGTAGAAGGCGCCGGCATTGGTGATGTGGGCGCTCATCGCGGCGTAGCCGACGGTGAACAGCGCCAGGCAGACGCCGAGCACGATGAACGAGAGTGGAATCCCCAGTACTTCTGTCACGGCGAAGTTGCTCGTCGTGCCGCCGGCCACGACGGTGAGCGGCGCGGAGGCGGCGATGATCATAAAGACCAGTGCCGGAACACCCAGCGTGCGCTTGCCGAGGCCGGTTCCCGAACCGCCTTCGAGCTGTGGCACCGTTCGTTCCTGTGACATGAAAACCTCCAACGGGAGAATAAAAAAGATGCTTCGATTGTGGCAACGGCGGCCCGGTCGGGGCTTGCCCTTGGCGGTACGGCACTTGTCGAATCGTGCACAGCTTGGCGAGGTGCGAATCTGCAGCCGGACGGACGGCGGGGGCCGGTGGCTTGTGCGCTTGGGGCGGCGTGAGGGGTGCGGGCCGTGGGCGACGGCGGCCGGTGCCAGACGGAACCCCGGAGGCGGGCGCTGCTTCGGGCTAGCTTGGATAGGGCAGTGCAGCAGCAGACGCGGCAGGACCGACGGGGCGGGGACGCAACGGCGGAGTCCTCGTGGAGGCCGGGCGACGGCGCTCTCGTGTGCTCGCTCAGGCCGGACATCGATATCCGTCCCGGCGGGCCTCGTCGCGGCCTCCGGTCAGATGTCCTGGCGGCGGTAGCTGCTGGGCGGCACGCCGAAGCTGCTGCGGAAAATGCGGCTGAAGTGCGCGGCGTCCAAAAACCCCCAGCGGGCGGCGATGCTGCCGACGGGCCTGTCCGCCAGGATTGGATCGCGCAGGTCCCTCCGGCAGTGATCCAGCCTGCGGGCGCGGATCCAGCTCGCCACCGTCGTGCCCGATGCGGCGAAAATATTGTGCAGGTGGCGGGTCGAGACGTAGTGGGCCGCGGCAATCTCGGCGGGGGAGAGCTCCGGATTGCCCAGGTTGGCTTCGATGTAGCGGCGGATCCTGGCAAGGAGTTCGGGATGGCTCCCCGCATCCGTTTCGCGCCGGGCGTCGAGTTCGCTCTCGAACATGGTCGCGATCAGGTCCACCGCGTTGTTGGCAAGCCGCTGGCCGCTGTTGCCCGAGAGGGCGTCCAGGTTCTCGGCGAGCTGCGCCATGAACGGACTGATCATTCGTCCCAGGCCGGCGTCGCCGGGAAGCCGGACGGCGGTGAGCTGGCCAACGGCGTCGGCGGGCAGGTCGAGCGCCTCGTGCGGGAACATCAGGACGAGGGTGCGGAAGTCGGATTCGAAGCCCAGGGTGTAGGGCCTGTGCGTGTCGTAGACAGCCAGGTCCCCCGGACGGAGGCTGGCTTCGCGGTTGTCCTGGATGAGCAGGCCGTGGCCCGAGAGCTGGAGGTTGAGCTTGTAGTAGAGGCGGTCGGCGGAAGAGATCAGCGACGGCGTGCGCAGGACCCGGTGGCCGTTGGCGCTGACTTCGACGATGGAGAGCTCGTCCAGCACGCGGGAGCGGATCCGCCCGCGGAACCCCTCCGTCGTGTCCGTCTGCACATCCAGCGGGACGAAGGACTGGTTGACCAGGTTGCGCCATTCGGCAAAGCTGGCGGCGTCAGCCGTCTCGACACCCGGAGCCGGCGCGGCGCGGGCGGCCTCGGCTTCGGTTACCGCGGCTGACTCGGGCTCCGGGGCGGGTGCGGGGCGGGCTGCTTCTGACTGAGGTGCCAGGGCGGCGGCGCTTTCCGCCGCGGGGTGTTCCGCGGCGGACGGTGGCTGCAATAACGGCGTGGCGTGAATCACAATGCATCCAATTTAGCCGGTAGGGGCAGTATTGTCACCTTTTTTCGACGTCGGGCGAAAAACTCGTCAGGCTCCGGCGAGCAGCGCCAGATAGGCGTCCAGTTGCGCGATGAGCTGCTCCGGTGAGTGTGTCGCCGGGGTGAGGGCTGCGGTGATCTGTGCGCCCAGGACGAAGCTCATGAGGAATCCGGCGACCTGGTCGTCCTGGGTTCCGGCTGCAACTTCCCCTGCCTTGTGCGCCTGGCCGAGGTACTTGCGGAGAAATCCCTGCCACTGCGCCATGGATTCCTCGTGTAGGCGCGTTTTTGCGGGATCGGTCAGGGCCTTCTGCCAGAACGGAATGACGATGCGCGCCTCGCTGATTCTTTCCTCGTCGAGGGGGAGGATCTCGTGGCAGAACGCGCGCAGGGCTTCGAGGCCCGCCAGGTGCGCCGTCTTCGCCTCCATCCGAAGGTTCGTCTGGTTGAAGACGTGTCCGAAGGCGAAGGTCAGCAGGTCGTCCTTGGTGGGAAAGTACGGCTTCAGTGCACCGTTGGCGAATCCCGCTTCGGTGGCGATCTCCCGCATGGTCGCGCCTTCCATGCCGTGGCGCGCGATGATGCGCCAGGTCGCGTTGACCAGCTCGACCCGGCGCTGGTCGTGGTCGACGATCTTGGGCATGGTGCTCCTTGTTTTGCATCAATTGTAGAAAAACCCTTGTGAGCTATCTTACGGACGACTATTATCTACAGTCATAGAAAAACGACGCAATCGGCGTCGCGAAACCGCTGGAAGGGCAGCCATGACCATCTCCTCTACGGAACTTTCCTCCGCCTACGCGCTGGCGTCCGCCGACGAAATCACGCAGGTCCGCCGGATCCTGGCCGATGCAGGCCTCGCCGGAGAGAACATCCGCTTCGCCTACCTCGGCCTGCTCGACCCGCCGCGCGGCGCCGCGCGCGGGGCGGACCGGAGGTTCCGCGCCTTCCTGCACGATGTCTCGGGGGCGGCGCCGAAGGACGTGGTGGTGTCGGTGACCCGGAACGCGGTGGAATCGGCAACCGAACTGGACACCTCCGTCACCGGCGAGCTGCCGGTACTCGAGGAGGAGTTCGCCGTCGTCGAGGAAATCCTCGCCGGGGATGAGCGCTGGCTGAAGGCGCTCGCCGACCGCAACCTCGACGTCGATAAGGTGCGGGTGGCCCCGCTCTCCGCAGGTGTCTTCGAGTACCCCGAGGAGAAGGGCCGGCGCATCCTGCGCGGTCTCGCCTTCTACCAGAATTTCCCCGAGGACAGCGCCTGGGCGCATCCGGTGGACGGACTGGTCGCCTACGTCGACATCGTCAGCAAGACGGTGGACCAGGTGCTGGACTTCGGACCGGTCGCGGTCCCGGCCGAGCACGGCAACTACACCGATCCTGAGCTGACGGGGCCTCTCCGTGAGACCCAGAAGCCGATCAGCATCACGCAGCCGGAGGGCCCGAGCTTCACCGTGTCCGGCGGCAACCACATCGAGTGGGAGAAGTGGAGCTTCGACGTCGGCTTCGACGTCCGCGAGGGCGTGGTCCTGCACAACATCGCCTTCCAGGACGGGGACCGGAAGCGCTCGATCGTCCGGCGCGCATCGATCGCCGAAATGGTGGTGCCCTATGGTGATCCCTCGCCCGTGCGGTCCTGGCAGAACTACTTCGACACCGGCGAGTACCTGGTGGGCCAATATGCCAACTCCTTGGAGCTGGGCTGCGACTGCCTCGGTGACATCACCTACCTGTCGCCGGTGATCGCCGACGGCTTCGGCAACCCGCGCGAGATCCGCAACGGCATCTGCATGCATGAGGAGGACTGGTCCATCCTGGCCAAGCACTCCGACCTGTGGACCGGCATCAACTACACCAGGCGCAACCGCCGGATGGTCGTTTCGTTCTTCACCACCATCGGCAATTACGACTACGGCTTCTACTGGTACCTCTACCTGGACGGCACGATCGAGTTCGAGGCGAAGGCCACCGGCATCGTGTTCACCAGCGCCCACCCCGGCAAGGGCTACCCCTACGCTTCCGAGATGGCTCCCGGACTGGGTGCCCCGTTCCATCAGCACCTGTTCAGCGCCCGGCTGGACATGGCGCTGGACGGTTTGACGAACCGGGTGGAAGAGGAAGAAGCGGTCCGGGTCCCCCTCGGCGAAGGCAACGAGCGCGGAAACGCGTTCACCCGTCGTCGTACGCTGCTGCGGACGGAGGCCGAGGGCGCCAGGGAAGCCGACATGGCGGCCGGGCGCACCTGGATCATTTCCAATCCGGAGTCGCTGAACCGCCTGGGCGAGCCGGTCGGGTACAAGCTGCATCCGCAGGGTCAGCCCACGCTGCTCGCGGATCCCGCGTCATCGGTGGCGCGGCGCGCAGCCTTCGCCACGAAGGACCTCTGGGTCACCCGCCACGCCGAAGAGGAGCGCTACCCGACGGGCGATTTCGTCAACCAGCACGCCGGGGATGCCGGTCTGCCGGCCTACATGGCGCAGGACCGGGGGATCGACGGCGAGGACATCGTGCTCTGGCATACCTTCGGCCTGACGCATTACCCGCGGGTGGAGGACTGGCCGATCATGCCGGTGGACACCGCCGGCTTCAAGCTGCGGCCGGAAGGCTTCTTCGACCGCAGCCCCGTCCTGGACGTGCCGCCGACCAAGCCCGCCGGCGGGCACTGCCATGGCTGACACGGCCGTGGCCGACGTGGCTATGACGGACCCGGCCGTGGCCGGCGCTGCCACGGCGGGTCCTGCCACGGCGGGTCCCGCCGTCGCTGGCACTGCCACGGCGGGTCCCGCCGCGACGGCACGCGCCAACGCGGTGGTCCGCCGGCCGGTGCCGCTGCACCCCAGGCTCTGCGCCGGGGCGGCAGTGGCATCGGCCGCGGCCCACGGCTGGATGGCGTGGCTGCATCGCGGGAGCTGGTGGGAGTCCGGCCTCATGGTCCTGATGGCCGCGGCCTGCCTGTCCTGCGTCGTGCAGCTCTGGCGGTCCGGATGCGCCGGAGCGGCCCGAAGCTTCATGGGCATGGCCCTGGCGATGGCTGGTTTCCACCTGCTGCTCGTCGTGCAGCCGCTGGCCGGCGGGGGACACCCAGCGCACATGCACCACAGCGCGGTGGCCGCCGCGGCGCAGGCGTCCTCCGGGGCAGGCGGGGGAGCGGGCAGCGCCGGTCCGATGCTGGCCGTCATCTTCCTGGAACTGGCGGGGGCGATGGCCGCTGCCACCTGGATCAGGAGATCAGCCGCACAACTATAGCTCCCGCGGGCCTGGATTGATAGGTTCGCAGTCTGCTTCGCAGGACACGGCCCGGCAAGTTTTGTGGCTTCCGCCACGCGGCGTATGAATGGAGGGTGAGCGCGTCACCGAACCACCCGCCGGCGGATCCGGATTTCGTGCCGGACCCCGGCCGCTGGCGCATCCTCACGGTCCTCCTCGTGACGGTGTTCATGGCCCTGCTGGGCGTGAGCATCGTCAACGTCGTACTGCCCTCGATCGAGATCGGCCTCGGGGCCACCCAGTCCGACATCCAATGGGTGCTCTCGGGCTACGCGCTGACTTTCGGCGTGGTGCTGGTGGCGGCCGGACGCGCCGGCGACGTCTTCGGCCGCGGGCCGATCTTCATCGCCGGCCTCATCACGTTCACGCTCTCGTCCGTGGCTGCGGGGCTGGCCCAGGACCCGGCCAGCCTCAACTTCATCCGCTTCATCCAGGGCATTGGCGCGGGCCTCCTGAACCCGCAGGCCATCGGGATGATCCAGCAGTACTTCCGCGGCGAGGAACGGGCCCGGGCCTTCGGACTGCTGGGCAGCGTCATCGGTGTTTCGGCCGCCATCGGTCCGCTCATCGGTGGCCTCCTCGTCGAGATGGCCGGCGAGGAGAACGGCTGGCGCTGGACCTTCCTGGTCAACGTCCCGGTCGGAGTTCTGGCCACCTTCCTGGCTTTCCTCTGGTTCCCCAAGCCCATGCGGACCAGGACAGCCCCCTCTGCCGACCCACGCGGCGCTCCCGGCGGCCGCGAGCCGCGAGACCTCGATCCGGTGGGCTCCATGCTGCTGGGGGCCGTGGTGCTGGTCGTGCTGCTGCCGTTCGTCGAGGCGCGGGAAGCCGCCTGGGTGTGGGCGCTGCTGCCCGTGGGGCTGGCCGGACTCGTGGCCTGGGTGTGGTGGGAGAACCGGTACAAGCGGATCGGCCGCAGCCCGATGGTGGACCTGGCGCTCTTCCGGCTCTCCAGCTTCGCCAACGGGACCGCGATCTCCGGGCTCTACATGATGGGCATGACCAGCGTATGGGTGCTGATCGCCCTGTACCTGCAGGACGGGCTCGGCCGCACGGCGCTCGAGGCCGGCCTCGTGGGGCTGCCCGCGGCGGTCCTGGTGGCCTTCGGGTCGCACTGGGCGGGTGGCAAGGTCACGGAATACGGCCGCAAGGTCGTCATCTGGGGGATCGCCAGCGCCCTGATCGGCCTGGCCTCCAGCGTGCTGGTGGTCCACCTGAACCAGCTGAACGGGACCAGCATCTGGTGGCTGATGCTGAGCCTGTCCTTCGTCGGCGCCGCACAGGGGCTGGTCGTCAGTCCGAATCAGACGCTGACGCTCGCCGAGATTCCGATCGACTATGCGGGCAGCGCCGGCGGCGTCCAGCAGACCGGCCAGCGGATCGGGACGGCCGTCGGCATTGCCCTCATCACCGCCATTTCCTTCGCCACCCTGGCGCAGACCAACTGGACCGTGGCGATCACCATCGGATTCTCGGCGATCGCCGTGATCGTACTCGCGACGCTGGCCATCGCGGTCAAGGACCAGCGGGCACGTATCCGCGCCGGACACGTCTGAGCGCCGCCGCGTGGGGCCTTCCGGGTCCGTCGTCCCGCCCGTTCCCGGCACACCGGTCCGCCCCGGCCCGGAAGGTGTCACGCGTGGCCGTTAACACGGAAGGTGACAAGTACGACGGCGGTGGGTGCCGCCGCCGTACTTGTCACCGTTTGGGTCCGGGTTGCCTGGAGCGCCGGGCCCCGGCCCCGGGCCGGGTTTTAGACCAGGTTGCCGAGCTTGAAGCCCTTGGCCGCCTCGCCGCGGTAGGAGCCGGACTCATCGTCCGCGCGGGTGTAGGAGAACCCGTCGGCGCCGATGGTCACGTCCATTTCGGAGGTGTCTTCGCGCTTGAGGACTTCCTGCGGGTTGCCGTCCAGGTCGAGGACCAGGGATGCCTCGGTGTACCAGGAGGGGACGACGGGGTTGCCCCACCAGTCGCGGCGCTGGTTGTCGTGGACGTCCCAGGTGATGACGGGGTTGTCCGGGTCGCCGGTGTAGTAGTCCTGGGTGTAGATCTCCACGCGGTGGCCGTCCGGGTCCAGGATGTACAGGTAGAAGGCGTTGGAGACGCCGTGCCGGCCGGGGCCGCGCTCGATCCGGTCGGACATGCGCAGGGCGCCCATCTTGTCGCAGATCTGGATGATGTTGTGCTTCTCGTGGGTGGAGAAG